>NC_007493.2:639704-1276909 GCF_000012905.2 Cereibacter sphaeroides 2.4.1 | reverse complement strand
CCAGAATGAAACAGGATCAGGGAGACGGACGCATGGCGCCGCTCAACATCAAGCAGGGATCGACCCAGCATTCGGCCTACGATCTGCGCGACCCCAATTCGGACGTCATCGAGCAGCATACGCTGGCGCTCGTGGTGGACAACGAGAGCGGGGTTCTCGCGCGGGTGATCGGGCTCTTCTCGGGCCGCGGCTACAACATCGACAGCCTGACCGTGGCCGAGGTGGACCATACCGGCCACCGCAGCCGCATCACCATCGTCACCCGCGGCACGCCCGCGGTGATCGAGCAGATCAAGGCGCAGCTGGCGCGTCTGGTGCCGGTGCATGAGGTGCACGACCTGACGGTGGAAGGCCCCTCGGTGCAGCGCGAACTGGCGCTGTTCAAGGTCTCCGGCAAGGGCGAGGCGCGGATCGAGGCGCTGCGGCTGGCGGAGATCTTCCGCGCCAAGGTGGTCGATTCGACGCTGGAGAGCTTCGTGTTCGAGATCACCGGCACGCCGGAGAAGATCGACGCTCTGGCCGATCTCATGCGGCCGCTGGGCCTGCGCGAGATGGCGCGGACCGGCGTTGCGGCGCTCTCGCGCGGGATCTGAAGCGCGCCGGTGGGAACGAGGCCCGGCGCGGGAGTGCGCCGGGCTTTTGCGTCAGCGCCCCGAGAAGGTGGCGGGGCGCTTTTCGAGGAAGGCCGTGACGCCTTCGAGAAAGTCGGCGGACGCGCCGCATTGCCCCTGCAGGCGCGCCTCGAGGGCCAGCTGCTCCTCGAAACTGTTGTCGAAACTGGCCCGCAGCGCCTGCTTCAGGCCGCGGTAGGCCTCGGTCGGGCCCTCTGCCAGATGGGCGGCGCGGGCCTGCCAGCGGGTTTCGAACGCCTCGTCGGGCACGGCCTCGTAGATCATGCCCCAGCTGGCGGCGTCGGCGGCGGAGATCCGGTCGGCGAAGAGCGTGGCCCCCATGGCCCGGGCGAGCCCGATCTGGCGCGGCAGCGTCCAGGTGCCGCCCGCGTCGGGGATCAGTCCGATCCGGGTGAAAGCCTGGATGAAGCCCGCGCTTTCGGCCGCGATCACCACGTCGCAGGCGAGCGCCAGATTGGCCCCGGCGCCGGCGGCGACCCCGTTCACGGCCGCGAGCGTCGGCAGCGGGCAATGGGCGATGGCCCGCAGGAGCGGCTCGTACTCCTCGCGCAGGATGCGCTCGAAATCCGGGACGCCCAGAGCGCGCGCGTCGCCCAGATCCTGCCCGGAGCAGAAGCCGCGCCCCTCGCCCGTCAGCACGAGCGCGCGCGCGCGTGCCGGCCTCGGTCACCGCATGGAGAAGCTCCTCGCGCATCCGGCTCGAGAGTGCGTTCATCACCTCGGGCCGCGCGAGCGTGACACGGCAGAGACCGCCCTGCTGCTCGACCCTGATCGTGCGATAGTCCATTCTGTCCCTCCCTTTGCCCCAGAATAGCCGGGCGGGAGGGCCGCGAAAGCGGAACGGCGCGTCAGTCCTTCAGGATTTCCGCGAGCCGCGCCTGCTCTTCGTCGGAAAGGGCCGCCGAGGCCGCATCGGGCGCGGTGCGGCGGCGGCGGAGATAGAGCGCCGCAAGCCCGAGCCCGCCCGCGAGCATGGCCGGACCCGCGATCCAGAGGATCAGGTTCGCCCCGCCCGTGGTCGGGTTCAGCAGCACATATTCGCCGTAGCGGTCCACCACGAACTCGACCACCTCGGCATCGCTGTCGCCCGCCGCCAGCCGCTCGCGCACGAGAAGCCGCAGATCGCGGGCGAGCTGGGCGTTCGAATCGTCGATGTTCTCGTTCCTGCAGACGAGGCAGCGCAGCCCCTGCGAGATGTCCCGCGCCCGCGCCTCGAGCGCCGGATCGGGCAGGATCTCGTCGGGCTGCACCGCAAAGGCGGGCGTGGCCAGAAGGGCCGCGAGGAGAAGCGCCGCGAGCCTCATTCTGCAGCCACCGCGGCCGGCATCCGGCGCGCCCCGGCGGCGATGCGGTAGCGGCGGTCCGAGAGGCTCAGCAGCCCGCCGAGCGCCATCAGCAGCGCGCCGCCCCAGATCCAGTTGGCGAAGGGCTTGATGTAGCTGCGCACCGCATAGCCGCCGCCCTCCTGCGGGTCGCCGATCACGAGGTAGAGGTCGCGGGTGAAGCCGTAGTCGATGGCGGCTTCCGTCGTGGGCATGGCGGCCACCGGATAGACGCGCTTCTCGGGATGGAGTGTCGCCACTTCGGCCCCGTCGCGGGTCACGCGGAAGTCGGCCACGGTCGAGCGGTAGTTCGGCCCCTCGATCTCGCGCACGCCCTCGAGCAGGACGTCGTAGCGGCCGAGGGCGAAGGTCTCGCCCGGCTTCATCACGCGGATCGACTCGACCTGCCAGGCGGTGATGGCCGCCACGGCGAAGATCGTGACGCCGAGGCCCGCATGGGCAGTGGCCTTGCCCCAGTCCGCGCGCGGCAGTCGCCGGAGGCGCGCGAGCCGCCCGCCGAGCGCGCCGCGCCCGGTGCGGCCCCAGAGGTCGAGGAGCGTGCCGAAGACGAGCCAGGCGCCGAGCGCGAGGCCGACGGGCCCGAGCGCCGACCGGCCCGTCTGCAGCGCGAAGACCAGCGCACCCAGGGCCGCCGAGAGCGCGAGCGCCCCCCAGAGCGGCCGCATCCCGCGGCCGAGCTCGGCCCGCTTCCAGGGCAGGACGGCGCCCAGAGGCAGGACGAGGGCGATCACCACCATGAAGGGGGTGAAGGCCGCGTTGAAGAACGGAGCACCCACCGACAGCTTGCGGCCCCAGAGGAGTTCGGCCAGGAGCGGCCAGATCGTGCCGATGAAGACCACGAAACAGGCCACCGTCAGCAGCACGTTGTTCAGCACGAGGCCCGACTCGCGGCTGACGATGCCGAAGACCCCCTTGGCCTCCATGGCGCTCGCCCGCGCGGCGAAGAGCGTGAGCGCCCCGCCCATGAAGACCGCGAGGATCATCAGGATGAAGATCCCGCGCTCGGGATCGTTGGCGAAGGCATGGACGGAGGTGATGACGCCCGAGCGCACGATGAAGGTGCCAATGAGCGAGAAGCCGAAGGCGAGGATGGCCAGCAGGATCGTCCAGCTCTTCAGCGCTTCGCGCTTCTCGACCACGATGGCAGAGTGGAGCAGCGCCGCCGCGATCAGCCAGGGCATGAAGGAGGCGTTCTCGACCGGGTCCCAGAACCAGAAGCCGCCCCAGCCGAGCTCGTAATAGGCCCACCAGGAGCCGAGCGCGATGCCGATGGTGAGAAACACCCAGGCGGCGAGCGTCCAGGGCCGGACCCAGCGGCCCCAGGCGGCATCGACGCGGCCCTCGATCAGGGCCGCCACCGCGAAGGAGAAGGCCATCGAGAGGCCGACATAGCCGAGGTAAAGGAAGGGCGGGTGGAAGGCGAGGCCCGGATCCTGCAGGAGCGGGTTCAGATCCTCGCCGTCGAAGGGCACCTCGCCCATGCGCAGGAACGGGTTCGAGGTGAAGAGGAGAAAGGCCAGGAAGGCCGCGCCGATCATCCCCTGCACCGCCAGCACGCGCGCCTTGAGCGTGGGCGGCAGGTTCTGCCCGAAGACCGCGGCGCAGGCTCCGAACAGCGCGAGGATCAGCACCCACAGGAGCAGCGAGCCCTCGTGGTTCCCCCAGACGCCGCTGATCTTGTAGAGCATGGGCTTCAGCGTGTGCGAGTTCAGCACCACGAGGCGCACCGAGAAATCCGAGGTCACGAAGGCCCAGGTCAGCGCGGCGAAGGAGAAGCCGATCAGCAGAAGCTGGGTGACCGCCGCGGGTTCGGCCACCGCCATCCAGCCAGACCAGCGCCGATCCGCGCCGACGAGCGGCACCACGGACTGCACAAGGGCCACAGCCAGCGACAGCACCAGCGCGAAATGGCCGAGTTCGACAATCATAGGGTCCGCCCTCCCGAAATCGTCGCAAACCTTAGCGGCATCCCCGGCCGGGTTAAATGGCTGACGGTCGCCTTCCCGTCATTTTGATGGTCGGACGGTCGATTGCGCCGATCGAGGACATGCCGTCGGACGGCGACAGGCCGGACGCCGCCGCCAAAGGTCGCCGTGGCGCCCTGCCAGGAGAAGAGCGCGCTGCAAGCGGGACGGAGCGCAGCGAAGACCTTTCACGTGCCTCCAGGGGTCGGGTTCGAGGCCTCCGGGAGCTTGCGGGACAGGAACCGCCGCATGCAGCGATCGGTTGGCCTGTCGCGCTTTTGCAGGAACAGGCGCGAAGGCGGCTTTCCGGAAGCCGGGAGCCCTCGCCCGGCAGCGTCCTGGGCCTGCGCTGCCGCGGCCCCTGCGGAAGACCGGCCGGAAGGCTCGGCGGGGCTGGTCACTCGCGTCAGGCTGCCGCCATGATGCGCTGCCACAGATACGGAGGGTTTCCATGCGCAAGACCTGCATCCTGATCGGCGCGCCGATCGACAGCGGCCAGCGCCGCCCGGGCTGCCTGATGGGGCCTGCGGCCTATCGCGTGGCGGGCCTCGGCCGCGCGCTCGCCGATCTCGGTCACGCGGTCGAGGATCGCGGCGACGTGGCCCTCGGGCCCCTGCCCGAGATGACGCCGCCGGAGGGTCCGGTTCACGACCTGCCCGAGACGATCGGCTGGACCGCGGCGCTGAAGACCGCCGTCGAAGAGGCCTTGGGCGACGGCTTTCCCATCGTGATGGGCGGGGATCATTCGCTTGCCCTCGGCACCGTGGCCGGGGCCGCGGCCCATGCGGCGGCGGTGGGGCGGCCGCTGTTCCTCCTCTGGCTCGACGCCCATTCCGACTTCCACACGCTCCAGACCACCACCTCCGGCAATCTCCACGGCGTGCCCGTGGCCTATGCCGCCGGGCGCGACGGGTTCGACGGCTTCCCGCCCTTCCCCGCGCCGCTGCCGCCCGAGCGGATCTGCCTCTTCGGCATCCGCTCGGTCGATCCCGAGGAACATGCGGCGCTCCTCCTCCACGATGTCTCGATCATCGACATGCGGGTGATCGACGAGTTCGGCATCTGCGCGCCGATGCGCGAGTTCCTCGAGAAGGTGCGCGCGGCCAACGGGATGCTGCACGTCTCGCTCGATGTGGATTTCGTCGATCCCGCCCATGCGCCCGCGGTGGGCACCACCGTTCCGGGCGGCGCCACGGTGCGCGAGGCGCATCTGGTGATGGAGCTTCTGCACGAGAGCGGTCTCGTGACCTCGCTCGATCTGGTGGAGCTGAACCCGTTCCTCGACGAGCGCGGACGCACCGCGCGGCTGATGGTCGAACTCGCCGCCTCGATCATGGGGCGCAAGGTCTTCGACAGGCCCACGCGCAGCTTCGGCTGAGAGGCGGCTTCCCGGCGGCTCACTGCCGGTCGCAGGCGGGCTCCGGTGGGCGCGGCCGGCTGTGGCCTGACGGTCGCCCCCCTGAGACCCTGCGCTACCGGCCGGGCGCCCCTTCAGTTCAGCCGGAACTCGCCCACTACATTGCGCCATTCGCCGGGGTGGATCAGCTTGCGATGCGTGAACCGCACGGAATGCAGCGGCCCCTCGATCTTCTCCTGCCAGAATTCGATGAAGCGGAAGAGCGCGGGATAGTCCGGCGCGAGGTCATACTCTTGCCAGACGAAGGTGTTGAGCACATTCCGATGGTCGGGCATCCGGTAGAAGATCTCGGCCGTGGTCAGCCCGTAGCCCGCCAGCATCAGTTCCGTCTCGCGCATCGTGACCCTCCGATGAGTGCATCCTGTTAAAAGGATGCCGCAGTCTGGCGATTTTTCAATGATAACGGTATGTTGTCACTCGGACCCACCGGCTGCTCGCAGCGGGGCCGCGGCCCGGCGCCCCGCGGCATTGCACCCCATATCCGGGATGGTCTATAGTCCCGGCCAACGAGATATGGTTTGCCGCGAAAGAGAGCCTCCCCTTGACCGACCGTCCCGAAGAGCCCGGCGATGATGAAGAAATGGGCAGACCGCTGAGCGGACTGCCGCAGGTCTCCATCGCCGAGGAGATGAAGACCGCCTATCTCGATTATGCGATGAGCGTCATCGTCAGCCGCGCGATCCCCGATCTGCGCGACGGGCTGAAGCCGGTGCACCGCCGCATCCTCTATGCGATGCACGAGACGGGGAACACGCACGACAAGCCCTACCGCAAGTCGGCGCGCCCGGTGGGCGACACGATGGGGAAATACCACCCCCACGGAGACGGCGCGATCTATGACGCGCTGGTGCGGATGGCGCAGCCCTTCTCGATGGGGCTGAAGCTTCTGGACGGTCAGGGCAACTTCGGCTCGATGGACGGCGACAATGCCGCGGCCATGCGCTACACCGAAGTGCGGATGGACAAGCCCGCGGCCTTCCTGCTGGCCGATATCGACAAGGATACGGTCGACTTCCAGGACAATTACGACGGCAAGGACCGCGAACCCACCGTCCTGCCCGCGCGCTTCCCGAACATGCTGGTCAATGGCGCGGGCGGCATCGCCGTCGGCATGGCCACCAACATCCCGCCGCACAACCTCGGCGAAGTGGTGGATGCCACGCTCGCCATGATCGAGAACCCCGACATCTCGACCGAGCGGCTGATGGAGATCATCCCCGGCCCCGACTTTCCGACGGGCGGCGTGATCCTCGGCCGCTCCGGCGCCCGCAAGGCCTATCTCGAGGGGCGCGGCTCGGTCATCATGCGGGCGAAGGCCCGGGTCGAGGAGATCCGCAAGGATCGCTATGCGATCGTGCTCGACGAGATCCCCTATCAGGTCAACAAGGCCACGATGATCGAGAAGATCGCGGACATGGTCCGCGAGAAGAAGATCGAGGGCATCGCCCATGTGCAGGACGAATCCGACCGGGTCGGTGTCCGCGTGGTCATCGAACTCAAGCGCGACGCCACGCCCGAGGTGGTCCTGAACCAGCTCTGGCGCTTCACGCCGATGCAGACCACCTTCGGCTGCAACATGCTGGCGCTGAACGGCGGCCGGCCCGAGCAGCTCACGCTGCGCGATTTCCTGAGCCACTTCCTGACTTTCCGCGAGGATGTGGTGGCGCGCCGCACGGCCTATGAGCTGCGCAAGGCACGCGAACGCAGCCACATCCTCTGCGGCCTCGCCGTCGCGGTCTCGAACGTGGACGAGGTGGTGGCCACGATACGCAGCTCGGCCGATCCGGCCGAGGCGCGCGAGCGGCTGATGACGCGGCGCTGGCCTGCGGCCGACATTGCCGACTATATCCGGCTGATCGACGATCCGTCGCACACGATCAACGAGGACGGCACCTACAACCTCTCCGAGATCCAGGCCCGCGCGATCCTCGACCTGCGCCTCCAGCGCCTGACGGCGATGGGCGTGAAGGAAGTGACCGACGAACTCGCCGAACTCGCCGCGAAGATCCGCGACTATCTCGACATCCTCGGCTCGCGCGAGCGGATCATGGCGATCATCTCGGACGAGCTGCGCGAGGTGAAGGACCTGTTCGCCGTGCCGCGCCGCACCGAGATCTCGGAATGGGCGGGCGACCTCGAGGACGAGGATCTGATCGAGCGCGAGGACATGGTGGTGACCATCACCTCGGGCGGCTACATCAAGCGCACCCCGCTCGCCGAATTCCGCAGCCAGCGCCGCGGCGGCAAGGGGCTCGCCTCGATGGCGACCAAGGAAGACGACGTGGTGACGACGCTCTTCGTCGCCAACACCCACACGCAGCTTCTGTTCTTCACCACCGACGGCATGGTCTACGACCTCAAGTGCTGGCGGTTGCCGCTCGGCGGGCGGACGGCGAAGGGCAAGGCCATCGTCAACATCCTGCCCATCGCGACCGGCATCAGCATCGCCGCGCTGATGAAGATCGACGAGCCCGAGGAGGAATGGGATCGCCTGCAGGTGGTCTTTGCCACCTCCGAGGGCGACGTGCGCCGCAACCGGCTGTCGGACTTCACCAACGTGAAGCGGAACGGCAAGATCGCGATGAAGCTGCCCGAGGGCGTCAGCCTCGTGAATGTCTCGATCTGCGACGAGCAGGACGATGTGATGATGGTCACGGCCCTCGGCCGGGCGATCCGCTTCTCCACCACCGACGTGCGGGTCTTCTCGGGCCGCGACTCGACCGGCGTGCGCGGCATCCGCCTCGCCTCCGGCGACCGGGTCGTCTCCATGTCGGTCATCCGGCATTTCGAGGCCGATCCGGCGGAACGCGCGGCCTATCTCAAGCAGCGCCGTCTGATGGCGGGCGTGACCGAGGAGGCCGAGGCCGACGAGGAGGAAGATGCGGTCGAGGCGGGCCAGCTCTCGCCCACCCGCTATGCCGAGATGTCGGCGGCCGAGGATCTGATCCTCACCATCACCGCGCGGGGCTTGGGCAAGATCTCGTCCAGCCACGATTATCCGGTCCGCGGCCGCGGCGGCCAGGGCGTCACCGCCTTCGAGAAGTCGATGCGCGGCGGCCAGCTCGTGGCCTCCTTCCCGGTCGAGATGAGCGATCAGGTGATGCTGGCCACTTCGGGCGGCCAGTCGATCCGGGTGCCGGTCGAGCAGATCAGCTTCCGCTCGCGCTCGGCCGGCGGCGTGCGCGTCTTCGACACCGGGGCCAGCGAGGAGGTCGTCTCGGTGGCGCGGATCGCGGATGCGGGCGACACGGCCGAGGGGGTCGAGGATGCGGAGCCGGGCGAGACCGGCGGCGACGAGGCCTGATCCATGGCAGAGAGCCTGCATATCGTGGGAGCCGGCATGGCCGGCTCCGAGGCCGCATGGCAGGCCGCCGAAATGGGCGTGCCCGTCGTGCTGCACGAGATGCGGCCGAAGGTGGGCACCTTCGCCCACCGCACCGGCCAGTTCGCCGAGATGGTCTGCTCGAACTCGTTCCGCTCGGACGATGACGAGCGCAATGCCGTGGGCCTGCTCCACTGGGAGATGCGCGCCGCGCGCGGGCTCATCATGGAGATGGCGGCCGCCCACCGGCTGCCGGCGGGCGGCGCGCTCGCCGTGGACCGCGATCCCTTTGCGGAGAGCGTGACGGGGCGGCTGCGGGCCCATCCGCTGATTTCCGTTGTGGAAGAAGAGGTTGCCGATCTTCCTTCGAGCGGCAACTGGATCGTGGCCACGGGGCCGCTCACCTCGTCCGCGCTGGCCGAAAGCCTGCGGGCGCTCACCGGCGCCGAGGCGCTGGCCTTCTTCGATGCCATCGCCCCCATCGTCTATGCCGAGACCATCGACATGGAAGTGGCCTGGCGGCAGTCGCGCTACGACAAGGGCGAAACCGAGGACGAGCGCACCGCCTACATCAACTGTCCGATGAACCGGGAGCAATACGAGGCCTTCATCGACGCGCTGCTCGCGGCAGAAAAGACCGAGTTCCACGAGGGTGAAACGGCAGGCTATTTCGACGGTTGCCTGCCCATCGAGGTGATGGCCGAGCGCGGGCGCGAGACCCTGCGCCACGGGCCGATGAAGCCTGTGGGCCTGACAAACAGCCACCGGCCCGAGGAGAAGGCCCATGCCGTGGTCCAGCTGCGGCGGGACAACAAGCTGGGCACGCTCTACAATATCGTGGGCTTCCAGACGAAGATGAAATACGGTGCGCAAACCGCTGTTTTCAAGATGATTCCGGGGCTCGAGAATGCGAGCTTCGCCCGGCTGGGCGGCATCCACCGCAACACCTTCCTGAACTCTCCCACCCTGCTCGACGACCGGATGCGGCTGAAGCTCAGACCGAACATCCGCTTCGCCGGGCAAGTCACGGGCGTGGAAGGATATGTCGAAAGCGCGGCCATGGGGCTTCTGGCCGGGCGGATGGCTGCGGCCGAGATCCTCGGGCGCGACCTGCCGCCGCCGCCGCCCGAGACGGCGATGGGCGCGCTGGTCACGCACATCACCGGCGGCGCCGAGGCGAAGAGCTTCCAGCCGATGAACGTGAACTTCGGCCTCTTCCCGCCCATCGACGCCAGGGGCGGCCGGCGCGGGCGCAAGGACCGCTACAAGGCCTATACCGACCGGGCGAAGGCAGCCTTCACGGAATGGCTGGGCGCGTAACCCGCTTCGCCCCCTCGCCGACGGGGCCGCTGCATCTGGGACACGCCTTCTCGGCGCTGACCGTCTGGCAGCGCGCCGCGGGCGGCACGGCCCTCCTCCGGATCGAGGATATCGACCGCAGCCGATGCCGCCCGGAATGGGAGGCGCAGATCTTCAACGACCTGCACTGGCTGGGCCTCGCGTGGCCCGAGCCGGTCCTGCGGCAGTCCGACCGCGGCGGGGCCTATCGCGCGGCGCTCGACCGCCTGACCGCCATGGAGCTCACCTATCCCTGCCGCTGCAGCCGCGCCGACATCCGAGCGGCCCTCGCCGCCCCGCAGGAGGGGGTGCCGGTCGGACCCGACGGGATCGTCTATCCCGGCACCTGCCGCGGCCGCCCCATGGCCGAGGCCGGTCCCGACGATGCAATCCGGCTCGACATGGCGCGGGCGGAGGAGCACGCGGGCGGGCTCCGCTTCCACGAGACCGGCCCGGAGGCCGAGGGCTGGCACGCACCGCAGAACCTCGCCCGCAGCGTGGGCGACGTGATGCTGGCCCGGCGCGGCTTCGGCACCTCCTACCATCTCGCCGTCGTGGTGGACGATGCCGCGCAGGGCGTCACCGAAGTGGTCCGCGGAGCCGATCTGTTCGAGGCGACCGCGATCCATGTCCTCCTGCAGCGCCTGCTGGGCCTGCCCGTCCCGGACTTCCACCATCACCGGCTGATCCGGGATGCAGCCGGAAAGCGGCTCGCCAAGCGCGACGATTCGAAGGCGCTGGGGAAATACCGTGCCGAGGGCCTGAGCCCGGCCGAGGTCCGCGCGCTGGTGGGGTTCTGAAGGGCTGGGTCAGGGGAACCTTCGGGCCATCAGCCCTCCGCCGCCTTTCGCGATCCGGGATCGGATCTCCTCGGCTTGGCGCTCCGGCGGCTTGAGGCGCGGGCGTTGGTCGACCGGGCTCAGGCGTTCCGACCTGCCCCCGCGGCGGACCTAGACGCGCAATCAGATGGCCCGGAGCCGCCCGCGACGCCGGTCAGACCATCGGGTCGAGAATGATCCGCTCCTCGCCCTCGCGGAGCGCGGTGTAGAAGCAGGAGCGGCGGTTGGTATGGCACGCCGGGCCCTCCTGCTCGATGAGCAGCAGCAGGCAGTCGCGGTCGCAGTCGATCCGCAGCTCGATCAGGCGCTGGACATGGCCCGACGTCTCGCCCTTCACCCAGAAGGCCTGCCGCGAGCGCGACCAGTAGGTGACGCACCCGGTCTCGACGGTGCGGGCGACGGCCTCGGCGTTCATCCAGGCCATCATCAGCACCTCGCCGGTCGCATGGTCCTGTGCCACGGCCGGGATGAGGCCATTGGCATCAAAGGTGAGCGATGCGGGGTCGAAGGCCATCTCGGGTTCCTTTCCATCGGACGCGCGGAGGCCTATCTAGGAGGTCGAGCGCAAAGAGGAAAGCCATGAGCGACAGCGACCTGATCAGCCTCTATTCGGGGCGCATCCTCGAACTGGCGGCGGACATCCCGCACACCGGGCGGCTTGCCGACCCACAGGGCAGCGCGCGGAAGCGCTCGCCGGTCTGCGGCTCGACCGTGACCGTGGATCTGAACCTGCGGGACGGGCGGGTGGCCGAATTCGCGCAGGATGTGAAGGCCTGCGCGCTGGGTCAGGCCTCGGCCTCGATCATGGGAGGTGCGCTGCTCGGCCGCTCGCGCGCCGAGGTCGAGGGCGCACGCGACGCATTGAAGGCCATGCTGACCGAAGCCGGGCCGGTGCCGGCCGCCCCCTTCGAGGGCTACGAGGTGCTCCTGCCCGCGCGCGACTACCGCAACCGGCACGCCTCCATCCTGCTCGCGCTGGAAGCGGCGGCCGAGGCCTTCGCCCTCGCCGATAAAGGCTGACGAACCGCCCGACGCTGCCTCTACCGGCCAGCCCGCATGAAAAGGCCGCCGCCCGGGGCAAGGGGCGGCGGCAGTGGCGTCCGGTCCTGGGGATCCTTGGGGGACAGGCAGCAGGCGGCTGCCGAGGGCGACCGGTCGCAGGCAGTCGGATCAGACGAGGTGCGGCAGGTAGAGCGCCGCGATCAGAAGAGAAAAGACGGCAGCCACGCCAAGCGCATCCTCGATCAGTGTCTCGGAGCAGCGGGACAGGACTTCCTTCATCTCGGTCAGCATGAGCGATCTCCGTCTTTATGTTCCGTCATTGTTCCCACAACCGCTAACCAGTGTAAAGAACTTTTTAAGAACCGAACGGGATTTTAAGAGAACATACCGTGGGGACAGCAGGAACTCAGGAACGGTCGTCGACCTGAGCCGTTCAAGCACCGCTGGGCGCAGGGGGTGAGAAAGGCCGAACAGCCCGCAGGCAGCGACCCTCACCGGGGGGTGCAGGCAGGGCTCGTGAAGGCGACGGTCAGAAGGGCCGCTTACCCGACGGACAGCAGACGGATCGCGCGGTCCTGATCGAGGAGCCAGAGCAGAAGCCGCGCCGCCTCTCCGCGGGGCGAGGCGAGCGTCGGATCGTCGTGAAGGAGCTTCCGCGCATCCGACTGCGCCACCTCCATCAGCGCCGACTGCCGCTCGAGATCGGCAATGCGGAAGCGCGGCAGGCCGGATTGAGCCGTGCCGATCAGGTCGCCCGCGCCGCGGATCGCCAGATCCTCCTCGGCGATGCGGAAGCCGTCCTCGGTCTCGCGCAGGATGGTGAGGCGGCGCTGGCCGCTCTCGGCCAGAGGCGCCTGATAGAGGAGAAGGCAGGTCGATTGCGCCGCCCCGCGCCCCACCCGGCCGCGCAGCTGGTGGAGCTGGGCCAGCCCGAAGATCTCGGCGCGCTCGATCACCATGATCGAGG
The DNA here is from genome assembly GCF_000012905.2 of Cereibacter sphaeroides 2.4.1. Classification (NCBI taxonomy): domain Bacteria; kingdom Pseudomonadati; phylum Pseudomonadota; class Alphaproteobacteria; order Rhodobacterales; family Paracoccaceae; genus Cereibacter; species Cereibacter sphaeroides. The sequence goes on along the minus strand of NC_007493.2, from coordinate 1,264,085 downwards.
CATTGGGCACGTTCACCCCCACCTCGATCACCGTGGTGGCGACCAGCACCCGCGTCTCGCCCGCCACGAACCGCGCCATGGCCGCATCCTTCTCGGCCGGCGGCATCTGGCCATGGACGAGCCCCACGGTGCCCTCGCCCAGAGCCGCGCGCAGATGCTGGAAGCGGGCCTCGGCCGAGGCATAGTCCACCGCCTCGCTGTCCTCGACGAGCGGGCAGACCCAGTAGGCCTGCCGCCCTTCCGCCACCGCATGGGCGAGGCTCGCGACCACCTCGTCGATGCGCTCGCAGGAGACGAGCGCGGTCTTGACCGGCGTCCGCCCGGGCGGCTTCTCGTCCAGGACCGAGACATCCATGTCTCCGTAACTGGCGAGCGCGAGGCTGCGGGGAATGGGCGTCGCGGTCATCACCAGCACGTCGGCCGCGGCCCCCTTGGCGCCGAGTTCCATCCGTTGCGCCACGCCGAACCGGTGCTGCTCGTCGACGATGGCGAGCCGCAGATCGTGGAAGATCACGTCCTTCTGGAAGACCGCATGGGTGCCGACCAGCACGCCGATCTCGCCCGCGGCAAGCGCCGCGAGCTTGGCCGCCCGCTCGGCGCCCTTGTCGCGACCGGTGAGGAGCGCGAGCCGGATGCCCGCCGCCTCGGCCATCGGCGCGAGACTCGCCAGATGCTGCCGCGCGAGGATCTCGGTCGGCGCCATCATCACGCCCTGCCCGCCCGCCTCGACGGCGATGGCGAGGGCGAGGAAGGCCACCAGCGTCTTGCCCGCCCCCACGTCGCCCTGCAGGAGCCGGTTCATCCGCTGCGGCGCCGCCATGTCGGCCGCGATTTCGGCCACGGCCCGGGTCTGGGCCGCGGTGGGCGCGAAGGGCAGGCTCTCCAGCACGCGCCGCTGCAGCGCGCCCGTGCCGACCGAGGCCACGCCCCTGCCGCGGCGGCGCGAGGCCCGGGCGAGCGTGAGGGTCAGCTGATGGGCGAAGAGCTCGTCATAGGCGAGGCGGCGCCGCGCGGCGGCGGTGGGCGTGACCTCCGCGGGGGCCTCAGGCGCATGGGCCGCCCGCACCGCCGCGGCCCAGTCGGGCCAGCCCTCGCGCGCCTTGAGGCCCGGATCGATCCATTCGGCCAGCTCCGGCAGCCGCAGGAGCGCCGCCGACGCCGCCTTCGCCACCAGCTTCTGCGTGAGCCCCGCCGTCAACGGATAGACAGGCTCGCAGGCGGGCAAGGCCGCGGCCTCTTCGGGCGGCAGCACATGATCGGGATGGACCATCTGCGCCATGCCGTCGAAGACCTCGATCCGGCCCGACACGATCCGCTGCTCGCCCGGCGGCAGGAGCTTCATCAGATAGTCGCCGCGGGCGTGGAAGAAGACGAGCGTGAACTCGGCCTCGGCATCCCGTACGGCGATGCGGTAGGGACCGCCCTTGCGCCGCGACGGGTAATGGGCGCCAACCGTCACCTCGACCGTGGCCGTCACCGGCGGCAGGACATCGCGGATCGAGGACCGGCGGCTACGATCCACCGCGGAATGCGGCAGCAGGAACAGAAGGTCCTTCGGCCGGGTCACGCCCAGCCCCGCGAAGGCCTTGGCGGATTTGGGGCCTACCCCCTCCAGCGTCTCCAGATCGGCGAAGAGCGGAAAGAGGATCTCCGGCCGGCTCATGCGTCCCCGATCAGGCGCAGCCAACCGTCCTCGTCGATCGTCTCGATGCCGAGCGCCGCGGCCTGCTTGGCCTTGGATCCCGCCCCCGGCCCCGCCACCACGAGATCGGTCCTGGCCGAAACCGAGCCGGACACTTTCGCCCCCAGCGCCTCGGCCCGCGCCTTGGCCTCGGCGCGCGACATCTTCTCGAGCGTGCCGGTGAAGACCACGATCTTGCCCGCGACGGGGCTCGCGACCGGGGCGCGCACCTCGGCATCCTCGACGGTCAGATGGGCCGCAAGCGCGTCGACCGCCGCCCGCTCGGCCTCCTGATGGAAGGCGGTGACGAGCGATGTGGCAAGCACCGCCCCCACGCCGTCGATGGAGAGAAGGTCCTGCCACTCGGGCCCCGCGCCCACCTCGGCGCGGGTCATCGCGGCCTCGAAAGCGGCCCAGGAGCCGTAGTGGGTGGCCAGAAGCGTGGCCGTGGTTTCGCCCACATGGCGGATGCCCAGCGCGAAGATCAGCCGGTGGAGCGCGATGCGCCGCCGCGCCTCGATGGCCGCGAAGAGATTCTCGGCCGATTTCCGCCCCCAGCCCTCCCGATTCTCGAGCCGTTGCATCCCGTCGCGGTAGCGGTTCGGCAGCTCGAAGATGTCGGCGGGCTGGCGGATCCAGCCGTCGCGCCAGAGCGCCTCGACCTGCTTTGCGCCGAGCCCCTCGATATCGAAGGCCGCGCGCGAGACGAAATGCTTCAGCCGCTCGACCTGCTGGGCCGGGCAGATCAGGCCGCCGGTGCAGCGGCGCACCGAATCGCCCGGCTCGCGGATGGCTTCGGAGCCGCACTCGGGGCAGGTCTCGGGAAAGCGGTAGGGCGCAGCCCCCTCGGGGCGGCGGTCGAGATCGACATCGGCCACCTTGGGGATCACGTCGCCCGCACGGTAGACCTGCACCCAGTCGCCCACGCGGATGTCCTTGCCGCCGCGGATCTCCTGCCCCTTCGAATCGCGGCCGGCGATGTAATCCTCGTTGTGGAGCGTGGCATTGGCCACCACGACCCCGCCCACCGTCACCGGCTTGAGGCGCGCCACAGGCGACAGGGCGCCGGTGCGGCCGACCTGAATGTCGATCCCCTCGAGCTGGGTCCAGGCGAGCTGGGCTGCGAACTTGTGCGCGATGGCCCAGCGCGGCGTCGAGGCCCGAAAGCCCAGCCGCCGCTGCAGCGCCAGATCGTCGACCTTGTAGACCACACCGTCGATGTCATAGCCCAGCGCCGCACGCTGCCGCTCGATCTGGGCATGTTGCGCCAGAAGCTCCTCGGGCCCCGTGCAAAGGCGGGTGAGCGGGTTCGTGGCAAAGCCCAAAGCGGCCAGACGGGCGATGGCCTCGTGCTGCGTGGCGGCCAGCGGCTCGGAATGGGCGCCCCAGGCATAGGCGAAGAAGCGCAGCGGGCGCGAGGCGGTGACAGCCGGATCGAGCTGGCGGAGCGAGCCCGCGGCCGCATTCCTCGGGTTGGCGAAGAGGCGCTGGCCCGCGGCCTCCTGCCGGCCATTCAGCGCCGCGAAATCCTCGTGGCTCATGTAGACCTCGCCGCGCACCTCGAGCAGGTCCGGCGCGCCGTCGAGCTCGGTGGGCAGGTCCGCGATGGTGCGGGCGTTCTCGGTCACATTCTCGCCGGTCTCGCCGTCGCCGCGGGTCGCCGCCTGCACGAGACGCCCCTTCTCGTAGCGGAGAGACAGCGAGAGCCCGTCGATCTTCGGTTCGGCCGTGAACAGAAGGTCGCCCACATGGCCGAGATAACGCCGGATCCGCTCGATCCAGTCCTCGACCTCGGCAAGGTCGAACGCATTCTCGAGCGAGAGCATCCGCACATCGTGGCGAACCTTCGCAAATCCTTCGGCCAGCGCCCCGCCCACCCGGTCGCTCGGGCTGTCGCTCCGGCGGAGCTCCGGGAACTGCTCCTCGATGGCCCGGTTGCGCACCTTGAGCGCGTCATAGTCCGCGTCGCTGATCTGCGGCGCGTCGTGGGTGTGGTAGGCGGTATTCGCAGCCTCGATCGCCTCTGCCAGCCGTGCAAGCTCGGCCGCGGCTTCCGCCTCGGTCAGTTGATCCACCGGCCTCTCGTCCTGCATGAGGGTCCCCCGCCTGCGCCCTCCGCAGCTTTAGGCAACCGCCCGAGCCTCGTCCAGCCCGCCTGTCCCGGAGGCCGCGCCCGGGCAGGCCGGTCAGGCGCCGATGGCGAACCGCCGGTCGGTCTCGGTCGTCACCGGATCGCGCAGGACATAGCCCCGGCCCCAGACCGTCTCGATGTAGCTCTCGCCCCCCGTGGCCTCGGCCAGCTTCTTGCGCAGCTTGCAGATGAACACATCGATGATCTTGAGTTCGGGCTCGTCCATGCCTCCGTAAAGGTGATTAAGAAACATCTCCTTCGTGAGCGTCGTGCCCTTGCGCAGCGAGAGCAGCTCCAGCATCTGATATTCCTTGCCCGTCAGATGCACGGGCTTACCCTCGACCTCGACGGTCTTCGCATCGAGATTAACGAGGATCTTACCCGTCCGGATCACGGACTGGGCATGGCCCTTCGAGCGGCGGATGATGGCATGAATGCGGGCGACCAGCTCCTCGCGGTGGAAGGGCTTGGTCATGTAATCGTCGGCGCCGAAGCCGAAGCCCTTGATCTTGTTCTCGGTATCGTCGGCGCCGGACAGGATCAGGATGGGCGTGTCCACCCGCGCAAGGCGGAGCTGGCGCAGGACCTCGTGCCCGCTCATGTCGGGCAGGTTGAGATCCAGCAGGATGAGATCGTAATCGTAGAGCTTGGCCAGATCGATCCCGTCCTCGCCGAGATCGGTGCAATAGACGTTCAGGTTCGCATGAGTCAGCATCAATTCGATGCTGCGGGACGTGGTCGGATCATCCTCCACCAGCAGTATTCTCATCACTCGCGCTCCGCATCGCCACCCTAGGTATTAACTACAATGATGCCCAATGGTTAATCATGAGTTACTCTCGCATAGGCGAAGCTGAATACAATCTAAAGTTGCCGATATTTCTGGATCATCGTGACCTTCAGCGCCTTCTCGCCGTGCGCGGCCACCGCCGACCGCCACAGGGCGAATTCCTCTTCGGACAGGCTGTAGCGGTCCAGCGCCTCGCGCTCGGTGATGAGCCCGTGGATCACCGCCTTCACGACGGCTGCCTTGCGGCTTGCAACCCAGCGCCGTGTGTCGAGCGGCGGCAGGTCGGCCCGGCTCAGAACGGTCCCGTCCGGCAGCGTCACCTGCCGCGGACCATCAACGCGCTTGAGATACATCCCTCATCCCTCCATCAGGCGGAAAGGCTGACGGAGCGGCCTTAATCATCGGTGAAACGAGGGGTTGAGACTGCGCTGCATTTTCTTATATTGCGCGCTTCACCGATCCGAAGGCGCGCAGCCATGCTCGACCATCCGCTCAATTCGCTGGGTTTCGCCAAGCCCCCCGCCGTCACCCGCGTGGTGGTGGCCATGTCGGGCGGCGTCGACAGTTCCGTGGTGGCGGCCGAGCTCGCCGCCGAGGGCTACGATGTGGTGGGCGTCACGCTCCAGCTCTACGACCATGGCGCGGCGCTGGCCAAGAAGGGCGCCTGCTGCGCCGGGCGCGACATCCATGACGCGCGGCGCGTGGCCGAGACGATGGGCTTTCCCCATTATGTGCTCGATTACGAGAACACCTTCCGCGAGGCGGTGATCGACGAATTCGCCGACGCCTATCTGGCCGGGGCCACGCCCGTGCCCTGCATCCGCTGCAACGAACGGGTGAAGTTCAAGGACCTGCTGCAGACGGCGAAGGATCTCGACGCCGACTGCATGGCGACGGGCCACTATATCCAGCGCAAGATGGGCCCGGCGGGGCCCGAGCTGCACAGCGCGGCCGACCCCGCGCGCGACCAGAGCTATTTCCTCTTCTCGACCACGCCCGAGCAGCTGGCCTTCCTGCGCTTCCCGCTCGGCCATCTCGCCTCGAAGGCCGAGACCCGCGCGCTGGCCGCGCGGCACGGATTGCCCGTGGCCGACAAGCCCGACAGCCAGGACATCTGCTTCGTGCCGAACGGCAACTATGCCGAGGTGATCCAGAAGCTGCGCCCCGGCGCGGCCGACCCGGGCGAGATCGTGGATCTCTCCGGCCGGGTGCTCGGCGAACATCGTGGCGTCATCCACTACACGATCGGCCAGAGACGCGGCCTCGGCATCGGCGGCCTCGGCGATCCGCTCTATGTGGTGCGGCTCGATCCCGAGCGGCGTCAGGTGATCGTGGGCCCGAAGGAGGCGCTCTCGACCCGGATCGTCCCGGTGCGCGAGATCAACTGGCTGGGCGATGCCCCGCTCACCTCCCGCTCCGAATGGCAGGTGATGGCCAAGGTGCGCTCCACCCGGGCCCCGCGCGAGGCGGTGATCCGCCCGCTGTCGGACACCGAGGCCGAGGTGGAACTGATCGCCCCCGAGGACGGCGTCTCGCCGGGTCAGGCCTGCGTCTTTTACGCGCCGGGCGACAGCCGCATTCTGGGCGGCGGCTGGATCTGGCGCGGCGCCCGCTGACCTGCCTCAGCCCGCCACGGCGCGCAGGGCGCGCGCGCGGCGCGCGGGAATGGCGCCGATCTCGAGCCCGGTGAAGACATGGAGCGTGTCCATTTCGCGGTCCACCACCGCGTGATCGGACACCCATCCTCCCATCATCAGATAGGTCCGCAGGAGGGGCGGCATCTGCAGCATGGCGCGCCGCGCATCCGGCTCGCGCCGTGCGAGGCGCTGGGCGAAGCGGTAGACCGAGGCGGCCTTCACCCGCGGCAACCAGCGCGGCGGCGCAAGATGGCGCTCCTTCAGCATGGCGAACGTGTCGAGATAGGCCTCGGGCTCGGTACCATGGAACGAGGAGCAGCCGAAGAGCATCTCGATCCCGGCCCGGTCCACATGCTGCGTCAGCGCCCCCCAGGCCACGCGCAGGATGTCCGGATCGCGCCGATCGGGATGGATGCAGAAGCGCCCCATCTCGACCATTGGCCCCGCGAAGCCCTCCAGCGCCGACAGCTCGTAGAACTGCGCCGAATAGCTGCGGCCGATCTCGCGCCCGCTGGCGAAGGTCAGGAAGCGGAAGCAGCCGACCAGCGCCCCGCTCTCCGCCTCCTCGATCAGCATGTGGCTGCAGGCCCCGTCGAACCGGTCGGCGTCCAGCCCGGAGGCCCCGCTTCCCGCGCGGCGCGCATGGAAGGCCAGCCAGCGAAGCTCCTGCGCCCGGCGCAGATCCTCTAGGCCCGCGGCCGGCCGCGCCAGATAGCGGCCCCTGCTGAGCGCGAGCATCGACACCTCCTCGTGACTTGCGCAGCGGAACGGCGCGCCTAGATATGAGCCGCGCCGCCGAAGGGCGCAAGCGGTCAAGGGGCCGCGCCAGCAGCGGGAGACGAACATGACCGACGAGCGCGAGAAGGTGGTGAAGAGCGATGCGGAATGGAGGGCCGAGCTTTCCGAGCTCGCCTACAAGGTGACGCGCAAGCACGGCACCGAGCGGGCCGGCACCCACGACGATTTCCCGAAGGAGCCTGGCGTCTTCCGCTGCGTGGGCTGCGGCGCGCCCCTGTTCGATCAGGCGCAGAAGTTCGAGAGCGGCACCGGCTGGCCCAGCTTCTGGGCTCCGATCGATCCCGAAGCGGTCGAGACCAGCGTGGACCGCAGCTTCTTCATGCGCCGCACCGAGGTGCATTGTGCGCGCTGCGAGGCGCATCTGGGCCACGTCTTTCCGGACGGCCCGCAGCCGACGGGCCTGCGTTACTGCATGAACGGCGTGGCCATGACCTTCGAGCCGAAGGGCTAGGCCGCCCTCCGCCGGCGCGCCCTTCATTCTGGCTCAAATATCCCGCGGGGGTCCGGGGGCGCGAAGCCCCCGGCTCCGTCCGGCCCAGCGGCTCAGCGGATGCCGTTGTCGTTGATCATGTCCTGCGTCCGCAGCGCGCCGATGTTGCCGAACAGCTGGCGCAGGAAGCCCGTGCCCTCGATCGTCGTGTCGGTCACTCGGCGCGACAGCGGCACGATCTGCCCCTTCTCGAGACCGAACCGCTCGATGTTGCGCACGGTGCCCGTCGGGTTGAAGGTGATCGCCACCACCTGACGGTCCACCTCCTGCGGCTCGCGCGCGCCGTAATGGCGGTAGCGGCTCTGCACATAATACCAGCCGCTGTCGTTCAGAAGCGTCGAGGCCGACGGCCGGCCCACGATCTCGGCCACGCTGTCGCGGGTGTCGCGGCCGACCTCGATCCGCTGCAGGTCGATCTCGGTCGGCACATAACCGTGATTGCGGTAGATCGGCTGGCAGGCGGCCACCACGACGGCAAGCGACAGTCCCAGCGCCAACCTGCGCAGGCCCCGCCGGTTTTGCGCTGCTCCGATCCTGACTTCCCGCGCCATGACGACCCCTTGCCTTGCGGGGCGAAGCCCCGTATCCCGAACGCGACGATGGACCGTCTGCGGCTCAGCCACCGGCTTACAGAAGGTCCGGCCTCTGTTCAAGGAAGGAACGAGGACCGGCACCCTGCGCCCCGGCAGCCCCGCCGCCTGCGCCCCCACCGGCGGCCCGCGGCGCGGACAAGGCGCCCGCAACCGCCCGAAAACCGGAAAGAAACCGCGTCATGCCGGAACCCGTCCAAGCCTCGAGTGCCGATCTGCCCGTCTCCTGCCCGTTCCGGGTGGCCGCCCTCTCCGCCAACCGCCCCACCCGCTTCCGCATCGAGCCCGACGCCGAGGTCCAGGGGCTGGTGGCGGCCCTGCTCGGCATCAGCGCCGTGCGCGGCATGAGCTTCAAGGGCGAGATCCGCCCGATGGGCAAGCGCGACTTCGAACTCGAGGGGCGGCTCGCGGCCACCGTGGTGCAGCCCTGCTCGGTCACGCTGGCCCCCGTCACGACGCGGATCGACGAGGCGGTGAGCCGGCATTACCTCGCCAATTACACCGTCCCCGAGGGCGAGGAGGTCGAGATCCCCGAGGACGACAGCGAACCCCTGCCCGAGGTGATCGATGCCGGCGCCGTCGCGGTCGAGGCCCTCGCGCTCGCGCTGCCGCTCTACCCCCGCGCGCCGGGGGCCGAGCTCGACGCCGCGACGTTCGCGCCCCCCGGGGCGGCCCCGCTCTCGGACACCGACCTGAAACCCTTCGCGAGCCTGGCCGAGCTCCGCCGCCGGATGGGCGGCGACGAGCCCGCGGGCGGCGCCGAGGGCGACGGCTGACCAAGCCCGCGGCCCATGCGCCACGCCCCGAGAGAAAGGGGCTTGCGCCGGGCCAGAATCCCACTATGTTCCGCGCCTCGTTCGACACGCGGATCACAAGCGCCCGCCCCTTGGGGAAGCGCGCGAATCCCCAAGGCAAAACAGGGGCCTGGCCCCTCCGTAACACGAGGTTGAGACATGGCTGTCCCTCAGAACCGAGTCACCCGTTCCCGGCGCAACATGCGTCGCTCGCACGACGCGCTCGTCGCTTCCAATCCGGCCGAGTGCCCGAACTGCGGCGAACTGAAGCGCCCGCACCACGTCTGCGGCGCCTGCGGTCACTATGACTCGCGCGAAGTGGTGGCGGTGACGGCGGAAACCGATCTGGACGAGGACGCGGCGTAAGCCGCGCCTGACCTCCCCCCAACGCATGGCAAGCGAAACCGCATTCCAGGCGACGGGCGCAGGACGCATAGTCATATCCGTCGATGCGATGGGCGGAGACCGGGGTCCGGCCGCTGTTGTGGCCGGCCTCGCTGAATCCGCCTCCGCCATCCCCGGCGCCTATTTCATCGTCCATGGTGACGAGGCCCATCTTGGCCCGATGATCGCCAAGCGCAAGGACCTCAAGGGTCGCTGCGAGATCCGCCACGCTCCGCGCGTGGTCACGATGAACGACAAGCCGAGCCAGGTCATGCGCCATGGCGAAGGCACCTCCATGTGGTCCTGCATCGAGAGCGTCCGCGCGGGCGAGGCGACCGTCGCGGTCTCCTGCGGCAACACGGGCGCACTGATGGCAGTCTCGATGATCCGGCTGCGCAAGCTGCCCGGCGTCAACCGGCCGGCCATCGCCTGCATGTGGCCCTCGCGCAATCCCGGCGGCTTCAACGTGATGCTGGACGTCGGCGCCGACATCAAGGCCGACGCCGAGGATCTTGCGCAATATGCCCTGATGGGCGCCTCCTATGCCCGCAACGGTCTCAGCCTCGAGCGTCCCCGCGTGGGCCTGCTGAATGTGGGCACCGAGGAGCACAAGGGCCGCGCCGAACTCAAGGTGGCCCAGGATCTGATCTCGGCCAATGCCGCCGCCGGCGCCTACGAATTCGTGGGCTTCATCGAGGGCGGCGACATCCCCGGCCGCCGCTGCGACGTGATCGTCACCGACGGCTTCACCGGCAATGTCGCGCTGAAGACGGGCGAAGGCACGGCCAAGCTCATCTCGGATTTCCTCCGCGAGGCGTTCGGCGCGAACATCCTGTCGAAGATGGCGGCGGTTCTGGCGCTGGGCTCCCTCAAGCGGCTGCAGAAGCGCATCGATCCGCGCCGCGTGAACGGCGGCGTCTTTCTCGGGCTGAACGGAACCGTGGTGAAATCGCACGGCTCCGCCGATGGCACGGGGGTCGCCGCGGCCATCGCGCTGGCGGCCCGGCTCGCGCAATCGGGCTTCCACGAGCGGCTGGCGGCACGGCTTGCATCCGCCGGACGGGCGGGGCAGGATGCCCCGGACGAGATGGCCGCCCCCGGCAGATCTGAGAAACGGTAGAGCTGAATGACAATACGCGCCGTGGTGAGGGGCGTCGGGCACTATCTGCCCGACCGTGTCGTCCCGAACTCCGAACTCGAGGCGATCGTCGAGACGACCGACGAATGGATCCGCACCCGGTCGGGCATCGAACGGCGGCATTTCGCGGCGGAGGGACAGACGACCTCCGACCTCGCCGCCCGCGCGGCGCGTGCAGCGCTCGAGGACGCGGGGCTTCAGCCGGACGACATCGACACGCTGATCGTCGCCACCTCCACGGCCGATCTCACCTTCCCCTCCGCCGCCACCATGGTGCAGGCGGCCTTGGGCATGACCCGCGGCTTCGCCTTCGACGTGCAGGCGGTCTGCGCGGGCTTCGTCTATGCGCTGGCCAATGCCGATGCGCTGATCCGCTCGGGTCAGGCGCAGCGCGTGCTCGTGATCGGGGCCGAGACCTTCAGCCGCCTGATGGACTGGAACGACCGGGCCACCTGCGTGCTCTTCGGCGATGGCGCGGGCGCGGTGGTGCTCGAGGGCACCGAGAGCGCCGGCACCTCCGCCGACCGCGGCATCCTTGCGACCGACCTGCATTCGGACGGCCGCTTCAAGGACCTGCTCTATGTCGATGGCGGCTCCTCGACCGGCACCACGGGCCACCTGCGGATGCAGGGACGCGAGGTTTTCCGCCATGCCGTTGAGAAGCTTGCAGAAACAGCGCATACGGCACTGGAGAAGGCGGGCCTCGGCGCCGGCGATGTCGACTGGATCGTGCCGCATCAGGCCAACCTGCGCATCATCTCGGCCACCGCCCAGCGGATGCAGGTTCCGATGGACCGCGTGATCCTGACGGTGCAGGATCACGGCAATACCTCGGCCGCCTCGATTCCCCTGGCCCTCTCGGTCGGCAAGGCACGCGGGCAGATCAAGGAAGGCGACCTTCTGGTCACCGAAGCGATCGGCGGCGGGCTCGCCTGGGGCTCGGTGGTCCTCCGCTGGTAGACCTGTCTCAACGGCCCGCTCCAAGCCGTTGATATTGACTCGGAATCCTTCATACCTCATCCTGTGGCGAAACCTTGGGTGGGGAATGTGATGAGCGACAAGACCTTGACGCGCATGGATCTGAGCGAAGCGGTGTTTCGCGAGGTGGGCCTGTCTCGCAACGAATCCGCGCAGCTGGTGGAATCCGTGCTTCAGCATGTGTCGGACGCGCTGGCCTCGGGCGAGACGGTGAAGATCTCCTCCTTCGGCACCTTCACGGTGCGCGACAAGTCGGCCCGGATCGGCCGCAACCCCAAGACGGGCGACGAGGTACCGATCTCGCCCCGCCGGGTCCTCACCTTCCGCCCCTCGCATCTGATGAAGGAGCGTGTCGCCGCCGGCGGCAAGAACTGATCGGACATGCGGATGGAAAAATCGGCTGAAGCCTTCCGCACGATCAGCGAGGTCGCCGACATCCTGCAGACGCCGGCCCATGTGCTGCGCTTCTGGGAGAGCCGCTTCCCGCAGATCCGGCCGGTCAAGCGGGCGGGCGGGCGGCGCTACTACCGGCCCTCCGACGTGGCATTGCTCGCCGGCATCCGCCGCCTGCTCCATGACGAGGGCATGACCATCCGCGGCGTGCAGAAGATCCTGCGCGAGCAGGGCGTGCGCCATGTGGCGGGCCTCGGCGGACAGGATCCCGGCGCCGACGATCCTGCCCTGGACGAGGCGCCCTTCGCCGCGGTCGAGGAAGAGCCGCGCGGCGAGGTCGTGCCCTTCGCGCGCGAGCCGCAGCGGGCAGAGACCCTGCGCCGCGCCGCGGCCGCGCATGCCGCGTCCGCTCTCTCCGATCCCGAGCCCGTGCCGACCAAGGGCGCGGACGAGCCACCGGAAGAGGCCCCGGCCGATCCGCCGCAGACGCCTGTCACCGAGATCGAACCCGCGGCCCCCTTTGCCTGGTCCCCGCCCGAGCCGCTCGTCGCGCGTCGCGATCCCGGCGAGGTTCCGGCACGGCTGCGTCGCAGCACGGCCCCCCTGCCGCCGAAGCCCGAGGCAAAGCGCCCCTCCCCGGAGGCCACCCTGCCCTGCGAGCCGGAGGCCGAATCGGACGGCGCCTCGGTTGATTCGGACGGGGACGCGGCGGTGACATGGCGTCCCGCGCGGCTCAGGGCGCTTCCTGCGGGCTGTCTTCACGCGCAGCGGGCCGAGGTGCTGGCCTTGCGCGAACGCCTGCTGGCCTTGCGCGACCGGCTTCGGCAGGCGTGACGGGGGTGCGGAATAAGGCGGGAGATCCGGTGCGTTTCCCGCTTGCTCCCGCGGCAAATCTCGTTATGTATCCCGCCTGTCGGGCCGTGGCGCAGCCTGGTTAGCGCGTCCGTCTGGGGGGCGGAAGGTCGCGAGTTCGAATCTCGCCGGCCCGACCAACAAAGAAGCCCGCCTCTGTCGAGGCGGGCTTCTTTGCTTCTGAAAGCCTGTCGAGGAGAGAGGGATGGCCGGAGTTCTCGCATCGCAACGGATCCGGTCGCTGATCGCCTCGGGCGCCATTGCCGCCGACATTCCCCCGATCGCCGGACAGATCCAGCCCGCGAGCCTCGATCTGCGGCTCGGCCGCGTGGCCTATCGCGTGCGCGCCTCGTTTCTCGCGGGCGCCGGCCGCTCGGTGAAAGATCGCCTCGCCGAATTCGAGATGCACCGGGTGGATCTGACCCAGGGCGCCGTGCTCGAGAAGGGCTGCGTCTATGTCATCCCGCTGATGGAGAGCCTTGCCCTGCCGCCGGGCGTCTCGGCCGTGGCCAACGCCAAGAGTTCCACCGGGCGGCTCGACCTGCTCACCCGCACCATCGCCGACGGTGGCACCGAGTTCGACCGGATCCGCGACGGCTACCATGGCCCGCTCTATGCCGAGGTCTGCCCGCGCAGCTTCTCGGTCCTCGTCCGCCCCGGGATGCGGCTGAACCAGATCCGCTTCCGGGCGGGCGAGGCCACGCTGTCGGATGCGGAGCTCGCCGACCTTCACGGGCGCGAGCCGCTCGTCGACGGCACGCCGGTGATCTCGGGCGGGCTCGGCTTCTCGGTCGATCTGCGCCCCGTCGAGGGGGATCTCGTGGGCTACCGCGCCAAGCCGCACACCGGCCTGATCGATCTCGACCGAATCGGCCACTATCCGGCCTCGGACTTCTGGGAGGAGGTGCGCGCGCGCGACGGGCGCATCATCCTCGATCCCGGCGCCTTCTACATTCTCGTCAGCCGCGAGGCGGTGACGATTCCGCCCGATCATGCCGCCGAGATGGCGCCCTACCTCGCCATGGTGGGCGAATTTCGCGTCCATTACGCGGGCTTCTTCGATCCGGGCTTCGGCCATGCGCAGGCCGGCGGCACGGGCTCGCGCGGGGTTCTGGAAGTGCGCTGCCACGAGGCGCCCTTCGCGCTCGAACATGGGCAGGTCGTGGGCCGCCTCGTCTACGAGCGGATGGAGGAGCGCCCGGACATGCTCTATGGCGCGGGCATCGCCTCGAACTATCAGGGCCAGGGGCTGAAGCTCGCGAAACATTTCCGGGCCGGCTGACCGCGCGGAAGGCCCCGCTGCCGGACGGACGCCGCAGGGGCTGCGCCCTGCCCGGCGCCGCCGCTTCGGTCCGGCCTTGCGGCCAGCCGCCCTCCGGGCCTTTCCCTCGACGGACGGCTATGCAGACGGCGCCGGGCGGCCGCTCACAGCCACTTCTTCCATTTGAAATAGGCCCAGGCACCGGCGGCGGAGGCCAGCATCAGCCCGAGCGCGCCGGGATAGCCCCAGGGCCGCTCCAGTTCGGGCATGTGGGCGAAGTTCATGCCGTAGATGCTTGCGACCAGCGTCGGCGGCAGGAACAGCACCGCCACCACGGACACGATCTTCACGGTCGCGTTCTGCGCGAGGTTGATCATGCCCAGCGTGGCGTCCGTCGCCAGCGCCACCCGCTGCGAGACGAAATCGGCATGGACCTCCATCGCCGCGATGTCGCGCTGCAGGCTCTTGATCGCGGGCTTCAGCCCCTCCTGCTCGATCCGGTCGGGCACGGTCTGGGCGAAGAAGCCGAGCGCCCGCTCCAGCGTCAGGAGCGCGAGGCGGATGTGGGCCAGCCGCTCGCCCTCGCGCCCGACCTGTTCCAGCAGCTCCTGCAGCCGCTCGGGCGCCGGCGCGCCATGAGAGCGCGTGGCCACCGGCGGCTGGAAGATCGCGCGCGAGACCGTGTCGAGGCTCCGCCCAGATCCTTCCATCAGATCCGCGAGCCGCCCCACGATCTCCTCGATCAGCCCCAGAAACACCTGCTCGGGGCGGGCGCAGCCGAGGCCCACCTTGTCGGCGCGCTCGGGATAGGTCTCGAAGGGGCGCGGCACATGATGGCGCACCGTCACCAGGCGCTCGGGCGAGAGCACGAAACAGACGGGCGCGGAAATCTGCTCCTTCAGCTCGGTCTGGCCCGGCAGCACCACCGTCATGTAATCGAGCCCCTCCTCGCGGTAGAGGCGGCTCGAGACCTCGATCTCCTCCATGTCGGCCAGCGTCGGCACCTCGACCCCCAGCTGCCGGACAGCCTCGACCTGACCTGGAAGCGGCTTGTAGAGGTCGATCCAGAGGGCCGAGGCGAGGCAGGCCTCGGCCTCCGGTTCCGACGCGGGCGGCAGGCGGCGCAACTTGGCCCCGTTTCTCTGATAGGCAAACAGCATGGCACCTCCGGCTGACAGCTCTGGCTTAGCGCAGCCATCCGGCGCGACAAGGGCGGATCGCACGGGAACCGGGGCCGTTCCGCGCCTCTCCTCCCGCACCGACGCTTCCGACGCATTGCACATCGGCGCGGATCGTGAGACGGAAAGCCCGCCCGAGCGCCTTCCGGTCGCGCAGGCGGAACGAGACCAGCTGCCCGCGGCCCGCCCGCCGGGGCCTGCCCGAAGGAGAGCCCGGATGACCGAGGAGATCCTCTTCGCCCCCGACGCCGATGCGCGCGCCTTCCGCGACGCGCTCGGCCGGTTCGCGACGGGCGTGACCGTGGTGACGGTGCTGACCGACGACGGGCCGGCCGGCATGACCGCCAACAGCTTCGCCTCGGTCTCGCTCGACCCGCCGCTGGTGCTCTGGTCTCCGGCCCGGTCCTCCAGCCGGTTCGACCTCTTCGCCAATGCCGCGCATTATGCGATCCATGTGCTCGATGCCGATCAGGGCGATCTCGCCGCGCGTTTCACCCGCGGCGGCGCAGGCTTCGAGGGCCTGAGCTATCGCTCGAATGCCGAGGGCGTGCCCCTCCTGCCCGCGCCCCTCGCCCGGTTCGACTGCCGGCAGGCCGCCCTGCACGAGGGCGGCGACCATGCCATCGTGCTGGGCTCGGTGCTGCGGGCGACCCTGCGTCCGGGCGCGCCGCTCCTCTTTTCGCAGGGCCGGTTCGGGCGCTTCCTCCCCGAGAGCTGACCTCACCTTGCGGCATCTCGCCACGGGCCGTCCGCCATGCTACATGTGCTCCCGATGAGGAGTTCCATGCCCATGTCCTTCGACCTGCACGACCCGCAACTGGATGCTGACGAGGCGGCACCCGTGCCTCCCGAGCAGATGGTGATGCAGGCGCAGGCGGCCGCGGGCTTTCTCAAGGCGCTCTCGCACGAGGGGCGTCTGATGATCCTCTGCCATCTCTCGAACGGCGAGCGATCGGTGACCGAGCTCGAGTCGCTCCTCGCCTCGCGGCAGGCGGCCGTCAGCCAGCAGCTCGCGCGGCTCCGGCAGGAGGGGCTGGTGTCGGCCCGGCGCGAGGGCAAGACGATCTGGTATTCCATCGCCGATCCCAAGGTGAGCCGCGCCATGGTGCTGCTCTACGACATGTTCTGCCGGCCCTGAGGCAGAGGCCATGTGCGGACGCATGGCCCACAAGGAGCTGACCTGGGCGCAGCTTGCCGGCTGGATGCAGGGGCTCGCGCCCGGTGCGACCGAGATCGAGACCCGCTACAACGTGCCGCCCACGGCGATGATTCCCATCGTGCGGCAGGGGCCCTTGGGTCTTCAGGGCGATCTCGCCCGCTGGGGGCTGATCCCCGCCTTTCACCGCGGCAGCCTGAAGGACTGGAAGGCCACCACCATCAATGCGCGCATCGAGAGCGTGGCGACCGCGCCCAGCTTCCGCGCGGCCTATCGCGGCGGACGCTGCCTCGTGCTGGCCTCGGGCTATTACGAGTGGCAGGTGCGCGGCGGGGTGAAATATCCCCACTACATCCGCCCCTCGGGCAATGCACCGGCCCTCCTCATGGCGGGGCTCGAAAGCCGCGTGCGCCTGCCCGAGTACGAGGGTCCGACCTGCGCCGTCCTGACAGAGCCCGTGCGCGGTGCGCTGGCGCAGGTGCACGACCGGATGCCGGTGATGATGGGCCTCGAGGCGGCCGCCGACTGGCTCGGCGGCTGCCCGGTCGAGGCGCTGCCGCGCCTGCCGATGGAGGCTCTGGGCTGGCACGAGGTCGCCCGGACGGTCAACTCGATCCGCAACGAGGGTCCCGATCTCATCGAGCCGATCGAGCCCGTGGCGCCGGATCTCTTCTCCCTCTGACCCGGCGCTGCACCCGGCCGACGCGGCGGGCAGCCGGCGGTCGACCGATGCCAATGCCGGGGAAGACGCTGTTCCGCACAACGGCGAGTGCCGAGGAGGTGCCGAGCGTGCCGAAGGCCACGGCACTGTCGATGGCGGGTCGCGACCGAGGAGGTGCGACAATGCCGATGGCCGGGACGCTCTCCTGCACGGCAGCAGGCTCCGTGTGTCCCTCGCATCCACCCTCAGGCGCATCAGTCTTGCCCAGGCTTCGCGGCGCCCCCGCCGGCCTCCGTTACAAAACTGTCACCGAACTGCAATAAACCCGACTCGCAGGAGGTCTAGGACGGCCCCGAGGTCGCCCGGCGCGGCCGTCCCAACCGACAGGAGTACCCCATGTCCCTTCTCAAGCTCACGGTGTCGTCGCTGGCCGTGGTCGCCGCCTCCGCAGGCATCGCCGCTGCCCGCGACAACATCCAGAGCGCCGGCTCCTCGACCGTGCTGCCCTATGCCACCATCGTGGCCGAGGCCTTCGGCGAGAACTTCGACTACCCGACGCCGGTCGTCGAATCCGGCGGCTCGGGCGCGGGGCGCAAGAAACTCTGCGAAGGCGTGGGCGAGAACACCATCGACATCGCCAACTCCTCCTCGCGCATCAAGCAGTCCGACATCGACCTCTGCGCCCAGAACGGCGTGAACGAGATCATGGAAGTGCGCATCGGCTACGACGGGATCGTCTTCGCCTCGGACATCCAGGGCCCCGACTTCGCCTTCACGCCGGCCGACTGGTTCAAGGCGCTCGCGGCGCAGGTGGTGGTCGACGGCAAGCTCGTGGCCAACCCGAACAAGAGCTGGAAGGACGTGAACGGCGACTTCTCCGACCAGCCGATCCTCGCCTTCATCCCGGGCACCAAGCACGGCACCCGTGAAGTGTTCGACGAGAAGGTGGTCCTCGCCGGCTGCGAGGAAAGCGGCGCCATGGAGGCCTTCGCGGCCGCGAACGGCGGCGACGAGGACAAGGCCGAAGAGCTCTGCATGACGCTGCGCACCGACGGTGCCTCGGTCGACATCGACGGCGACTATACCGAGACGCTCTCGCGCATCAGCGCCAACAAGAACGCCATCGGCGTGTTCGGCCTGTCGTTCTACCAGAACAACACCGACAAGCTGAAGGTTGCCACCATGTCGGGCGTCAGCCCCTCGGTCGAGACCATTGCCGCCGGCGACTACCCGGTGTCGCGCCCGCTCTTCTTCTACGTCAAGAACGCCCATCTCGACGTGATCCCGGGCCTGCAGGAATATATCGAGTTCTTCGTCTCCGACGAGATGGCCGGCCCCGACGGCCCGCTCGCGGCCTACGGCCTCGTCTCGGATCCCGAGCTGGCCAAGACGCAGGAAATGGTCGCGAACCGCGTGCCGATGGGCCCGCTGAGCAACTGACCCTCCCCCGGCGGCGCGAGGCTCCTCGCGCCGCCTCCTTCCCTTGACCGGACATAGCATGAGCCTCGGCACCCTCGTTCTGGCCGTCCTGATCCTCTCCGCCGCAGCCTTCGTGGCCGGCCGTCGTCTCGCGCTCGCCCGCGCGGGCGGGGATCCGCGCCGGCTGCATTCCCTGCCCGGCCACTACGGCCAGCATGCGGCGCTGCTGACCGCCGTCCCAGCGCTGGCGCTGCTGGTGCTGTGGCTTGCCGTGCAACCGCTCGTGGTCGAGCAGCGGGTGGCGAGCCTCCTGCCCGCCACCGACGACGCCACGACCGCGAGCCTCGCCATGGCCGAGGTGCGGCGCATCTCGGTGGGCCTCGACCGGCTCGCGGTGGCCGAGGATCTCTCGGATCGCGATCTGGCGGCGCTCACGCCCGAAGGGCTCGCGCCGCGTCTGCGTGCGGTCGGCGCGGCCGTGGCCGACGTCACGCCCGAAACACTCAACGCCGCCCGGACCCATCGCGCGCTTCAGGCGAGCTTCGGCCTCTGGATGTCGGTCCTCGTGCTCGGCGCGAGCCTCGGCGGCCTCGCCGCGGCCCTCCTGCGCACGACGCCCGACTTCCGCGCCCGCAACGTCTCCGAGCGCTTCATCATGTGGCTCCTGATCGCGGCCTCGCTGGTGGCGGTGGCGACGACCGTGGGCATCGTGCTCTCGCTCGTCTTCGAGACGATGCACTTCTTCCGCCTCTATCCGGCGCAGGACTTCTTCTTCAGCCTGACCTGGAACCCGCAGTTCCGCGGCGGGTCCGACCTCAGCATCTGGCCGCTCCTGTGGGGCACGATCTACATCTCGATCATCGCCCTCGTGGTGGCGGTGCCGATCGGGCTTCTGACCGCGATCTACCTGTCGGAATATGCCGGGCCGCGCACGCGGGGCTGGGCCAAGCCCGCCATCGAGATCCTCGCGGGCATCCCCACCATCGTCTACGGCCTCTTCGCCCTCATCACCGTGGGCCCCGCGCTGCGCGACTGGTTCGCCCAGCCGCTCGGGCTCGGCTCCTCCTCCTCCTCGGTGATGACGGCAGGCCTCGTGATGGGGATCATGCTGATCCCCTTCATCTCGTCCCTGTCCGACGACATCATCAACGCCGTGCCGCAATCGCTGCGCGACGGCTCCTACGGGCTCGGCGCCACGCAGTCCGAGACCGTGAAGCAGGTGATCCTGCCCGCGGCGCTGCCCGGCATCGTGGGCGCGATCCTCCTCGGCGCGAGCCGCGCCATCGGCGAGACCATGATCGTGGTCCTCGGCGCGGGCGCCGCGGCCAAGCTCTCGATGAACCCGTTCGAGGCCATGACCACCGTGACGGTGAAGATCGTGAGCCAGCTCACCGGCGACACCGAATTCGCCTCGCCCGAGACGCTGGTGGCCTTCGCGCTGGGTCTCACGCTCTTCGTCATCACGCTGGTGCTGAACGTCCTCGCCCTCTACATCGTGCGCAAATACCGGGAGCAGTACGAATGACCGACGCCTCCGCCCCCGAGGGCCGGGCCCCGCGCGCGGGCACGCTCTTTGCCCCCGACAGCCGCACCCGCCGCCGCAATGCCGCCGAACGCCGCTTCCGCGCCTACGGGCTCACCGCGGTCGGCCTCTCGATCCTCGCCCTCGTCGTGCTCCTGAGCTCGGTGATCGGCAACGGCGCCGGCGCCTTCCGCCAGACCTTCATCGAGATCCCGCTGACGCTCGACGCGAAGATCGTGGACCCGAAGGGCAACCGCAACATCGACGAGATGAAGAAGGTCACGACTATCGGCTACGGCCGGCAGCTCGAAGCCTCGATGGTGGCGGCCGTCGCCGCCGCGGGCCTCAAGACCGAAGGGATCAGCGACAAGGACATCGCGGGCCTCCTGTCCAAGGAAGCCGCGGCCACCCTGCGCAATCGCGTGCTGGCCGACACCGCGCTGGTGGGCGAGACCATCACCTTCCGGGCGCTCGCCAACGGCCGGGTGGACGGCTTCTTCAAGGGTCGCGTGACGATGGAGAGCGCGAAGCTCGACAGCAACGTGACGCCCGAGCAGCTGGGCCTCGCCCAGAGGATGCGCGAGGCGGGCCTCATCACGCTGGCCTTCAACCCCGACTTCCTTCTGGGCGCCGACGCCTCCGAAGTGCGCCCCGAGGCCGCGGGGCTGGGCGTGGCCATCCTCGGCTCCGCCTACATGATGATCATCGTGCTGGTCCTGGCCCTGCCCATCGGCGTCGCCGCCTCGATCTATCTCGAGGAATTCGCGCCGAAGAACCGCTGGACCGACCTGATCGAGGTGAATATCGCGAACCTCGCCGCCGTCCCCTCCATCGTCTTCGGGATCCTGGGCCTCGCCATCTTCATCAACATGATGGGCCTGCCGCAGTCGGCCCCCATCGTGGGCGGCCTGATCCTCACGCTGATGACGCTGCCCACCATCATCATCGCCACCCGGGTCAGCCTCGCCGCGGTGCCGCCCTCGATCCGCGACGCGGCCCTCGGCGTCGGCGCCTCGCGGATGCAGGCCGTCTTCCACCATGTGCTGCCGCTGGCCCTGCCCGGCATCCTCACCGGCACGATCATCGGCATGGCCCGCGCCCTGGGCGAGACCGCGCCGCTCCTGCTGATCGGCATGGTGGCCTTCGTCCGCGAATATCCGGCCGCCCCGCCCGAGGGCTTCTTCGACCCCGCCTCGGCCCTGCCGGTGCAGGTCTACAACTTCACCCAGCGCGCCGATCCCGCCTTCGTCGAGCGGGCCTCGGGGGCCATCATCGTGCTGCTCGCGTTCCTCATCTGCATGAACGCCGCTGCCATCATTCTTCGCCGCCGCTTCGAGCGCCGCTGGTAAGGAGGCTTTCATGGACGACATCCGTTACGCAGACCGCATCGTGAGCGCCGACGAGGTCAAGATCGCCGCCCGCAAGGCGCAGGTCTTCTATGGCTCCAACCACGCCCTCCGCGACGTGGATGTGGACATCCTCGGCAAGACCGTCACCGCCTTCATCGGCCCTTCGGGCTGCGGCAAGTCGACCTTCCTGCGCTGCCTGAACCGCATGAACGACACGATCCCGGGGTGCCGGGTCGAGGGCAAGATCACGCTCGACGGGCAGGACATCTACGACACCCGCGTCGATCCGGTGCAGCTGCGCGCCAAGGTGGGCATGGTGTTCCAGAAGCCGAACCCCTTCCCCAAATCGATCTACGACAACGTGGCCTACGGGCCGCGCATCCACGGCCTCGCGCGGTCCAAGGCCGAGATCGACGAGATCGTGGAAGGCGCCCTGCGCCGGGCCGCGCTCTGGAACGAGGCGAAGGACCGCCTGTCCTCGCCCGGCACCGGCCTCTCGGGCGGCCAGCAGCAGAGGCTCTGCATCGCCCGCGCCATCGCCACCTCGCCCGAGGTGCTGCTGATGGACGAGCCCTGCTCGGCGCTCGACCCGATCGCCACCGCCCAGATCGAGGAGCTGATCGACGAGCTGCGCGCGCAATTCTCGGTGGTGATCGTCACCCACTCGATGCAGCAGGCCGCCCGCGTGAGCCAGCGCACCGCCTTCTTTCACCTCGGCCGCCTTGTCGAATACGGCGAGACGGGCCAGATCTTCACCAATCCGCGTGATCCCCGCACGGAAAGCTACATCTCGGGCCGGATCGGCTGAGGAGGACCGCATGATGACAGAACCCCATATCTTCCAGGCCTTCGACCGCGATCTCGAGGCCGTGCAGGCCCTCATCATGAAGATGGGCGGCATGGTCGAGGCGGCGATCCTTGATGCCGCGCAGGCCCTCGAAACCCGCGACGAGGAGCTGGCCGAACAGGTCCGGCGCAACGACGCGGCCATCGACGCGCTCGAGGAGCGGATCCAGGCCGAGGCCGCGCGGCTGATCGCGCTGCGCTCGCCCACGGCGACCGACCTGCGCACCGTGCTGACCGTCATCAAGATCGCGGCGGCGCTCGAACGCTGCGGCGACTATGCCAAGAACCTCGCCAAACGCTCGGTCGTTCTGGGTCAGCTGGCGCAGGTGGGCGACTCGACGGGCTCGATCCGGCGCATGGCCAATGCGGTCGAGCTGCTGCTCAAGGATGCGCTCGACAGCTACATTCACCGCGATGCCCAGCTCGCCGCGGACGTGCGCCAGCGCGACCGCGAGGTGGATCAGATGTACAATGCCCTGTTCCGCGAGTTCCTTACCCACATGATGGAGGATCCGCGCAACATCACCGCCTGCATGCATCTGCATTTCATCGCCAAGAACATCGAGCGGATGGGCGACCATGCCACCTCGATCGCCGAGCAGGTGATCTATCTGGTCACCGGCAGCCTGCCCGAGGAGCCGCGCCCGAAGGCCGACATGACCGCAACCAGCATGATGCCCGCCGAGAGGGCCGACTGATGTCGCCCGCCGATCAGCCCGTGGTCCTGCTCGTCGAGGATGAGCCCGCACAGCGCGAGGTCCTGTCCTACAACCTCGAATCCGAGGGCTTCCGGGTGGTGCAGGCCGGCAACGGCGACGAGGCGCTGATGCTCGTCGAGGAAGCGGGGCCGGACGTGATCGTGCTCGACTGGATGCTGCCCTCGGTCTCCGGGATCGAGGTCTGCCGTCAGCTCAAGTCCCGCCCCTCGACGCGCTCGGTGCCGATCATCATGCTCTCGGCCCGCTCGGAAGAGGTGGACCGGGTGCGCGGCCTCGAAACCGGGGCCGACGATTATGTGGTCAAGCCCTACTCGGTGGTCGAACTGATGGCGCGGGTGCGCAGCCAGCTCCGGCGCGCGCGACCCTCTAGCGTGGGCCTGACGCTCGAGTTCGAGGACATCCGCCTCGATCCCGAAACCCACAAGGTGCACCGCGGCGCCCAGCTCCTGAAGCTCGGGCCCACCGAGTTCCGGCTGCTCTCGACCTTCATGGAGAAGCCCGGCCGGGTCTGGAGCCGCGAGCAATTGCTCGACCGGGTCTGGGGGCGCGACATCTATGTTGACAGCCGTACAGTCGATGTGCACGTCGGCCGGCTGCGCAAGGCGCTCTGCCTCCACGGCGGCGAGGATCCTGTCCGCACCGTGCGCGGCGCAGGCTACGCGCTCGGCTGAGCCACAGCCCGGCCGCCTGCTTTCGCGGGGGTTTCACCCCTCAACCTAAAGTGGGATTGCCGTCCCCCATTGATCCTGCAAGGCTCGGCCGACAGCGCCCGGGGAGGGGTCGGATGGCGGGATGGACAGGGACGGGCGGCGGAAGCCGGCGGCCGGCGGGGGCCGGGACCGTCCTCGTGCTGCGCCTCCTCTTCCTCGGCCTCCTCCTCCTTCTATGGGGTCTGGCTTCGGCCACCGTCCCGCGCGGCCTGATCCCCTCGCCCGCCGCCACCGCAGAGGCGGCGGCGCGGCTCTGGGCCGAGGGACGGCTGCAGACCGCCATCGGCCAGAGCCTCCTGACCTACGGCACCGGCCTCGGGGCCGCGGTGCTGGTGGGCATCCCGCTCGGCGCACTGATGGGCATGGTGCGGCTTCTGGGCCGCACGCTCGACCTCTTCGTCTTCGCGCTGGCGGCCACGCCGCGGGTGGCCTTCATCCCGCTCATCATCGTGCTGCTGGGGCTTGGCACCGAAGCCAAGGCCATGATCGTCTTTCTCGGCGCGGTCATGCCCATCGTGCTGAACACCTATGCGGGCGTCCTCGCCCGGGACGGTGAACTGATCGAGATGGCGCGCTCGACCGGGGCCTCGGCCGCGCGCATCCAGCTTCATATCGTGCTGCCGGGCGCGCTGCCCTTCCTCGTGGTGGGGCTCAGGCTCGGCGCCACCATCGGCCTCATCAACACCGTGGTGGCCGAGCTCTACACCGCCGTGACCGGCCTCGGCGGGCTTCTCGCCCTCTATGGCAACACGTTCCGCATGGCGGATTATTTCGTGATCGTGCTGGCTCTCGCCGCGATCGGCGTGATCGTGACCGAGAGCCTTCGCCTGCTGGAGGGCCGGCTGTCGCGCTGGCGCCTACCGGACAGGCCGTAACCCGTTCCCCGGAGGATCCATGAAACGCCTTTTCGCCCTGCTTCTGCTGGCCGTCGCCGCCCCGGCCGCGGCCGAGCCCTTCCGTCTCATCGTGAGCGATCTCGAGACGCCGCTGGTGCCGAATTCCGTGATGGATCTGGCGCTGGCCAACGGCTATTTCGAGCGCGCCGGCGTCGAGGTGGAGCTGGTGCGCGTGCAGCAGACGCCGATGGCGCTGGCCGCGCTGCAGGCGGGCGAAGGCGAGATGGCCAATGTCTCGACGGATGCGCTGCTGCAACTCGCCGCCCGCGGCACGACCGATCTGCGCGCGGTGATGTCGCCCAACAAGGCGCTGCCCTTCCTGATCGCGGCGAAGCCCGAGATCGAGACGCCCCGCGCGCTCGAAGGCCGCAGCTTCGGCATCGGCCGGGTGGGCTCGCTCGACCATTCGCTGAGCGCGAAGGTTCTGGCGGCCGAAGGCGTCGATGTCTCGAAGCTGAACCTCGTGCCGCTGGGCCAGCCCGCGGTCCGGGCGCAGGCGCTGCTGGCGGGTCAGGTCGATGCCACCACCATGTCGATCGGAACATGGACGGCCATGCCTGATCGCGAGGGCCTGCGGATCCTCGTGGGCATGGACGCTTATTTCGCGGCCGCCCCGGTCACGACCAAGGTCAATGCGGTCACGACCGAGGTTCTTAAGAGCCGCCGGGCGGAGGTCGAGGCGGTGATCGAGGCGCTGGTGCTGGCCGCACGCGATTTCCAGGATCCCGCGACATGGGTCGAGCGGATGGCGGTGGCGCGCCCCGACGTGCCGCGAGCCGATCTCGAGGAACTGGCCCGCGCCTACCGCAACAGCTGGAGCATCGATGGCGGGTTCACGCGCGAGGAACTGAAGGTGACGACGGAATGGATGTATGGCACCGAGGATTTCCAGGGTCTCCGCCCGGTCGGGCTGGAGGAATGGACGGACTTCGGGCCGCTGGAGACGGTGCTGCAGAAGCTCGGCCCGGCGCAGGGGTGAGGGCCGAGCACGTCCGGCTCGACCGTGTGTCGCTGGCCTTCGGCGAGGTCTCTGCGCTGGAGGACGTCTCACTGTCGCTCGGCCGCGACGAGGTGGTGGTGGTGCTCGGCCCCTCGGGCTGCGGCAAGACCACGCTCATGCGCCTCGTGGCGGGGCTGATCGCGCCCGACGCGGGCCGGGTGACGGTCGAGGGCGCGCCGCCGCGTCCGGGTGAAAAGACGGCGCTGGTATTCCAGTCCTTCCGGCTGATCCCCTGGAAGAGCGCCCGCGAGAATGTGGCCTTCGCCCTGCCGCGGCTGTCGCGGGCCGAGGCGCGGCAGCGGGCCGACCGCTACCTCGAGCTGGTCGGTCTTTCACGCTTCGCGAAAAGCTGGCCGGCCCAGCTGTCGGGAGGGATGCGCCAGCGGCTGGCGCTGGCACGCGCGCTCGCGGCCGAACCCGAGATCCTGCTGATGGACGAGCCCTTCGCGAGCCTCGACGCGCAGGCGCGCGAGCTCATGCAGGTCGAGCTCATGCGGCTTCTGGAGCGGCGCCCGGCGACTGTGCTCTTCGTCACGCATTCGGTGGATGAGGCGCTGATCCTCGCCGACCGGATCCTCCTCATGTCGCCGCGACCGGGCCGGGTGGTCGAGGAGGTGGCCGTTCCCTTCCCCCGCCCGCGCCGCGACACCGATACCCGCGCCCTGCCCCTCTATGCCGAACTCCGCCGCCATCTCTGGGAGCGGCTGCGCGACATGGTGCTGAACGACCCCGGCTCGGACTTCCACGGACGAAGGTAGGCCGGAGGTCATCCCGGCGTCCGCCTGTGCGCGCCGGAGGTCGGCAATCCCGCCGGGGTCGCGGGACTGCGCTCGCCCGAAGGCGGCCGGGCGCTCCTCAGAAGCAGGTCATCTCGGCTTCCGCCTGCGCGCGCCGGAGGTCGGCCACGCCGGCCTGCGTCGCGGGAATCCGGAACAGGCCGGCGCGCTCGCCCGTCCCCAGTCGCATCGAGAGGATGGTCTCGGCCTTCTCATAGGCCTCGTAGGGCAGGATCGAGGCGATCACGTCGATGGAGCAGGCGCAACGCCGCATCGTGTTGCGATCTTGCCCGTTGGTCGCGAGGCAGGCGAAGATATAGTCGGCGCGCGCCAGCGTCGGATAATCGTTGAGGCGCTCGTCGAAATGGAGATCGGGCGCGGCGCGCACCGCGCCCGCATCCGGCCCCCGCGCCGCGCCGGGCGGGGCTGCCTCGCCCGTGTGCTGGGGGGCCGCGGTGGGAGCGCCGCCTGAGACTTCCGGCGGCGCGGCGGGTGTGCCGGTCTGCGCGATGGCGGGCAGCGGCAGGAGGGCCAGGATCAGCGCGAGGCACCGCATGCGGGGGAACGGCAGAAGGGAAGTCATGGCGCCTCCAACGTCAGGGTCTCGCGGTAGATGCCGCCCGCGGCCGTCGTATCGGCTTCAAGCGCGCGGATCGGAACGGGGGCGGAGGGATCGACGGTGATCCGGAGGACGAGGCCCGCGAAGGCGCCCATCGCGGCCCGCTTCGGATCCTCGGCGAACGGGCGCAGTTCGGCCGTCACCGGCCCCTCGGCCTCGGCGAGACCGGCGGCCCCGAGCGCTTCGCGCATCCGGTTGCGGATGTAGAAGGGGCTGCCCTCGGTGATGGTCGCCATGCTGCGCACCGTGTTCTCGAGGAACCACAGGAGCACCGGATCGCCGCCCGCGGCCGAGAAACTGGCGACGGGCTGGTCGCGCCCGTCCACCCTCTGGACGAGCGCGAGACGCGGGCCCTCGGCGCTGGCCACGGGAGAGACCAGAAGCGCGCCCTCGGGCACGAGCTGGAGGCCCCGCACCTCGGGCCCCTCGCGCCGATGGGCGTAGCACGTGACCTCGCCGGTGGCGGCGAAGGCGCCGGGGCGGAAGATCACCTCGGCCAGCCGTCCGGCTTCGGCCCCGGTGGCCACCGTCAGCGCCACGAGGAGCAGCATCGCTCGCAAGGGTCTCATGCTCATCCTTTCATTCCGCGGCGGCCGCTCTCCGGCGGCGGCCCTCCAGAAGCGCCGAGAGCCGCTCGCGCAGCGCGCTCTCGGACACCGGCTTGCGCAGCAGCGCGGCCTCCAGCCGGTCGGCCTGCGCTTCGAGCTGGGCGGCGGGTTCGGCCGTCACGATCAGCGCGGGCAGGCGCGGACCCAGACGGCGGCGCAGCGCCGCGATGGTCTGAAGGCCGGTCTCCCCGCGGTCGAGCCGGTAATCGGTCACCAGAAGCTCGGGCAGAAAGCTTCCGAGACGGTCGAGGGCCGCTTGAGTGCCGTCGGCCGTGGCGACCAGCATCCCCCAGCGCCGGAGGAGGAGCGCATAGGCGTCGCGCATCGCTGCATCGTTCTCGACCACCAGCACCCGCCGCCCGACGAGGGGCGCGGCCGCAGGGCCCGCCGCCACCGGATCGGCCATCAGCATCTGCTCCGGTGGCGCTCCGGCCAGACGCTGGACCGCGCCGGTGCTGGCCGCCGAGGCCGGTCCCGCCTCGATCGCCCCCGGCGCCTCGAGCGCGCGCGGCAGGCGGATGCGGAAGACCGAGCCGCGCCCCGGGGCACTGTCGAGTGCGACCTCGTGGCCGAGCCGCAGGCAGGCGCGCCGCACGATGGAGAGGCCGAGGCCCGTGCCCGGTTCCTCGCCTTCGGGCGCCAGCCGCTCGAATTCGTTGAAGATCCGCTCGCGGTCCTCGGGCGCGATGCCGGGGCCCGTGTCATGCACCTCGAGCCAGACATCCGCCCCCTCGCGCCGGGCGCCGACGAGCACCCGGCCCGTCCGCGTGTATTTGATCGCGTTCGAGACGAGGTTCTGGGCGATCCGGCGCAGGAAGACCGGGTTCGACATGACCGTGGCCGAGGAGTTGACGAAGCGCAGTTCCAGCCCGCGGGCGGCCGCGTCGCCGTGGAAATCCACCATCAGCCGCTGGAAGAGCCGGCCCAGCGAGACCCGCTCGGTCGAAATGTCGAGCCTGACGGAATCGAGCCGCGAGATCTCGAGCAGCGCGCGGATCAGCTCTTCGGTCGAATCGAAGGCCGTGCCGATCCGCGAGACCAGATCGGCCTGCAGCGGTTCGTTCACCGTTTCGGACAGATGCGACAGGAAGAGCTTGGCGGCACTCAGGGGTTGCAGCAGATCGTGGCTTGCGGCGCGCAGGAAACGGCTCTTCGAGCGGTTCGCCTCGTCCGCCGTCTCGCGCGCGAGGGCCAGTTCCCGGTTCACCGATTCCAGATGGGCGAGCGCCTGTTCCAGATCGCGGTTGCGCGCCAGCAGCTCCTGCTCGAGCACGGTCGCGGTCTGGAACAGCATCCAGTGCGAGCCGCGCGAGGCATCGGCGCGATCCAGCCGCTCGACGAGCGCCGCGTTGATCCGCTTCAGCTTCTCGACCTGCCGTTCGAGGCCGTCGTCGTCACGCAGCATGGGCGGGCTCCATCAGGGCGAGGCCCACGAAGGTCTGGTTCACATGCACACCGCCGTGCTGCTCGCCGTAGGTGTTGAAGCCCGCGATGCGCCAGTCGGCGAAGAGCCGCGCCACGGCGGGCTCGAGCCCCGCCTGTTCGAGGGCGAGACGGCGCAGGATGCAGTCGAAGGCGAGGATCAGCGCAGGCCGCTCTCCCAAGGCCTCGAGCCGGGCCTGAAGCCCGTGGGTCAGATCGTCGGCCCGGCCGAGCGCCAGCAGGACGCCGCTCTCGATCGAAGACATGAGGGTGAGCCCGCCCTCGGGCGTGACCTCGCGGATGGCGCGGACGTGATATTGCCCGCCCATCCGGACAAGGAGCGGGTTCTCGGCGAAGACGCGCGGGTTCAGCGCCTCGGGCGCAAGGCCGATCAGGCGCGCATATTCCTCGGCCGCGGGCTCGGCGTTGATCTCGAGGATCAGCCGCTCCTCGGGGACGGCGGCGGTCACCACCATCCGGCTCCCCGAGGGGGTGAAATGGTCGAAGATCACCTGCTCCAGCGCGAAATCCGTCTCGAACAGCGCGAAGATCGCGCTGTCGCGGTGGCTCTCGCCGTCGAGGACGAGGCAGGTCTCCTCGAAGCGCAGCCCGTCGCCCGCCGATCCGCCCAGCACCGGCAGGCGGTGGGCCACCGCATCGACGGTCGCCGCCACCAGCTCCTCCTGACGGCTGAGCCCGTCGATCAGGAGAAGCCCGAAGCGGTGCCGCCGCGGCTGGACCTCGAAGCGGGAAAAGAGCGCGCGCAGCTCGGCCATCCATTCCGAGACGCCGAGCCCGGCGAGGTTGCGCAGCCACACCGCCTCGGTGCGGAAGCGTGCCGCCGGCAGGCCCACCGCCACGACGTGACCGTGGCCGTAGCCGCCGCAGGCGAATTCGCCCGCCGAGGAGCAGCCCACGACCCGCGTGCCGAGAGCGGGCCCGAGATGGGCCGCCAGCGCCGGAAGATCGGCGCCCGGCGAGGCGAAGAGCAGGACGGCCGCGGGCCGTGCGTCCGCCAGCCCGGCCCGCAGGCGCTCGGCCAGATCCGGCGCATCCGCAGGCTCTGACAAGACCACGGGCGCCCCCGCCCCTTGGGCGGTCTCCCTCACCTCCGCCGGATGCTCTGTCGTCACGCGACGCTCCCTACCGCGCGAAGATCCGCGCCTTGCTGGCCAGCAGGGCCGCCTGCGTGCGGTTTCTCACGTTGATCTTCGTCATGATGGCGGCGATGTGGGTCTTGACCGTCGCTTCGGCGATCGAGAGCTCGTAGGAGATGAGCTTGTTCGGCCGGCCCTGACAGATCAGCCGCAGGATGTTCATCTGCTGCGGCGTGAGGGTGGCGAAGCTGCGGGCCAGCTCGCGCATCTGCTCGCCGCCGTCCTCGCCCGCCCCGTCGGCATCGTATTCCTCGGGCGTGACGAATTCGCCGGTCCACATCCGGGCGAAAGCCTCGACCATCTGCGGCCGCGGCAGGCTTTTCGAGACATAGCCCTGCGCCCCGGCCGCCATGGCGGCCGTCACCATCTCGGCATCGACCTCGGCCGAGATCACCGTGAGCGGCACGCTCCGCGCGAGCTTCTGCAGGCTCATCACGCCCTCGATGCCGCGCACGTCCGGCAGGTTCAGGTCGAGCACGATGGCATCGGGCAAGGGCCCCTCGCGCAGGATCTTCTCCGCCGCGGCGAGGCTCGCGGCGCTGCGGACGCGTTTCAGGCCGAAGGCGTGGGTCAAGGTCATCGCCAGCGCGTCGCACATCAGCGGGTGGTCATCGACGATCAGGATGTCGCCGATCATGCGTGTGGGCACCCGCTGCGCCCCTGCGCAGGCGATGCCTCCCGAAACATGTCCCATCTCTTCCTCCCGTTTCCGCGCGGGCTTCCTCCTCCCTGCGCGGTCTTCCCCGTCGGCCCCGACCGTCACGCTCCCTATGGTCGCATCCGCATCCCGGACGATCTTGCCCGGTTTCCCCAACGGGCGACAAGCCCTTGCGGTTCCCTTCGGCGGGCAAATGTTGCCGTCAGCCGGCAGGCAGCGGGAAGGTCGCCCCGAACTCCACCCCTTCCGTGTCCACGGCCCGCACCGTCACCTCGCCTGCGCCATTGTCGCGGTAGCGGAAGGTGAAGACCGGATCCTCCGAGATCGAGATGCCGCCGGTCATCGAGAACAGAAGCTCTTCGCCCTGCATCACCTCGAGCCGGTCGATGAATCGGGCGGGGATCATCATCAGCGAGACCTGATCGCGTTGCAGCCCCGAATAGTTCGGGTGCCGGATCATGAGCTTGGCCTCGCGCCGCAGGTCGCCGCCACTCGTGTCGGCGGAGACGGGCTGAAACCGCATCTGCCCCAGATGGGCCAGAGCCGCCTCGGCATCCTTGCCCGCAGGCGCGGCACATCCCCCCGTCGCGCGGACGAAGCGGCCTGCCATCTGCCACTGGCCGCCTTCCGTCCGCGCCACCGCGCGCACGTTGGAATAGGCATTGACCCGCACCCGCACCTCGAGATCGAGCGGATGCATCGCCGGGCCCAGCGTGAAGGTCGCGGCCACCGGCGCAGGGTTCTCGTCGATGACCAAGGTCAGTTCCTCGATCCGCGGCCCGTCGGGAGGTTGCGTCACCCGCACCGGCACGAGCGCCGGATCGTGCGCCCGAAAGGGCGTGTCGAGGCTGAGCGCGCCGGGCGTCTCGACGATGTCCCCGGTGCCGAAGACGTCGAATTGCAGGCTCTCCCAGGCCTCGCCCGACTGGAGCGGACTGGGCTTTTCCTCGGCCCAGAGCGGGGTGGTCAGCAGAACTGCACAAATGATGCTCGACCGGACGATGCGCATGGCGATCTCCTGTGCTGGCAGTCAACATGAAACCATGTGCAGCCCGCCCCGCCTATGAGACTTTCGGCTGAGTGCGCGCGCCTGCGGAAGCGGCTAGGCAGAGGCATGTTTCATCTGATGCTGAGCGTCTGCCTGCTGGCGGATCCCGCCCTCTGCGCCGAGCGGCTGCTTCCGGCACCCGCGGCGCTGAGCGAGGCCGACTGCCGGAAAACCGCGGAGGCGCGGGCGGCGGACTGGCTTTCGGCGCATCCCGAGCTTGCCGGGGGCGAGAGCCGGTGCCTGCCCACCGAGGCGCTGCCGCGGCTTGCGATGAAGGAGATCGGCGGCGGCCTCTGGGTGCATGAGGGGCAGACCGCCCTGCCCGATCCGCAGAACCGCGGCGCCATCGCCAATCTGAGCCTTGCCATCGGCACCGAAGGGATCGCCGTCATCGACGCAGGCGCGAGCCGGGCCGAGGCGGAGGCCCTCTATGCCGCGATCCGCGCGCGCAGCGACCTGCCGATCCGGGCGGTGATCCTGACCCACATGCATCCCGACCACACGTTCGGCGCCGATCTCTTCCGCGAGGCGGGCGCCGAGATCCTCGGGGCGCCGAAACTCGCCGCGGGCATCGAGGCGCGCGCCGAGGGCTGGATGGAGAGCTATCCCACGCAGATCGGCGCGGGCGCGCTGCTCGGCACGCGGCCCGTGCCGCCCGACCGCGGCGTGGCGGAGGAGTGGCTGGATCTGGGCGGCCTCCGGCTGCATCTGCAGGCGGTGCCCACGGCCCATACCGACAATGACCTGACGGTGTTCGAGCCGGTCTCGGGCACGCTCTTCACCGGCGATCTGGTGTTCAACGGCCTGCTGCCGACGCTCGACGGCTCGCTCAAAGGCTGGATCGGCTGGCTTTCGGCCGCCCATCCCGAGGTGCGCCGCATCGTGCCGGGGCACGGTCCCGCGCCGCTGCCCTGGCCCGAGGGAGCGCAGGCGACGCGCGCCTATCTCGAGCATCTGCGCACCACGATCCGCGCGGCGATTGCCGAGGGACTGCCGATGAGCGCCGCGATCCGCGCGCGCGATCCCGAAGACGCGCGGCACTGGACGGGCTACGAGGAGAGCCATCCGCGCAACGCCTCGGCCGCCTATGCCGAGCTGGAGTGGGAATAGGCCACCCGCCCCGGCCGGACGGCGGGCGGACGTCGGTGAGGAGCGCCGCTTCAGGCTGCCCAACCGCATCGGGAGCGCGCGGGGGAGAAACCGCGCAGCACCCAGCGTGCAGCACGGGGCGCGTCGCATCGACAGCGGGCGCGACTATTTCGGCAGGTGCTGCGTCACCGCCCGGCCCAGGGCGAAGGCCCGGCGCTCGAGGATCACCGGCGTCTCGCAGACATAGGTCAGCGACTGCTGGCGCTCGCGGAAGATCCGCGTGTCCCAGTCGAGCTGCTCCTCGAGTGCGTCGATCCGGTCGAAGTCCTTGTCCTCCGCCGCCATGAGCCGGCCCATCTCGGTGCGGGCCGCGTTGATCCGGCGGTCGAGCGCCTCCTGGCTGTGGGCATAGCGGGTGATGCCCGCCATCACGCGGTTGCGGACGGATTCGATCCGCTCGAAGGTCGCGACATAGAGCGCCACCAGCTCCTGCGGCTCGTGGTCGGCGGCGAACCGGGCGATCCGCCCTTCGGCCTCTTCCACCGGAAGCCGCCGCTGTTCCAGCTCCTGCGCCAACCCCTGGATCGCCGGTTCGCGCGCCAGCTCTTCGGTCGCGGCATCCGGGAGAGGCCCGCTCCAGACCTGCCCCAGCGACAGATGCGGCTGCTTGCGCTGGATGCAGGGCCAGTCGGGATCGGAGAAATCCGCCCCCATGGCGGTGCCCGCCGCGAGGATCGCCGGAATGCACCATCTGAGCATGGGAACCTCCTATCGCTTGCGCAGGGCCCACAGGCCCTTCGAGGGATCGTACATGAAGACCGCCGCTCCGAAGAAGACGAGGCCTGCGCCCGCGACCACGGCCAGCGCCAGAGGCTCGACCTGCCGGTAGAGGGCAAAGCGGATCAGTTCGACCGCGTGGGTGAAGGGATTGGCCAGCGCGATATCGGCCAGAAGCGGGCTCGAGTCCTTCAGCCGCCACAGCGGATAGAGCGCGGTCGAGGCGAAGAACATCGGGAAGATCACGAAGTTCATCACGCCCGCGAAGTTCTCGAGCTGCCGGATCGCCGACGAGATGAAGAGGCCGAGCGCGCCCAGCATCAGCCCCGACAGGAACAGCGCGGGCAGGACGGCGAGATAGCCGAGCGGCGGCGGGCGGATGCCCCAGAGCCAGGCGATGAGGAGGAAAGCATAGACCTGCAGGATCGAGACCAGCACGCCCGCCACGAGCTTCGAGCCGAGAAGGAACCAGCGCGGATAGGGGCTGACGAGCAGCGTCCGCATCGCGCCCGTCTCGCGGTCGTAGACCATGGAAAGAGAGCTCTGCATCCCGTTGAACAGCTGGATCATCGCGCAGAGGCCGGGCGTGACATAGACCTCGTAGAGCACATAGGTCTGATAGGGCGGCGTGATCGAGAGGCCGAGCACCGCCCGGAATCCCGCCGCGAAGATGAAGAGCCAGACGAGCGGGCGCACGAGTGCGGAAAGGAACCGCTCGCGCTGGCGGGTGAAGCGCAGGATCTCGCGGCCCGCGATGCCGCCGAAGGCTGTCAGATGGCCGCGGAACGTGAGCCCGTGGCCGGGGCGCGGGCGCGGCGCGGTGAGACGGGGCGGTCGATGAGGCGCGGTCATGCGGTCTCTTCCGTCAGCGCGAGGAACCCCTGCGCGAGGCTGCCGCCCAGCTCCGCCGCGCGACCGGCAAGCCGCACCTCGCCACGGTGGAGCACCACCACCCGATCCTCGGGCGCGATCTCCTCCATCATGTGCGTGGCCCAGAGGGCGGAGACGCCTTCCGTGGCGATCAGGTCGCGCACCACCCGGCGCACCTCGTCGCGGGCGCGCAGGTCGAGCCCCGCCGTGGCCTCGTCGAGGAGCAGAAGCTCGGGCCGGTGCAGGAGCGCGCGTGCGATCTCGGCCCGGCGCTGCTGGCCGCCCGAGAGGGTCGCCACCCGCGCATGGGCCTTGTCGGACAGGCTGACCAGCGTCAGCACCTCGGCGATGCGGGGCGCGGCCTCGCGTCGGCCGATCCCGTGCAGCGCCGCGTGATAGCGCAGGTTCTGCGTCAGCGTCAGGTCTCCGTCCAGCGCCCGGCTCTGGAACACGACGCCCAGCCGGGCGAGCGCCTCGCCCGGCTGGCGGCGGGCATCGAAGCCCGCCACGCGGATCGTCCCGCTCGTGGAATCGTAAAGCCGGGTCACGAGCGAGAAGAGCGTGGTCTTGCCCGCCCCGTTCACGCCGAGAAGGGCCACGAAGGCGCCCCGCGGGACGGTGAAGCTCACCTCCCGGAGGGCCCGGACCGCGCCGAAGCTGTGGCTCAGTCCGGCGATCTCGAGCGCGGGCGGGGCGGCTGCGGTCATTCCTTGCGTTTCTCCGTCACCGCAAGGTTGGCGTCGAGCTTGATGTCGTATTGGCCGTCGGCGCAGAACACATCGTCGAGCTCGTAGCCGCCGTCGTCGGCCTCGATGTTCACCGGATCGACCTCGCACTGCATCTCGGTCAGCATCGCGTTGATCTTTCCGACCGTGGCCTCGTCCACCTCCTGCGCGACGGCGCCGGTGGTCTTCGCTGCCAGCACGATGGCCAGCGTGGCAAGTCTCTTCATCCTCTTTCCTCCCTGTCAGCGGATGTTGAACGTGGCGCGTTGCGTTTCGCCGGACGAGCCGGGGATCGACAACGTGAAGCTGCCGGGCACGATCGCCACGAAGGAGATCAGCGCCTCGCCGGCTTCGTCGAACTCGATGGAATGAACCCCCATCGGGCGGATCTCGATGCCGTTGATGACGACCTCGTTGATCCAGATGGCGCGGAAGAAGTCTCCGCCCGAGAGCGCAAGCTCGGCCGAGCCGTCGGCCACGATCTTGATGCGGTAGAAGGTGCCCGACTTGAGCTCGTAGGGCTCGGCGGCGACGGGTTTGCCCGAGGCGAGCGTCAGATCGGCCAGATCCTCGCGGTTCGAGGCCGACATGAGGCCTGCGAAGCCGAACTCATGGGCCCCGGCCGGCGTGACCGCCGGGGCGGCGACGAGGGCTGCGAGCCCGATGGCTGTGATGCGTCCGATCATGTCTGTTCTCCCTGTCCGTTCGTCTCTCATGGCACCGCGACGACGCCCCAGGGCTGTTCGCCCACCTGCACCGACCGGATCACCTCATCCGTGGCGACATCGATCACCGAGATGTCGTTGGAATTTCCGTTGGTCGTGTAGAGATATTTTTCGTCCGGCGAGAAGGCGAGCTGCCAGACGCGCTGGCCGACGAGGAGGTAATCCTCGACCTCCCATGTCTCGCCGTTCACCACCGCCACGCGGTTCGCGGGCCCCAGCGCCACATAGGCCTTGGAGCCGTCCTTCGTGACCCGGATCCCCACCGGTTGCAGCGCCTCGGGCAGGACGCCCGGCACCTCGAAGGTGATCTTCTTCTCGATCTGCCCCGCCGACGGATCGATCACCGAGACGGTGCCGCCGATCTCGGCCGAGACGAGGAGATGCCTGCCATCGTCGGTGAACTGCGCAAAGCGCGGCCGCTGATCGACCAGCACGTTCGTCGTGATCTCGAAGGTCGTGGTGTCGATGAAATGGGCCATGTTCGTGGTCTCGGAGGTGTTGACGACGATCGTGCCGTCGGGCGACACGCCCATCCCCTCGGGCTCAACCCCCACCGGGACCTCGGCCAGCACCGTCCGGGTCTCGACATCCACCACGGTCACGATGTTGTCGTCCTCGTTGGCGATGTAGAGCGGATTGCCCGAAGGATGCAGGACGAACAGCTCGGGGTCGGGCCCCGAGGGCAGCGTCGGCTGCTCTTCGTAGGTGTCGGTGCTGAAGACCCGCACCAGATTGTCGTCGGAGGCGCAGACATAGAGCCATTTGCCGTCGGGCGAGGCGGTGATGCCGCGCGGGCGCTGGCCGCCGGGGAAGGTCGCGATCACCTCGAGGCTCTCGCTGTCGAGCACGGTGATGTCGTTGCCCTTCTCGTTGCTTACGAAGATCTTGCCCGCAAGCGCCGGGCTCGCCGTGCAGAGGCAGGCCATCAGGCCCGTCAGTCGCATCATCATCTGTCGTCCTCCCCTCTCGATTACTTCTGGCGGTCGATCCTGCAGGCCGTTTCCGGGCGGTCGATGCCGAGCGTATCGAGCTGGGAGACCTGGTGCAGATATTCCGATTGCGGCGAGACCGAGGCCACGATGGGCCCCGACCCGAGCAGGATCGGCTGGCGCAGCTGGCCGTCCCAGTCGCGCCATGTGAGTGGCTGTCCCTTGAAGGCGCCGAGCTGGAATTCAGCGCCCAGCATGTAGTCCCTGAGCACCGGCATTTCGGCCGACTGGGTGCGCGTGGCGGCCTCGCCCACGGCGCGGAGCGCGAGCCAGACCTGATAATCCTCCTCGCGCGCGGGCCGGTTGGCGAGCTTCTCGAAGCGGCTCTGGAACTGGGTACCGCCCCACATCTCCATCGCGGGATGCCATGTGACCGGCACGAGACCGGCCGAGCCCGCGACGGGGCGCGGCTCCCAGGTGTGATAGGGCAGATAGGCCGCGAAGATCCCGGTCTCGTCGGCCGCCACCACCACGTCGTGATCGGCCGCGCGCTGGGTGAAGGTCGGGATCTGGGCCTGGATCTGGACGAGACCGCTGTCGGTCGCCCGCGCTCCGCCGGTATCCTCGAAGATGCGCTCCTCGACGATCCGCGCGCCGAATTTCGCAGCCGAGCGGCGGTAGGAGGCGGCCAGCGCCTGATCGCCCGGATGGCTGCCCTCGATCAGGAACCACTCATCCCAGCGCTTCCACATCAGGAACTGCGCCAGCGCGTCGGTCACCATCGCCCGGCTGGGCGCGGTGTGCAGGAGGTTCGCCCGGCAGCCCTCGCCGCGCAGGACATCGTCGCGGGCGCGGGCGTTGAAGACGAGCACCTCGTCGCCCGCGGCCTCGGCCAGCGCGGCCGTCGTCTCGGCATCGGCGAGCGTCACCACGAGGCGGGTGCCCGAGGCGAGGATCTCCTGCAGCTTCTCGAGCGCGGTCTCGGGCGTGGCCGCCACTTCGTCGGTGACGAAGCTCTGGCCCATGAACTGCCCGGTGGTGGCATTGTCATTGGTGCCGAGGCGGGCCCCGGCGAAGCCCAGATCCTCGGGCGGAAGGTCGAGCCGCGAGACGGGAGGACGGCCCTGCACATCGACGCGCAGCACGGCCATGCGGATTTCGGTCTGGGCCACAGCAGCGCATGGCAGAACAATGGCCACGACCAGCGCGGCGGCAATCAAACGCATCCTTTCCCTCCCTTCGACCGGCTGCCGCGCGGGTCACCGCGGCGCCGGGTGAACCTCCTCCAGATCCCCTCCCAGATCCTGCCATGCCTCGACCCCGCCAGGGAACCAGTGAATGCCCGAATAGCCCCATTCCATCGCGCGTTTCGCGACGTTCCAGGACATCCAGCACTCCCGCTTGCAGAAAACCACCACGTCAGCCTCGGGATCGCCCCCCGTCGCACGTTCGAGACCCTGCCGCAGATAGGCCGCGTCCGGTTCGGCCAACGCCTCGTAGCCGGTGTTCGGCAACCAGGTCGCGCCGGGGATGGTCAGATGCGGCTTCTCGCGCCAGACCGTCCCCTCGGGCAGCCCCTCCGGCCGCGCGGCATGGGGCAGAACGTCGAGGAAGGGCACACCCTGCGCATGAAGCGCCTCAGCCTCCTCGGGCGAGAGGCCGGGCCGGCCCATGACGGTCGCCGGCACCTCGGCGCGGTAGGGCTCGCCCCGGAACCCCTCGGGCTCGGGCACCCCTGCCAGAGCCGGCGCCGCGAGACACCACAGGAGGGCCGTCGCGATCCTCATCCGCCTTCCTTCAGCCCCTTGCCGTAATTGTCGACGAGCGGCACCCCCGCCTCGCGCAGGATCGTGTCGAGAGCGCCCTGCTCGCGGCGGATCAGCGAGTTGAGCTCGCGCTTCCAGACATCCTCGCCCTGCCGCACCCCCATGGTGATGCGGTAGTAGAGCCGGGGCGCGCCCTCCTCCTTCAGCAGCGGGATGGCCTTGAGGCCGGGATGCGCGCGCACGAGCGGGCCGCCGACCGGGCCCCAGAGCACGGCCGCATCGGTCACGCCGGCCTCGACGTCGCGCAGCATGTCGCCCGCCGGATCCTCGACGCGGCGATCCACCATCAGATCGTAGGGCCTGGCCTTGCCCATGAGCCCGTTGCGGGCGATATGCGTGGCAGGCGGCGAGCCCGCCACCACGCCGATCCGTCTGCCCTGCAGCGCCGGATCCGAGAGGCTCTCGACGCCGGCCAGCGGCCCGTCGGCCTTCACCACCAGCACATGGGTCGAGGTGTAGTAATGGTTGGTGTTCAGCACCAGCTCGTCGCCCTGCGCGTAGCCGATCACCACGTCACACTTGCCGGCGAAGAGCGTGTTGCGCGCAAAGCCCGTCACCATCGGAAACCAGGTATATTCGACGGGCCTGCCCATCACCTGCCCCAGATGTTCGGCGATGCGGTTCTCGAAGCCGCTGCCGTCGCGGTTCGACAGGGGCGAATTCGCCGGATCGGCACAGACGCGCAGGACCTCGTTCGAGACGAGGTCCGCCACCTGGGCCGGAGCGGGCGCGGCCGCGAGGACCGTGGCCGACAGCAGGAGAGCGCGGATCACTCCATGCACGTCTTTTCCACCTCGGCATATTCGGGGCTCTTGTCGGCCCGCTTCGCCGGCCGGCCGCGGTCGAGCGCCCCGGTGCCGCGCGCGCGCAGATAGGTCCAGATGTCGTCGACGTAGCACATGACGTTCGCATTGGTGCCGAAGGCGGGCATCACCAGCGTCTTGGCGGCTCCGACCTCCTGCTTGCCGTTCGCGATCGTCTCGAGGAACGTATAATAGTCGATCCGCATCACGCTGTCCTTCAGCGCGGGGGCGTAGGACGAGCCCATCCCGTCCGGGCCGTGACAGACATGGCACTCCGACTGGTAGCGGCGGTAGCCCGAGAAGGTGGGCCAGTCCACCGTGCCGTCCTCGGCGATGTCGAAGGTGGGCACATCCTCGGCATTGAACGAGCGGATGCCGTCCGACGAGGCGACCGCGACATCCACGCCCTGCGCCGCTGCCTCGGCCGAGGCCAGCGACGAGGCGCCGGCCATCAGCGCGAGGCTCACCATCGCGCCAAGGGACAGAGTGGTCTTCATTCGGTTATCTCCTCCCAGAAGAAAGCCGCCCCGGCGGGGGCCCGCAAGGGCGGCTTCAGATCATGCCGGGACCGGGATCCCGTGCGGGCCGCAGGCCGTGAGCCACAGTGTCGTCTGCGGCGGGTGCCGGAGCCCGGGGGCTCCGGCAGGGTCAGGATCGGGCTCAGTCCGGCAGGGCAAAGACGGTGAGCTGACCGCCGAGCTGGGTATAGTCCGACAGCGCGGCATAGCCGCCCACGGCGCCCAGACCCTCGTTGGGGTTGGTCAGGCCCGCGGCGAGGCCGATGCCCGCCCAGCCGCCGACGCCCGAGAGCACGCCCACATACTGCTTGCCGTTGAACTCGTAGGTCATCACGTTGCCGATGACGCCGGACGGGGTCTTGAAGCGATAGAGCAGCTCGCCCGTCTCCGCATCGACGGCCTTCAGATAGCCTTCGAGCGTGCCGTAGAACACCACGTCACCCGCGGTGGCCAGAGCCCCCGACCAGACCGAGAACTGCTCGGGCAGCGACCATTTGATCTCGCCCTTCGTCGCGTCCCAGGCGATGAAATTGCCCATGCCGCCATGGCTGTTCGGCGCCGGATACATCGAGAGGGTGGCGCCGACATAGGGCTGGCCGGCCGAGTAGCTGACCCGGTAGGGCTCGTAGTCCATGCAGACGTGGTTCGTCGGCACATAGACGAGGCCGGTCTTGGGCGAGAAGGAGGCGGGCTGCTGGTCCTTGGAGCCGAGCGCGGCCGGGCAGACGCCGGTGGTGTTGGTGTCTTCGCCGTTCTGCGCCGTCGAATATTCCGCCACCACCTGCGGACGGCCGTATTGATCGGACTCCTTGTCCATCACCACTTCGGTCGCCCAGTTCACCGCCGGGTCGTATTTCTTCGCCACCAGAAGCTCGCCCGTCTCGCGGTCGAGCGTGTAGCCGAAGCCGTTCCGGTCGAGGTTCACCAGCAGCTTGCGCATCTGCCCGTCGATCTCCTGATCGACGAGGATGTTCTCGTTTACCCCGTCATAGTCCCACTCGTCGTGCGGGGTCTTCTGATACATCCACTTGGCCATGCCGGTATCGGCATCGCGGGCCATGATGGTCATGGACCACTTGTTGTCGCCCGGACGCTGCGACGGGTTCCAGGTCGAGGGGTTGCCGGTGCCGTAATAGACGAGGTTCAGGTCGGGGTCGTAGGAATACCAGCCCCAGGTGGTGCCGCCGCCGATCTGCCACTGGTCGCCTTCCCAGCTCTTGATCGAGCTGTCGGCGCCCACGGGCTTGCCGAGCACCATGGTCTTTTCCGGATCGACCAGCATCTCGGCGTCGGGGCCGGTGGAATAGGCGCGCCAGACCTGCTTGCCCGTCTTCATGTCATAGGCGGTGACATGGCCGCGCACGCCGAACTCGCCGCCCGAGATGCCGACGAGGAGCTTGTCCTTGACCGGCAGCACGGTCGCGGTGTTGGTCTCGCCCTTGGCCGGGTCGCCGTTCTGCACGGTCCATTTCACCTCGCCGCTCTTCGCGTCGAGGGCCACGACGGTCGTATCGGCCTGATGCAGGAAGATCATGCCATCGGCATAGGCCACGCCGCGGTTGACCGTGTCGCAGCACATCACGCCGATGACGTCGGGGTTCTGCTGCGGCTCGTAGCGCCACAGGATCTTGCCGTCATTGGCCAGATCGAGCGCATAGACGTTGTTCGGGAAGGGCGTGTGGACATACATGATGCCGTCCACGACGAGGGGCGAGCCCTCGTGGCCCCGCAGCACGCCGGTCGAGAAGGTCCAGGCGACCTGAAGCTTGCCCACGTTCTCGCGGGTGATCTGGTTCAGCTCGGAATAGCGGGTGTTGGCATAGTCGCCGGTCTGGATCGCCCACTGCTTCGGATCGTCGGTCGCCTTGAGGACCGAGTCGTTGGCAAAGACCGGCGCAGACGAGAGCAATAGGGTCGCTACGAGACCCGTCTTCAGCATCTTCATTGGCTCCTCCCGATGTTGATTTCTTGAAATTGGCTCGTGATCTTCACCGGTCGCGGCTCCCTCCCCGGAGCTGCCGACCTGTCACCGAACCTCATGCTACGGCGCGCCGATTTGAAGCGTCAACGCTGCCGGTCCCGCTTTAAGCCCAAAGTATGACGATCGCGCCGGTGGCGCCATGACGAGGGCGAAAGCCTTGGCAGACAGGCATTTCAGCCCTCCGCCGGCGCCGCGGCGGGGGTCTCTTCGGCCTCCCGCGTTTCCCCGTCCGAGAAGGTGTCGAGATAGGCCAGGATGTCGGCCAGCTCCTGCGGTTTCTTGATGCCGGGGAAGGCCATCTTGGTGCCCGGCATCGCCTTGCGCGGATTGGCCAGGAAGGTCTCGAGCGCAGCATGATCCCAGACGAGGCCATCGGCCGCGGCCTCGGTCAGGGTCTTGGAATAGCTGAAGCCCTCGATCGAGGCCGCCGGGCGACCGATGACGCCGGTCAGGACGGGCCCGGTCTTGTTCTGCGCCTCGGCGCCGATCTGGTGGCAGGCCTGACATTTCCGGAAGGCCTTCTCGCCGGCCGCCGGGTCGCCTTCGGCGAAGGCGGCCTGCGCGGCACCGAGAGCGAGCGCCCCGGCGAGGATGGTGGTCAATCTCATGGTCTTCTCCCTTTGCGGATGGCTCGGGGGGCGTCCTGCGCGGCAGGCCGCCCGCGGCCGGTCAAGGGACCGGCCGGGTCGCTGGCACCGTTACTCGGGAAATCGTCACCGTCTTGGAGGGGTGGCCGATCAGAACACCACGACCGAGCGGATGGACTCGCCCGCGTGCATGAGGTCGAAGCCCTTGTTGATCTCTTCGAGGCTCAGGATGTGGGTGATCATCGGGTCGATCTGGATCTTGCCCTCCATGTACCAGTCGACGATCTTCGGCACGTCGGTCCGGCCGCGCGCGCCGCCGAAGGCCGAGCCCTTCCAGACCCGCCCCGTCACCAGCTGGAACGGCCGCGTCTGGATCTCGGCCCCCGCCGGCGCCACACCGATCACGATCGACTGGCCCCAGCCACGATGGCACGCCTCCAGCGCCTGACGCATCACCTTCACGTTGCCGGTGCAGTCGAAGGTGTAGTCCGCCCCGCCGATCTGGTCGAAGGGCGTCTTGGTCATATTGACCAGATGCGCCACCACATCGCCGTCGATCTCGGACGGATTCACGAAATGGGTCATGCCGAAGCGCTCGCCCCATTCCTTCTTGGCGTTGTTCAGATCCACGCCGATGATCATGTCGGCGCCCGCGAGCTTCAGGCCCTGGATCACGTTGAGACCGATGCCGCCCAGCCCGAACACCACGGCCTTGGCGCCGATCTCGACCTTGGCCGTGTTGATGACCGCGCCGATGCCGGTGGTGACGCCGCAGCCGATGTAGCAGATCTTGTCGAAGGGCGCATCCGGGCGCACCTTCGCCACCGCGATCTCGGGCAGGACCGTGTAGTTCGAGAAGGTCGAGCAGCCCATGTAATGCAGGATCGGCGTGCCATCGAGCATCGAGAAGCGGCTGGTGCCGTCGGGCATCAGCCCCTGCCCCTGCGTGCCGCGGATCGCGGTGCAGAGGTTCGTCTTCTGGCTGAGGCAGGAGGGGCACTGCCGGCACTCGGGCGTGTAGAGCGGGATCACATGATCGCCGGGCTTCACGCTGGTCACGCCGGGGCCGACCTCGACCACCACGCCCGCGCCCTCGTGGCCGAGGATCGCCGGGAACATGCCCTCGGGATCGGCGCCGGAGAGGGTGAATTCGTCGGTGTGGCAGATGCCGGTGGCCTTGATCTCGACCATGACCTCGCCGGCCTTGGGGCCTTCGAGATTGACCTCCATGATCTCGAGCGGCTTGCCGGCCTCGACGGCGACGGCGGCACGGGTGCGCATGTTACTCTCCCTCTCAATCAACCGGACGGCAGGGCGTCGGGCCTGTCATGGCCTGACCTTAAGAGGAAAATCCGCGCCCGGCATTCGGAAAAAAGGATGAGGAGCGCGGGTCTTGCCTCTGCGGCGAAAGCCTGCGGGGGTCCCGCGTCGGCAGGCCTGCCGCCATCGGACCGCGCCCGGCACGTTCAGAAGAAGCCGCTCCCCGCCTCGCGGGAGGGAGCGGCCGCAGCCCTCAGGCCGCGAGCTTGCCGGAGCGTTTCGCGACATGGGTCGCGATCGCATCCATCAGGGGCGGCGAGAGCGCATCGTAGGGCTCGAGC
This sequence comes from Cereibacter sphaeroides 2.4.1, assembly GCF_000012905.2. Classification (NCBI taxonomy): domain Bacteria; kingdom Pseudomonadati; phylum Pseudomonadota; class Alphaproteobacteria; order Rhodobacterales; family Paracoccaceae; genus Cereibacter; species Cereibacter sphaeroides. Next base: position 1,219,993 of record NC_007493.2, on the reverse strand, counting down.
CCCAGCTCGCGCAGCCGCGCGCGGATCCCGTCCATGCGGTCCGGCGAGACCCCGCTCTCGATCACCGACGAGACGAAGGCGGCGAAGCCCGGCGCGGCCCAGCCGTCTTCCGACGACAGCTCGGTATGGATGAAGTCGAGCCCGTAGAACGGATGGTCCTTGTTCTCGATCCGGCCATACATGTGCGTGCCGCAGCCGGTGCAGGCGTAGCGCTGGATGGCCATGTTCGGGTCGACCACCTTCAGCTTGTCGCCGTTGGCCACCACCTCGACGGCATCCCGCGGCACCACCGCCACCATGCTGAAGATCGCCCCGTCGGGCTTCCAGCACTTGGTGCAGCCGCAGACATGGTTGTGCGCCGACTGGCCGTTGATGCGCACCTCGACCGGCCGGTCGGTGCAGCGGCACTTGAGCGTGCCGCCCGTGAACCCGTCGCGCGCCGGAACGATCCCGTCATCGACCGACGGGTGAATCTTGACGTCGCCGTGAGTCATGTCACTCATTGCTTCCTCCCTGACATGCAGCCTCCCTGACATGCGCGACAAGTGTCTCAGGCTGCCCCGAGTCCAGCCAGTCAGCCATTGGGCGGAGACACGCCCCTGCCCCCGCGCGTCACCTGCGGCGCCGTTCCGGCATCCCGCGGCCCCTTCCCGACCCGCCGGGATTGTTCCCGGCCACGGGCTCCCTCTTTCGTCCGGCTTGTTCCCGCCGCCCGGGAGGCGACACTGGCGCCATGCGACGCCTCCTCATCCTCCTCCTTCTTCTTGCCGGACCTGCCTCGGCCGAGGATCTGTGGAACGGCCGCACGGCGGCCTTCTTCGGCCTGACCTTCATCGACACCTCGACCGAGGGCGCGCTGAACGGCAAGCGCGCCGACGAGGCGGAGCGGATCGAGCGGGCCGAGCGGCAGGCGGCGGACGCTTTCGCGGCGCATGGGGTGGAACTGCTCGATCTCGCGCCGGTCGCCGAAGATCTGGCCCGCATCCGCAACCCCGCGACCTGCGGCGGGTGCGAGCTGCGCATGGCCCGCGCGCTCGGCGCCGACTATGCGGTGGTGGGCGAGGTCCAGAAGGTTTCGAACCTCATCCTCGCCATGAACCTCTATGTGAAGGAGGTCTCGACCGGCCGGCAGATCCGCGGTCAGGCGGTCGACATCCGCGGCAACACCGACGAGAGCTGGCAGCGCGGGATGCGCTACATCCTCGAGCGCAACATCTTCCGCTGACGCGGGCGGGTTTCCTTCGGTGAAGGGCGCCCCTTCGTCCGCGATGCAAAAGCGGTCTACGCGCGGCCGACACACCGCGAGCGGACGGCGCCCGCGCCCGAAGGCGCAGGCGGCCGGGGACGGTCAGGCCCGCTGCAGCTCGGCCATCCGCGGCAGGACCGGAACGATCTCTTCCACGCGGTTGAACATCGGCAGGTCCAGCGTCGACAGCTCCTCGAGCTGGGCCGGGAGCGGCAGCTCCATCTCGCCGCCTTCCAGCACGGACAGCAGCCCGCGCTGCACCAGCTCGTCGCGCATCTCGTCGAGCTGCGCCCCGCTCAGGGCGAGAAGCGTCGCGATATCCTCGTGCCGGCACTGCAGCGTGAGGCGCAGCACCCCCATCCGGTCGCGTTCGGCCAGCCGGTGGGCGCAGATCGCGAGGAAGGCCGCGAGCCGTTCGAGCGGCGTCAGGGTCGAGCGGATGCGGGTGAACAGCCGGCGCAGGCCGGCCGCATGCGAAGCCGCCGCGCTCAGAGCGCCATGGAGGCGCGGATCGCGCAGCGCCGCTGCCTCCACCTCATGCACGTCATACCAGCAGACCTGGGACGGAACGACGGCCGTCACGCGCATCTCGCGGTTGCCGCGGAAGGCCTCGCCCAGCGGTTCGCCGATGGAGACGACGTCCATCCCCGTCTCCGGCCCGCAGCGCAGCAGCAGACCGGAATGCAGGATGCCGAACCGCCCGCCCTTGAGGCTCACGTCGGTTGGCGCGGCCCCCGGCAGCAGCGTCTCGAACTCGGCCACCAGCGGGCAGACCGAGGCCGCGCGGGCCCGGATCGCCGCGCAGAGCGCGTTGTGTCGCTGCTTGCAGGTCTGACAGTGCGAGGTGGTCTGACACGGCATGTCCTCAGTCCTCCCGGGATCTCGCTCTTGAGGCGAGCGTTTCATGTCGGCAACCGCAATACTGGTGAACATGACCGCCGAAGCGGGGCACGGGATCCTGAGTAGGCGAAATGAAGAGTGCGCTCTTTGACCTGCGTCAATTCGCCCGGTCGGTCAGGGGGAAACGCGCTGCTCCTCGCGCAGCCCCTCGAGAAGCGCGTGCGCGTCGAATTCCTCGTTGTCCGACAGGGCGATGAGCGCGGGCAGGTCGAGGATCTCGAACCGAAGGGGCGTCAGAATCGAGATGATCCCATCGCGGGAAAAAGCCTGCACCGCACGCGAGATCGATTCGACCGTGGTGCCGAGGTAATGCGCAAGGTCATTGCGCGCGATGGGAACGTTCACGACGATTCGCTTCGCGTCCTGCGTGAGTTCGCTGGTCTGGTGCGGCCAGCGCCGGCAGAGCATCAGCAGATAGGTCGCAAGTCGCGCCGCAACCGTGGGGCCCGCACGGAGCGTGATCCATTCGCGCGCGGCGTCGAGCTCGTCCAGCACGGCGAGCAGCACCGCATGTTCGAGATCGGGACAGGTCCGCACGAGCGCCTCGAACGCATGGCGCTCGAAGCAGCAGAGCGTCACTTCGGTGGCGGCCTCGACGGAATAGTCCGACCGCTCCGAGAAGACGCGGCCGAACATGTCGGTCGGCACCAGAAGACCCACGATCTGCGAGCGTCCGTCCGACAGGAGCCGCTCCATCCGCAGCACGCCGCGCACGACATTGCCCACATATTCGAGTGCGCCGCCCTGCGGCACCACCACCGCGTCGCGCGGAAACACCCGCAGCCGGGAGATCGCATCGAGCTTGCGGAGCGTCGCGGGGCTGAGGCCGCGGCGCAGGCCCGCATGGTGGAACTTCGAGTCGGGCCCGAGCCGCGTGACTTCGTTACGCGCCAGAGGACGCTCCATCGCTACCGCTCCGATACCGAAACTCTGCTGGTGGGCCAGACCTTGACGGCAGGACCGCCGTCGGGGCGACGATAGCAGATCCCTTTGCCGCGGGCCATCCGGGGTCCCCCGGCTGTGGCAATCGGCAGCGGGCGTGCGATCTTGACGGCCGGCGTCAACCGGCGGCGAGCAGCTCCCGCACCCGCGGGATCACCTCGCGGCCGTAGAGTTCGACCGAGCGCAGGAGCGCCCCGTGCGCGAGCGGTCCCATCGAATATTTCAGCTGGAAGCGCGATAGGCCGAGTGCGCCGACCGTATCGGCGATCTTGCGCGCGACGGTCTCGGGCGAGCCCACATACATCGAGCCGTGCTCGACCTCGCGCAGGAAGTCGTCGCGCCCGAGGCTCGGCCAGCCCCGTTCGGCGCCGAGCCGGTCGTGCAGCACCTTGTAGGCCGGGAAGGCCTCTTCGCGCGCCAGTTCGTCGGTGGGTGCGATGTGGCCCGGCGAATGGACCCCGAGCGGCATGGGCTCGAGCCCCGCCTGATCGGTCGCGCGGCGATAGAGATCGGCATAGGGCAGGAAGCGCCGGGCCGGGCCGCCGATGATGGCAAGGATCATCGGCAGCCGGAAGCGCACCGCCCGCACAACCGACTCGGGGCTGCCGCCCACGCCGATCCAGGCGCGCAGGCCCGCCTCTCCCAGCGGCGGCCAGACCCGCTGCCGCTCGAGCGGCGCACGGGTGGTGCCGGACCAGGTGACTTCCTCCTCGCGGATCAGGCGGGCGAAGAGGTCGAGCTTCTCCTCGAAGAGCGCGTGGTAATCCCCGAGGTCGAAGCCGAAGAGCGGAAAGCTCTCGGTGAAGGAGCCGCGGCCGAGCGTGACTTCGGCCCGCCCGCCCGTCAGCGCGTCGAGCGTCGAGAGGCGCTGGAAGAGCCGCACCGGATCGTCGGACCCCAGAACCGTCACCGCCGTGCCGAGCCGGATCCGCCGCGTGCGCGCGCCGATGGAAGCGAGCAGGATCTCGGGGGAGGAAATCGCGAAGTCGTCGCGGTGATGTTCGCCGAGGCCGATGGCATCGACACCGACCTCATCGGCCAGCACCGCCTCCTCGACGACGTTCCGCAGCACCTCGCGCTGCGGCAGCAGCCGCCGCTCTGCATCCCAGGTCACGTCGCCGAAAGTGTCGAGGCCGAATTCGAGTGTCATGTGCATCTTCCCGTTGCCGATCGCTCCCGATGTAGCACATCCGCGCGCGCCGTCCCTGGGCAGCAGGGCACAGTGCCCCTGCTCCGCTGCACAGACGCGCGCAATCGGAGCGCCGCGCGAGCACGACCGGCGCGGCGGCCAGAGACCTCTCCCGCTCGTTAGATTCCCCTTCGAGTCCGCGTCCTCGGCAGAGGGACCAGCGCGCGGGCATCCTCTCCGCCCTGCCGGTCATCGACGCGACCGGGCCCCTTCTGCGCAGGTCCGCGTGTCGGCCGAGGGACCGGCGCTCGGGAACAGAGGCCGCCGCTGCCGGTTATCGAGGCGACCAGGCCGCCTGTGCCGGAGCCTTCACCCTGCGTCGAGGCTTTCCGGCGGGCGGCCCATCCCAATGACAGGACATCCCATGACACTCGACGGAAAAACCATCGCGATCCTGATCGCGCCCCGCGGCACCGAAGACGTGGAATATGTGCGGCCGAAGGAAGCGCTGACCCAGGCGGGGGCGACGGTCGTGACCGTCAGCCTCGAGCCGGGCGAGGCGCAGACGGTGAACGGCGATCTCGATCCCGGCGCGACGCACCGCGTCGACCGCACCTTTGCCGATGTCTCGGCAGACGCGTTCGACGGGCTCGTGATCCCCGGCGGCACGGTGGGTGCCGACAAGATCCGGTCGAGCGAGGAGGCCGTGGCCTTCGTGCGCGGCTTCGTCAGTGCGGGCAAGCCGGTGGCTGCCATCTGCCATGGCCCCTGGGCGCTGGTTGAGGCGGACGTGCTCAAAGGGCGCGAAGTGACCTCCTACCCCTCGCTCGCCACCGACATCCGCAACGCAGGGGGCCGCTGGGTCGACCGCGAGGTCGTTGTCGATTCGGGGCTCGTCACCAGCCGCAAGCCGGACGATCTCGATGCCTTCTGCGCCAAGATGATCGAGGAATTTGCCGAAGGCGTGCACGACGGCCAGCGCCGCAGCGCCTGAAAAAGCAGGCCCGCCATCGGCACAGCCTTGCCGAGCGTCGTGAAAAGTTCATTCGACCGGTGGACTTGCAGCCGATACGCACCAACATGGTCACGAGGACGTGTGCCGCCCGTGAGGCGGCACGCGCGATTCACGAAGGAGGCTTCATGCGCATCGCAGTTCTGGGTGGGGACGGGTTTGTCGGCTGGCCGACGGCGCTCCACCTGTCGGACCTCGGACACGAGATCCATATCGTCGACAACCTGTCCCGGCGCTGGATCGATACCGAGCTGGGCGTGCAGTCCCTGACCCCGATGGACTCGATCCAGGAGCGCTGCCGGATCTGGCATCAGGAGACCGGCCAGCGGCTGCATTTCCACCTGCTCGACCTGCGCGAATACGACCGGATCCGCGCCTGGCTCGCCGAATACCGCCCCGAGGCCATCATCCACTTCGCCGAGCAGCGCGCCGCGCCCTATTCGATGAAGTCGGACCGCCACAAGGTCTACACCGTCAACAACAACGTCAATGCGACCCACAACCTGTTGGCCGCCATGGTCGAGACCGGCATCGATGCCCATCTCGTCCATCTCGGCACCATGGGGGTCTATGGCTATTCGACCGTGGGCGCGCCCATCCCCGAGGGTTATCTCGACGTCTCGGTCGAGACCCCGGCGGGCCCGAAAGAGCTCGAGATCCTCTATCCGACGCGGCCGGGCTCGGTCTATCACATGACCAAGAGCCTCGATCAGATCCTCTTCCAGTATTATGCTCAGAACGACGGGCTGCGGATCACCGACCTGCATCAGGGCATCGTCTGGGGCACGCACACGAACCAGACCCGCCGCCATCCGCAGCTCATCAACCGCTTCGACTATGACGGCGACTATGGCACCGTCCTGAACCGCTTCCTGATCCAGTCGGCGATCGGTTATCCGCTGACCGTGCACGGCACCGGCGGGCAGACCCGCGCCTTCATCCATATCCAGGATTCGGTGCGCTGCGTCGAGCTCGCGCTGTCGGATGCGCCCAAGGCCGGCGAACGGGTGAAGATCTTCAACCAGATGACCGAGACGCACCGCGTGCGAGATCTGGCCGAACTGGTGGCGAAGATGACCGGCGCCAAGGTCTCGTTCCTGCCCAACCCCCGCAAGGAGGCCGACGAGAACGAGCTCGTGGTCAGGAACGACCAGTTCCTCGCGCTGGGGCTGAAGCCCATCACGCTGCAGGAAGGGCTGCTGGGCGAGGTGGTCGATGTGGCGAAGAAGTTCGCCCACCGGATCGACCGCAGCCGCGTGCCCTGCGTCTCGGCCTGGACGAAGGACATCGCGCAGCGGGTCGAGCACGATCCCGAGGGGCGGCGGCTGCGCTCGGTGTCCTGATTGGATCTGGCAGCCGAAGGACCGGCTGGGTCCGAGCGGGCCTATGTCACGCTCGTGACCAATGCCGATTATGCGCTGGGGGCACGGGCGCTGCTGCGCTCGCTGGCCCTCAGCGGCACCACGGCCGACCGGGTGGTGCTGCATACCGACGTGCCCGAGGAGGCGCTGGCGCCGCTCCGGGCGCTCGGCGCGCGGCTCGTGCGGGTGGAGCTTCTGCCCACCTCGCCCGAGTTCAACGCGGCCCATGCGCGAGAGGCGCTTCATGCGCGCGCGGCCTTCACCAAGGGCGGCAAGCCGCCCTTCCACACGCCGCTCGATAATTTCGCCAAGCTCCGGCTCTGGCAGCTCGTGGACTATCGCTCGGTCGTCTTCATCGACGCGGATGCGCTGGTGCTGCGGAACGTGGACCGGCTGTTCGACTATCCCGAATTCTGCGCCGCGCCGAATGTCTACGAGAGCCTGTCGGACTTTCACCGGATGAATTCGGGCGTCTTCACCGCCCGGCCCTCGACGGACACCTACGCCCGGATGCTCGAAGCACTCGACGTGCCGGGGGCCTTCTGGCGGCGGACCGACCAGAGCTTCCTGCAGCAGTTCTTCCCCGACTGGCAGGGCCTGCCGGTCTTCTGCAACATGCTCCAGTATGTCTGGTTCGCGATGCCCGAGCTCTGGAGCTGGGAGCAGATCCGCATCCTGCACTTCCAGTATGAGAAACCCTGGCAGGAGCACGACAAGGCCGACCGCCTGCGCCCGCTGATCGACCTGTGGCGCGCCTATGCGGGCGACGGGCCGGTGCCCGCGCTTTCGGACATGCCGGATCCATGCGGCTTGCGCTGACCGGAGCAGGCGGCCTCGTCGGCCGCTTCATCGCCGAGGCCGCGCGGGCTGCGGGCCATTCGCTGGTGATCCTTGCGCGCAGCCCTCTGCCCGGCGCGGACGAGCATCGGCCCTACGATCTTCTGGGCCCGCTTCCCCCGCTGGCCGATGTGGATGCGCTGATCCACTGTGCCTTCCAGCATGTTCCGGGCCGCTACCGGGGCGGCGAGGGCCAAGACCCCGAGGGCTTCCGCCGCGCCAACCTCGAGGGCAGTCTGCGGCTCTTCGAGGCGATGCGGGGGCGGCGGATCCTCTTCCTCTCCTCCCGCGCCGTGTTCGACGGCTACGGCCCCGGCACGTTGCTCACCGAGGCCATGCCGCCCTGCCCCGAAAGCCTCTATGGGCAGGTCAAGGCCGAGGCCGAGGTCGCTCTCTTCGCCGAAGGAGGCGCGAGCCTGCGCGCGACCGGCGTCTACGGCCCCGGGCCGGATCACAAGTGGCGCGTTCTTTTCGAGGACTTCCGTGCGGGACGTCCGATCGAGCCGCGGGTCGCGACCGAGGTCCATGGCGCGGATCTGGCCGCGGCGGCGCTCCTCCTGCTCGAGAAGCCGGACGCGGGCGCCTTCCATGTCTCGGATCTGCTGCTCGACCGCCACGATCTTCTCGCCGAGGTCGCCCGGATCGAGGGGATCGCCGCGCCCCTGCCCCCACGCGCGGATGCCGCGCGCATCAGCCCTCTCGACTGCCGGCGGCTTTCGGCGATGGGCTGGCGGCCCGGAGGGCTCAGCCTGTTGCGCCAAACGCTGCCGCTCATGATTTAGGCAGCGGATTCCCGCCGACGGTGCCCGGGCGTGCTTCTGGCCCGGCGACCCGGGCCTTGCGCAACTATAGGTTAGAGAAAGTCTCCCTTGGGTTGCAAAGCTGCGCAATCGCCCCGAGCGGCGAAAGGATCCGCATAAAAATCGTCTTTCCGAGGAACCTGACCCTTCGATTCAGCCTTGGCCATTCGCTCAGCAACAGGCATTCTGCCCGCCATAGAAAGTCTGACGCACGCCCCATTTTGACCTATCTCCGCCCGCGGGTCTTTCCCGGCCTTTGCAGGTGCAGCATTATATGAAACATTGTTCGGGTCAGATCGGGCCCTCCTTTTCACAGATCCATATCCAGAGGTCGCGCATGTCTTCCCAGAAGGTCACCACTGCCATTTTCCCCATCGCAGGCATGGGGACGCGGTTCCTGCCCGCGACCAAGTCGATCCCGAAGGAAATTCTCACGCTCGTCGACAAGCCGCTGATCCAGTATGCGGTCGAGGAAGCCCGCGAGGCCGGCATCGAGGACTTCATCTTCGTCACCTCCCGCGGCAAGGGGGCGCTCGAGGACTTCTTCGACGTGAACCAGACGCTGGAGCGGGCCCTGCGCGCGGCGGGCAAGACCGAGCTTCTGGCAACGCTCGAGGCCACCAATATCGACAGCGGCCATGTGACCTACGTCCGCCAGCACGAGGCGCTGGGCCTCGGCCATGCCGTCTGGTGCGCGCGCCGCCTCGTGGGCGACGAGCCCTTCGCGGTGATCCTGCCCGACGACATGGTGGTCGCCGACAAGCCCTGCCTCGCGCAGATGATCGAGGCCCATGAAGAGGTCGGCGGCAGCATCATCGCCACGATGGAAGTGCCGGCGGAAAAGGCGTCCTCCTACGGCGTCCTCGACATCGAAGAGCGTCAGGGCGCGCTGATCCGTCCGCGTGGCATCGTCGAGAAACCGAAGGCCGGCACCGCGCCTTCGAACATGGCGGTCATCGGCCGCTATATCCTCGGGCCGCGCGTCATGCAGCATCTCGACCGGCGCACCGTCGGAGCGGGGGGCGAGATCCAGCTGACCGACGCCATCGCGCACGAGCTGGCCACCCATCCGGGCTCGGTCCACGGCTTCCGCTTCCAGGGCGAGCGGTTCGACTGCGGCTCGAAGGCGGGCTTCCTTCAGGCCACCGTCGCGCTGGCGCTGGAGCGCGAGGATCTGCGCGGGGAATTCTCGACCTTCCTGCGGGCGATCGCCGAGCAGCACGGTCTCGGAGCCCCGAGCGCCGCGCCGCTGCGCAGCGTGGCGGCCGCGAGCTGATCCGACGGGAAAGACGGCAGAGTGCGCATTCTCTACCTCGCCCACGATCTGGACGACAGCGCCATCTGGCGGCGCGCGGCGATGCTGCGCGCCGGCGGTGCGAGCGTTCAGGCCGCGGGCTTCCGCCGCCGCGAGGGGCCGCTGCCCGAACCGGCGATCCTGCTCGGGCAGACCGCCGATGCGCGGATGCTGCAGCGCGCGGCCTCGGTCGCGCGCGCCCTCGCGGGGCTGCGCCATAGCCTTGCCGAGGTGCAGGCCCCCGATGTCATCATCGCCCGCAACCTCGAGATGCTGGCCCTCGCCGTTCGCGCCAAGAGCTTCTGGCCGGAGGCGCTGCTGGTCTACGAGGTGCTCGACATCCACCGCATGATGCTGGGCGACGGCCCGCGGCCGCGCGCGATGCGTGCGCTGGAACGGCGGCTGATGCGCCGTGTGGGGCTGGTGCTCACCTCCTCGCCGGGCTTCGTCAACGAATATTTCCAGCCGCACGGCCAGACCCGCGTGCCGATCCGCATCGTGGAGAACAAGTGCTTCTACCCCGAGGCGGCGCTGCCTGCGGTTCCAACGCGGCGGCCGGTCGCGGCACCGATCACCATCGGCTGGTTCGGCATCCTGCGCTGCGCCTGGTCGCTCGATTGCCTCGACCGCGTGACGCGGGCCGCGCCGGGGCGCTATCGCGTGCTGCTGCGCGGCAAGCCCGCGCTCGACCAGCTGCCGCAGTTCCACGCGACCGTGGCGGCGAACCCGGATCTCGACTTCGGCGGTCCCTACCGCAACCCGGAAGATCTGGCCGACATCTACGGGCAGGTCCACCTGTCCTGGCTGATCGACCGCTATGATGCGGGCAAGAATTCCGACTGGCTGCTGCCGAACCGGCTCTACGAAGGCTGCCGTCACCATGCCGTGCCGGTGGCGCTGGCGGGCACGGAGGTCGCGAACTTTCTCGGCGATTACGGGCTGGGGCTCACCATCGCCGCGCCCGATGCCGAGGAGGTCGGGCGGCGCCTCGGCGCGCTCTCTCTCGCAGAGGTCGAGGCGATGAGGACGGCGGTGGCCGAAGTGCCGACGCAGGTCTGGACCACGGGTCCCGAGGAATGTCAGGAACTCACGGGCCTGATGGCCCAGATCGCCGCCGCCCGAGGTCGCAGGCGGCAGGCGGCGATGCGTCGGAAAGGCTGGTTCACCACATGACGGCGCGCGTGCTCATCGTCATCCCCACGCTGAACGAGGCCGCCCATATCGGCGGCGTGCTCGACACTCTTCTGCCCTTCGCCGAGCGCCACGGCGCGCGGATCGTTGTGGCCGACGGCGGCTCGACCGACGGAACCCGGGCGCTGGTGACGGCGCGCCCCGAGCCCGGGATCGTGCTGCTCGACAATCCCCGCCGCCTGCAGAGCGCCGCCATCAATCTGGCGGTGGAGCACTTCGGCGATGAGGCGGACTGGCTGATCCGGATCGATGCGCACAGCGCCTATCCCGCCGACTACTGCGATGTGCTTCTGGCCGAGGCCCAAGCCACCGGCGCGGACTCGGTGGTGGTGGGGATGAAGGCGGTAGGCTCGGGCTTCTGGCAGAGCCTTATTGCTGCGGCGCAGAATTCGCGGATCGGCAATGGCGGGTCCGCGCACCGGGTGATGCCGGTGGGCAAGTTCGTCGACCATGGCCATCACGCCCTGATGCGGATCGCGGCCTTCCGCGAGGTCGGCGGCTATGACGAGAGCTTCAGTCACAACGAGGATGCGGAACTCGACCTGCGCCTCGGAAACGCGGGCTTCCGGATCTGGCTCACGCCGCGCACGCGGGTGACCTACTTCCCCCGACGCAGCCTCGGCGCGCTGGTGAAACAGTATTTCGCCTTCGGCAAGGGCCGGGCGCGGAACATCCTGAAGCACCGCTCGCGGCCGGGCCTGCGTCAGGCGGTGCTGGTGGCGCTGATGCCGGCGCTGTTGCTTGCGCTTCTCGCGCCCCTGCACTGGATCTTCGCCCTGCCGCTCGCGGGATGGGTGGCGGGCTGCCTCGCCGGGGGCGTCATGATTGCGCGCGAGACCGGCTCGCCGGGCGGGCTGCTCTCGGGCTTCGCCGCCGGCGCCATGCATGTCGCCTGGTCGGCGGGCTTCTGGGTGCAGCTCGGCCGTCACCTGATGCAGGGCCGCGCAGGAACGGGGGCCACGGCATGACCGGCACGCGCATAGCCATCGGGATCTGCACCTTCCGCCGCCCCGGCATTGCCGCCACGCTCGCCTCGCTCGGGGCCCTGCGCTGGCCCGAGGGCATGAGCGGGCTCGTGATCGTCGCCGACAATGACGAGACACCTTCGGCCCGCGAAACGGTTCACGCGGCGGCCAAGGGCCTGCCGCTGCCGGTCTGCTATCTTCATGCGCCGGCCCGCAACATCTCGGTCGCGCGGAACGCCATCCTCGAGGCAGCCGGGGCGCGCGGCCTCGAGCGGCTGGCCTTCCTCGACGACGATGAGATGGTGGAGCCGGGCTGGATCGAGGCCCTGACCGAGGCTCTGGCCCGAACGGGCGCCGAGGCGGTGCTGGGTCCCGTGCGCGCCGAGCATGGCGCCGAGGCCCCCGCCTGGATGCGCGAAAGCGCGATCCACGACACGCGGCCGACCTTCCTGCCCGACGGCTCGATCAAGTCGGGCTACAGCTGCAACGTGCTGATGGACCTCACGGCCCCCGCTCTGGAAGGGCTGCGCTTCGATCCTGAACGCGGGCGCTCGGGCGGAGAGGACACCGCCTTCTTCGAGGCGATGCTGCGGCGCGGCGGCCGGTTGGGATTCGCGCCCGATGCGCTGGTGCGGGAGACCGTCCCCGCGGACAGGGCACGTCTGGGATGGCTGCTGCGTCGCCGATTCCGCATGGGCCAGACCCATGCGAGCCTCATCGCTGGCCCCGGGCGCGCTCAGCGCGCGAAACAGGCGCTGGTGGCTCTCTCCAAGGTTGCGGCATGCTCCGGGATGGCGCTCGCGGCGGTTCACGATCCTCTCAGACGGAACAATGCGCTGTTGCGCGGTGCGCTGCATGTCGGCACACTGTCGGCACTTTTCGGCGCACGCCCCATCACGATCTATGGCGGGACCGGGCCTGCGCCTTCTACCTTTGATTCAAAAACGGATAGTTATCTCGTTTCGAGGAGCAGAACTTGAAGCAGTTCGGATTTCGCATCGCCGACAGCGATCCGCGCATCGATGCGCCTGTGGCTGCCGTTGCCCCTGCGGACACGATCGACGTCTCCCGGATCCTCGGAGCCGTGCGTCGGCAACGGCGGGTGATGATGATCTCCTGCGCGATCGGCCTGTGCCTCGGCCTCGTCTATCTCGCGACCACGCCGAAGACCTTCGTGGCGAATTCCACCGTGCTGCTGGCCGGCAAGGTCAACCGGACCATCGAAGAAGTGTCGGCCATCGACAGCAGCGCCTCCGAGAACGCGCTCGAAAGCGCGCAGGAGGTGATCCGCTCGCAGCCCGTGGCGCTCGCCGTGACGGACATGCTGAAGCTGACCGAGAACGAGTCCTTCCTGAACCGGCCGGTGCCGCTGCTGGCCACCGTGGTCAACGGCGTGAAGGAGGTCGTGCGTGCGCCGATCCGCCTCATTACGCCCTCGACGCCCTCCGGCCCCGCAGGTCCGCCCCCCACGCCGGAGCAGATCGAGCAGCGCAAGCGTCAGCTCGTTGCGGACTCGCTGGCGGCCAAGATCAACGTGATGCGCGTCGGCCGCTCGAGCGTGTTCCAGATCTCCTATGCCTCGCACGACCCTGCCCTCGCGGCCTCGGTCGCCAATGCCTATGCCGAAGCCTATGTCTCCGACCTGCTGAACGCGAACTATGACGCGACGGAGCGCACGACGGAATGGCTGCGCGAGCGGCTCGAGGCCCTGCAGTCGCAGGCCCGCGAGGCGGCGGTCGAGGCCGAGATCTTCCGCGCGGAGAACAACCTCGTCTCGACGCGCGGGGCGCTCATCACCGAAGAGAACGTCTCGAAGCTGAACGACGATCTGGCCGCGGCCATGACCGAGGCGGCCCGGGCGCAGGCGCTGATGAGCACCTATCAGGAGATCCTCGACCGCGGACCCGAGGCGTTCCTGTCCGAGCGCAGCAGCGGCTTCTCGCTGCAGGGCAACGACCGGCTGATCGAAATGCAGGACCAGCTGTCGGGCCTGTCCGCGCGTCTCGACCGGATCGAGCGCGACTTCGGCGAGGACCATCCGCAGGCCGTGCGGCTGCGCGAGCAGGTCTCGGCCCAGATCAACGTCCTCTTCGGCGAAGTGCGCCGTCTGCACGAGGAAGCGCGCGGCTCCTACAACGTGGCCAGCGCTCAGGTGCAGGCCCTGCGCGAGAGCCTCGGGCTCGCGGTCGACGTGAACTCCGAAGCCGGGCGCAAGCAGGTGCAGCTGAAGTCGCTGGAACAGCGGGCTGAAACGCTGCAGACGCTCTACCAGACCTTCCTGACCCGCTTCCAGGAGATCGACCAGCAGAAGAGCTTCCCGATCTCGAACGTCCGCATCCTCGCCCATGCCGACGTGCCGCTCACGCCCGCGGGGCCGAGCACCATGCGCGTCCTCGCGGTGATGCTGGTGCTGGGCGGCATGGCGGGCGCGGGCATCGGCGCGCTGCGCGAATGGCGCGACCGGTTCCTGCGCACCGGAGAGGATGTGCAGAACGACGTGGGCCAGCGGTTCCTCGGCTACCTGCCCCACTTCGATGCGGCGAACGGTGCACCGCAGCTGTCGCGGCAGGCCCGCAACGCGCCGCTGAAGCTGAACGAGCCGGTGCCGGGTCTTCCGGTCGTGCGCAAGCCGATCCATGCGCTGCAGCATCCGCGCTCGCACTATGCCGAGACCCTGCGCAACATCCGCTTCTCCTCCGAGGTGAGCCTCGCGGGCAAGTCGCAGATCGTGATGGGGATCACCTCGATCCGGCCGGGCGAGGGCAAATCCTCGGTCGCGCTGAACCTGGCCGCGGTGATGGCGGCCTCGGGCAATTCGGTGCTGCTGATCGACACCGACCCGCGCAACCCGGGCCTCAGCCGCCGGCTCGGCCTGACGCGCGGCGTGGGCCTCGTCGAGGCTGCGCTCGGCCGGGCCGACTGGACCAAGGCCCTGCGGGTGATCGGCGACAGCGGCGTGCATCTGCTGCCCTGCATCACCCCCGGCATGATGACCCATTCCAGCGAGATGCTGGGTTCCAAGGGCATGCGGCAGCTTCTGGCCGCGGCCCGGGCCCGCTACAGCCACGTCATCCTCGACCTCGCGCCGCTCGGCCCGGTGGTCGATGCCCGCGTGGTGGTGCCGATGGTCGATCAGGTCGTGATGGTGGCGGAGTGGGGCAAGACGCCCAAGGCGCTGCTGCGCGAGACGCTGATGAACGAGCCCGCGCTCATGGAGAAGACCCTCGGCGTGGTGCTGAACAAGGTCGACATGGAGTCGCTGCGCGACTACGTCCCGCAGACCGGCGGCGAGCACTATTACGAGGAATATGGCGACTACTTCTCGGGCCGCAGCGGCACGAGCTGATCCCCCTTCCCGGCATGGGCTTACAGCGCCCCGGCTCCCGCCGGGGCCTTTTCATTCTGGCTGTCGGGGCCGGCTTCCCGTTCAGACCGCTCCCTCCTTCCGGACGAGGAACGGGGCGATTGCTGGACCGTCGAGAGCGATAGGCCCGGTCGAGTGTCGGCCCGTCGGTGTCGGCTTCCCCAGCAGGATGTTCCGTCCCTCCGAGCGAAACATGCAAAGATTGCCGGCCCATCGGGCGCGGCATCTCCGCCGATTTTCGGCGTCAGTTCGCTGACAGATGAGGTCTGTGCGACAGGTCCCTTTCCCTTCGGCGACATCCTGCCTATTTATCAGGTAAGGCGCAACTTCGGGTTGCGCTCTCGGGAGGGTAACATGCGGATAGCAGCGTTCTTGATCGGGATGAGCGGGACAGCCGTCGCAGTCGCCGCCGGGGCCATCCATCTGGGCTATTCCGGCTGGGCCGTCACGGGGTTCGTCGTCGGGACCCTCGTGATCTCTCAGATGCTCTACCTCGGCCTCATCCTATTGATGACACGAGAGGAATCGCTGAGCCGAAGAGAGGGGAGCGCCTCGGAGGCCCCGTCCGACAAGCTCATTCCGATCCACAAGTCGCAACAGTCGGGCCTGTGACGCGGCCGTCGACCGAGCGGTCTTCAAGCCTGCCGCCGGTCACGACAGGTCATGGAATGTGCCGCAGAAGACTTGCGATTCCCGAATAACTTCTCAGCGAGCACGTCCCGCAACGGCCCGTGACCGCAGAAGCTCACGCACCCTGTGCCAGACGCCGGCGGCCCGGCTCAGACGCCTCGTGCGCGAACATCCGCGCCAGATGGCCCTCGCCGTTCCGCATGAGGTCGGCCATGGCGCCCTCTTCGACGACGCGGCCCGCCTCGAGCGTGTAGACCCGATCCGCGAAGGCCACCATCGAGGGGCGGTGCGCGATGGTCAGCACCGTCATGCTGCCCGCTCGCCGGGCCAGCGCCTCGGCCACCCGGCTCTGGCTCTCCCAGTCGAGCGCGCTGGTGGCCTCGTCGAGGATCAGGACCGCCGGACGGCGCAGGAAGGCGCGCGCCAGCGCGATCCGCTGCCGTTCGCCACCCGAAAGCAGCGTGCCCCGGTCGCCCACGCGCGTGTCGAGCCCCTCGGGCAGCGCGGCCACGAAACGGTCCGCCGCCGCATCGGCCAAAGCCTCCCGCATCTCGGCCTCGGTCGCCCCGGGGGCCACGATGGCAAGGTTCGCCCGGATCGTGTCGTGCAACAGGAAGGTCTCCTGCGGGACATAGGCCAGATGTTCGCGCCAACCGCGCCGCTCGGCCTCCGAAAGCTCGCGCCCGTCGACGAGGAAGCGCCCGGCCTCGGGCCGGATCAGCCCCATCACGATGTCGGCCACCGTGCTCTTGCCCGCGCCGGACGCGCCGATCAGCGCCGTGGCCTGCCCCACGGGCAGACGGATCGTGCAGTCGGACAGCGCCGCTTCCTCGGACCCTTCCTTGTGGCGGTAGGTCACGCGGTCGAGCAGGATCTCCTGCCGCGGCACGGGCACCGGGGCCGAGGCGAAGCCCCTGCCGCCCTCGCGGTTGGCCTCGAGCCGCTGCTGAAGATCGGCCACCCGCCACCAGGCCGGCAGATCCACGAGCAGCGCCTGCACCTGCGCCTGCACGCCCTGAAAGCGCGGCGTCACTCGCATCAGGATCACGAGCAGCACCAGCATCTGCGACATCTCAAGCCCCGCGATACGGAGCGAGAGCAGCACGAAGCCTGCGGCACCGATGGCCAGCGCCACCTGAAAGAGCCCGTTGCCGAGCGCGTTCCGGCGGGCATAGTCATGCGCATCGGCTTTGGTCGCATCGAGCGTCCGCTCGAACTGGGCCACATGCATCGGCTCCTGGTTCATCGAGCGGGCGGTCTTCAGCCCCGAGATGAACTCCGATACCAGCCGCGCCTGCACGGTGCGCGCCGACTGGATCTTCTGGCCGAACCGCTCGGCGAGCTTGCGGTAGGGCTTCAGCAGCAGCAGCGCGATCAGCCCGAAGCCGAAGGCAAAGAGCGTCATCGGCACCGAAACCGCGAGGCAGAGCACGAAATAGATCGCGAGCCCCACGACGATCTGCATGAGGTTGAGCGAGACGAAGCCCGAGAAGGTGATCCGGTCGATCTCACCGGTCAGCGCATGTTCGAGATCGGCACGGCGCATCCGCACCACCGTCTCCCATCGCGCCGAGGCCACGGCCGAGAACAGCCCCGCCCGGGTGCCGTTGGCGAAATCCTGCAGGAGATCCGAGAGATAGACCGCCTTCACCCGATTGAAGGCCGCCTGCAGCGCCACCAGCACCACGATGGCCCCGAGCAGAAACTCGAGCCCCACGCTCACGTCGGGCAGCGCATAGCCCATGACATGCCGTCCGCCGAGGTCGATCGCATAGTCGGGCGCGCCCCGGCCCGCGAGCGTCAGGATCGGCAGCAGCAGGAGGATCGAGATGCCCTCGGTCACGTTGCCGAGAACAAGGAAGGTGAGCGCCACCGCCAGCCGCTTGCGGCCGAAGCGCGCCATGGCCCGTACGAGGGCCGTGGCGCTGCGCAGCCCCTCGAGCGGGCGGACGGGGGCGGCCTCGTCGCTCATGCTGCGGCTCCGGCGTCGCGTTCGATCAGCGCCACCACCTCGGGCAGCCGGTCGAGCGCATGGGGCACGATCACCCGGTGCAGGACGCCGCTCGCCGCGATTGCCGCGGCCTGCCGCAGATGCCGGGCGCCGGCGGCTCCGTTCAGCGCCTCGGCACCGAAGCGGGTGACATAAGCGAAGCGCAACGCAAGCGGCAGCGCCTCGATCGGCGACACCGAGATCACCGCAGGTTCGGTTCCGGCCGGCGCGCGTTCGAGCCGGTAGATCCGCTTGAGCGGCGTGGCGCCCCGGGCGAACCGCTCGGGCAGCAGGACGCGGCATTTCTCGGGCACCTCGGGCACCGTCGGGCGGTGGACCGCATCGGGCGCGTCGAAGGCCGCCGCCGCCGCGGGCGAGAGCTTCACCTGCGGGAAGCCGGGGCGCAGCCGGAACCCCTCGTCCACCGCCACGATATCGTCGGCAATCAGCGGATGGCCCGCCCGGATCATCGCCGTGGCGGTGGTGGATTTGCCGGCGCCCTTGTCGCCCATCATCACCACGCCATGGCCGCCGACCGAGACGGCGCTCGCATGGATCGTGAAGAGGCCGAGCTGCTCCAGCGCCAGCGCCAGCACCGAGCCCAGAAGCGGATAGGCCACCAGATCCTCGGAGACGCCGGCATGGGGGCTTGCCGTCACGAGGCCCGGCTCGACACGGAAGGTGCCGACCGTCTGCCACCAGAGCTCGGCCCGCTCGGGCGCGAAGCGCGTGCGGAAGCCTCCCTCGCCCGGCAACTCCGGAAGCGCGCCGCGGCGCACGGTCAGATCCGCAGCCCCGTCGCCCGGCAGGGGCTCGAGTTCGGGCAGGTCGATGTCCGACCGAACGGCCAAGCCGTAGGCGGTGCGCAGTGCGGGGCGGAGCGACTGGAGGGCACTCATGCGGGGGTCCTTCTGTCGAGGCGGGGGGCCAGCGCGGACGATCCGCCGCGCAGCCATTCGTCGAGCACGACCGCCCGCATGGTCTGGAGGAGGGCCGGCTGGTCGGGCTCGCCCGCCCGCAGCCGCTGGATGCCCTCGCGGATGACGGCCAGATCGACATAGTCGCCGATCCGGCCGGGATTGCAGCCGGCGATCCGGTTGAGATTGTCGCCCCAGCTCGTCAGCATGCGCGCGCGGACGTTGGGGGTGAAATTGGTCTTGCTGGTGCGCAGCCGCACCTCGTCGGGCAGAAGCCCCCGCACCGCATCGCGCAGGAGGGCGCGTGTCATGCCATCGTGGAACTTCGCCGCGGCGGGCTGGGCCACGCAATGTTCGATCAGCCGCCGCTCGAGGAACGGATAGCGCGGCTCGATCCCGCAGAGCGTGGCTGCGCGGTCGAGCACTTCGAGCGTGGTCGGATAGCGCGGGGCGGTCAGGGTCGCCACATGCTGGCGGATGTCGTCGGTGGCCCCCCGCTTGCGCGCGCCGGCCGCCTCCTGCACGCGCTGGACGAGGCCCGTCCGCGCCACCAGCGCCGGATGGAGCGCCTGCCGCCACGCCCGGGGATCGCGCTTTGCGCCCACATTCAGCCGCCGCGCCATGGCGCGCAGCCAGCGGGACTGCGCGCCCTGCGCCATCGAATTCAGGAAGAACTCCCGCCGCGATCCGCCGAACAGGTCCGACACGGCGGCCGTCGACTGCCAGAGGGTCCGCCATTGGGCCTCGGAGGCCAGTTCGGTCAGCCGGGCCACGCCGAAGGAGATCACCTCGTCGCCGCCATGGCCGTCGAGCAGAATCTCGACGCCGGCCTCCGCCGCGCGCCGGTAGAGCCAGCGCGAGGTGGCCAGATTGGGCGCGAAGAAGGGCCCCCCCTGCTCGGCCAGCAGCTCGGCCACATCGCCACCATGGGCGTCACGACCGTCGATCCAGACCGGACGGAACCGGCCGGCAGCATGGATCTTCGCGATCCACTCGCTCTCGTCGATCTCCGGATGATCGTCGAACTTCATCGAGATGACCGGCAGCGGCCCCTCCGACCGGCGTGAAGCCAGCATCGAGACCGTGCCGGAATCGAGCCCTCCGCTCAGCATCGAGCCCACCGGGCCGCCCTGCATCCGCGCCGTCACGGAGCGGTCGAGCAGTTCGAGCAGCGCTTCGGGCGGATCGGCGCGGCGCCGCGGCGCCACCTCCAGCTGCCAGTAGCGACGGACCTCGGTCCGGCCCTTCTCGACCAGCAGCATGTGGGCGGGCTCGAGCCGGGAGATGCCGCGATAGACGGTCCGGCGGGCACAGGTGGGCTGGCCAGATAGATATTCCGCGATCCAGACCTCGTCGAGGGCGGGCTCGCAGGCGGGAAAGGCCGCCACCAGCGCCTCGATGCCGGAGGCAACCGCCACCGCCTGCGGCGTCGCGCGGTAGAGGAACGGGCGGACGCCGAACCGGTCGCGCAGCCCGATGAGGCGCGCGGCCACAGGATCCCACAGGGCCAGCGCGAAGTCGCCGTCGAGATGGAGCGGCAGATCGAGCCCCCAGCGGTCATAGACCGCGAGCACCGTCTCGGCGTCGGAGGCCTCGGCCAGCCCCAGCGCGCGGCGCAGCTCGGGACCGTTGTCGAGCCGCACGGTGCCGGTCAGGACCGGGCCGCCCGGCCGCAACCGCCAGGGCCCGAGGCCGCCGCGCCCCGCGGGCCGCCCGTGCCCCAGCGCCACGCCCGCGGTCAGCGCGCGCACCCGGAGCTCCGTGCCGCGCGTGGGCATGGCGGACAGCATCGACAGGACGCGGCTCTGGGCCTCGCCCGGATCTCCGCCCAGCGTGACGAAGGCTGCAAGCGCGCTCATTGCCCGGCTCCCGTCGCAGGTTCGGAAACCGGATCGGCCCGGCCCGAGCTTTCATAATCCAGAAGCGCGCGGTGATGGCGATAATCCGTCGCCGTGCCGCCGAGCGCGATGACATTGCCGGCCAGCAGCCAAGCATGGGGGCGGAAGTCGCTGTCGCGTCCCGCCGGCAGGGACAGCCGCACCGTCGAGGCATAGCCCTTGCGGGCGAGGATCCTCTGCCCGGCCAGCGCCTGCGTGAGACAGGTGGCGCCGGGGATCAGCCGCGCCGCCGCCGTCACGCTCCAGGCCACGACCCGCAGGTCGGACTGGGGCGCCTGACGTTCGGCCCCGAGCGCCGCCGTTGCGGCCCGCACCTCGTCCGTCCGCCGCCGGGCAATGGCGAGGCGGACCGCGGCCACCGTCACCAGCGCCTGACACAAGGCCCATGCCTCGGCCGGCCGGAGCGAGAGGATGCGGCGCAGTCGACGCATGGAGCCTCCGTCAGGACAGGGTCACGAGCCGGTGCGCCGCGAGATCATCCACCAGCTTGCGGATGTCGCCCTCGCAGACCGTCGGTTCGATCCGGTAACGGTCGGCCACGCGCCCGACCAGATCCTCGAGCGTGATCGGCTGGTCGAGTTGCGACCACACGAACTCGCCCACGGCGTTCATGCTGAAATAGGAGTTGCTGCTCGTGTCGAAGATGGCGATGCCATCGCCGAACGCGCAGGGAACGCAGCCTTCGGCCGCCCTGATGCTCACGGTCATTATTCCTTGGATGTAAAATGTCTTTCATAGGTCGAGGCAGTCATGGACTGCCTCGACCCGTCGTCAGCTTCGTCCTGAAATCAGGAGAAGGTCAGGTCGCCCTTGGGAGTGTCCACCGGGAACGAGGCGTCGAGGGCCCAGCCGTCGGTCGCACCATGGGTCATCGCTTCGAGCGTGCCATGAACGCGCAGCACGGGAGCTTCGTACGCAAGGGTTTGGATGTTGTTTGCCACGTCAAATTTCCTCAGGATAAGGTATCTACGGCCTATAGGACCGATCCAAAGCCTGTGTCCGGACGAGCATGAAGTCAACGCGGGGAGAGTCCGAGCGCAGCGCACTCTGACAGTCTAACGAAAATATTTATCAGATGACGTGAATAATGCAATCGGCAGTTGAGGTCAAAATGAGCAATAATCTTTCCGCGAAAAAGATGCTGCCCGAAAAATCATCAGATTCAACAACCTTAACGCGAAGATCCTCACTCGAATGGCGACTCCGACCTCATTTTGAGGTAGGAGCGCCTCTCCCTCCTGCGAGTGATTCGAGATGGGGGGCAGGATCCGGACGAAAGGGACGGGATGACCTTCGCGCCTGAACAGTTCGCCCTCGTGCGTGAACACGCGTGCCGGACGGAGACCGAGGCCCTGCGCCGGGCGCTCGCCCGCAGCTTCGGCGACCCCGCGGAGCTTCCCGAGGGCGTCACGCCCCGGGTGCTCTTCGAGATGGGGCGGCTGAACAAGGTGGGACTTTTCCTTGCGCCCCGCCCCGCCGACCTTCCCGCCGACTGGTCGGCGATGGCGCCGCAGCTCGAGACGATGCGGCTTCAGACCGCCGCGCGGAACGGCCACAGCCTGCGCACGAGCCTCGAAGTGGCGCGGCTGATGCAGGAGGCGGGGATCGCCCACGTCCAGTTCAAGGGGCCGCTCCAGCAGATCGCGCTCTATGGCGGCCCCTGCTGGAAGCCCACGGGTGACGTCGATCTGCTGGTGGCAGAGGCCGATCTGGCCACCGCTGCGGCGGCCCTGCGCGCGGCGGGCTACGTCGCACAGGAGGCAGAGCTCGCCGACTGGTGGACGCGGCATCTGGGCGAGCAGCATTTCCGCCGCCCCGAGGGCGGACCTGTGGTGGACCTCCACCACCGGCTCCAGCAACCCGGCGCACCGCGCCCGCGGCATACGGCGGACTTCCTTACCCGCGCCACGGACATGTCCTACGCCGGGCAGAGGGTGCCGATGGTGTCCGGGCCCGACCGCTGCCTCGTCGCGGCCATCGGCGTGGTGAAGGCCTTCGTCGCGCAGGAGCCCTGCGCCGGCCATCTCTGCGATCTGCGGGCGAGCCTCGACCGGCTCAGCCCCGACGAGGCCCGCGCCCTGCCCGGCATCGCGGCCGCGCAAGGGCTGAGCGAAACGCTCGCGCTCGCCAGCCACGGGGTCGACACCCTGTTCGAGGGCCTCTCTCCCCGACCTTACGCGCAGGGGTCGAACCCGCTCGGCGCCCTGCCCGCGCCGGATCTGCGCCGGATGCTCGTTGCGCCCTGGCAACCGGACCTCGACTGGCCACGCCGGAGCCGCATCCTCTGGGCGCTCTCGGGCCGCCATCCCCTGCGCTTCGCGCGCGAGACTCTGGCGGCGAAATCCTCCGAAGCCCACCGCCTCTGGCTGAAGGGGCTGATCCGCTCCGGCCTGATTGCCCGCCGTGAAGGAAAAGCCGCATGAGCGACATCTGCGTCATCATCGCCGCCTACAATGCCGAAGCCACCATCGCGCAGGCCGTGACCTCTGCCCTCGCCGAAGCCGAGGTGGCCGAGGTGGTCGTGGTCGACGATGCCTCTTCCGATGCCACCGCCGAGGCCGCGCTTGCGGCCTCCGATGGCAGCGGCCGGCTGATCGTCGAGCGGCAGGCGCAGAACGGCGGGCCGTCGGCGGCGCGCAACCGCGCTGTGGCGCTCTCGCAGGCGCCGCGCATCGCGATACTCGACGCCGACGACTTCTTCCTGCCCGGCCGCTTCGCGCGGCTCGACCCGGATCTCGATCTCGCGGCCGACAACATCGTCTTCGTGACGCCCGAGCATGCGGCCCGGCTCGATCCCACCAACCTGCCGGCGGCCCCGCGCGAGGTGGAGATGCTCGACGCCGAACGGTTCGCGCTCGGCAATCTGGCGCAGGGGGTGCACCGCGGCGAACTGGGCTTTCTGAAGCCCGTGATGTCGCGCGCCTTCCTCACCCGCCACGGGCTCCGCTATGACGAGCGCATGTGGCTCGGCGAAGATTTCGACCTCTACATGCGGATGCTTCTGCTGGGCGCGCGCTTCGGCCTGACGCGGGCCGTAGGCTATGCCGCGGTCCAGCGCGGCGCGTCGCTCTCGGGGCGGCATCGGACGGCGGATCTGGCGGCGCTGGAGGCCTGCTGCCGGGCGCATCTGGAGATGCCCGCTTCGCCCGCCACGCAGGAGGCGATGCGCCGCCATCTGCGGCAGGTGCAGGCCAAGCTCCTGCTGCGCCAGTTCCTCGACCGGAAGGCCGAGGCAGGCCTCGGCGCGGCCCTCGGCTTTGCGCTCGCCCCGCCCGCGCGCTTCCTTCCCATCGCGAAGGGGGTCGCGCGGGACAAGATCGCCGCCCTGCGCCCACCTGCCCCGCCCCGGGCCGAGCGGTTCCTGCTGCCGGTCTGACGAGCCGCGGGCCGGTCAGCGCGACCGGCCGGCCCGCTCCTCGGCCTCGTCCTCGTCGGACGGGTCGCGCCAGACGGTCCGCCGCGATGGCTCTCCGTCCGGCGCCGCCGGGTCTCCGAGCTCCTCCGCGGCCACGTCCTCTTCGAGGTCCGGATCGAAGGCCGTGTCGAACTCGCCGCCGATGGGCTCGTCCTTCGCGGTCTCCTCTTCCTCCTCCTCGAGCGTCCAGGCGGCGAGCTCGGCTCCGGGGGGCAGCTCTGCCCAGCTGCCCTCGGGCAGCACCACCTCGGCGCGGGTCCAGCGTGGCACCAGCCAGAGCCAGAACAGACCCTCCTCGCCCTCGGCGCAGATGTCGAGCTCGTGGCGCGCCGCGAGATCGGAAAGAAGCGCCGCCTGCTGTGCCGGTGGCCAGGGATGGGGATGCTCGGGCGGCAGCAGCGGCGGCACCGCCACCAGCCGCTGCCCCTCGCCCACGGGCCGCGGATCGGCCGAGAGCACGATCGACAAGGGATGCGGCTCGACCGCCTCGGCCGCCCGCCGCCCCAGCCGCTCGCGCAGGCTCCGCACCAGCTCGAGCGTCAGAACCGGCCGGCGCAGGAGGGCCGCGAGGGCCGCCACCGGCCGCCGGGCCTTGATCGCGGCCACCAGATGCTCGAAGGCAAGCAGCCGCACCAGCCCCGCGCGCCTGCGCTGCATCATGGCGAGAAGCGCCGCATCGGTCTCGCCCGCCGCCGACCGGTCGTGTGCCGCGAGAAGCGGCTCCAGCGTGCCCACCGACAGCCGGTGCGAGATCGAGGCGGAGTGGCGACGGTAGAGATAGAGCGCCTCGGGCAGCAGCGCGAGCCGCGCGCCCGACAGGAGAAGCCGGAGATAGAGGTCGTAATCCTCGCCCACCCGCAGCGTCTCGTCGTAGCGCAGGGCGCCCCAGGCCTCGCGGCGCACCAGAGGCTTCAGGTAGCCCATGGGCGGAAGATCGTCCGACCCGCCGTTCGCCGCGACGAAGGTCGCCGCATCCACCGCCATCGGCTCGACCAGATGCAGGCTCTCGAGCAGCGTGCGGCCGCTCGCATCCGGCGTCTCGCCGAAGAACAGCATGTCATCGGCCACCGCATCGACCTCGAGCGCCTCGGCCGCCGCGAGAAGCCGCGCCAGACGGTCGGGGTGGAGCACATCGTCGGAATCCATCACCGCGAGCCAGTCGCCGCTGGCCGCTTCGAGGGCGCGGTTGCGCGCCGCCGACGGGCCGCCGTTCTGCGCCATCGCGATCACCCGGACGCGGTCGTCCGTGGCCGCGATCTCTTGGAGCAGTGCCACGCTCTCGTCGCCCGAGGCATCGTCCACCACGATGAGCTCGAGGTCCGTGTGGCTCTGGCGCAGGACCGATTCGACCGCTTCGGGCAGGTAGGCCGCACCGCGGTAGTTCGCCATCAGCACCGAAATCCGCATAAGTCCTCCGCCCCAGCCCGAATCGTTCCTGTGTAACCGCCCTGTGCGAAGGGCGTAAGCCGGCGCGGCGCCAAGGCGCGGCCGTGCGGGCCAGTCTGCCAACTTATGCGGCACCGCGGCAAGCTGTTGCCAATGTGATCGCGGAGAGGTCGCCACGGAGGCCCGCGCCGCCTAACCTCTGGACCGAACAGAAACGGAGCCCCCGATGAGTCCCCGTCAGACCCTTCTGCGCCGCTGCCTTGCGGCGAGCCTGCCCCTTCTCCTCGCCCTGCCCGCTGCGGCGCAGGACGGGCCCGCCTCCTTCCGCGAGGATTTCGACCGCATCAACGGCAAGCGCTGGTTCATCTCGGACGGCTGGACCAACGGCCCGCACCAGAACTGCGACTGGTCGCAGAAGGCGGTGCGCGCCGATGACGGCATCCTGAAGCTAATGTATTTCACCGACCCCTCGGGCCAGGGCAAGAACCGCTGTTCGGAGATCCAGACGCAGGAGCGCTACCTGCATGGCACGTTCGAAGCCCGCGTGCGCACCGATCACCGGGCTTCGGGGCTGAATGCGGCCTTCTTCAGCTACATCGGCCCCGTCCATGGCGAGCCCCATGACGAGATCGATTTCGAGATCCTGACCCGCAACACCTCTTCGGTCGATGTGAACACCTATGTCTCGGGCGAGCCGAAGAACGGGGCCAAGGTCGCGCTCGACCCGCCGACCGACGAGGACTGGCATACGTTCTCCTTCATCTGGGAGCCCGAGCGCATCCGCTGGTTCGTCGATGGCAAGCTCGTCCACGAGGCGACCGAGACCCTGCCCGTGACCGCGCAGAAGATCTTCTTCAGCCACTGGAGCACCGATGTCCTGACCGAATGGATGGGGGCCTTCCGCGCGCCGCAGAAACCGGTCGCGCTCGAGGTCGATTGGGTAGCCTGGACCGCGCCGGGAGAGGCGTGCCAGTTCCCCGAATCCGTGCTATGTCAGCTGGAGAATTGAGGAGACGCCTGACCCGATGACCGCCGTCCGACCGCGCCCCCCCCGCTCCGCCGGGGTCTTCATCGACGTCTGTCCGACGGCGGTTCTGGCGTTCCTCACGATCCTGTCCCTGCTGCTCGTGCAGTGGGTGGGCTCGATCGCGGCGGCGGGCTTCCTCGCCTCGGGCTGCCTCCTCGTCGTAAGGCGGCCCCATACCGCGCTTCTCGAGATCCGCCGCTACTGGATGATCTTCGCGCTTGCGGGCTGGTGCCTCTTCACGGTGCTCTGGTCGCAATATGCCTCGCTGAGCCTGCGCTACGGCATCCAGCTCTGCGTGACCTTCGCGATTGCGGTGGCCATCGCCAACCGGCTGTCGCCGCTCACCTTCCTGCGCATCCTCTTCAGCGCGCATCTGCTGGCGGCCGTCCTGAGCGTGCTCTTCGGGCGCGTCCGGTCGGACGGGAACGGCTGGCTCGGCATCTTCGGCTCGAAGAACGCCTTCTCGCTGCCGATGTCGACGCTGATGCTCTGCGCCTTCGCCATCATGCTCGACCGCAATCAGCCGCGCAGCTGGCGGCTGGTGGCGACGGGGGCCTTCCTGCTCGGAACCTTCCTGCTGATCCAGGCCCAGTCGGCGGGCCAGCTTCTGGCCACCGGCGCGGCACTGGCCTTCGCCCTGCCCTTCTTCCTCGGCCGCTGGCTCACCGTGACCCAGCGTCTGCTGCTGGCGGGCTTCACGCTGGGGCTCGGGATCGTGGTGACGATCCTGCTCGTCGCGCTGCAGGACGAGGTGATGGCGCTGATCCTCGAGACGACGGGCAAGGACGCGACCCTCACCGGCCGCACCGAGCTCTGGGCGCTGGCCTTCCGCGAGATCGTGCAGCATCCCTTCACCGGCGTGGGCTTCCAGGCCTACTGGGTGCCCGGGAACCCCGGGGCCGAGGCGATGTGGAGCGAGTTCGGCATCGAAGGCAAGCGCGGTTTCCACTTCCACAACACCTTCATCTCGAACGCGGTCGAGATCGGCGCCATCGGCGTGGCGATGCAGGCGGCGGCGCTGTTCGGCGCGCTCGGCCTCGCGGTGCTCTGGGCCTTCCGCGAGCCCCGGGCCGAGTCCATCTTCCTCACCGCGCTGATGATGCGCAGCGCCGTGCTCAGCATGTCCGAGGTGGTGGGCTACACCCAGTTCGACCTCATGACCCTCATGCTGGTGGCAGCCCTGGTCTACGGCGTGCGCCGGATGCGCGAGGCGCGCCTGCCCGTCGGCGCCCCCGTCCGTCGCAACGTGCGCCTGCCCTCGGACGGTCCTCCCACCGCAGCCGCCTGAGGTCGACCCGCCCGTCTTCGAGCCGGCTGGCCCGGTGCCACACGGCCGGAGCACTGCGCCCCTCCGGTCGGGATCCGGGTGGAGAGCGGTCCCGGCCCACCGCCCATAAAAAAGGAGGGGCCGCGGCCGGCGCCCTCCTCAAGTCAGCGTTCCATGTCCCGCAGCGGGGGCGCCCCTAGTTCGTAGACGGCGCCCGCAGGGTCATCTGCACCATGTCGCCCGGTTCGAGCCGGACGTCCATCGCGTCGGGGATCTGGCGCATCTCGTTGCCCGCAAAGCGCATCACCACGACATCGCTCATGGCGGCAATGGTCGAGGGATCGGCCGCCACATCCTTCCCGCCCGCCTGGCTCAGGAGCGACACCGACAGGCTGCGCTGCGTGTCGATCTTGCGGTCCATCTCGAGGATCTGCGCCTCGACCTCCTGCAGCTGCGCGGCGATCTCGGACGACCGTCCGTCGATCAGCGCGATCCGGTCGCGCTCGGCGGTGGTGATGCCCTGACGCGCGCGCAGGATGGCGGTGGAGGTGTCGAGCAGCTGGCTCTCGACCGTCGACAGGGTGCGCTGGGTCTCGAACAGGCGACCGCTGGCGACGAGGCCCCGCTCCGAGAGGTTCTTGGCGTTGGCGGTCTCTTTCTCGGCCAGCGTGCGCTGGGTCTCGAGCTGGCCGGTCTTCGCCTGCAGCGCCTCGATCTCGGCCTTCAGAAGCTCGCTCTGGGCGTCGATGGCCGCGAGGTTCCGGTCCACCTGATCGCGGCGGAGATCCATGAAGGACTTCTCTTCGGCCAGGAGCGCGCGGCCCCGCGCCGTGTCGAGTTCGGGCACCGGGCCGAGCTCGGTCTGGTTGTCCCGCTCGGCCAGAAGCCGGGCGCGCCGGGCCATCATGCCCTCGCGGCTGTCGAGCAGGATGCGCAGCGCCCCCTCCTCGGAGATCAGGTCGCGCACGAGGGCGGGCGTGCTGCGGATCTCGTCGCTGGGGCCGCCCGCCATGGCGATGGCCTGCCGTGCGGTCAGACCCGGGCGGAAGACGACCTCGCCCGGCTCGCGCACATGGCCCGCGACGATGATGGGGCGGTATTCGGCGATCTCGATGGTCGCGTCGGGCATGTCCGGCAGCGCCAGGCGCTCCATCAGCCCGTCGGCGATCAGCGTGCCGAGCTGGGCGGGCGTGTGGCCTGCGGCCTCGACCGGGCCGAGAAACGGGACGGAGATCGTGCCGTCGGCATTGACGCGATATTCCCCCGTCATCGCCTCCCACTCGCGCATGGTGCCGTCGACGGGCTGCCATTCCAGCACCCGCAGGCGAAGCAGGTCGCTCTCGCTGATCGTGTAGCTGTCGGCCAGAGCAACGCCGGGCAGGAGCGCCACGACGAACAGGGGAAGGAGGTGACGGCGCAGGGCAGCCATTCGGATACCTTTCTGAACATGAAGGCGCGGCGGGAGCTTCCGCCGCGGCCGCTGCCAAAAGGAGTGGGAGGTCAGCAGGAGCCGCGCGAGCGAAGCACCGCCGGGACCGT
Source organism: Cereibacter sphaeroides 2.4.1 (assembly GCF_000012905.2). Lineage (NCBI taxonomy): Bacteria > Pseudomonadati > Pseudomonadota > Alphaproteobacteria > Rhodobacterales > Paracoccaceae > Cereibacter > Cereibacter sphaeroides. Next base: position 1,190,883 of record NC_007493.2, on the reverse strand, counting down.
ACGCAGGATGATCGCGAGGTCGGAAACCACCGTCCAGCGCATCACATAGTAGCGGTCGAGCAGGACGCGCTGCCGGTAGCTGAGGTCGCTGCGGCCGCTCACCTGCCACATGCCGGTGAGGCCCGGGCGGGTGCGCAGATAGTGACCGGCCGACCCGCGGTAGCGGCGCAGCTCGGCGGCGACCACCGGACGGGGGCCCACGACGCTCATTTCGCCCGCGAGGATGTTGAACAGCTGCGGCAGTTCGTCGATCGACAGCATCCGGATCACGGCGCCGATGGGGGTCACCCGCGGGTCCTTGCGAAGCTTGCGGTCACGCTCCCATTCCCGCTGCGCCTCGGGGTTGGCGCGCAGGTGGCGTTCGAGCACCACGTCGCCGTCCACCACCATCGAGCGGAACTTCCAGCAGCGGAAGGTCCGCCCGCCGAACCCCACGCGCTGGTGGCCGTAGAGGATCGGGCCGTTGCTGCCGAACCAGATGATCAGCGCCACGCCGATCATGAGCGGCGCGAGCGCGATCAGCGCCGTCACCGCGATGGCCACGTCGATGAGCCGCTTCAGCACCCCGCCCACGGGGGCAGAGGCCGCCTGGGCGACCTGTGGCAGCGAGGACAGGTAGAGGTGATCCGGACTGACGTTGTCCGGAGTCAGAGACGATTGTGGATTGAATTCCATGAAACACCTGTTGCTTTTGAGTGTCGCCACTCAGGCACGGACCGACTTTAATCCAGAAATTACTGAGCCATGTCGTGCCAAGACTTCCGGGTTGATTATTGTCCAAATGAGAACAAGAATTTCTAACGCTTTCGCCAAAGTGTCAAGACATGCCCATTTTCAGGGCGGTTTATTCATCGCGGTTGTGCGGATTCTTGCTGCACCCGCGAAATTGCCTCGTCGTAATCATAAAGGACACTGGGCTCCACCGACGGGTGAGGGTGATTCTCTGGCGAGGCTTCAGCCCTTATGATCCTCGCCGATTCTAGGCATTTTTCAAGGCTGCGATTGATAGTTCCCGCCCTGCGGTGATCCTGGAATCCTCTGCAACTCAAGGACGTAATTGCAACATCCCCAGGTAGAACGAACGCCCCGCACGGTGCGCGCAAGGTGAAGAACCGGACGCCCCTGCCCCAACCACCGGCGAACCTCCGGGAAGATCAAGGTCCGTTTCCCGCCGCAGGCGGGGCCTCGCCGCTGCACCTGCATCGGTCTTCTGCGGCGGCGCAGCACGGGCATGGACCTCCTACGATGAACGGTTGGGCGGCTTGACCGAGGGCCGCGTGGCCCCGTCCGAGCCCCCGCAACACGCGGGGTCCGGGATGGTTCCCCGCAGAGACCCGCCCTCCGGTTCGAAAGCTCACGCGCAGACCACATGCAGGCGCCTCGGGCCGTGTGCCGGACCTGCGTGCTTTACCCCCGGCGCCCGCTCGTCTAAGCAGATGATCGAAAACGAGAGAGGCCCATGCGCATCCTGATCACGAACGACGACGGCATCAACGCTCCCGGCCTCGAGGTGCTCGAGCAGATCGCCCTCGAACTGGCCGGCCCCGAGGGCGAGGTCTGGACCGTCGCTCCCGCCTTCGAGCAGTCCGGCGTCTCGCACGCGATCAGCTACACGCATCCGATGATGATCGCCAAGCTCGGTCCGCGCCGCTACGCAGCGGAGGGCAGCCCCGCCGACTGCGTGCTCGCCGCGCTCTACGACGTGCTGCAGGGCGCCCGCCCCGACCTCGTGCTCTCGGGCGTGAACCGGGGCAACAACTCCGCCGAGAACGTGCTCTATTCCGGCACGGTGGGCGGCGCGCTCGAGGCGGCGCTGCAGGGCCTGCCCGCCATCGCCCTGTCCCAGTTCCTCGGCCCCGAAACGGAGGGGCTGGCCGATCCGTTCGAATGCGCCCGCACCCATGGCGCGCGCATCGTACGCCTCCTGCTCGAGCGCGGGCTCTGGGACGGCGAGGACTACCGGCTGTTCTACAACGTGAACTTCCCGCCCGTGCCGGCTGCGAACCTGCGCGGCCACCGCGTGGCGGCGCAGGGCTTCCGGCGCGACACCTCCTTCGGGGTCGAGCCGCACATGTCGCCCTCGGGTCGCCGCTTCCTCTGGATCCGGGGCGGCGCCCAGCAGAGCCCGACGCTGCCCGGCACCGATGCGGCCGTGAACCTCGAAGGGTTCGTCTCGATCACGCCGCTGCGCGCGGATCTGACTGCGCATGACCGGCTGGCCGAGCTGGAGGCGCTCATCGGATGACGGCAGAGGCAGACGGGGAGGATCCGGCCGAACGCAAGATGCGGTTCCTGTTCGCCGTCCGCTCGCGGGGCGTCACGGATGCCCGCGTGCTCGCCGCCATGGAGCGGATCGACCGCGGCGCCTTCGTCCGCGGCATCTTCGCCGACCGTGCCTATGAGGACATGCCGCTGCCCATCGCCTGCGGCCAGACCATCAGCCAGCCCTCGGTCGTGGGGCTGATGAGCCAGGCGCTGGCGGTGAACCCGCGCGACAAGGTGCTCGAGGTGGGAACCGGCTCGGGCTATCAGGCCGCCGTCCTGAGCCAGCTCGCCCGCCGCGTCTACACCGTCGACCGTCATCGCCGCCTCGTGCGCGAGGCGACCGAGGTCTTCCACCGCCTGTCCCTGACCAACATCACCGCGCTCATTGCGGACGGCAGTTTCGGCCTGCCGGAACAGGCCCCGTTCGACCGGATCCTCGTCACTGCCGCGGCCGAGGACCCGCCCGGCCCCCTGTTGGCACAATTGAAGATCGGCGGTATCATGGTCGTCCCGGTCGGCCAGACCGATGCGGTGCAGAACCTGATCAAGGTGACCCGGCTCGAGCAGGGTTACGATTACGAGGAACTTCGTCCGGTGCGCTTCGTGCCTCTGGTCGAAGGCATCGGGTCGGACTGACCCGTCACCGGGGGTGCCCGGACGGTCCACCGGCGCCGAGCAGCGCCGGAGTGGCTCCGGGATCCCGCCCGGGCGATCGACAAGCTCCGGGATCAACCCGGACCGCAAGACGAGAGGCAGAGCATGTTCCACCGTCCCACGCGCGCAGGCGCCCTTTGCATGACGGCGACGCTGACGATCCTCGCCGCCTGCAGCACTTCGGACCTAGACTGGGACCTGCGCGGTCGCCCCGGCGGGCTCAGCACGGCCGAGGCCGCGCGGGCGGTCAGCGCCCCCCGCCCCCGCGCCGACGACCGCGGGATCATCTCCTATCCGACCTATCAGGTGGCCGTTGCCCGGCAGGGCGAGACGGTCGCCTCGCTCTCGAGCCGCCTCGGGCTCGATGCCACGCAGGTCGCGAGCTACAATGCCCTCTCGCCGCAGAACCCTCTGCGCGCCGGAGAAGTGGTCGTGCTGCCGCAGCGCGTGGCGGCGGCTCCCGCCATGACCCCGGCGCCCGTCATGACGGCGCCCGGCGCGGCGAGCCCCGGCGGCATCGACGTGACCGCCATCGCCACCAGCGCCCTCGACCGGGCGGGCCCTGCCACCGCGCCGGTGGCCGCCGCTCCCGCTCCGGCCCCCGTGCAGTCTGCCGCGACAGAGCCTGCCCGCCACCGTGTGTCGCGGGGAGAGACCGCCTATTCGATCGCGCGCAGCTACAATGTCTCGCCCAAGGCGCTGGCGGACTGGAACGGGCTCGGGCCGGATCTCGCGATCCGCGAGGGCCAGTATCTGATGATCCCGACCGCCTCTGCGCCCCCGCCCACGGTGCCCGCCAATGTGACCGCGGTCACGGTGCCCGGGGCAGGCTCGCCGACGCCCACCCCGCCCTCGGCGGCCAAGCCGCTGCCCGCCGAGTCGACCACGCCCGCCTCGAAACCCGCAGGCCAGCCGGCCTCGCCCGACATGGGCGCACAGCGCACGCAGGCCTCCGCCTCGCGGCTGGGATTCCCGGTGCAGGGCAAGATCATCCGCGGCTATGTGAAGAAGAAGAACGACGGCATCGACATCTCGGCGGCCGTGGGCACGCCGGTGGCGGCGGCCGCGGACGGGACGGTGGCGGCCATCACGCAGGACACCGATCAGGTGCCGATCCTCGTGATCCGGCACCCCGACAACCTGCTGACGGTCTATGCCAATATCGACGGCATCAAGGTCACCAAGGGTGCCAGCGTGAAGCGCGGACAGCCCATCGCCGTGGTGCGCGCGGCCGACCCGCCCTTCGTCCATTTCGAGGTCCGCAAGGGGTTCGAGAGCGTCGATCCGATGCCCTATCTTCAGTAGGAAATCCGATCTCTCCCAAGGGGTTAGAAAAGCAAACTACCGCAGCACATGAAGTGCTGCGGCAGTTTTCATGTCGAGGTTCGCCGTATGAGGCTCAGAGCGCCACGCCGTGCCGCGCCGCAAGGTCGGTGAAGAACTGCCACGCCACCCGGCCAGAGCGGGCGCCGCGCGTGGCCTGCCATTCGATGGCCTCGGCCCTCAGCTCCTCCTCGGCAACGCTCAGCCCGTGGGCCGCGCAATAGCCGCGGATCATCTCGAGATACTCGTCCTGCGAGCAGGGATGGAAGCCCAGCCAGAGCCCGAACCGGTCCGAGAGCGAGACCTTCTCCTCGACGGCCTCGGAGGGGCTGATCGCGGTCGAGCGCTCGTTCTCGATCATGTCGCGCGGCATCAGATGCCGCCGGTTCGAGGTCGCATAGAGAATGACATTCTCGGGCCGCCCCTCGATCCCGCCGTCCAGAACCGCCTTCAGCGACTTGTAATGCTGGTCGTCGTGGCTGAACGACAGGTCGTCGCAGAACAGGATGAAGCGGAACGGCGCGCCGCGCAGATGCTTCAGGAGCCGCTGGACCGAGGGCAGATCCTCGCGGCTCAACTCGACGATCTTGAGCGGCAGGCCCTTGGCCACCACCGCCGCATGGATCGCCTTGACGAGGCTCGACTTGCCCATCCCGCGCGAGCCCCAGAGGAGCGCATTGTTCGCAGGCAGCCCGCGCGCGAAATGCTCGGTATTGTCGAGCAGGATGTCGCGCGCCCGGTTCACCCCCACCAGAAGCGAAAGATCCACCCGCGCCACCCGCGGCACCGGCTCCAGCCGGTCGGGCGACGTGTGCCACGCGAAGGCATCCACCGCCGAGAAGTCCGGGGCGGGCATCGGCGGCGGGCTCATCCGTTCGAGCGCCGCCGCGATGCGCGACAGGGCGTCGTCGCTCATGCCTTGCCGTCCTCTTCCTCGTTCTCGTCCTCGAACCACAGCCCCTGCGCCCGCAGCTCGGCCTCGCGCTTCCGCTCGATCCGGCGGATGAGCAGGATCGAGATCTCGTAGAGCGGATAGACCGCGCCGAAGAGGATCATCTGGGACATCATGTCGGGCGGCGTCGCGAAGGCCGCCACGATCAGAATCAGCACGATGGCATATTTGCGCATCGAGGAGAGGCCCCGCGCCGTCACGAGCCCCGCCTTGCCCATCAGCGTGAGCAGGACCGGAAGCTGGAAGCAGAGACCGAAGGCCAGGATGAAGGTCGTGGTCAGCGCCAGATACTGCTCCATCGACCCCTGGAACACCACGCCTGCGAGCGGCATCGTGCCGTCTTCGCGCACAGCGCCCGGCTGCTCGGTCATGAACTGCTGGAAGCCCAGGAAGAAGTCGAAGGCGATGGGCAGCACGATGTAGAAGGCGAAGATGCCGCCCAGCAGGAACATGAGCGGCGAGGCGACGATGAACGGCAGGAAGGCCGCCTTTTCGTTGCGGTAGAGCCCCGGCGCCACGAAACGCCACATCTGCCATGCGATGATCGGGAAGGAGAGGATGATGCCCCCCATCACCGAGATGCGGATGGCCACGAAGAAGCCTTCCTGCAGCTTGATGAGGATCAGCGAGCAGTCCTGCCCCCGCGCGTTCAGCGCGTCGCAGATCGGGTGGGTGAGGAAGTTGAAGATCGGGTTCCAGACCGTGAACGACGCCAGCATAGCGACCAGAAAGGCCGCGAGCGAGATCAGGATCCGGTTCCGCAACTCTGCCAGATGCTCGATCAGCGGAGCACTGGAACTGTCGATGTCGTCTCGGCTGTCGAGGCTCATGCGTTACTCTTGGGCTCGGCCGGCGCGGGGGACGCGGCCTCGGGGGCCGCCGCCGCAGGAGCCTGCGGCACCGGGGCAGCCGGCTCGGATGCGGGCGGCGCGGTGACGGCAGCGGCGCCTGCGCCCTGCTGGGCCTTCGCGGCCGGAATGCTGCTCGCCGGAGCAGCCGGCTTCGGCGCGCCCTGCTGCGGCTTCATCGGGTCCCATTTCTCGAACCGGTCCGCCGCCTGCTTCATCGCGTCGAGACCCATGCTGCGCGGCGAGGTCACGTTCTTGACGTCCTTCACCACATCCTTGACGCCGGTCTCGTCCGCCGCCGCCTCCATCGCGCGCTGGAACTCGCGCGCCATGTTGCGGGCCTTGGCTGTCACACGTCCGAGGGTGCGGAACATCTCGGGCAGGTCCTTGGGACCCACCACGACCAGCGCCACCACGCCGATGACGAGCAGCTCGCTCCAGCCGATGTCGAACATCGGGGGCCTGTCAGACTTTGTCGCGCTCGGAGGCGGGCGTCACGTCGCGCGTCGTCTCGGGGCGGTTTTCGATCTCGGCCGTCTCTTCCTTGATGCCCTTCTTGAAGGCATTGATCCCCTTGCCAACTTCGCCCATGAGCGAGCTGACCTTGCCGCGCCCGAACAGCACGAGCACCACCACCGCAATGAGCAGCAGGCCGGGCAAACCGATATTGTTGAGCATCTCGCGTCTCCTGCGGCCGACATGCGGCCTCTCTTCGTCACTGCCCCTAGTTATTGGTTCGCGCCCCCGGATCAAAGACCCTTTCGCGCCGCCTCCGCGTTTTTTGTCCCGGGGCTTTCGCTGCAACGAGCTTTCGCGGGGTGCGCAGCCCGCCCCAGGGCACGCGTTCAGCGGCGGGCGGGAAAGACGAAGCAGCGGTCGCGGCGGATCATCAGCCAGAGGGCGGTGCCGGGTTTCGGCAGGAAGACGTTCGGCACCGAGGCCGTCAGCCGCGATCCGTCGCTGTCCATGACGAATTCGACGAGGCTCTCGCGGCCGAGAAACCGCGCGCGCACCACCCGCCCGCGGGCGGGCGTGCCCTCGGCGGGCGTGGGGTTCGGCCCGCGTCCGTTGCGGTCGAAGTCGATCTTCAGATGCTGCGGACGGATCACGATCTCGACCTCGGCCCCGTCGGCATGACCGGGGGTAAGGAATTCGCCGAAGGGCGTCCGGGTCAGCGCCCCCCGCGAGGTGCCGCGGATCACGTTGATATCCGAGAAGAAGGCGGCCGCTGCACGGTCGGCCGGCGCATTGTAGATGTTGTAGGGCGAGCCACGCTGCACGATCCGCCCGGCGCGCATGAGAAGGATCTCGTCGGCCATCCGCAGCGCCTCGTCGGGCTCGTGCGTGACAAGGAGCACCGCCGCCCCTTCCTCCTTCAGGATCTCGAGCGTCGTGTCGCGGATCCCGTCGCGGAGCCGGTTGTCCAGCCCCGAGAAGGGCTCGTCCATCAGCATGACCCGCGGCCGCGGCGCGAGCGCCCGCGCCAGCGCCACCCGCTGCTGCTCGCCGCCCGACAGCTGGTGGGGATGTTTCGTCCCGTAGCCCACCAGATTGACCCGCTCGAGCAGTTCGGCCACCCGGCGGTCGCGCTCGTCGCGCCCGCTCCGCAGCCCGAAGGCCACGTTCTGCGCGACGGTCAGATGCGGAAACAGCGCGAAATCCTGGAACATGAGCCCCACCGACCGCGCCTCGGGCGGCTGGAACAGGCGTTCGTCCGAGACCGGCTGGCCGTCGAAGGCGATGCGCCCCCGGTCGGGGCGCTCCACCCCCGCGATCATGCGCAGCGTCGTGGATTTGCCGCAGCCCGAGGGGCCGAGGAGGCAGGCCACCTGCCCCGCCGCCACATCGAGCGACACGTCATCGACGACAGGTGTGCCCCCGAAGGCGCGCGTCAGATGCTCGACCTTCAGGCGTGGAGGATTGGCAGGGGATTGGGGCACGCTTGATCCGCTTGGTTCGCTCGGGGCAGGTTCTGGCGGCATTCGCGGCCCGGATCAAGCCTCCGGGCCGCGGCTGTCTCAGACCGTGAGGTTGGTGCCGCCGCCGTCGACCAGCAGGTTCTGGCCCACGATGAAGCGCGCATGCTCGGAGCAGAGGAAGGCGCAGGCGGCGCCGAAATCCTCGGCCCGGCCGTAGTGGCGGGTGGGGATGCTGGCCGCCCGCTGCGCGCGGGCCTCTTCGCGCGTGATGCCCTGCGCCTTCATCGCATTGCGGTCGAGCGCCTCGGCCCGGTCGGTGTCATGGATGCCCGGCAGCAGGTTGTTGATGCAGACACCGTGCTGCGCCACCTGCCGCGAGGTGCCCGCCACATAGCCCGTCAGCCCCGTGCGCGCCGAGTTCGACAGGCCGAGCGCCGGGATCGGGGCGCGCACCGACTGCGAGGTGATGTTGACGACGCGGCCCCAGCCGCTTTCGATCATGGCCGGCAGCAGCGCGGTCATCAGCGCGATGGGCGTCAGCATGTTGGCATCGAGCGCCCGGATGAAATCGTCGCGCGTCCAGTCCGACCAGAGGCCGGGCGGGGGGCCGCCCGCGTTGGTCACGAGGATGTCGACCGCGCCCGCGGCCTCGAGCACCCGCGCCCGCCCCTCTTCCGAGACGATGTCTGCCGCCACCGTGGTCACGTTCGCGCCGAACCGCTGCCGCAGATCCTCGGCCGCCGCCTCGAGCGCCTCGGCGCCGCGCGCGTTCATCATCAGATCGACACCGGCCTCGGCCAGAGCCGCCGCACAGCCAAGGCCCAGCCCCTTCGACGAGGCGCAGACCAGTGCCCGGCGACCGCGAATACCCAGATCCATTGTCATCTCTCCCATACATCGTTTCCCGCTCGACTTAGCAGCCCTGCTCCGTGATCGAAACCCGGAACGGGCGCAGGTGCGGGGTGCCGCCGGCCCGCTGCGACAGCGGGCGCTCAGGACGCGCTTTCCAAGCCGCGGGCCAGCGGCTATATCGCGCCCATGCTGGACCAGTCGAACCGCCCCGCCCTGCCTCCCGAAATCGCCCGCCGCCGGACCTTCGCGATCATCTCGCATCCGGACGCCGGCAAGACGACTCTGACCGAGAAGTTCCTCCTCTTCGGCGGCGCGATCCAGATGGCGGGTCAGGTCCGGGCCAAGGGCGAGGCGCGGCGCACGCGCTCGGACTTCATGGCGCTGGAGAAGGAGCGCGGGATCTCGGTCTCGGCCTCGGCCATGAGCTTCGATTTCAGCCAGTGGCGCTTCAACCTCGTCGACACGCCCGGCCACTCGGACTTCTCGGAAGACACCTACCGCACGCTGACGGCGGTCGATGCGGCCATCATGGTGATCGACGGCGCCAAGGGCGTGGAAAGCCAGACCCGCAAGCTCTTCGAGGTCTGCCGCCTGCGGGACCTGCCGATCCTGACCTTCTGCAACAAGATGGACCGGGAAAGCCGCGACACGTTCGAGATCATCGACGAGATCCAGTCGAACCTCGCCATCGATGTGGCGCCCGCCTCCTGGCCCATCGGCATGGGGCGCGACTTCCTCGGCTGCTACGACATCCTGCACGACCGGCTGGAGCTCATGGACCGGGCCGACCGGAACCGGGTGGCGGAGTCGATCAAGATCGAGGGGCTCGACGACCCGATGCTCGCCCAGCATGTTCCGGCCGAACAGCTCGAGAAGCTCCGCGAAGAGCTCGAGATGGCGCGCGCGCTCTTGCCCGCCTTCGACCGGCAGAGCTTCCTCGAAGGCCACCTCACCCCGATCTGGTTCGGCTCGGCGATCAATTCCTTCGGCGTGAAGGAGCTGATGAGCGGCATGGGCGAATTCGGCCCCGAGCCGCAGATCCAGAAGGCGGCCGAGCGCGGCATCGCGCCCGAGGAGACGCCGGTGACGGGCTTCGTATTCAAGGTGCAGGCCAACATGGATCCCAAGCACCGCGACCGGGTGGCCTTCGTACGCCTCGCCTCCGGCCATTTCGAGCGCGGGATGAAGCTCCTCCACGTTCGCTCGAAGAAGCCGATGGCGGTGACGAACCCCGTGCTCTTCCTCGCCGCCGACCGCGAGCTTGCCGAGGAGGCCTGGGCGGGCGACATCATCGGCATTCCGAACCACGGCCAGCTTCGCATCGGCGATGCGCTGACCGAGGGCGAGGCGCTGCGCTTCACCGGCATCCCCTCCTTCGCGCCCGAGCTTCTGCAGGGCGTGCGGGCGGGCGATCCGATGAAGGCCAAGCATCTGGAAAAGGCACTGATGCAGTTCGCCGAGGAAGGTGCGGCTAAGGTCTTCAAGCCGATGATCGGCTCGGGCTTCATCGTGGGCGTGGTGGGTGCGCTGCAGTTCGACGTGCTGGCCAGCCGGATCGAGCTGGAATATTCGCTGCCCGTGCGGTTCGAGGGCTCGCAATTCACCTCGGCGCGCTGGGTGATGGGGCCGAAGGCGGCTGTCGAGGCCTTCGTCAACGTCAACAAGGGCCATATCGCCCATGACAGCGACGGCGACCTCGTCTATCTCACCCGCCTGCAGTGGGACATCGACCGCGTGAGCCGGGATCACCCGGAGGTGCGGCTGACGGCCACCAAGGAGATGATGGTCTGAACCGGGGCGCCGCGCGGCGCCTCGCCCGCGGCTGCCTCTTCCAGCCCGAAACCGCGGCCCTGATGAGACAGGGACCGCGAAAAGGGCGCAAACGCAGCCCGAACCTTGACCCTCGGGGTAATTTGGGCTAAGGCCGCCCGAGGCCATGAGGGCCGAAAGACGCCGGGACGCCCGGACCATCAGCGTCCCCTTGAGTACCATGCGGTCCGATACCGCATTGACAGGATGCTAATGACCAAGTTCTCCGACCTCGCGCTGGATCCCCGCGTGCTGAAGGCCGTGCAGGAAGCCGGCTACGAAACGCCCACCCCGATCCAGGCGCAGGCCATCCCGCATGCGCTGGAAGGCAAGGATGTGCTGGGCATCGCCCAGACCGGCACCGGCAAGACCGCCAGCTTCACGCTGCCCATGATCACCATCCTCGGCAAGGGCCGCGCGCGCGCCCGGATGCCGCGCAGCCTCGTGCTCTGCCCGACGCGCGAGCTTGCAGCCCAGGTGGCCGAGAATTTCGACATCTATGCCAAGCACTCCAAGCTCTCGAAGGCGCTGCTGATCGGCGGCGTCTCCTTCACCGAGCAGGACAAGCTGATCGACCGCGGCGTGGACGTGCTGATCGCCACCCCGGGACGCCTCCTCGACCATTTCGAGCGCGGCAAGCTTCTGCTCACCGGCGTGCAGATCATGGTGGTGGACGAGGCCGACCGGATGCTCGACATGGGCTTCATCCCGGATATCGAGCGCATCTTCTCGCTGACGCCCTTCACGCGCCAGACGCTGTTCTACTCGGCCACCATGGCGCCCGAGATCGAGCGGATCACCAACACCTTCCTCACCGGCGCGGTGAAGATCGAGGTGGCGCGGCAGGCCACGACCTCCGAGACGATCGAGCAGAAGCTCATCCAGGTCACACCGACGCGGAAGGAGCGTAGCTTCGCCGACAAGCGCGCCGTCCTGCGGGCGCTGATCCGGGCCGAAGGCGAGGCCTGCACCAACGCGATCATCTTCTGCAACCGGAAGATGGACGTGGACGTGGTGGCCAAGTCGCTGAAGCAGCACGGCTTCAACGCGTCGCCCATCCATGGCGATCTCGAACAGTCGCAGCGCATGAAGACGCTCGACGGGTTCCGCGACGGGTCGTTGCACCTGCTCGTAGCCTCCGACGTGGCCGCGCGCGGGCTCGACATTCCGGCGGTGAGCCATGTGTTCAACTTCGACGTGCCGACCCACCCCGAGGATTACGTCCACCGCATCGGCCGGACCGGCCGCGCGGGCCGGAAGGGCAAGGCCTACACGATCGCCGTGCCGTCGGACGAGAAGCATGTGACCGCCATCGAGAGCCTCGTGAAACAGGCGATCCCGCGCGGCGAGCTGCCCGAGGGCTTCAGCCTCGAGGATCGCCCCGACCGGCCCGAGCGTGACAACGCACGCGGCGAGCGGTCCGAACGCCCTGCGCGCGGCCGTCGCGGCCGCGACCGCGACCGGCGCGAGGAGCCCCGGGTCGAGGCCGTGGAAGCCCCGGCCGCGGCCGTTCCCGAAGTGCGGGAAGTGCGCGAGGAGCGCCCGCCCCGCCGCGAAGAGCGGCGCGACGAGCGCCGCGAGGGCGGCAACAACCGGCGCGAGCGTGACCGCGACCGCCGCGAGGAACGCGTGGTGGGCATGGGCGACCATGTGCCGGACTTCCTGCTCCGCAGCTTCCGCATCCCGAGCCTGACGGCCTCCGACGAAGAGGAGCCCGTCCCCGAGGCCGCGGAAGAGATGCTGGCGGGCGACGGCGAGGCCTGAGACCGCACTGGCCGGCGCCTCAGCGTGCCGGCCTTGAGCCCTCATCTTCCGGCCTTGTCAGGCAGACCTGCTCTCATTCCCGGGAACCGGGATCTTCCGGTCTGCACCGGGCGACAGCCCACCGCCCTGCGGCGCCCCGCGCGCCTTCAGCGGCACGGCCGTCATCTGTTCCGTGAAACGCCTCGACTGCCTTGCGGGCCGGGATCTCCCGATCCGCACTTGGGGATAGCCCGCTGCCGTACAGACCCGCGCACGCGTCCCTCGGCGGGGCGCACCGTCTCGTCCGGGACGGGACTCGACGGCTTTGCTGGCCGGAATCTCCCGATCTGCACCGATCAACGGTCCGGCGCCTTGCAGGCGCCCGTCCCTCTGCGAGGCGGCTCATCCCCAGCGTGAAACGATTCGGCGCGCTGTGCGTTGGTCAGCATCCTCCACTTGGAAAGGTGCTGCCATGATCCGCCTCACTGCCGTCCTGCCCCTCGCGGGCCTTCTCCTCCTTGCCGCCTGCGGCTCCAACGACACCGAGCGCGCAGCGACCGGCGCCCTCGGGGGCGCGGTTGTCGCGGGCCCGCCCGGCGCACTGGTCGGCGGCGCGGCGGGAACGCTGGTCGACTGACCTCTCTGCCGGGGTGAGGCTCGTTTGCGGAGACAGAGGTGAAACCCGGCCGCCCTTCGTCTGGCCGAAGCGGAAATCCCGCAGGGCCTCGTCCCAACAGCCCCCGCGCGCGGGCCCATAGCTTCAACGAAAAGGGCCGGCTTCCGCCGGCCCTTTATCGATGGGACAGGAAAGGGAGGCCTCAGCCTTCCATCAACCGGCTGACGACCACCGTCACTTCCGGCTTCTTTCCGATCTCTTCCATCGCGACCTGACGCACCATCCGACGGATCGCCTCGTCGAGCTTGTCGTCGTCGCGCAGCACCTTGGCCCCCGCCCGGCCGAGATAGTCGGACAGCTCCTCTTCCAGCGTCTCAGACAGCGCCCGGCCGGTGCGGCCGCGCTCGGGCAGGCCCATCAGCTCCACCCAGGCGTCGCCCAGCGGCGCGTCCTGCTCATCGAGGATCACCGTCGTCAGCACATGGCCGTTCAACGCCATGCGGATCCGGTCGCGGACCACCCCGTCGCGCGCCCCGATCAGCACCGAACCGTCGAGATAGCTGCGGCCGGTGTCGATATATTCCGCCACCTGCAGCCCGCGCGTCAGATCCACCATCATCCCGTTGGTGATGACATCCGCCGTAATGCCCTTGGCCGCCGCGATCCGCGCATGTTCGCGCAGATGGCGGTGCTCGCCATGCATCGGCACCAGCATCTCGGGCCAGAGCAGCGTATGCACCTGCTCGAGATCCGGGCGGTTAGCGTGGCCCGAGACGTGATAGAGCCCGCCCGCATCGTCCACCACATCCACCCCCATCTCGGAGAAGGAGTTGACGATGCGCAGCACGCCGCGCTCGTTTCCGGGGATGGTCTTGGAGGAGAAGAGGAAGAGGTCGCCCTCCTTCATCTCGAGCCCGAGATATTTCCCGCGCGCAAGCTGGGCGGAGGCCGCGCGCCGCTCGCCCTGACTGCCGGTCACGATCAGCATCAGGTTCTGGCGCGGGATCTCGGCCGCCTCCTCGGGGCTCACGACAGCGGGGAAGCTCGTCAGCACGCCGCTCTCCTGTGCCGCCGTCACCATGCGGCGCATGGCGCGGCCCAGAAGGCAGATCGAGCGGTCCGCCGCGGCCGCAGCCTCGGCCAGCGTCTTCAGCCGCGCCACGTTCGAGGCAAAGGTGGTGGCCACCACCATGCCGCGGGCGCCCGCGATCAGCGCCTTCAGCGGGTCGCCCAGCGTGGCCTCCGACCGGCCGGGATGGAGCGAGAAGACGTTGGTCGAGTCGCACATCAGCGCCTTCACCGGCCGCTCGGCCGCGATGGCGCGGAAGGTCTCGTCCGCCCAGGGCTCGCCCACCACCGGCGAGCGGTCGAGCTTGAAATCGCCCGAATGGACGATCCGGCCCGCAGGCGTGTCGATCACCAGCGCCGAGCTTTCGGGGATCGAGTGCGAGACGGGCACGAACTGCACCTCGAAGGGGCCGGCCTCGACCACCTCGGGGCGCGCGCCCACGATGGTGATCTGGTCGGCGGGCAGCCCGTGCTCTTCGAACTTCAGCCGGCCGATGGTGCCGGTGAAACGGCGGGCATAGACCGGCGCCTTCAGCCGCGGCCACAGATGGCCGAGCGCGCCGATATGGTCCTCGTGGGCATGGGTGATGAAGATCGCCTCGATCCGATCCTGACGCTCTTCGAGCCAGGAGATGTCGGCCATGATGAGATCGACGCCGGGCGTCGTCTCCATGTCCGGGAAGGTCACGCCGAGATCGACGACGATCAGCCGCTCGCGCCCCTCCGGCCCGTAGCCGTAGACGTAGCAGTTCATCCCGATCTCGCCCGCTCCGCCGAGCGGCAGATAGATCAGCCGGTTTGCACTCATTCCAGATCCTTGTTGTATTGGTGGATCAGGACGAGACCCTGCATGGTCAGATCGTCCTCGACCCTGTCGAACAGATTGAATCCCTGGTCGAATAAGGGTGCCAGGCCCCCTGTCGCGATGACCTTCATCGGGGAGTCCCGCTCGAGCCGGATCTGGCGAACGATACCCTCGACGAGGCCGATGTAGCCCCAATACACCCCGGACTGGATGCAGGCCACCGTATTCGTGCCGATGGCCTGCTGGGGCTTGGTCACGTCGACATGCGGCAGCGCGGCCGCGGCCATGTGCAGCGCCTCGAGGCTGAGATTGACCCCCGGCGCGATGACGCCGCCGATATAGGCGCCGTCCGCATCCACCACGTCGAAGGTGGTGGCGGTGCCGAAATCCACCACGATCAGGTTGCCGCCGTGAAGATGGAAGCCCGCCACCGTGTTGACCAGCCGGTCGGGCCCGACGGTCGTGCCCTGATCCACGCGCGGCGCGACGGGCAGACGGCACTCGGGCTTGCCCACCACCAGCGGCCGGCAGTCGTAGTAGCGGTTGCAGAGGACGCGCAGGTTGAACACCACCCGCGGCACGGTCGAGGAGATCACCGCCTCGCTGATGCGCGCCTCGATCTTCGTCAGGCTCAGCAGGGTGGAGAGCCAGACATGATATTCGTCCGCAGTGCGCTTGTGGTCGGTCGCGATGCGCCAGGTGGCGAGGAACTGCGTGCCATCCCAGATCGAGAAGACCGTATTCGTGTTGCCGCAGTCGATCGCCAGAAGCATCGCTTCTCCTTCAGAAGAACACTTCGGCCGCGGGGATCGCCACGCGGCCGCTTCCCGTCTTCAACACCAAAGCGCCGTGGGCGTCCACCGTCTCGAACAGCCCCTCGCGCAGCTCGTGCCCGGTCCGCGCGCGGATCTGCTCGCCCAGACGCGCCGCATGGGAGAGCCACGCCTCGCGGGTGGGCCCGAACCCCAGCCGGGTGAAGCTCTCCTCGCGGCGGGCATAGGCCGGAGCCAGCGCCTCGAGGAAGGTCTCGGGCGTCACGCGCACACCGGTCTCGGCCAGAAGGCTCACCGGCCGCACCGCGCCCGGCTCCACCTCGGCCGCATCGGGGGCGGCGATCAGGTTGACGCCGATGCCGATGGCCAGATGCTGCACGCGCCCGCCCTGCCCGAGGCTCTCCAGCAGGATGCCCGCGAGCTTGCCGCCGTTCAGCAGCACGTCGTTCGGCCATTTCAGCGAGAAGGCCTCCGGCAGGCCCGTCAGCGCCACGCAGGCATCGCGGAGCGCCAGCGCCGCCACGAAGGAGCGCAGCGCCACCACTTCCCGCGGCTCGGTCGGATGCAGGAGATGCGTGCCGTAGAAATTGCCGCGCCGCGAGCTCCAGGGCCGGCCGCGCCGCCCCCGGCCCGCGGTCTGCTCGGCGGCGACGATCCAGGCAGGCCCGCTCAGGCTCGAGGCCAGGCGAGCCGCCACCGCATTGGTGGAATCGACAGAGTCGAGGGCGTGGCGCGCCACGCCCTCCGGCCAGGCATCAGCGGACAAGCGTCTCGGCCGCCACTGCCGCCAGGGGCTCGAGCCCGAACATGTTGATGACGCCGAGCACGTTGATCGCGGCGGCCGCCATCAGCATGGTCCATTGCACCCCGCCCATGCGGCTCTCGACCGGATCGCCATCCTTGCCGAAGTACATGTAGTAGACGATGCGCATGTAATAGTAGGCGCCGATCACGGCCGCGAGCACGGTCAGCACCGCAAGCCATGCCATCCCGGCGCTGACGGCGGCCTTCAGGATGTAGAACTTCGCGAAGAAGCCGATGAAGGGCGGCACGCCGGCGAGGCTGAACATCAGCACCAGCACCGCCAGAGCCTTCAGCGGCTCGCGCTTCGCGAACATGTTCAGGCTGTCGATGCTGGTGACGGGCCGGCCGTCCTTCTCCATGGAGAGGATGAAGGCGAAGGTGCCCACGTTCATGGTGACATAGATCGCCATGTAGAGGAGCATCGCCTGCACGCCCGCGGCCGTGCCCGCGGCGAGGCCCACCAGCGCATAGCCCATGTGACCGATCGAGGAATAGGCCATCAGACGCTTGATGTCGCGCTGGCCGATGGCCGCCACCGAGCCGAGGAACATCGAGGCCACGGCGAGCGCCGCCAGCACCTGACGCCAGTCCATCGGGATGCCGCCGAAAGCGTCATGCACCGTGCGGGCGATGAGCGCGATGGCCGCGACCTTGGGCGCGGTCGAGAAGAAGGCCGTCACCGGCGTGGGCGAGCCCTCGTAGACGTCCGGCGTCCACATGTGGAAGGGGGCGGCCGAGACCTTGAAGGCGAGGCCCGACAGCATGAAGACGAGGCCGAACAGAAGCCCCAACGGCACGCCCTCGTTCACCGTGGCGAGGATGCCCGAGAAGAGCGTCGTGCCGGCAAAGCCGTAGACGAGCGAGGCGCCGTAGAGCAGGAGGCCCGACGACAGCGCGCCCAGCACGAAATACTTCATCCCGGCCTCGGTCGACTTGACAGAGTCGCGCCGCAGCGAGGCCACGACATAGAGCGCGAGGCTCTGGAGCTCGAGCCCCATGTAGAGCGCGATCAGGTCGCCCGCCGACACCATCATCATCATGCCGGTGACCGACAGGGCCACGAGGATCGGGAACTCGAAACGCCCGAGGTCGCGGCGCTGCATGTACTCCTGCCCGAGGAGCAGCACGGCCGCCGCCGAAGCGAGGATCGTGACCTTGGCGAAGCGCGAGAACGGATCCTCGATGAACATGCCGCCGAAGGCGGTGCGAGCGCCCGAGCCGCCGAAGCCGATCCAGAGCGCGAGGAACAGCATCAGGCCCGCGAAGACCCAGGTCATGACCGGCGTCAGCCGGTCCTTGCCGCCATAGACACCGGCCATCAGGCCCAGCATGGCCGAGATGGCGAGCACCATCTCGGGAAGGACGGTCGAGAAGTCAGCGGAGGTCATCGTGCGTCCCTCATTCCATGGCCAGCCGCGTGCCGGCCTCGAGGGCGGCGGTCGCGGACTGGTAGTCGGTCGTCAGACGGGCCACCGAGGGCCCGATGATGTCGGTGACGAGGCTCGGATAGACGCCGAGCAGCAGCGTCATGGCCACGAGCGGGGCGAAGATCGCCTTCTCGCGCCGGTCCATGTCTCGGATCGTGCGCAGCGCCTCTTTCACCAGCTCGCCGAAGACCACCCGGCGATAGAGCCAGAGGCCGTAGGCCGCCGAGAGGATCACGCCGCTCGTCGCCACCATCGCCACCCAGGTGTTGACCTGGAAGATGCCGACGAGGGTCAGGAACTCGCCGATGAAGCCCGAGGTGCCCGGCAGGCCCACGTTCGCCATGGTGAAGAACATGAAGATCAGCGCATAGGCCGGCATCCGGTTCACGAGGCCACCATAGGCGTCGATCTCGCGGGTGTGCATCCGGTCGTAGATCACGCCCACGCAGAGGAAGAGCGCGCCCGAGATGAAACCGTGGCTCAGCATCTGGAAGATGGCGCCGTCCACGCCCTGCTGGTTGGCAGCGAAGATGCCCATGGTGACATAGCCCATGTGCGCGACCGACGAGTAGGCGATCAGCTTCTTCATGTCCGACTGGGCCAGCGCCACCAGCGAGGTGTAGACGATGGCGATGGCGGACATCCAGAAGACGAGCGGCGACAGAAGCTCGGACCCGATCGGGAACATCGGCAGCGAGAAGCGCAGGAAGCCGTAGCCGCCCATCTTCAGAAGGATCGCGGCCAGCACCACCGAGCCCGCCGTCGGCGCCTGAACGTGGGCGTCGGGCAGCCAGGTGTGCACCGGCCACATCGGCATCTTGACGGCGAAGCTCGCGAAGAAGGCCAGGAACAGCAGCGTCTGCAGCCCGCCCACGATCTGGAAGCCCGCGAGCGTCATCGTGCCCGAAGAGAATTCGTGGCTGAGCAGCGTCGGGATGTCGGTTGTGCCCGCGTCGTAATACATCGCGATCATCGCGATCAGCATCAGGACCGAGCCGAGGAACGTGTAGAGGAAGAACTTGAAGGCCGCGTAGATCCGGTCCTTGCCGCCCCAGATCCCGATGATGAGGAACATCGGAATGAGCCCCGCCTCGAAGAAGAGGTAGAAGAGCACGAGATCGAGCGCGCAGAACACGCCCAGCATCAGCGTCTCGAGGATCAGGAAGGCGATCATATATTCCTTCACCCGCGTCTCGACCTCCCAGGCCGAGGCGATGGTGAGCGGCATGAGGAAGGTGGTCAGCATCACGAAGAGGATCGAGATGCCGTCCACGCCCATCTTGTATTGCAGGCCCGCGATCCAGTCGTAGCTTTCGACGAACTGGAAACCCGTGTCCTGCGCGTCGAAGCCCGCCAGCAGGAAGAGCGAGACGAGGAAGGTCGCCGAGGTGGCGAGCAGCGCCAGCCACTTCGCGTTCCGCTGCGCGGCCGCGTCATCGCCCCGCAGGAACAGCGCCATGATGAGCGCCGCCACCAGCGGGATGAAGGTGATGATCGACAGCAGGTTTTCCATCAGTGCGCGCCCCCCGTGAGCGTCATCCAGGTAATGAGGATCGCGATGCCGAGGAACATGGCGAAGGCGTAGTGGAAGATGTAGCCGGACTGGACGCGGCCCGCGAGCCGGGTCAGCGCCGGGATGATCCCGAGCGCGATCCCGTTGATCGTGCCGTCGATCACCGTCCCGTCGCCGCGCTTCCAGAAGAAGCGGCCGAGGAAACGGGCCGGGCGGACGAAGATCACGTCATAGAGCTCGTCGAAATACCACTTGTTCAGCAGGAACAGGTAGAGCGGGCGCTGGCTCCGCGCGAGGGCCGCCGGCAGGGCGGGCTTCGCGATGTAGAAGAGCCAGGCCATGCCGAAGCCGATCAGCATCGCGACGAAGGGCGAGACCTTGACCCAGACCGGGGCGTGGTGCGCCTCGTCCATGACATGGTTCTCGGGGCCCATGTAGATGGCGCCGATCGGGCCAAGGGCTGCCACCTCTGCATGGGCTTCCGCCTCGCCCGGCTCCGGCGCCTCGCCGGCACCGGCCAGGTTGCCCGCCTCGGGCAGCGCCTCGTCGGCGGTGACGGTCGCCCCGGCCGCCGGCTCGGCCGCATGATCGGCCGCCGCTTCGGCGTGGGACTCGCCCTCTTCCGAGGCTTCCGCATGATGCGGGATGCCGAACCAGGTCGCGACCTTGTTATGGTCTCCGAAGAAGGAATTGTACCAGATCATCCCCGAGAAGGCCGCGCCGAGCGCCAGAACCCCGAGCGGGATCAGCATGACGGTCGGGCTCTCGTGGGCATGGTCATGGGCGTGATGGTCGCCCCGCTCCTTGCCGAAGAAGGTCAGGAAGATGAGCCGCCAGGAATAGAAGCTGGTGAAGCAGGCCGCCACGACCAGAAGCCAGAAGGCATAGCCCGAGCCGACCCAGGCGCTCTCGATGATCGCGTCCTTCGACAGGAAGCCCGCGAAGCCGATATGGGTCAGCGGGATGCCCACGCCGGTGATGGCGAGCGTGCCGATCATCATGGCCCAGAAGGTCAGCGGGATCTTCGAGCGGAGGCCGCCGTAGTTCCGCATGTCCTGCTCGTGGTGCATCGCATGGATGACCGAGCCCGCGCCGAGGAACAGCATCGCCTTGAAGAAGGCGTGCGTGAAGAGGTGGAACATGGCCGCCGAATAGACGCCCACGCCCGCCGCCACGAACATGTAGCCGAGCTGCGAGCAGGTCGAATAGGCGATCACGCGCTTGATGTCGTTCTGCACGAGGCCCACGGTGGCCGCGAAGAAGGCCGTGGTGGCGCCGACGACCACGATCATGGTCTTGGCGTCGGGCGCGAATTCGTAGAGCGGCGACATGCGGCAGACGAGGAACACGCCTGCGGTCACCATGGTGGCGGCGTGGATCAGCGCGGACACCGGGGTCGGACCTTCCATCGCGTCGGGTAGCCAGGTGTGCAGGCCGAGCTGGGCCGACTTGCCCATGGCGCCGATGAAGAGGAGGACGCCGATCAGGTTGGCCGCGTTCCATTCCGTCCAGAGGAAGGTGAGGTTCGTCTGCGCAAGCTCGGGGCCGGCCGCGAACACATCGTCGAAGCGGATCGAATCCACGAGGAAGAACAGAGCCATGATGCCGAGCGCGAAGCCGAAGTCGCCCACGCGGTTCACGACGAAGGCCTTGATCGCGGCGGCGTTGGCCGAGGGCTTGCGATAGTAGAAGCCGATGAGCAGGTAGGAGGCCACGCCCACGCCTTCCCAGCCGAAGAACATCTGCACGAGGTTGTCCGACGTCACCAGCGTGAGCATGGCGAAGGTGAAGAACGAGAGATAGGCGAAGAAGCGCGCCTTGTAGTGCTCGTGGTGGTTCCAGTTGTCGTCGTGCGCCATGTAGCCGAAGGAATAGAGGTGCACGAGCGCCGAGACCGTGTTCACCACGACCAGCATGATGGCCGTGAGCCTGTCCACGCGGATCGCCCATTCGGTCGAAAGCGAGCCGCTCTCGATCCAGCGCAGCAGCACGACCTGATACATCTCGCCGTCGAAGCCGAGGAAGATGATCCAGGAGAGCAGCGCGGCGAGGAAGACGAGCGCGGTCGCGATGACCTGCCCTGCCCGCTCGCCGATGAGGCGCCAGCCGAAGCCGCAGATCAGGGCGCCGAGAAGCGGCGCCAGGAGGATGATCGTTGCCATGTGCCTCAGCCCTTCATCACGTTGACGTCTTCGACGTCGATGGTGCCGCGGTTGCGGAAGAAGGTGACGAGGATCGCGAGCCCGATGGCGGCCTCGGCCGCGGCCACGGTCAGCACGAACAGTGTGAACACCTGCCCCGTCAGGTCGCCGAGGAAGCTCGAGAAGGCCACGAGGTTGATGTTCACCGCGAGCAGCATGAGCTCGATGGACATCAGGATCACGATCACGTTCTTCCGGTTCAGGAAGATGCCGAAGATCCCGATCACCAGCAGCGCGGCCGATACCGTCAGATAATGCTCAAGTCCCACCATTCTCGTCCCTCCGGCTCACCGCCCGTCTTTTCCTCGTCCCGGCGACCGGTCCGCGCACAGCGCAGACCTCGACCCCCGGGTCTTCCGCCCGCAGACCCTGCGACGGGTCCGCACCACGGTCTGTTGTTCAGGCTCCGCGGAGCCCGGTCCGGCGTAGGCTCAGAGGCCCTGACCCGGCTTCACGTCCTTCAGCTCCATCGCCTTCGCGGGATCGCGCCACATCTGCGCCAGCACGTTCTGGCGCTTGACGTCGCGGCGCTCGCGCAGCGTGAGCAGGATCGCCCCCACCATGGCCACGAGCAGGATCAGCCCCGCGGTCTGGAAGAGGTAGAGATACTTGTCGTAGATCAGCAGGCCGAGCGCGCGGCTGTTCTCGATCTGGTTCGGGTCGGGCGTCACCGCCTGACGCATCGCCGGCGCGCCGTCGGCCGTGACCCAGGCGCCGATCCCCATCGAGAGCTGCAGCAGGATCACGATCCCCATCAGCGCGGCCACCGGCATGTAGCGCACCACCTCGGACTTCAGCGCCTCGAAGTCGACGTCGAGCATCATGACGACGAAGAGGAACAGCACCGCCACCGCGCCGACATAGACGATCACCAGCAGCATCGCCACGAACTCGGCGCCCAGCAGCACGAACATCCCGGCAGAGCTCAGGAAGACGAGGATCAGCCACAGCACGGCATGAACCATGTTGCGCTGCGTCACCACCATGAGCGCGGCGAAGACCGCGGGCACGGCGAAACAGTAGAAGGCCACGTCGGCGACACTCATTCGTCTGTCTCCTCGAACTCGGCAAAGACGCTCTGGGCCACGTCCAGCGCCTTCTGCATGGCGGGCACGCCGCCGAATAGGCTCATCTGCCAGATCACCTCGGCGATCTCGCGCTTGGTGGCCCCCGCCGCCAGAGCATGGCGGATCGTGAGCCGGATCTGAGGCTCGGCATGGGCGCCGAGCACGGTGAGGGCAGCCAGCGTGACCAGAAGCCGGGTCTTGGCATCCAGCCCTTCCCGGTTGAAGGTCTTGCCGAACCACATCTCCATCACGTCCTTGGGCATGGTGGGGATGAGCTTCTCGAAGTCCTTCACCTGGAAATGCTCAAGGGCCGGATTGAACGAGCGGGCCATCTCCTGGCCCTGCTCGATCATCGCCTTGAACATCTTCGCCAGCTCGTCGCTCATCTGTAGGGCGCATCCAGTTCGAGGTTGCGGGCGATCTCGGCTTCCCAGCGCGCGCCGTTCTCGAGCAGCCGGTCCTTGTTGTAGAACAGCTCCTCGCGGGTCTCGGTCGAGAATTCGAAGTTCGGCCCCTCGACGATCGCATCCACCGGGCAGGCTTCCTGACAGAAGCCGCAGTAGATGCATTTCGTCATGTCGATGTCGTAGCGCGTGGTGCGGCGGCTGCCGTCCTCGCGCGGTTCCGCGTCGATGGTGATGGCCTGCGCCGGGCAGACCGCCTCGCAGAGCTTGCAGGCGATGCAGCGTTCCTCGCCGTTCGGATAGCGGCGCAGCGCATGTTCGCCGCGGAAGCGGGGCGACAGCGGCCCCTTCTCGTGCGGGTAGTTCACCGTATGCTTGGGCGCGAAGAAGTACTTCATGCCGAGGCCGAAGCCCTTGATGAAGTCCAGCAGCAGGAAATATTTCGCCGCCCGGCCGTAGTCGATTGCGCTTGTCCTGGCCATGTCAGCCTCCCATCGCCCAGCGGGCCCAGAAGCCGCCGAACACTTCGAATTTCGCAAGGAACGCCACCAGAACCACCCAGCCGAGGCTGAAGGGAAGGAAGACCTTCCAGCCGATCCGCATGAGCTGGTCGTAGCGGTAGCGCGGCACGATGGCCTTCACCATGGCGAAGAGGAAGAAGAAGAAGGCCATCTTCGCCACCATCCAGAACACGCCGTCGGGCAGTCCGGGGATGGGCGAGAGCCAGCCGCCGAAGAACAGCAGGCTCATCAACGCGCACATGAGGAAGATGGCGATATATTCGCCGGCCATGAACAGCAGGAACGGCGTCGAGCTGTATTCCACCTGGAAGCCCGCGACCAGTTCGGATTCCGCCTCCGGCAGGTCGAAGGGCGGGCGGTTCGTTTCGGCCAGCGCGGAGATGAAGAACAGCGCGACCATCGGCAGGTGCGGCAGCCAGTACCAGTTGAAGAGCCCGAAGGCACCGTCCTGCGCCTCGACGATATGGCTCAGGTTCATCGAGCCGGTCGAGATGATGATCCCGATGATGATGAGGCCGAGCGAGACCTCGTAGGAGATCATCTGCGCGGCCGAGCGGAGGCTGCCCAGGAACGGATATTTCGAGTTCGAGGCCCAGCCGCCCATGATGACGCCATAGACCTCGAGCGAGGAGGCGGCGAAGACGAAGAGGATCGCCACGTTGATGTCCGACAGCACCCAGCCCGGGCTGAAGGGGATCACGGCCCAGGCGAGCACGGCCAGCACGAAGGAGATGAGCGGCGCGAGGAAGAAGACCGGACGGTCCACGCCCGCGGGTACCACCACTTCCTTGAAGATGTATTTGGCCGCATCCGCCACCGTCTGCAGCAGGCCGAAGGCGCCCACCACGTTCGGCCCGCGGCGCAGCTGCACCGCCGCCCAGATCTTCCGGTCGCCATAGACGAGGAACAGAAGCGAGATCATCACGAAGGCGATGACCAGAAGGCCCTGCGCCGCGATCGTGAGGATGATACCCATCCCGGAATTCATGAACTCACCCATGGCGCCTCGCATCCCTCATGCCGATCGTCATATCGTCGGTATTCCCTGTTCCCGGCAATCGCGCACCGTCACCTCGGCGTCGATCGTCTGCAGGCCGCGGGGCAGCGCGGCCGAAATGGTGTAAATCGCATCCCCTCGCCAAACGCCACCCCTCTCCGCGACATTTGTTCGCAGATGCCGGGCGAAGCCGTAGCCGCGAATGAGCGTGTATTGGGCGGCCGCGCAGCGGGCGTAGGCTTCGACGTCGGGGATGCCCCGCGCGCCTTCCATTTCGATGAGGAATTCCACGAGATCCTCGTCGAGAAGCCGCGTCTCGGTGCCCTTGTAGACCGGCGCGAACTCTTCGTCCGCGGCCGCAGCCTCGGGGGCCCCCTGCGGGCCGCAGGAGGCGAGGCCCGCCAGCGCGAGCCCGACCGGAAAGAGCACCGCCGGCCGCACCCCCTACTCCGCCGCGAGCGAGGGCTGGCCGCGCCGCGAGGCCATGGCCGAGAGCTCGGCCATGAGCTGCGAGGCCCGCGCGATCGGATTCGTAAGATAGAAGTCCCGCACCGCAAGGCGGAAGTCGGCGGTCGCCGGATCGCGCAGCGGCAGCGGTTGCCACTCGCTCTCGGTCAGCTGGTCGATGCGGCCGAGATGCGGCACGGTCTCGACCAGCTTGCGGCGCAGGCCCGCCATCGTGTCCCAGGGCAGCGTCTGGCCCAGTTCGGCCGAGAGCGCGCGCAGGATCGCCCAGTTCTCCTTGGCTTCGCCCGGCGGGAAGCCCGCGCGGAAGGCAAGCTGCGGACGGCCCTCGGTGTTCACGAAAAGGCCGTTCTCCTCGGTATAGGCGGCGGCGGGCAGGATCACGTCGGCGCGGTGCGCGCCGCGGTCGCCGTGGCTGCCCTGATAGATGACGAACGGGCCCGCGCCGATCTCGACCTCGTCGGCGCCGAGGTTGTAGATCACCTCCGCGCCCTCGATGGCGGCGGAGAGCCCGCCCTCGGTCACGGCGCCCACATCCATCGCGCCCACGCGGGCGGCGGCGGTATGCAGCACGAGAAGCTTCGCGCCCATCGTCTGGGCGAGCTTCATCGCCTGCGCCAGCACGGCCTCGCCGTCGGCCTCGGCCAGAGCGCCCTGCCCCACGATCACCAGACCCGGCTTGCCGTCGGCGCCGGACCGTTCGGCCTCGGACACGAGCGACATCAGCGCCGCCCGGTCGGTGCCGGCATGATTGTAGTCGAACGTCAGATCGACCGCCGGGCCGATCACCGAGACCTGCGCGCCCTGCAGCCAGGCCTTGCGGATGCGGGCGTTCAGCACCGGCGCCTCGTCGCGCGGGTTGCAGCCCACGAGCAGGATCGATTTCGCGTTGTCGATATCCTCGATGGCGGCATTGCCCACATAGGCGCTGCGGTTGCCCGCGGGCAGGCGCGCGCCATCGGTGCGGCATTCCACCCGGCCGCCCATGCCCTCGATCAGCATCTTGAGCGAGAAGGCCGCTTCCACCGGGGCCAGATCGCCCACGAGGCCCGCGACCTTGCGGCCCTTCATCGCCGCGGCCACCGCCTTCAGCGCCTCACCCCACGAGGCTTTCCGAAGCTTGCCGGCCTCGCGGATGTAGGGCGTGTCGAGCCGCTGGCGGCGCAGGCCGTCCCAGACGAAGCGGGTCTTGTCCGAGATCCATTCCTCGTTCACGCCGTCATGGTTGCGCGGCAGGATGCGCATGACCTCGCGACCCTTCGTGTCCACGCGGATGTTGGAGCCGAGAGCATCCATCACGTCGATGCTTTCGGTCTTGCCGAGCTCCCAAGGACGGGCGGTGAAGGCATAGGGTTTCGAGGTCAGCGCGCCGACCGGGCAGAGGTCGATGATATTGCCCTGCAGGTTCGAATCGAGCGTCTGGTTGAGGTAGCTGGTGATCTCGCTGTCCTCGCCGCGCCCCGTCTGGCCCATCTGGGTGATGCCCGCGACCTCGGTCGTGAAGCGCACGCAGCGGGTGCAGGAGATGCAGCGCGTCATTTGCGTGGCGACGAGCGGGCCGAGGTTCAGGTTCTCGGAGGCGCGCTTCGGCTCGCGGTAGCGGCTGAAATCGACGCCATAGGCCATCGCCTGGTCCTGCAGGTCGCATTCGCCGCCCTGGTCGCAGATCGGGCAGTCGAGCGGGTGGTTGATGAGCAGGAACTCCATCACCCCCTCGCGGGCCTTCTTGACCATGGGCGAGTTGGTCTTGACCACCGGCGCCTCGCCGTTCGGGCCGGGGCGCAGGTCGCGCACCTGCATGGCGCAGGAGGCCGTGGGCTTCGGCGGGCCGCCCACCACCTCGACGAGGCACATGCGGCAGTTGCCGGCGATCGACAGGCGCTCGTGGTAGCAGAAGCGCGGGATCTCGATCCCCACCTCTTCGGCCGCCTGCAGCAGCGTCATGGCGCCATCGACCTCGACTTCGATGCCGTCGATGATGATCTTCTTGAGGTTGCTCATCCGCCTACTCCGCCGCGATGAGCGCGAGGCCGATGCCCCGCGCGTTGTTCCGTTGCTTCGGACGCGGGGCGCACTGCCCCCGCCCGGCCGCGCGCCCGCCCGTCATGCGCAGGCCCCGGCGAAGCGCCAGAGGCCCGGCGCGCTCACGCGGCCCGCCGCGGTCGGATCGAACCGCCCGCCCTGCCCCTCGCAGGCCGCCTCGGCCGCCCGCTTCGCCGCGGCTCCGTCGCTGTAATGGAGCGGCGGTGCCAGCCGGCGCACATCGACCGTCAGGCCCGCCACCGGACGCGCCCCCGCCGCCGTCAGCCGCTCGCCGGCAGACCCGGCCCTCACTTCGGTCAGGAAGCCCTGACCCTCGACCGTCACCTCGGAGGCGCCGGGGATCGCGCGGCCCCCGACCGGCGCCGGGGAGGCACAGGCCGAGAGCGCGCCCATCACGATGAGGACCCCGCCGGCGCGCACCGTCTCACTCCGCCGCCATGGCGCCCATGCGCCCCGTCTTCTTGGCCTTGATCCGGTCCTCGATCTCTTCGCGATAGTGCCGGATCAGGCCCTGGATCGGCCAGGCCGCCGCATCGCCGAGCGCGCAGATCGTATGGCCCTCGACCTGCTTCGTCACCGAGAGCAGCATGTCGATCTCTTCGACCTCGGCCTCGCCGCGCACCAGCCGGTCCATCACGCGCATCATCCAGCCCGTCCCCTCGCGGCAGGGCGTGCACTGGCCGCAGCTCTCGTGCTTGAAGAACTTGGCCAGCCGCCAGACGGCCTTGATGACGTCGGTCTGCTGGTCCATCACGATCATGCAGGCGGTGCCGAACGAGGATTTCAGCTCGCGCATCCCGTCATAATCCATGACGGCATCCTCGCACTGCTCGGCCGGGATGATCGGGCAGGAGGCGCCGCCGGGAATGACGGCCTTGAGGTTCTTCCAGCCGCCGCGGACGCCGCCGCCGTGCTTCTCGATGAGTTCCTTCATCGAGATCGACATGCTCTCCTCGATGACGCAGGGCGTGTTGACGTGCCCCGACATGGCGAAGAGCTTCACGCCCGCGTTGTTCGGCCGGCCGAACGAGGCGAACCACTCGCCGCCGCGGCGCAGGATCGCGGGAATGACGGCGATCGACTCGACGTTGTTCACCGTGGTCGGGCAGCCGTAGAGGCCCGAGCCCGCCGGGAACGGCGGCTTCATCCGCGGCATCCCCTTCTTGCCCTCGAGGCTCTCGAGCAGAGCGGTCTCTTCGCCGCAGATGTAGGCGCCCGCCCCGTGGTGGAGGTAGACGTCGAAATCGTAGCCCGACTTCGCCGCATTCTGGCCGATCAGGCCCGCGTCATAGGCCTCGTCGATGGCGGCCTGCAGCGCTTCCTTCTCGCGGACATATTCGCCGCGGATGTAGATGTAGGCCGCAACCGCCCCCATCGCGAAGCCCGCGAGCAGCGCCCCCTCGACCAGCGTGTGCGGGTCGTGGCGCATGATCTCGCGGTCCTTGCAGGTCGCGGGCTCGGATTCGTCGGCATTGATGACGAGATAGGCCGGGCGCCCGTCCGACTGCTTGGGCATGAAGGACCATTTGAGGCCGGTGGGGAAGCCCGCCCCGCCCCGGCCGCGCAGGCCCGAGGCCTTCACGATGTCGATGATCTTGTCGCGCCCGAGCGCGAGCAGGTCCGCGGTCCCGTCCCACTGGCCCCGGGCCATCGCGCCCTTCAGGCTGCGGTCCTGCATCCCGTAGAGGTTGGTGAAGATCCGGTCCTGGTCCTTCAGCATCGCATCGTCCTCATTTGCCCTGGCGCCGTCGCCAGATCCGCCAGGTTGTCACCAGCGCCCAACTGAACCCGGCGAGCGCCGCCAGGTCGAAGAGAAGGACGATCCGAGCCGGCAGGCCCAGCCATCCTCCCAGGATCTGCGCCCCGATCCACATGAGGCCCGTCGCCGCAATGACCAGCGCGACCTGTCGCGCCTGCCGCGTGTCGTCGGGCCCGACCGCCATCAGCCCTCGGGCTTCTGCGGATCGGAGGTCTGCGCGCCCGGCTCGGCCGTGGCCGTGCCGCCCGTGGCCACGCCCGGCTTCTCGGGCCGGCCCGCCTTGTCGGCCGGCGCCTCTTCCACGCTCACGCCGGTCTTGTCCACCGGACGCCCCGCACCCGGTTTCGGCTGCTGCACCTCACCCGCGGCCTCGGCCACCGGCGGACGCCGGTCGAGCCACGGCGTGAGCATCGGCACCTCGGTGCCGTCGATGCGCTTGATCGTGTCGCCGATCCCCAGCGCCAGCGCCACCGAGGCATTGTGCTCGGACGCCTGCGGGCCGATCTCGGTGAGGCTCGTGGCCCCGCCCGCGGGCTCGGAGGAGAAGCGCCCGGCCTGCGGCCCGGGCCGCGGCACTTCGCCCGCCGAGAAGCGGTCGATCAGCGCGGCCAGCGTCTCGGCGTTCAGATCCTCGTAATAGTCCTTGCCGATCTGCGCCATCGGCGCATTGGCGCAGGCGCCGAGGCACTCGACCTCCTCCCACGAGAAGCGGCCATCGGCCGACAGCATGTGCGGCTGCGGCGCGATCTTCTCCTTGCAGACCCGGATCAGCTCCTCGGCGCCGCAGATCAGGCACGAGGTGGTGCCGCAGATCTGGATATGCGCCACGCTCCCAACGGGTTGCAGCTGGAACATGAAGTAGAAGGTCGCCACTTCCAGCGCCCGGATGTAGGCCATCCCGAGCAGGTCGGCCACATATTCGATGGCCGGCTTCGTGAGCCAGCCTTCCTGTTCCTGCGCGCGGAAGAGCAGCGGGATGATCGCCGAGGCCTGACGGCCCTCGGGATATTTCGTCATCTGACCCTTCGCCCATTCGAGGTTCGCCGGCGTGAAGGCGAAGCTGTCGGGCTGGGCGTGATGCAGGCGGCGAAGCATTAGCGGTCGATCTCCCCGAACACGACGTCGAGCGTGCCGATGATGGCGGACACATCGGCCAGCAGGTGCCCCTTGGCGATGTAGTCGATGGCTTGCAGATGCAGGAAGCCCGGCGCGCGGATCTTGGCGCGGTAGGGCCGGTTGGTCCCGTCGGCCACGAGATAGACGCCGAACTCGCCCTTGGGCGCCTCGACGGCGGCATAGACCTCGCCCGCGGGAACGTGGAAGCCCTCGGTATAGAGCTTGAAATGGTGGATGAGCGCTTCCATCGAGGTCTTCATCTCGCCCCGCGGCGGCGGCGTAAGCTTGCCCCGCGCCAGCACGTCGCCCTTCTCCACCCGGAGCTTGGCCAGACATTGCTGGATGATGCGGGTCGACTGGCGCATCTCTTCCATGCGGCAGAGATAGCGGTCGTAGCAGTCGCCGTTCTTGCCCACCGGGATCTGGAAGTCGAACTCGTCGTAGCACTCGTAGGGCTGCGAGCGCCGCAGGTCCCAGGCGAAGCCCGAGCCGCGCACCATCACGCCCGAGAAGCCCCAGTCGAGGATGTCCTTCTCGGAGATGATGCCGATATCGACGTTGCGCTGCTTGAAGATCCGGTTCTCGGTCAGCAGCTCGTCGAGATCGTCGAGCACCTTCGGGAAATGCTCGGCCCACTCCTCGATATCTTCGATGAGGCGCGGAGTCAGGTCCTGGTGCACCCCGCCCGGCCGGAAATAGGCCGCGTGGAGCCGCGCGCCCGAGGCACGCTCGTAGAAGACCATGAGCTTCTCGCGCTCCTCGAAGCCCCAGAGCGGCGGCGTCAGCGCGCCCACGTCCATGGCCTGCGTGGTCACGTTCAGCAGGTGGTTCAGCACCCGGCCGATCTCGGAATAGAGCACGCGGATCAGGCTGGCCCGGCGCGGCACGGCCACGCCCGTCAGCCGCTCGATCGCCAGACACCAGGCATGTTCCTGGTTCATCGGCGCCACGTAGTCGAGCCGGTCGAAATAGGGCAGGTTCTGCAGGTAGGTCCGGCTCTCCATCAGCTTCTCGGTCCCGCGGTGCAGCAGGCCGATATGCGGATCGCAGCGTTCCACCACCTCGCCGTCAAGCTCGAGCACGAGACGCAGAACGCCGTGCGCTGCAGGGTGTTGCGGGCCGAAGTTGATGTTGAAGTTGCGGAGCTTCTGCTCGCCGGTCAGCACGTCGTCGAACTTGGTGTCCATGGCCATCCCCTTACGTCCGCGCCTTGTCGTCGCCCGGCAGGATGTAGTCCGCCCCCTCCCACGGCGAGAGGAAATCGAACTGGCGATATTCCTGCACGAGCTTCACCGGCTCATAGACGACGCGCTTCTGGACTTCGTCGTAGCGGACCTCGGTATAGCCCGTGGTCGGGAAATCCTTGCGCATCGGATGGCCGCGGAAGCCGTAGTCGGTCAGGATCCGCCGCAGGTCGGGGTGCCCGGTGAAGAGGATGCCGAACATGTCGAACACCTCGCGCTCGAACCAGTTCGCCGACGGATGGACGGAGTGGATCGAGGCCACCGTCTCGTCCTCGCGCACCTGCATCTTCAGGCGGATCCGCTGGTTCTGATACATCGACAGGAAGTGATAGACCACGTCGAAGCGCGCCGGACGCTCCGGGTGGTCGATCGCCGTGATGTCGACGAGGCTCGAGAAGCGGCAGCTCGCGTCGGAGCGGAGGAATTCCACCAGCCCCACGATGCGGTTGGGCACGACGTCGAGCGTCAGCTCGCCGAACTCGACCCGGTGGCCGAGGATCGCATCGGGCTGGCGCATCCGGACATGCGCGGCCAGTTCCTGAAGGGCTTCGGGCATCTAGGTCTCCTCAGCGCGTGATGGTGCCGGTGCGGCGGATCTTCCGCTGCAACTGGAGGATGCCATAGAGCAGCGCCTCGGCCGTGGGCGGGCAGCCCGGAACGTAGATGTCGACCGGCACGATCCGGTCGCAGCCCCGCACCACCGAGTAGCTGTAGTGGTAGTAGCCGCCGCCGTTCGCGCAGGATCCCATCGAGATCACATAGCGCGGCTCGGGCATCTGGTCGTAGACCTTGCGCAGCGCGGGCGCCATCTTGTTGGTCAGCGTGCCGGCCACGATCATCACGTCGGACTGGCGCGGCGAGGCGCGCGGCGCCACCCCGAACCGCTCCACGTCGTAGCGCGGCATCGAGGTGTGCATCATCTCGACGGCGCAGCAGGCCAGGCCGAAGGTCATCCAGTGCAGCGAGCCGGTGCGCGCCCAGTTGATGAGATCCTCGGTCGTGGTGAGCAGGAAGCCCTTGTCCTGAAGCTCGCGGTTCAGCGACTGCGTGTCATAGTCGCGGTCGGACCCCGCGGTATTGAGGCCGGTCATTGCCATTCCAGCGCCCCCTTCTTCCATTCATAGGCGAAGCCCACCGTCAGCACGCCGAGGAAGACCATCATCGACCAGAAGGCCGTCATCGAAATGTCGCCGAAGGCCACGGCCCAGGGGAAGAGGAAGGCCACCTCGAGGTCGAAGATGATGAAGAGAATGGAGACGAGGTAGAAGCGCACCTCGAACTTCATCCGCGCATCGTCGAAGGCATTGAAACCGCATTCGTAAGCGGACACCTTCTCGGGGTCCGGCCGCCTGACCGCGACGATCACCGCCGACAGCATGAGCAGGAGCCCGAGGCCTCCCGCCAGCACCGTCAGAATGACGATGGGAAGAAACTCTCGCAGAAGATCGTCCATGGCGGCTCCCTCGGCTGGCAGCTGCTCACCGTTTCCGGCAGCGCAGGCAGTCACGTGCTGACGCCTCGTTTACTCTCAGCCCCGTCCGGGGTCAACCGAAGGTCGCGACAAAACACCGCGATTGAAATGTGCCTTATGTCATTGGTATGCAATGGTGAACTGAAATTATGCTTATGCAGCAATGCGGAGCGGGTGCGACGTGTCGCACCCCGGCCCCGACTCAGACCTTGGCGGACCATGCGGCGGCGCGGCGTCCGAAAAATGCCTCCACCCCCTCCCGCGCCTCATGGCTCTCCCAGCGGTTGACGAGGGCCGCAACGCTCGCCTCGATGGTCTCCTCGTCGATCCGCGGGCCGAACCGGCGCAGGAGCGCCTTGGCCTCGGCCACCGCGCCCGGCGCACAGGAGAGATAGGGCAGGATCTCGGCCTCGACCGCCGCATCGAGCGCCTCGGCCGGCACGGCCCCCGCGAGGAAGCCCAGCCGCACCGCCTCTTCGGCGCCGAAGAGCCGCGCCGAGAAGAAGACGCGCCGCGCCATGGCCTCGCCCACGCGCGCGGCCACATAGGGGCCGATGGTGGCGGGGATCAGACCGAGGCGCGTCTCCGTGAGGCCGAAGCGGGCCCCTTCCGCGCCGTAGGCCACGTCGCAGACAGAGATCAGCCCGAGACCGCCACCGAAGGCCTGCCCCTGCACCCGCCCGATCAAGGGCTTCGGCAGGTCGTTCAGCGCGCGGAGCATATGGGCGAGCCTGCGTGCCTCGGAGGCGCGCGTGGGCCCGTCCGCCGTCATCTGCGCCTTCATCCAGCCGAGATCGCCCCCGGCACAGAAGCTCTCGCCCGCGGCGGCCAGCACCACGACACGCACGGTGGCGGAGGCCCCGAGACGCGCCGCGGCTTCGGTCAGCTCCCCGATCATCGCGGCCGACAGCGCATTGTGCTTCTCGGGCCGGTCGAGCGTCAGGGTCGCCACGCCCCGGCTGTCCTCGGCGATGGAAATGGTCTCGAACATCCGATCCTCCTCTCAGCCGGTCCGCAGGCGCTGTGCGAGAGCCGCCGCCGCGGCCAGCTTCTCCGGGTCGAGCCCGGTCTCGTAGCCCCGCGCCGCCAGATGGGCCGCCACCGCCTCGGTCGCCACATTGCCCGCAGCGCCTGGCGCATAGGGGCAGCCGCCGAGGCCGCCCACCGCCGCATCCACCACCCGCAGGCCGCGCTCCAGCGCCGAGTCGATCACCTGCAGCGCCCGGCCCGCCGTGTCATGGCAGTGGGCGGCAAGACGGTCGGGCGGCATCTCGTCCAGAACCTCCGCCAGCATCGCATCGAAGCCTTCGGGCGTGGCGCGCCCCACCGTATCGCCGAGCGAGACCTCGGCGCAGCCCAGATCGCGCAGCGCCGCCGCGACGCGCGCCACCGCACCGGGCGGGGTCGGCCCGTCGAAGGGGCAGTCCACCACCATCGAGACATAGCCCCTGAGCCGCATCCCGTCGCGCCCCGCCGCTTCGGCGATGGGCGCGAGCCGCGCAAGGCTTTCGGCCACCGTGCAGTTGAGGTTCGCCTTCGAGAAGCCCTCGGAGGCCGAGACGAAGACCGCGATCTCGCCCGCGCCCGCAGCGAGGGCCGCCTCGTAGCCGCGGAGGTTCGGCGCGAGGGCCGCATAGGTCACGCGGGGCCTGCGGCCGATGCCGGCCAGCACTTTGGCGCCATCGGCCATCTGCGGCACCCATTTCGGGCTCACGAAGCTCGCCACCTCGATCCGGCGGAAGCCGCAGGCGGACAGCGCATCCACCAGCGCGATCTTCTCCGACGTAGGAATGGCGCGCGGCTCGTTCTGCAGCCCGTCGCGCGGGCCGACCTCGAAGATCTCGACCCGCTCCGCTCCCGCGGAGCCGCCTGCCTGCGCCTCAGCCATCGGCCTCCTCCAGCCGCACGAGCGCCGCCCCGGCCTCGACCTGCGCGCCGGCCTCGACCAGCACCTCGGCCACCGTGCCGTCCCGGGCGGCGGTCAGCACATGCTCCATCTTCATCGCCTCGATCACCGCGAGACGGTCGCCCTTCTCCACCCGGTCGCCCGCCCGCACCGAGACCTCCCGGACGAGGCCCGGCATGGGCGAGAGGGTGAGGCCGCCCTGCCCCGCCTCCTCCGTGCCGCGGTCGAGCGGATCGGGGATCTCGAAGCTGACGGTGCCGGTGCGGGCGAAGACATGAACCTGCGTCCCGATCCGCAGGACGCGCGCCGGAGGGCGCCCCGCCACCGCCCAGCCCTCGGGGCGCAGCCGCGCGGCGAGGCGCGCCTCGCCCAGCTCGACGGTGGCCCTGCCCGGCGCCTCGACGGTGAGCGCCGCCGCGATCTCCTCCGAGCCATGGCGCAGGCGGACGTGCCTTCGAAGGGGCGTCCAGAGGCTGAAGCCCTGAAGGGGGGCGGGCGTCTCGCCGAGCTCGGCCACGAGGAGCGCCGCCGCGACCGTTTCCGGGGCCAGCGTCGCGGGCGCGATCAGGGCGGCCAGATCGCGGCCGATGAGGCCCGTGTCCACCTCTCCCGCAGCGAAACCCGGGTGCTGCGCGAGGCGGCGCAGGAAGGCGAGGTTCGTGACCGTGCCCGCCACCTCGGTCTCTTCGAGCGCGCGCGCGAGCCGGTTCAGCGCGGAGGCCCGCGACGGGCCATGGGCGACGATCTTGGCGATCATCGGATCGTACCAGGGGCTGATCCGGTCGCCCGTCCGCACGCCCGTATCGGCGCGGATGCCGTCGGCGAAGCGCAGATGGTCGAGCCGGCCGATCGCGGGCAGGAAGCCCGCGGGGACGTCCTCGGCATAGAGCCTTGCCTCGAAGGCATGGCCGCGGAGGGGGATGTCCTCCTGCGCGAGCGGCAGGGGTTCGCCCGCGGCCACGCGCAGCTGCCATTCCACGAGATCGATGCCCGTCACGGCCTCGGTCACCGGATGCTCGACCTGAAGCCGCGTGTTCATCTCCATGAACCAGAACCGGTCCGGGCTGAGGCCGGCCGAGCCGTCCACGATGAATTCGACCGTGCCCGCCCCGCGGTAGCCGATGGCGCGGGCGGCCCGCACCGCGGCCTCGCCCATCGCGGCGCGCATCGCGGGCGTCATGCCGGGGGCCGGCGCCTCCTCGATCACCTTCTGGTGCCGGCGCTGCAGCGAGCAGTCGCGCTCGTAGAGATGGACCGCATCGGTGCCGTCGCCGAACACCTGCAGCTCGATATGACGCGGACAGTCGATCCATTTCTCGATCAGCACCGCCTCGTTGCCGAAGGCGGTGCGGGCCTCGGCCCGGGCGGAGGCGAGGGCTGCGGCGAACTCCTCCGCCCGCTCGACGCGGCGCATCCCCTTGCCGCCCCCGCCCGCCACCGCCTTGATGAGGACCGGATAGCCGATGTCCTGGGCCATCAGGGCCAGATGTTCGGGCTCCTGATCCGCGCCGTGATAGCCCGGCACGACGGGCACGCCCGCCTCGGCCATCAGCGCCTTGGCGGCATCCTTCAGGCCCATGGCGCGGATCGCCGCGGCCGAGGGGCCGATGAAGACGAGGCCCGCGGCCTCGACCGCCTCGACGAACTCGGGGTTCTCGGAGAGGAAGCCGTAGCCCGGATGGATGGCTTCCGCCCCGGTGGCGAGGGCCGCCTCGATCAGCCGCTCGCCGCGCAGGTAGCTGTCGGCCGGCTGCGGGCCGCCGATCGGCACCGCCTCGTCGGCCACGGCCACATGGAGCGCCTCGGCATCGGCATCGGAATGGACGGCGACGGTCGCCACGCCCAGGCGCCGGGCGGTGGCCGCGATGCGGACGGCGATCTCGCCGCGGTTGGCGATCAGGATCTTGCGGAACATCGGACCTCGCCTTCCGGGCCGGCCGCGGGGGGCTTTCCGCCCCCCGCACCCCCCGAGGATATTTTTGCCAGAATGAAAGGAAGAAGGGTCACCGCTCACATCCGGAAGAGGCCGAAGCGGGTGGGCGCGATGGGGGCGTTGAGGGCCGCCGACAGCGAGAGGAACAGGGTCTCGCGGCTCTTGCGCGGATCGACGATCCCATCGTCCCAGAGGCGGGCGGAGGCATGGAGCGGGTGGCTCTGGCGCTCGAACATCTCGATGGTGGGGCGCTTGAAGGCGGCCTCCTCTTCGGCCGACCAGTGGCCGCCCTGCCGCTCGATCGCGTCGCGCCGGACGGTGGCGAGGACGCCTGCCGCCTGCTCGCCGCCCATGACCGAGATGCGGGAGTTGGGCCAGGTCCAGAGGAAGCGCGGCGAATAGGCGCGCCCGGCCATGCCGTAATTGCCCGCGCCGAAGGAGCCGCCGACGAGGAGCGTGATCTTGGGCACGGCGGTGGTGGCGACGGCCGTCACCATCTTGGCGCCGTGGCGGGCGATGCCCTCGTTCTCGTAGCGCCGTCCCACCATGAAGCCCGTGATGTTCTGCAGGAAGATCAGCGGGATGGAGCGCTGCGAGCAGAGCTCGACGAAATGGGCGCCCTTGATCGCCGCCTCGGAGAAGAGGACGCCGTTGTTGGCCACGATCCCCACCGGGCAGCCCATGAGATGGGCGAAGCCCGTGACGAGCGTCTCGCCGAAGCGCGGCTTGAACTCGTCGAAGCGCGAGCCGTCGACGAGGCGCGCGATCAGTTCGCGGATGTCCCAGGGCGTGCGGAGGTCGGCCGGCACCAGCCCGAGGATCTCCTCGGGGTCATGGGCGGGATCCTCGGGCGCGGCCCAGGCCACGGTCTCGGGCCGGGTCCGGTTCAACTGCCCCAACGCACGGCGCGCAAGCGCCAATGCATGGGCATCGTCCTCCGCCAGATAGTCCGCCACACCGGAGAGCCGGGTATGGACCTCGCCGCCGCCCAGATCCTCGGCCGAGACCACCTGGCCCGTCGCGGCCTTCACGAGGGGCGGGCCGGCGAGGAAGATCGTGCCCTGGTTTCTCACGATGATCGTGACGTCGGACATGGCGGGCACATAGGCGCCGCCCGCGGTACAGGAGCCCATGACCACGGCGATCTGGGGAATGCCGGCCGCGCTCATCTGCGCCTGATTGTAGAAGATGCGGCCGAAATGGTCGCGGTCGGGGAAGACCTCGTCCTGATTGGGCAGGTTCGCGCCCCCGGAATCCACCAGATAGACGCAGGGCAGCCGGCATTCGGCGGCGATCTCCTGCGCACGCAGGTGCTTCTTCACGGTCATCGGATAGTAGGTGCCGCCCTTCACGGTGGCGTCGTTGCAGACGACCATCACCTCCTGCCCGTGCACCCGGCCGATGCCCGCGATCACGCCCGCGGCCGGAGCGGCGCCGTCATAGAGGCCGTGGGCGGCGAAGGCGCCGATCTCGAGGAAGGGCGAGCCCGGATCGAGGAGCCCCGCCACCCGCTCGCGCGGGGGCAGCTTGCCGCGGGCCGCGTGGCGCGCCTGTGCGGCAGGCCCGCCGCCCGCCGCAGCCCATGCGGCGGCCTCGGCCGTCTCGGCGATCAGCGCCAGATGGTGGGCGCGGTTGGCGCGGAAGGTCTCGGACGAGGGCAGAACGCGGGAGGAAAGTTTCATGAGCGGCCCGGAAGCTGGAGGACGGGTGAGGCGTAGCCTGCGCGCTGCGGCGCGCGGAACACCGAAAGCCATTGACGCAGATCAAGGCGATCGGGCCGATCAGGGACGAGGGTCGCCGGCGTTGGTAACCCCAAGGTATGCAGATGCACACGATGATTCCCGCGGCCTTCGCCGCGACCCTCGCCCTCCTCGCCGCGGCCCCGGTGGCCGCCCAGTCGGCCGGAGACATGACCTTCGGCATAGGCCTCGGCAGCGTGATGCCGAAATCCGACAATGGCACGCTCGCCGGACTGGGTGCGGAGGTGGGCAATGACGTGCAGCCCACGATCACCTTCGAATATTTCATCCGCGACAACCTCGGCATCGAGATCCTGGCCGCCACGCCCTTCAAGCATGACGTGTCGCTGGACGGTCTGGGCAAAATCGGCTCGGTCAAGCATCTGCCGCCGACGGTGACGCTGCAGTATCACTTCCCCACCGGCGGCGCCTTCGCGCCCTTCGTGGGTGCCGGCGTGACCTATGTCACCTTCTTCGACGAAGAGACGCCGCTCGGCGATCTCGAGCTCGACGACAGCTGGGGCCTGTCGGTCCATGCGGGCTTCGACTACTGGCTGAACGACCGCAACGCGATCCGGGCCGACGTGCGCTGGATGGATATCGACAGCGACGCCAAGCTCAATGGCGCCAGCATCGGCACCGCGGAGATCGACCCGGTGGTGGTGGGCGTCTCCTACATCTGGAAGTTCTGATCCTGCGGCCGGTCCGGGAGTCCCGGGCCGGCCCCTCCCGCGGGCGAGAGCCCTTTTGCCCGCGGCATGAAGGGGACGCCCCGCCATCGCTCAGCCCGCCATAAGTTCGCGGCCGATGAGCATCCGGCGGATCTCGGAAGTTCCCGCCCCGATCTCCATCAGCTTCGCATCGCGGAAGAGCCGGCTCACGACGGAATCGTTCAGGAAGCCCGCGCCGCCGAGCGCCTGCACCGCCTGATGCGCCTGCACCATCGCCTGCTCCGAGGCATAGAGCACGCAGCCCGCCGCATCCGCGCGCGTCACCCGCCCCGCATCGCAGGCGCGCGCCGTCTCGTAGACATAGGCCCGCGCCGTGTTCAGCGCGACATACATGTCGGCGAGCTTGCCCTGCATCAGCTGGAAGTTTCCGATCGGCTGACCGAACTGCTGGCGGCTCTGGCAGTAGGGCACCACCTCGTCGAGGCAGGCCGCCATGATCCCCGTGCCGATCCCCGACAGCACCACGCGCTCGTAATCGAGCCCCGACATGAGGACGCGCACCCCCTTGCCGTCCTGCCCGAGGACATTCTCGAACGGCACCTCGCAATTCTCGAAGATCAGCTCGCCCGTGTTCGAGCCGCGCATCCCCACCTTGTCGAAGTGCGGCGAGGTCGAGAAGCCCGTCATCGACTTTTCGATCAGGAAGGCAGTGATGCCCTTCGCGCCCGCCTCAGGGTCGGTCTTGGCATAGACCACCAGAACATCCGCATCCGGCCCGTTGGTGATCCAGTATTTCGTGCCGTTGAGGACATAGTAGCCGTTCCGCTTCTCGGCCTTGAGCTTCATCGACACCACGTCCGAGCCCGCGCCCGCCTCGGACATGGCGAGCGCCCCCACATGCTCGCCCGAGACGAGCTTCGGCAGATAGCGCGCCTTCTGCTCAGGGCTGCCGTTCAGGCGGATCTGGTTCACGCAGAGGTTGGAATGCGCCCCGTAGCTGAGCGAGACCGAGGCCGAGGCGCGCGCCACCTCCTCCACGGCGACCGTATGGGCGAGATAGCCCATGTCCGAGCCGCCGAATTCCTCGGGGACCGTGATGCCCAGAAGCCCGAGCTCGCCCATCTCGCGCCAGAGCTCGGCCGGGAAGACGTTCTCGCGGTCGATCCGGGCGGCCATGGGCTTCACCCGCTCCTGCGCCCAGGCATGGACGGTCTCGCGGAGGGCGGCGATCTCCTCGCCGAGGTCGAAGGTCATCGGAGCGTGAAACATGCGGCGAGCCCTTTATTGAACGTATGTTCATTTCTTGCCTGTCCGGCCCGAGTCGGTCAAGTGCGGCGTGCAGCGGCCTCGCGCAGCGGGCGGATCTGCGCCATGCTCCGGCCCCGGAACAGGAGGTGCGGATGAAACATGTCTGGATGGCGCTGGCGCTGCTGCTGGCAACCCCCGCGGACGCCGAGGTGGTGGGCGAGGTCGGCGTGGACTGGGTCGGCAACGACATCCTGATCGAGGCGATCCCGGATCCCGAGGTGCAGGGCGTGACCTGTCACATCGCCTATTTCGACCGGTCGGTGATCGACCGGCTACGGCAGGGCAACTGGTTCGAGGATCCCTCGAACGCCTCGATCGCCTGCCGGCAGACCGGCCCGGTCACGGTGGGCGACATCGACCGGTCGAAGGACGGCGAGGAGATCTTCAAGGCGAGCCGGTCGCTCGTGCTGAAATCGCTGCGGATCACGCGGATCTACGACGAGGCGAACGACACGCTCATCTACCTCGTCCATGCGCGGGAGCTGACCGAGGGCTCGGCCAAGATGTCGATCTCGACGGTGCCGCTCTGGCGCGCGCGGGAGTAACGGCGGGGCCTGCCGGGCCCCGCTTCGCGGCTCAGCCGAGCAGGCGGGCGGCGAGGTCCGGCAGCTCGTCGAAATGGTGCAGAAGCCCGTCGGGGCCGAGCTCGGCCACGTCCATCCCGCTCGGCCCGAAGGTCACGAGGGCCACGGGCACGCCGGCCGCGCGGGCCGTGTCGCGGTCGGTGCGCGTGTCGCCCACCAGCATCGAGTGCGCCACCGCACCGCCCGCGCGCTCGACCGAGGCGACGTAGGGCGCGGGATCGGGCTTGCGGACGGGCAGCGTATCCGCACCGATCATCGCATCGAAGAGATGACGCACCTCCAGAAGCGAGAGCAGCGTCTCGGCCAGAGCCTCGGGCTTGTTGGTGCAGATCGCGGTGGCGAAGCCCTCGGCTCTCAGCCGCTCGACCGCATCGCGTGCGCCCGGATAGAGCGTCGTATGGACGTTGATCGCGCAGCGGTAGTTCTCGAGCAGCAGCGGATACTGCAGGTCGATCTCGGCCTCGGCGCTCTGCCCGTCCAGCCGCTCGAACCCGAGCCTCAGCATGGCGCGCCCGCCGTGGAAGGCCGTCAGCGCATCCTTCAACGGGTCGAGCGGCTCGCCGCGGCCCAGAGCGCGGAAACAGGCATTGGCCGAGGCGATCAGATCCGCGCTCGTGTCGGCCAGCGTTCCGTCGAGGTCCAGAACCACCGTGCGTCGCGTTCCGTTCGATCCGTTCTGCATGGTGCCTCCTGAAACAGCCGGTAAGAGAGTGTGATGGCCGTGGCCTTGCGGCCTCGCCCATCCCCGTTAAAACGGGCGCATCGCAAAGGAAAGGGTGCCGATGGACCGTGCCACCGTATCATTGATCGTTCTGGCTGCCGGACAGGGCACACGGATGAACTCGGACCTGCCCAAGGTCCTGCACCCGCTGGGGGCGGCTCCGATGCTGCATCACGCGCTCCGGGCGGGCCAGTCGCTCGAACCCGAGCGGGTCGTGGTGGTGGCCGGACACGGGGCCGAAGCGGTCGCCAAGGCCGCGCGCGCCTTCGACGAGAGCATCGAGGTGGTGGTG
The DNA here is from genome assembly GCF_000012905.2 of Cereibacter sphaeroides 2.4.1. Classification (NCBI taxonomy): domain Bacteria; kingdom Pseudomonadati; phylum Pseudomonadota; class Alphaproteobacteria; order Rhodobacterales; family Paracoccaceae; genus Cereibacter; species Cereibacter sphaeroides. The sequence continues at coordinate 1,149,070 of NC_007493.2, read as the reverse complement.
CAGGCCGAACAGCTGGGCACGGCCCATGCCGTGGCGCAGGCCGCGCCTTTGCTGGCCGATGCGCCCGGCGAAGCGGTGGTGCTCTATGGCGACACGCCCTTCATCCGGCCCGAGACGCTCGAGCGGATGCTCGACCTGCGGTCGCGGCACGCGGTCGTGGTCCTCGGCTTCGAAGCCACCGATCCCGGTCGCTACGGCCGTCTGGTGACGCGGGGCGAAGAGCTCGACCGGATCGTCGAATGGAAGGATGCAACGGACGAAGAACGCACCATAAGCCTCTGCAACTCCGGCGTCATCTGCGCCGAGGCGGGGCTTCTCCTCGCCCTCGTCTCGGAAGTGGGCAATGCCAATGCCGCGGGCGAATATTACCTGACAGACGTCGTGGCCCTTGCCCGCGTCCGCGGGCTCTCGGCCGGCGTGGCGATCTGCGACGAGGCCGAGACGCTCGGTGTGAACACCCGCGCGCAACTGGCCGAGGCCGAGGCGGAATTCCAGAAACGCGCCCGCGCCGCGGCGCTCGAGGACGGGGTCACGCTCACCGCGCCCGACACGGTCTTCTTCGCGCTCGACACGTTCCTCGGGCGCGACGCCATAGTGGGGCCGAACGTGGTCTTCGGACCCGGCGTCACGGTCGAATCCGGGGCCGAGATCCGCGCCTTCTGCCATCTCGAAGGCTGCCACATCTCGCGCGGGGCCACGGTAGGCCCCTTCGCGCGCCTGCGCCCCGGCGCGGAACTGGCCGAGGACGTGCATGTGGGCAACTTCGTCGAGATCAAGAATGCCGTGCTCGACGAGGGGGTGAAGGTGGGCCACCTCACCTATCTCGGCGACGCCCATGTGGGCGAGCATACGAACATCGGCGCGGGCACGGTCACCTGCAACTACGATGGGGTGATGAAGCACCGGACCGAGATCGGCGCCCATGCCTTCATCGGCTCGGACACGATGCTGGTGGCGCCGGTCACGGTGGGGGCGCGCGCGATGACCGCCTCCGGATCGGTCATCACCGAGAATGTGCCGGCCGAGGCGCTGGCGCTCGGCCGCGCCCGTCAGGTGACGAAGCCCGGCATGGCCACCCGGCTCATGGAGATGTTCCGCGCCGCCAAGGCCGCGAAGAAGAAGGAAGCCCCCTGATGTGCGGGATCGTCGGAGTCCTCGGCAACCACGAGGTCGCACCGCTGCTGGTCGAGGCGCTGAAGCGTCTCGAATATCGCGGCTATGACTCGGCCGGCATCGCCACAGTCAATGGCGGCCGGCTCGACCGGCGCCGTGCCGTGGGCAAGCTCGTCAATCTGTCCGACCTGCTCGTCCACGATCCGCTGGCGGGCAAGAGCGGGATCGGCCACACCCGCTGGGCCACCCATGGTGCAGCCACCGTGACCAACGCCCACCCGCATCGTGCAGGCCCCGTGGCGGTGGTTCACAACGGCATCATCGAGAACTTCCGCGACCTGCGGGCCGAGCTCGCCGAGGCCGGCTTCGCCTTCGAGACCCAGACCGACACCGAGACGGTGGCGCTGCTCACGCAGATGCACATGGCCCGCGGCCTCGGACCGCGCGAGGCGGCCGCCGAGACGCTTGCGCGGCTGACGGGCGCCTTTGCACTCTGCTTCCTCTTCGAGGGCGAGGACGATCTGCTGATCGCCGCGCGCCGGGGCTCACCGCTCGCCATCGGGCACGGCGACGGCGAGATGTTCGTGGGATCTGACGCGATCGCCCTCGCGCCGATGACGGATGCGATCACCTACCTCGAGGAAGGCGACTGGGCCGTCGTGACCCGCGCCGGTGCCGAGATCTTCGACAGCCACGGCCGGCGCGTGAACCGCGCGACCACCCGGATCCAGATCGATGCCGCGCGGATCGAGAAGGCGGGCTACAAGCATTTCATGGCCAAGGAGATCGCCGAGCAGCCGGTCGTTCTGGCGGATGCGCTGCGCCACTATGTGCAGGATGGCCGGATCAACCTGCCGGGCGTGGATTTCACCGGCGTGGACCGGGTGACGCTCGTCGCCTGCGGCACGGCCTCCTACGCCTGCCATGTGGCGAAATACTGGTTCGAGCAGATTGCGGGCCTGCCGGCGGACGTGGATATCGCCTCGGAGTTCCGCTACCGCGAGCCGGTGCTCTCGCCCACCTCCTGGGCGGTGTTCGTGAGCCAGTCGGGCGAGACCGCCGACACGCTGGCCGCTCTCCGGCATGCGGGCGACGCCGTGGCGCGGACGCTTGCAGTGGTGAACGTGCCCACCTCCTCGATCGCGCGCGAGGCGAACCTCGCGCTGCCGATCCTCGCGGGCATCGAGGTGGGCGTGGCCTCCACCAAGGCCTTCACCTGCCAGCTGACCGTGCTCGCCCTTCTTGCGCTGAAGGCGGCGCAGGATCGCGGGCGGATCGACGCGGCCGAGCTCGGCCGCAGGCTCGACGCGCTGGCGACGCTGCCCGGTCTCATGAACCATGCTCTGCGGCTGGCCGACGACATCCGCGATCTGGCGGGCGAGCTTGCCGAGGCGCAGGACATTCTGTTCCTCGGGCGCGGGCCAATGTACCCGCTGGCGCTCGAAGGGGCGCTGAAGCTGAAGGAGATCAGCTACATCCACGCCGAAGGCTATGCCTCGGGCGAGCTGAAGCACGGCCCCATCGCCCTGATCGACAACCGGGTGCCGGTGATCGTGATGGCGCCGCGCGACGCGCTGTTCGACAAGACCGTGTCGAACATGCAGGAGGTGATGGCCCGTCACGGCAAGGTGCTCTTGATCTCGGATGCGCGCGGCATCGAGGAGGCGGGGGCCGGGTGCTGGCGCACGCTCGCCCTGCCCCAGGTCGCCGATTTTCTGGCGCCGATCCTCTATGCGGTGCCGGCACAGCTTCTGGCCTACCACACGGCCATCGCCAAGGGCACCGACGTCGACCAGCCGCGCAACCTCGCGAAGTCGGTGACGGTGGAATAAGCATCCGCACCGGCGGCCTGCCCCGCCGGTGCTCCCCTTTCGCCCGGGCCCTGATGACCGCGCAGCACGGCCTGCCCGCGGCTGGAACGTCCAGCCAGTCTCCGCACCCCTCGTCAGCAACCGGCCCACTACCGGTCGCAAGTCCGACACCGAGGGTCGGGATTGCGACGTCGGCCCCCGACCCGGAGCCGCTTCCGCCCTGGCACGACTCGTGCTTCCGCTTCGTTATGTAGTCGAGAAACATAGCGGTGAGGCAATGGCGGATCGAATGAAGGCCCAAGGCGGACCGTCCCGCGAGGCGCATCCCGAATGCGCTTTCGCGGCAGAGCGCGGATCCTGCGCAGCGAAGGATGGCCTCGCATGCTGATGCTGGACGATGTGGCGCTCCACTGTCTCCTGAAGCGGGATCGGCATCCCGGAGTGACCGTCGCAGAGGCGACATCGCACGACAGCCGAGGGATGACCGTCACCCTGCGGGCCGGCGCCGCCGGCACCGTCTGCGGTCTGGAAGAGGCCGAGCGCATCTTCACCCTGCTGGGCTGCGCCGTGGACATCGCGGCCGCAAGCGGGGCACGCGTCGAGACGGACGACCTCCTCGTGGCGGCGCGGGGCCCGCTCGCGTCCCTCACCTCCGGCTGGCAACCGGCGCAGTCCCTGATCGAATGGGCGTCCGGTGTCGCGACCGCCACCGCCGACTTCGTCGCGGCGGCCCGGGCGGCCAACCCGGGGATTGTCGTCGCCTGTCCGCGGAAGGCGATCCCAGGTGCGCGTCCTCTGGCGCTCAAGGCGGCGGTCTCGGGCGGCGCCGTGGTCCAACTCGGAGCATCCCCGACCCCCACCCTCATTCTCGCCGAGCATTTCGCCTTCGAGGGCGCGGCCTCTGTCCGGGACCGGGTGGCGCAAATGCGCCAGACCGATCCCGGCCGCGCCGTCGCCGTCGAGGTGGAGACCCTCGCACACGCGCTGGCGGCCGCGGACCTCGGCGCCGATATGATCCAGCTTCGGAAGATGCGGCCGGAAGAGGTAGCCGCCACCGCGCGGTCGCTCGATCGGGGATGGACGGGCCAGCTGATCGCCGTCGGTGCGATCCCCATATCTCTCGCGGCCGCCTATGCCACCAGCGGCGCGGATGTGCTGATGACGTCGATGCCCTATCACGCGCCGCTGGCCGACATCCGGGTTGCCTTCGAGAGGGACTGACAGGCGGAAGCTGATGGACCGGATCAGCTGGCCCGGAATGGAATGGCGTCGTCCGCGAGTTTTGCATTGCAGAGAGACGACATGACGCGCATCCGCGACCCCGCCGCAGTCCTCCGCCCTGTTCAGGCGAAGAAACTGGAGCATGGGTTCCAGGTCAAAGCCTAGCGCGGCTTCTTCTGAGCCGGCCTCTGCGTCAATGCAGAACCGGCGGCAGTTTTCGCGGCGGCACTCGATTTGGGGTCGCGGAGCACTTTGCTGGCTGCCGAGGCCGCTTTTGCGCTCGTGATCTCGGACTTCTTCTTCATGGGTAGTCTCCCAAAGTTATCCACACTCATCCACAGCTTGGTGGAAATCGGTGGAAAAGTTCAGGATTGTTGCTTCCGTGCGGCCGTGCTTCAGGGTGCGTAGCCTCCCCTACGGGTCGCGAATGGAGCGCGGAACTGGGTACTTCCGCGCTCTGTTGAATCCGAGAAATAACGCCCTCATCAGAAGAGCCAAGTTGTTGTTTTTGCTCGCAGCAGCTTTCGCTTCGGCCGGCAATCTGTCCTTTGTGTGCGCCAATTGGCGCCCTCTCGAGCAGTGCAGAATATGACGGGGCCGGAATGAGAAACGGCCGCCCGGAGGGCGGCCGCATGAAAACCCGAAATCGCGGGTTCAGAGGTCGTGGCGTCGGAAGATCAACCTGTTCAACGAGCACTTCGGCAGGATCGGCCGGATCCGCCTCCGCGACAGTTCCGCCTGCAAGGCCTTCACGGAAACTTCACGCTCTGCAGCGAGCGCCTGGAGCTCGACATGCGCGTCGGCGAAGGTTTCGACGACGCAGGGATCAAGATGAAGACAGGGATCTCCGACAGCATCCGTCCCTTCGATCGCCGGAAGAAGCACCCTGCCCTCCTGATCCGTTGCCACCGTCAGGTTCCGGACAGCCCATGCTTCGAGCCCCAGTCGCTCCGCCGCCTGGATGACGGACAGGCGGCCATCGGTGCCGCCATCGCGCAGCCGGGCCAGAACTTCTTCGGGATCGACGAGGACGGACTTGAGCTTCAGCTCGCGGGGCAGAAGGGCGACGCGGCTCAGCCGACCGGCAAGCACGAGCTTGATGATGTCGATGGCGGGACAGCGAAGGATCCTCGACGCCTCCACCACGTTTGTGAACTCCGTCCTCGGCGGCACCGTGTTGCCTCCTGCCGACCGGAAGCGGTCGAGGAAGGCGTCGACATCCTCGACCGCGATCGAGTTCAGCCCGAACTGCCCGGTGCTCGGGTTCTCGCCAATGCGTGGGATCACGCGATGCCGGATCAGCGCCTCGGCCTGAAGCCGACCGCAGTTCAGGTACTCCGGCATCGCAGCCATGGAAAGCGAACGCCGCATGCGATCGGCCAGACGCTCTCCGGCCACGGCGTCGACCGTCAGCAACCGGTCGAGGACGTCCGCCTCCCCGTCCGGCATCACGCCGGTCAGGACGAGCGCGCGGTTCATTGTCCGATAGTTCAAGCCGAACTGTCGTGCGAGGCTTGCCACCGAGTGCCGACGCCGCACTTCCACCGGTTCGCCGAAGAGCTTCGTGCCGGGCTCGATCGGCATCGTGTCGAGGAAGTACTCGCGGACCACATCGCGGATCGGGCCGCGATCCTTCCCGCTCTTGTTGTACTGGAGCCACTGGTAGAGACGCCCGAAGATCGCCTGGGGTCCGCCCTGCTTGCGGGTGACGCATGGCCGCGCGCGGATGACATCGAGAGCTTCCCGAATGCCTTCGGCGCCGCGCGAGGTGAAGCCGTAGCCGACCGCGCCGGCCGCGTCCCAATCGTCCTCGGTCTGCGTCGCCATCTCGACTCGCGGGTGGCGAAGGACGCACATGCCGAGAATCTCCGTTGACCGAACAGCCAGATTGATCGGCTGTCCGGCTCTGCCACAGCCGGATGTTCTTCATCCGCGCCTATCCCCGCGAGACGCAGGAGATGGTGTTCGACGCCCATGACCGGGCCTTCGCCTTCTTCAGGGGGACCTGCACGCGCGGGATCTACGACAACATGAAGACGGCGGTGGAGGCGGTCTTCACGGGCAAGGAGCGGAAGTACAACCGGCGCTTCCTGCAGATGTGCAGCCACTTCCTGGTCGAACCTGTCGCCTGCACCCCCGCGTCGGGCTGGGAGAAGGGCCAGGTCGAGAACCAGGTCGGCCTCGTCCGCGAGCGGTTCTTCACGCCCCGGCTACGGGTCCAGAGCCTCGAGGAGTTGAACGCCTGGCTGCTGGACAAGTGCGTGGCCTACGCCAAGGCGCACAAGCATCCCGAGCAATCCGAGCGGACGATCTGGGAGATGTTCGAAGCCGAGCGCCCCAACCTCGTGCCCTATGTCGGGCCCTTCGACGGCTTCCACAGCGTGACCGCGTCCGTCTCCAAGACCTGCACCGTCAGGTTCGACAACAACAAGTATTCTGTGCTGGCCACGGCGGTCGGGCACCCGGTCGAGGTCCACGCCTATGCCGATCGGATCGTCATCCGGCAGGACGGCGTCATCGTCGGCGAGCACCAAAGGGTCTTCGGGCGCGGCCAGACCGTCTACGACCCATGGCACTATGTGCCTGTTCTGGCCCGCACACCGGGTGCCCTGCGCAATGGCGCGCCCTTCCGCGACTGGGTGCTGCCGCCCGCGCTGGCCGCAATCCGGCGCAAGCTGGCGGGCTCGGACGACGGCGACCGCCAGATGGTCCAGATCCTGAGCTGTGTCGCAGCCGATGGATTGCCGGCGGTCGAGTCCGCCTGCCGCGAGGCCCTCGACCAGGCCGTCCATTCCGCCCCTGTCATCATCAACATCCTGGCCCGTCGCAAGGATGCCGCCCCGCCACCGCTGCTGCTGACGCCCGCCGGCCTGCGCCTGACCCATGCGCCGGTGGCCGACTGCGCCAGATACGACAGCCTCAGGAGGACCAGCCGACATGGACCGCACCCAGATCCTCGACCTGATGACCGCCCTCAAGCTCTACGGGATGCGCAGCGCCTATGACGAGGTCATGGCGAACGGCATCAAGCGCCAGCACGAGCCACCGAGGATCGTCGGCGACCTGCTCCAGTCCGAGATAGCCGAGAAGCAGGCGCGCTCGATCCGCTGCCAGATGACGATCGCCAAGCTGCCGCTGGTAAAGGACATAGAGCAGTTCGACTTCACCGGCACGCCGGTCAACGAAGCCCTGGTGCGCGAACTGGCCACCGGAGCCTCGTCGCCGACCAGCGCAACGTCGTGCTCATCGGCGGAACAGGCACCGGCAAGAGCCATCTCGCCATCGCCATTGCCCGCGCGCTCATCCGCAATGGCACCCGCGGTCGCTTCTTCAACGTCGTCGACCTCGTGAACAAGCTCGAAGCCGAAACCCGCAGCGGAAAGCAGGGCCGAACCGCCGACTATCTCGGCCGCCTCGACTTCGTGATCCTCGACGAACTTGGCTACCTGCCGTTCGCCCAGGCTGGCGGACAGTTGCTCTTCCACCTCATCAGCCGTCTCTACGAACGCACCTCGATCATCGTCACCACCAACCTCGCCTTCGGCGAGTGGCCGACCGTCTTCGGCGACGCCAAGATGACCACCGCGCTCCTCGACCGGCTCACGCACCACTGCGAGATCATCGAGACCGGCAACGAGAGCTGGCGCTTCAAGAACCGCGCTTGACCCTCAGCACGCGAGCCCGCTCAGCGCCTGAGCCGCCTCCACACCCTGACCGTTCCGTCGGCTCAGGCCCTGATCTCGCAGAGCCGGGGGGGGTGAAAATTGGACGCCGATCCGGGGTCAGTTTTGGAAGCCGATTGACAGCCTGGTCACATTGGCGCGCGAAGGAGGCACCGTGACGCCGGAGCAGGACTACTGGATCGCTGCAGATCCAGGATTGCCGTCAGTGCGGACGATCACCAGCCTCGCCAGCCCGTCAGGCCTTCCATGGGTTGCGGCGGCACAGGCTGCGTCACGAGGGCGCTCGGGCGCCTCTCGTAGAAGGCGTTCCCGCCCGTCACGAGCACATAGTGCATGTTGTCGTAGGGGAAGCGGTGGCCGGCGGTGTGGAAGAACATCGCGTCGCCGATCATCGGATGGCGTTCGCCTTTCAGGACGGAGCGGGCGGTCTCGCGCACCAGCGGCAAGGACCGCGAGTCCATCCGGCGGGACATGATGCGAGGAGCGAACTGGAACCGCTGGCCGACGACGCCGCAGACCGACTTCGGGTACTGGCCGGACTCGACACGGTTCATCACCACGCTGCCCACAGCGACCATCCCGTCGCGGCTGGAGCGATTGGATTCAAAATACATCGCCCGCTCCATGCACTCCTGCGGGCTGCGTCCGCAGGCCCCGAGCAGCGCTGTCAGGGCGAGGCACATGGCAATGGTCGATCTTGCTCGGGGAAGGCTCATCGCTGGTCCATCTGCAAGGGTTGAGGCTCCGTCGATTGCGCTGACGGCGAAAGGCGGGTGTCGGCGGATGTTCTCGTCGCGCGGCGAGGGGCCTCGGCGCCAGGAACGGATCACATCCGCCGCTCGGGTTCCTGGTGCCGGACGTCCGGATCGCCATGGCAGCGACCGTGTAAGCGGCGCCAAGCAGTCGCCTGGCGGAACGCGGGTGGTCCGACCGGGAGGTCGCGGGGTGGAGCGACCAGCGTTGCCGCTCCACCGCAATCATATCAACCGCTTACTGGGACAGGGCGCCATAACCTCGACAAAAGGGCGCCGAAATCACGGGAAAAGGGCGTTTATTCCCCCCTCGTTCACGCTCCAACCTCAATTCCCTCAGCTGCAGCCGCTCGTGCCGCCGCAGGTGTTGCACTTCATGCAGGTGCCGTTGCGGACCAGCGTGTAGTTGCCGCATTCGCCGCAGGGATCGCCCTCGTAGCCCTGCATCTTGGCCTTGGTGCGCGCGTCCATCGTTACGGTGCCGGAGGCAATCGCGGTCACGCCCCGGCTTTCGCCGATGGTGCCCACCACGGGGACCGTGTCGAAGCCCACGGCCATCCCGCCCTGCAGCACCGTCAGTTCCTGCGGCAGGCGCTTGCGCAGATAGCCCGTCGAGCTGATCTGCTTGAGCACCTCGAGGCTGCGCGAGGCGGCCGCCTCCGACACTTCGGTCAGGTTCGACTTCCGGCCCTCGTCGGTGCCGCCGCCCAGATCGTCGAAGCTCGCCCCTTCCGGCTTCACATGAGCAAGGTCGGTCCGGTCGAGGTAGGACACCGCCAGCTCGCGGAAGATGTAGTCGAGGATCGAGGTCGCGTTCTTGATCGAGTCGTTGCCCTGCACCATGCCCGCGGGCTCGAACTTGGTGAAGGTGAAGGCGTCGACGAACTCCTCGAGCGGCACGCCATATTGCAGGCCCACCGACACGGCGATGGCGAAGTTGTTCATCATCGCCCGGAAGCCCGCGCCTTCCTTGTGCATGTCGATGAAGATTTCGCCGAGGCTGCCGTCCTTGTATTCGCCGGTCCGCAGATAGACCTTGTGGCCGCCGACGATGGCCTTCTGCGTATAGCCCTTGCGGCGCTCGGGCAGCTTCTCGCGGTGGCTGCGCACGATCTCCTTGACGATCACCTTCTCGACGATCTTCTCGGCCAGCACGATGGCCTTTTCCTGAGGCGTGCCGGTGGCGAGGATCTCCTCGGCCTCCTCATCGTCCTCGACCAGCGCCGATGCGAGCGGTTGGCTCAGTTTCGATCCGTCGCGGTAGAGCGCGTTGGCCTTGATCCCCAGCGAGTGCGACAGCTCGTAGGCCGCCAGCGTCTCGGCGATGGTGGCCGAGTTCGGCATGTTGATCGTCTTCGAGATCGCGCCCGAGATGAAGCTCTGGGCCGCGGCCATCATGTGGATGTGGCTCTCGACCGAGAGGTAGCGCTTGCCCTTCTTGCCGCAGGGATTGGCGCAGTCGAACACCGGCAGATGCTCGGCCTTCAGATGCGGCGCGCCCTCGAGCGTCATGGTCCCGCACACATGGTCGTTGGCGGCCTCGATCTGCGCCCGCGTGAAGCCCAGATGGCGCAGCAGGTCGAAGGTCGGGTCGGCGAGCTTGTCGGCCGGGATGCCGAGCGCGCCCTTGCAGAAATCCTCGCCCAGCGTCCACTGGTTGAAGACGAAGCGGATGTCGAAGGCCGAGGGCAGCGCGGCCTCGATCTTCTCGATCTCGCGGGCGCCGAAGCCATGGCCCACCAGCGCCGAATGGCTGATCGTCGGGCAGTTGGCGAGCGTGCCGTGGCCCACCGCATAGGCCACGATCTGCGAGATCTGCGCCGAAGCGTAGCCCAGCGTCTCGAGCGCCGCGGGCACCGAGCGGTTGATGATCTTGAAGTAGCCGCCGCCCGCGAGCTTCTTGAACTTCACCAGCGCGAAGTCGGGCTCGATGCCGGTGGTGTCGCAGTCCATCACGAGACCGATGGTGCCCGTGGGCGCGATCACCGTCACCTGCGCGTTGCGGTAGCCATGCGCCTCGCCGAGCCGCAGCGCCTCGTCCCAGGAGGATTTGGCCAGCGCCACGAGACGCGGATCGGGGCAGTTCACCTGATCGAGCGCGACCGGGCTCACGTTGACGCCCTCGTAGCCGGTCGTGTGGCCGTGGGCGGCGGTCCGGTGGTTGCGGATGACGCGCAGCATGTGGCCCGCGTTGCGCTCGTAGCCCGAAAAGGCGCCGAGCTCGCCTGCCATCTCGGCCGAGGTGGCATAGGCCACGCCGGTCATGATCGCCGAGAGCGCGCCGCAGAGCGCCCGGCCCTCGCTGGAATCGTAGCCCAGCCCCATGTTCATCAGCAGCCCGCCGATGTTGGCGTAGCCCAGACCCAGCGTGCGGAAGTCGTAGGAAAGCTGCGCGATCTCCTTCGAGGGGAACTGCGCCATCATCACCGAGATCTCGAGCGTGACCGTCCAGAGCCGCGTGGCGTGGACATAGCCCTCGGCATCGAAGCGGCCGGCCTCGAAGAAGGTGAGCAGGTTCATCGAGGCCAAGTTGCAGGCCGTGTCATCGAGGAACATGTATTCCGAGCACGGGTTCGAGCCGCGGATCTGCCCGTCCTCGGGGCAGGTGTGCCAGGCGTTGACCGTGTCGTGGAACTGGATGCCTGGGTCGGCGCAGGCCCAGGCGGCATGGCCCACCTGATCCCAGAGCTCGCGCGCCTTGATGGTCTTGGCGACCTTGCCGTCGGTGCGCCGGACGAGCGCCCAGTCGGCGTCGTCCTTGACCGCCTGCAGGAAGGCATCGGTCACGCGGACCGAGTTGTTCGAATTCTGGCCCGAGACGGTCGTGTAGGCCTCGGAATCCCAATCGGTATCGTAGGTCGGGAATTCGATCGAGGAGAAGCCCTGCCGCGCATACTGCAGCACGCGGTTGATGTAGGTTTCGGGGATCATGGCCTTTTTGGCGGCGCGGATCGCGGTCTTGAGGCCTGCGTTTCCGGCCGGGTCGGTCGCTCCCTCGATCGAGCCGTCGAAGCTGCGGATGGCGGCGAAGATGTCGTTCAGCTTCGCTTCATGCTGCTTCGAACCGGCGACCAGAGAGGCGACCTTCTGTTCCTCGATGACTTTCCAGTTGATGAACTGCTCGATGTCGGGGTGATCCATGTCGCAGATCACCATCTTGGCCGCGCGGCGCGTGGTGCCGCCCGACTTGATCGCGCCCGCCGCACGGTCGCCGATCTTCAGGAACCCCATGAGGCCCGAGGACTTGCCGCCGCCCGAGAGCTTCTCGCCCTCGCCGCGCAGGCTCGAGAAGTTGGTGCCGGTGCCCGAGCCGTATTTGAACAGCCGGGCCTCGCGCACCCAGAGATCCATGATCCCGCCCTCGTTCACGAGGTCGTCCTGCACCGACTGAATGAAGCAGGCGTGCGGCTGGGGATGTTCGTAGGCGCTGTCCGACTTCTGGAGTTTGCCGGTCGCGTGATCGACATAGAAGTGGCCCTGCGACGGGCCATCGATGCCATAGGCCCAGTGAAGGCCGGTGTTGAACCATTGCGGCGAGTTCGGCGCGGCCATCTGCCGGGCCAGCATGTGGCGCATCTCGTCGTAATAGGCGCGCGCATCGGCCTCGGTCGAGAAATAGCCGCCCTTCCAGCCCCAGTAGGCCCAGGCGCCGGCCAGACGGTCGAACACCTGCCGGGCCGAGGTCTCGCCGACGAACCGCTCCTCTTCGGGCAGCTTCGCCAGCTCCGCCTCGTCGGGCACCGAGCGCCACAGGAAGTCCGGGACCCCCTTCTCCTTCACGCGCTTGAGGCGGGCAGGCACGCCCGCCTTGCGGAAGTATTTCTGGGCCAGCACGTCCGAAGCCACCTGGCTCCAGCCCTCGGGCACCTCGACGCTCTCGTTGCGGAAGACCACGGTGCCGTCGGGGTTCCGGATCTCGGACACCGTCGTGGTGAAGCCGACGCCGCCATAGGCGCCGCCCTCCGCCGTGGTGAACTTCCGCTCGATCTTCATCTCGCCTCTCCGTTGTGCCTCGGGGGCCGTGAGCCCCTGGTTGATCTCGTGCGCCGGTCGCGCAAAGCCGGACCGGCCCGCGCAGGCGAGCTGGATCGGCCCGTCGATCGGGCATGTGTCGGTGGTTCATCCGCGCCCGCCGCCACGAGGTGTGGCCGGCCGCGCTGCTCACTCAAATTGTCTCAAACCCTACAGGGTGGCAACGCGATTCTTCGGCCTACCCCCAAGATAATGTGCTTGACGGGGCATCTGGCTCCATGGGTGGTATCATCCGAAAGGCTGTGGGTATCTGTGTGGACAAGTGCGGGCGGTCTGGCGGACAAGCGCCCAAAGCCTCGCCGGGACGGGCGCTTGCACGGATGGTGCAAAATGGGGAAGAACGGCCCCGCGCCGAGTCGCGGCTCCGCAAGTCGCGGAAAAGGCGAATCTTTCAGGTGGCATCCGCACAACGCGCACGGGCCCTCAAGGCATCCTGGCGGCAGGGCGATTCCCCGGCCCGCGGCGCTTCGGAAAGGTCTGGCCCAGGCCGCGGTGATCGCTTAGACCTGCCCTGAAACCGGCCCGCGATACCGGAGATCCACATGCAGGATTCGATCATTTCCCGCTGCGAGGCCAAGGGCCTGCGCATGACCGAACAGCGCCGCACCATCGCGCGCGTGATCGGCGAATCCGCCGACCATCCCGATGTCGAGGAACTGCACGCCCGCGCCTCGGCCGTGGATCCGCGGATCTCGATCGCCACGGTCTACCGCACGGTCAAGCTCTTCGAGGAGGCGGGCATCCTTGAGCGGCTCGAGTTCGGCGACGGGCGCTCGCGCTACGAGGACGCCGAGCGCGACCACCACGACCATCTGATCGATGTGACCACGGGCGAGGTGATCGAGTTCGTCGATCCCGAGATCGAGGCTCTGCAGGAGAAGATCGCGGCCCGGCTGGGCTACCGGCTGGTGGGCCACCGGTTCGAACTGTTCGGCCGGCCCGTCCGGAAGGGCTGACGCCCGACATCAGGGCGGCCCTTCGCTCGCATCCGGGGACAGGCTCCCCAAGATTGGGACAGACATGGAAAACTTGCGCGGCATCGTGATGATGGTCGTGTCGATGGCCGGCTTCGCCATGGAGGACATGTTCGTGAAACTCGCCGCGGCGAACATGCCGACGGGGCAGATCCTCATGCTCCTCGGCCTCTTCGCCGCGCCCCTCTTCTGGGCGCTCGCCCGCCGCGAGGGCAAGGCCGTGCTCTCGCGCGAGGCGCTGGCGGGGCCGATCCTCTGGCGGAACGGCGGCGAGATGGTGGGCACGGCGGGCTTCGTGACCGCGCTCACGCTCGGGCAGCTTTCCTCGGTGTCTGCCATCCTGCAGGCCGCGCCCCTCGTCGTGACCTTCGGGGCCGCGCTCTTTCTCGGCGAGCGCGTGGGCTGGCGGCGCTGGAGCGCCATCGCCGTGGGCTTCGTGGGCGTGATCGTCGTGATCCGGCCGGGGCTCGACGGGTTCGACACGGCCTCGCTCTGGGCGGTGCTGGGGGTGGCGGGCCTCGCCATCCGCGACCTCGCGACGCGGCGGGTGGCGCCCTCGACCTCGACCATGCAGGTAGGCGCCTGGGCCTTTCTCACCGTGGCAGTTCTGGGGGCCATGATGCTGGCCGTGGGCGGCGGCGCCACCTGGCCCACACCGGGACAGGCGGCCCTTCTTCTGGGCGCGGTCAGCTTCAGCTTCGTGGGCTACTGGACGCTGATCCTCGCCACCCGGGTGGGCGATGTCTCGGCCATCGTGCCCTTCCGCTACTCGCGCCTCGTCTTTGCCATGCTGATCGGTTTCCTCGTCTTCCACGAGCGGCCCGACGGCTGGATGCTGGCCGGCGCCGCGCTCATCATCGGCTCGGGCCTCTACAGCTTCATGCGCGAGCAGCGGCTTCGCCGTCTTTCCATGCGGGCTGCCGCGGAGTAAGAAGCGCGCGAACCTCGGCAACCAGGGACGACCCATGAGCACGATCATCGACATCCACGCCCGCGAGATCCTCGACAGCCGCGGCAACCCCACCGTCGAGGTGGACGTCACGCTGGAAAGCGGCGCCTTCGGCCGCGCCGCCGTGCCCTCGGGCGCCTCGACCGGCGCGCACGAGGCCGTCGAGAAGCGCGACGGCGACAAGTCGCGCTACATGGGCAAGGGCGTGCTCGAGGCGGTTGCGGCTGTCAACGGCGAGATCGCCGAGATGCTGGTGGGCTTCGATGCGACCGAACAGGTCGGCATCGACCGCACCATGATCGAGATGGACGGCACGCCGAACAAGGGCCGCCTCGGCGCGAACGCGATCCTCGGCGTCTCGCTGGCGGTGGCCAAGGCCGCGGCCGAATTCACCAACCAGCCGCTCTTCCGCTATGTGGGCGGCTCGTCCGCGCGCGTCCTGCCGGTGCCGATGATGAACATCATCAACGGCGGCGAACATGCCGACAACCCGATCGACATCCAGGAATTCATGATCATGCCGGTGGCCGCGCAGAATGTGCGCGAGGCGATCCGCATGGGCTCGGAAGTGTTCCACACGCTGAAGAAGGAGCTCGCCGCGGGCGGCTTCAACACCGGCATCGGCGACGAGGGCGGCTTTGCGCCGAACATCTCCTCGACCCGCGAGGCGCTGGACTACATCCTGCGCTCGATCGAGAAGGCGGGCTACAAGCCGGGCGAAGACATCTACCTCGCACTCGACTGCGCCTCGACCGAATATTTCAAGGGCGGCAAATACGAGATGAAGGGCGAGGGCAAGTCGCTGACCTCGGCCGAGAACGTGGATTATCTCGCCGCCCTCTGCGCCGACTATCCGATCATCTCGATCGAGGACGGCTGCGCCGAGGACGACTGGGAGGGCTGGAAACTGCTGACCGACAAGCTCGGCGCCAAGGTGCAGCTGGTGGGCGACGACCTCTTCGTGACCAACCCCAAGCGTCTCGAACAGGGCATCAAGGCGGGCGTCGCGAACTCGATGCTGGTCAAGGTGAACCAGATCGGCTCGCTGACCGAGACGCTGATGGCCGTCGATATGGCCCACCGCGCGCGCTATACCAACGTCATGTCGCACCGCTCGGGCGAGACCGAGGATGCGACCATCGCCGATCTCGCCGTCGCCACCAACTGCGGCCAGATCAAGACCGGCTCGCTGTCGCGCTCGGACCGTCTGGCGAAATACAACCAGCTGATCCGCATCGAGGAAATGCTGGGCGAAGTGGCGGAATATGCCGGCCGCTCGATCCTGAAGGTCTGAGGCCCGGGCCCCGGACATGCGAAGGCCCGGACGCGCATGCGTCCGGGCCTTTTGCCTGCCGCGCGGGCGATCAGGAGAAGGTGTAGTCGCAGGGATCGTGCGGGCGGTGCGGACGGCCGCCGCCCCAGCCCCAGCCCCCGCCGAAGCCGCCATGGCCGCGGCCGTGGGTCATTTCCTCGAGTGTGCCGTGAACGCGCAGGACCGGCGCCTCGTAGGCGCAGTCGGCGGTGGTGATTGCCTTGTCCAAATCTCGTCTCCCCTGTGTCGGATGGGTCTCCGGCCGGATCGAATTTGGCCGAAGGGCCATATCTGACAACGGGTTGGGCCGCTTTGACGAGGGGGGTGGAGGAGAATACAACCTCCTCCCTCAAGGCCCCTCAACCGAAGCGCGCAATCCGGCGCAGAGCGGGCTTGCAGCCCGCGGCCCCTGCGCCAGACTGGCGCCGCAACGGCGCGTCGGAGAGAGAGCATGGATGCAGACCGGATCATCGCCCGCCTCGGGCTCGCCCGTCACCCGGAAGGCGGCTGGTATCGCGAGACCTGGCGGGCCCCGGCCGAGGGGCGCCCGCCCGGGACGGCGATCCTGTTCCTCCTGAAGGCCGGCGAGCGGTCGCACTGGCACCGGATCGATGCGACCGAGATCTGGCACTTCCATGCCGGCGCACCGCTCATCCTGTCGGTGGCCGCCGACGGCGCGGGACCGGCGCGCGAGATCCGGCTCGGGCCGGACGTGCTCGCGGGCGAGAGCCCGCAGGGGATCGTGCCGCCCCACCACTGGCAGGCCGCGCGCTCGACAGGCGACTGGAGCCTCGTCGGCTGCACCGTCAGCCCCGGCTTCCGCTTCGAGGGCTTCGAGCTGGCGCCGGAAGGGTTCGACATCCCCCGCGCCTGAGCCGCGCCGGCGCTCCCGGCAAGCGGAGACCGGACCTTCAGGGCTGAAGCGCCAGAGCCTCGGGCCGGCTCATGCGGCCGCCGCCGAGGCAGGCGGGCACGCCGGTGGTCGAGGGGGCCGAGGTCGGCAGCCCCCGCGCCACCCGAACCGCGAGATAGGCGAAGGCCTGCGCCTCCAGCATGTCGCCGTCGAGGCCCGCCTGCTCGACCGGCACCACCTCGATCCCGGTGCGCGCCTCGAGCATCGCCATCAGCACGGGATTGTGCCGCCCGCCCCCGGTCACGAGAAGCTGGCGCACCGGCGTGGGGAAATGCGCGGCCCCGCGCGCCACCGCCGCCGCTGCCGCCGCCGTCAGGGTCGCCGCCGCATCCGCATCGGAGAGATCCGCGACCGCCGGGAGGAGATCCGCGAACGCATCCCGGTCGAGCGATTTTGGCGGCATCCGGGCGAAGAAGGCATGATCGAGAAAGCGCGCGAGCACCGCTTCGGCCACCTCTCCCTCGGCCGCGAGCCGCCCGCCCTCGTCGTGGCTCCGCCCGAGGCGGGCCTGCATCAGATCGTTGATCGGCGCATTGGCGGGGCCGGTGTCGAAGGCGAGACAGGCGCCGGGCGCCTCGGGCGCGGCCTGGCGCGGATCGACCCAGGTCAGGTTGCCGACGCCGCCGAGATTGAGGAAGGCCACCGGCCGGTCGGCGCCTGCCCGCCGCGCGCAGGCGAAATGGTAGAAGGGCGCGAGCGGCGCGCCCTGCCCGCCGGCCGCCACATCCGCCGACCGGAAATCCCACACGACCGGCACCCCCAGCGCCTGCGCGAGCCGCTCGCCCGAGCCCGCCTGATGCGTGCCCCGCCCGCCCGGCTCATGCGCGAGCGTCTGGCCGTGAAAGCCCACGATCTCCGCCCCGCGGAACGCGGCGAGCAGTTCGGCATGGGCCGCCTCGACCACCTCTGCGGCCTCGGCCACCGCCGCCTCGCCCGGCCAGCGCCCGAGGGCCGCCCGCAGCACCGCGCGCTCGGCCTCGGAATAGGCGCGATACCGCGTCTCGCCGAACTCGAGGATCCGCTCGCCGTCGGTCAGCACCATCGCCGCATCGACCCCATCGAGCGAGGTGCCCGACATCGTCCCCAGCGCCCAGACCGCTCCGCCCTTCAACATGGCTTTCCCTCCACGACCGCCCCGGATATATCCCGCCATCATAGCCGCGACGACCGGCCAAGGCACGAGGGACCGATGACCTACCATCCC
The DNA here is from genome assembly GCF_000012905.2 of Cereibacter sphaeroides 2.4.1. Lineage (NCBI taxonomy): Bacteria > Pseudomonadati > Pseudomonadota > Alphaproteobacteria > Rhodobacterales > Paracoccaceae > Cereibacter > Cereibacter sphaeroides. Next base: position 1,131,106 of record NC_007493.2, on the reverse strand, counting down.
AAATCCGATTTCCTGCGCGTGATGCAGGAGCGCGGCTACCTCGCCGACTGCACCGACATGCAGGCACTGGACGAGGCCCTGTCGAAAGGGGTCGTTCCTGCCTACATCGGCTATGATGCGACGGCGGCCTCGCTGCATGTGGGGCACCTTCTCAACATCATGATGCTGCGCTGGCTGCAGAAGACCGGGCACAAGCCGATCACCCTGATGGGCGGCGGCACGACGAAGGTGGGCGATCCCTCCTTCCGCTCCGAAGAGCGTCCGCTGCTCACGCCCGACAGGATCGACGAGAATATCGAAGGCATGCGCAAGGTCTTCGCGCGCTACCTCTCCTACGGCGAGGGCGCGACCGACGCGCTGATGCTCAACAATGCCGAATGGCTGGACCAGCTGAACTACCTCGATTTCCTGCGCGACATCGGGCGGCATTTCTCGGTCAACCGGATGCTCTCGTTCGAAAGCGTGAAGAGCCGGCTCGACCGCGAACAGTCGCTGTCGTTCCTCGAATTCAACTACATGATCCTGCAGGCCTACGACTTCCTCGAGCTGTTCCGCCGCACCGGCTGCCGGCTGCAGATGGGCGGGTCGGACCAGTGGGGCAACATCGTCAACGGGATCGACCTGACGCGCCGCGTGCTCGAAGGCGAGATCTTCGGGCTGACCTCGCCGCTGCTCACAACCTCGGACGGGCGCAAGATGGGCAAGTCCGCGGGCGGCGCGGTCTGGCTCAACGGCGAGATGCTGGCGCCCTACGACTTCTGGCAGTTCTGGCGCAACACGACCGATGCGGATGTGGGCCGGTTCCTCAAGCTCTACACCGAGCTGCCCGTCGAGGAGTGCGACCGGCTGGGCGCGCTGCAGGGCTCGGAGATCAACGCGGCCAAGATCCTGCTCGCGAACGAGGTGACGACGCTCCTCCACGGCCGGGACGCCGCCGAAGCGGCCGAGGCCACCGCGCGCGCGGTCTTCGAGGAGGGCGGCGTGGGCGGCGCCCTCGAAGTGGTGGAGCTTCCGGCCGCGACGCTGGGCGAGGGCCTCTCGGTCGCACATTTCCTCGTGGCCGCAGGCCTCGTCGCCTCCGGCAAGGAGGCCAAGCGCCTCGTGGCCGAGAACGGGCTGCGCTTCAACAACGAGCCGGTGGGCGATGCCAACACCCCGGTCACGGCCGCGACCGTGGGCGAGGAGCTGAAGGTCTCGATCGGCAGGAAGAAGCACAAGCTCGTCCGTCTCTCCTGACGGCCCGCGCGCGGCGGCCGTCCGCCGCTCTGCCCGGTCTCTCCGCCCTGCCGGGGCGCGGTGCTCGGGCCGCTGCGCTGCGCCCCGCGCCGCTCGACCGGCCCCCGGCGAGCCGCGCGGCCTTGCAGCCAACCATCCTGCCGGGCCGGACGCAAAAAGGACGCCTTCCGGCGCCCTTTCACTCTGCCCAAATATCCTCGGGGGGTGCGGGGGGCAGACAGCCCCCCGTCCGACCGCGGCCTCACTCGGCCACGGTCACCTTCGCCATCGCATCCGGCGTCCGCGGAGGCTCGCCGCGGGCGATCCTGTCGACCACATCCATGCCCTGCACCACGCGGCCCACCACCGTATACTGGCCGTTCAGGAACTCGCCCGGCGCGAACATGATGAAGAACTGCGAATTGGCCGAGTTCGGATCGTCCGAGCGCGCCATGCCCACCACGCCGCGCGTGAAGGGCACGTCCGAGAATTCGGCCGGAAGGTCGGGATAGCTCGACCCGCCCGTGCCGGCGCGGCGCAGGTTGTTCCCCTTGCCGAATTCCACGTCGCCGGTCTGGGCCATGAAGCCCTCGATCACGCGGTGGAAGACCACGCCGTCGTAGGCGCCCTCGCGGGCCAGCGTGACCATGCGCTCGACATGGGCGGGCGCCACGTCGGGCAGGAGGTCGATCACCACCTCGCCCTCGGCCTGTCCCGTCAACTCGATCACGAGGTTCGGCCCCGGCCCGTCCTCGGCCGCCTGCGCGAAGACCGCCGATTGCGAGAGGCCGTAGCCGCCGAGCACCGCGAGGCCCAGCGACATCAGCCCGGCGAAGAGAAATTTCTCAGACGACATCGGCCGCCACCCGCACCGTCAGCATCTTGTCCGGGTTCGCCGGCGGCTCGCCGCGGGCGATCTTGTCCACATGCTCCATCCCCGAGATCACGCGGCCGTAAACGGTGTACTGGCCGTTCAGGAAGTCGTTGTCGCGGAAGTTGATGAAGAACTGCGAATTGGCCGAGTTCGGGTTCTGCGACCGGGCCGCACCGAGCGTGCCGCGCGCGTGCGGCAGCTTCGAGAATTCCGCCGGCAGGTCCGGCATGTCCGACCCGCCCGTCCCGGCGCGGCGGATGTTGAAGCCGTCTTCCGTGTTTCCGTTCGCGACATCGCCGGTCTGGGCCATGAAGCCCTCGATCACGCGGTGGAAGACCACGTTGTCATAGGCCTTGGCGCGGGCCAGGGCCTTCATCCGTTCGCTGTGCTTCGGGGCGACGTCCGACAGAAGCTCGATCACCACCTCGCCGTCCTTCAGCGTCATGATGATGGTGTTCTCGGGATCCTTGATCTCGGCCATGGGGCCCTCCTCTTGCAATCGGGGTCAACCTAGTGGCCGCGCGCGGTCAGGAAAAGGTCTGAATTCGCGCCCCTGCGGCCGAACGCCGGTTGACGGGCGCACGTCGATCGGCTTGGAAGCGGGAAACGTCGCTTCAGGAGGAACCGGAATGGGCTGGAAGACACTCGACGACATGGATCTTGCCGGCAAGGTCGTGCTGGTGCGCGTGGATGTGAACGTGCCGATGGAAAATGGCGAAGTCACCGACGCCACCCGGATCGAGAAGATCGTCCCCACCGTCGAGGATATCCTGAAGAAGGGCGGCAAGCCCGTCCTGCTCGCCCATTTCGGCCGTCCGAAGGGCAAGGTCGTGGACGAGATGAGCCTCCGCCTCGTGCTGCCCGCGCTGCAGAACGCGCTGCCTGGCACCAAGGTGAGCTTTGCCGCCGACTGCGTGGGCCCCGAGCCCGAGCAGGCGGTGGCCGCCATGCTCGAGGGCGAGGTGCTCCTCCTCGAGAACACCCGCTTCCATGCCGGCGAGGAGAAGAACGACCCCGAGCTGGCCGCCGCGATGGCGAAGCTGGGGCAGGTCTATGTCAACGATGCCTTCTCGGCCGCGCACCGCGCCCATGCCTCGACCGAGGGCCTCGCCCGTCTTCTGCCCTCGGCCGCCGGCCGGCTGATGGAGGCCGAGCTGAAGGCGCTCGAAGCCGCTCTCGGCCATCCCGAGCGCCCCGTTGTGGCCGTGGTGGGCGGGGCCAAGGTCTCGACCAAGCTCGACCTTCTGGGCAATCTCGTGGGCCGGGTCGATCATCTGGTGATCGGCGGCGGCATGGCCAACACCTTCCTCGTGGCGCAGGGGATCGAGGTCGGCAAGTCGCTGGCCGAGCGCGACATGGCCGATACGGCGCGCGAGATCCTCTCCAAGGCGAAGGCCGCGGGCTGCACGATCCATCTTCCGCTCGATGTGGTGGTGGCGCGCGAGTTCAAGGCGGGGGCCGCGAACGAGACGGTCGAGACGGCGGCCTGCCCGGCCGACGCGATGATCCTCGATGCCGGTCCGAAGACCGTGGCCGCCCTCTCCGAAGTGTTCGCCTCGGCTAAGACGCTGATCTGGAACGGCCCGCTCGGCGCCTTCGAGATCGAGCCCTTCGACGCCGCGACGAATGCGGCGGCGCTTCAGGTGGCGCAGCTCACCAAGGCGGGCCAGCTCATTTCGGTCGCGGGCGGCGGCGATACGGTGGCCGCCCTCAACAAGGCGGGCGCGGCCGAAGGCTTCTCCTACATCTCGACGGCGGGCGGTGCCTTCCTCGAATGGATGGAGGGCAAGGAGCTGCCCGGAGTGGCCGCGCTCACGGTCTGAGGCGAATTTCCGCGCCGCAGCGCCAAGTTAGCGCGAACAACATTGATATGCGCATTTCGCCGGTCTAAGTCCCGTGGGACCCAATTGAAAGGACCCGCGGAATGCGCGCTAGCAGAGCAGTTCAGAAGATCCTCGCCAACTATGAGGGCGAAACGCCCGGCGTGAAGGCCAACCTGTGCCGGATGCTGATGGAGGGGAAACTGGGCGGCACGGGCAAGATGATCATCCTGCCGGTCGACCAGGGCTTCGAGCACGGCCCGGCCCGCACCTTCGCGCCGAACCCGGCGGGGTACGATCCCCACTACCACTACCAGCTCGCCATCGATGCGGGACTCAGCGCCTATGCGGCCCCGCTCGGCATGCTGGAAGCCGGCGCCGACACGTTCGCGGGCCAGATCCCGACCATCCTGAAGGTGAACTCGGCCAACTCGCTGATGAGCGACACCGCGGGCAAGAACCAGGCGGTCACGGCGTCGGTCGACGATGCGCTGCGGCTCGGCTGCGCGGCCATCGGCTTCACGATCTACCCGGGCTCGGATGCGCAGCTCGACATGTATGAAGGGATCGTGGCCATGCGGAAGGAAGCCGCGGCCAAGGGGATCGCCACCGTGATCTGGTCCTATCCGCGCGGCGAGGCGATCAGCAAGGACGGCGAGACGGCGATCGACGTGGCGGCCTATGCCGCGCAGATCGCGGCCCTGATCGGCGCCCATATCATCAAGATCAAGCTTTCGACCGATCATCTGATGCTGGGCGAAGCGAAGAAGGTCTACGAGGCGCAGCAGATCGACGTCTCCACCCAGGCCGCGCGCGTGAAGCACTGCATGGATTCGGCCTTCGCCGGCCGCCGCATCGTGGTCTTCTCGGGCGGCGCCAAGAAGGGCGAGGATTCGGTCTATGACGACGCCCGTGCGATCCGCGACGGCGGCGGGAACGGCTCGATCATCGGCCGCAACAGCTTCCAGCGCAGCCGCGAGGACGCGCTCGCGATGCTCGGCAAGCTCGTCGACATCTACAAGGGCCGCGCCTGAGGCCTGCCCTGCCGGCCCTTCCCCTCGGGGGAGGGCCAACCCCGCCCTTCGAAGGGCCCCTTCCGGGCTTTTCGCTCCTCCGCACGCCAGAATGCCCCGGCCCGACCGATAAGCCCCGCCATCGATCTTCCCGCGGTCGGCAGATGGCCGACCTACGCCGGGATCGCCTCTCATGCCGCCACGGCCAGCGCGCGTTTTCCGTTTCCCAAGTACGGCCCGCTCTGGCATGATGCGCGCCATCGCCCCCGCCGAACGAGGGGCGTGACCAGAGGCAGAGCATGAACATCCCGACCTCCCGCCCCGCCATCGGCGCCAGCCTCTATTTCGCGCTGGCCTTCTCGCTCTCCGTCTATTTCACCTTCGCCGCGGTTCAGGGCGACTATGGTGTCTTCCGGCAAGTGCAGATCCAGGCCGAGGCCGAGGCGCTGCGCAGCGAGCGCGACCGGATCGCCGCCGAGCTGGCCGATATGGAGAACAGGACGCGCCGGCTGTCGGACAGCTATCTCGATCTCGACCTTCTGGACGAGCAGGCCCGCTCGGTGCTGGGCTATGTCCGCGCCGACGAGATCGTCATCCGCTGACACGCGCGGAAACCGCCGGCCCTTTCCTGTCGTTTGTCTTCCTGCATCCTCGCTTCGGGGCGCGATCCGTGCCGCGTCCGCGGCAGCGGCGCGCGATGATGGCCCCGGAGGGGCCTGAAGAGCGCGCCCCCGCCGGGCCGCAGATTCGCTCTCGCCCCCGCTTCTGGGATGCGCTAAAGGTAGTTTAGCCTTGAACTACTTGTCTCGACGGGAGGCGCCGCCATGGCCACCAGAAAATCGCCGGAGCAATCCAACGCATCGAAGGAGGAGCTTGTCCGTTACTACCGCGAGATGCTCCTGATCCGCCGCTTCGAAGAGAAGGCGGGCCAACTCTACGGCATGGGCCTCATCGGCGGCTTCTGCCATCTCTACATCGGCCAGGAAGCCGTGGTGGTCGGCCTCGAAGCCGCCGCCAAGGAGGGGGACAAGCGCATCACCTCCTACCGCGACCACGGCCACATGCTGGCCTGCGGCATGGATGCCAAGGGCGTGATGGCCGAGCTCACGGGCCGCGAGGGCGGCTATTCGAAGGGCAAGGGCGGCTCGATGCACATGTTCTCGAAAGAGAAGCATTTCTACGGCGGCCACGGCATCGTGGGCGCCCAGGTGCCGCTCGGCGCGGGGCTGGCCTTCGCCGACCGCTATCTCGGCAACGACAATGTCACCTTCACCTATTTCGGCGACGGTGCCGCGAACCAGGGCCAGGTCTACGAGGCCTACAACATGGCCCGGCTCTGGAGCCTGCCGGTGATCTTCGTGATCGAGAACAACCAGTATGCGATGGGCACCAGCGTGAAGCGCTCGACGAAATCGCCCTCGCTCTGGGAGCGCGGCGCGGCCTACGGCATCAAGGGCGAGTCGGTGGACGGCATGGATGTGCTGGCCGTGAAGGCCGCGGGCGAGAAGGCGGTCGCCGCCTGCCGCGCGGGCCAGGGGCCCTACATTCTCGAGATGATGACCTACCGCTACCGGGGCCACTCCATGTCCGACCCGGCCAAATATCGCACCCGCGAGGAAGTCCAGCGGATGCGCGACGAGAAGGACGCGATCGAACATGTCCGCGACCTGCTGATCCAGGGCAATCTCGCGACCGACGACGACCTCAAGGCGATCGACAAGGAGATCAAGGCCGTGGTGAACGAGGCCGCCGACTTCGCCAAGGAGAGCCCCGAGCCCGCGCTCGAGGAACTCTGGACCGACATCTACGCCTGAGGAGTAAAGACGCATGGCAACCCAGGTTCTGATGCCCGCCCTGTCGCCGACGATGGAGGAAGGCACGCTCGCCAAATGGCTGGTGAAGGAAGGCGATGCGGTCAAGTCCGGCCAGATCATCGCCGAGATCGAGACCGACAAGGCCACGATGGAATTCGAGGCCGTCGACGAGGGCACGGTGGGCAAGCTGCTCGTGGCCGAGGGCACGTCCGGCGTGAAGGTGAACACGCCCATCGCCGTTCTGGTCGAGGAGGGGGAGAGCGCCGACGAGGTGCAGGCTCCGGTCCCGACCCAGAAGGAAAAGCAGCCCGAGCCCGCCGAAGCCTCGGAAGGCAAGGCCGTGGACGAGCCGCTCGTCTCCTCGCCGGGCGCCCCGGTGCCGGGCAAGCGCGACCGCTCGCCCGACTGGCCGGACGGCACGCAGATGAAGACCATGACGGTGCGCGAGGCGCTCCGCGAGGCGATGGCGGAAGAGATGCGCGGCGACGAGCATGTCTTCCTGATGGGCGAGGAAGTGGGCGAGTATCAGGGCGCCTACAAGATCAGCCAGGGCCTTCTGGACGAGTTCGGCGACCGGCGCGTGGTCGACACGCCGATCACCGAGCATGGCTTCGCCGGCATCGCGGTCGGCGCGGCCTTCGGCGGGCTCCGCCCCATCGTCGAGTTCATGACCTTCAACTTCGCCATGCAGGCGATCGACCAGATCATCAACTCGGCCGCCAAGACGCTCTACATGTCGGGCGGTCAGATGGGCTGCCCCATCGTGTTCCGCGGCCCGAACGGCGCCGCCGCGCGCGTGGGCGCCCAGCACAGCCAGGATTATGCGGCGTGGTATGCGCAGATCCCCGGCCTCAGGGTGGTGATGCCCTATTCGGCGGCGGATGCGAAAGGTCTTCTGAAGACCGCGATCCGCGACCCGAACCCGGTGATCTTCCTCGAGAACGAGATCCTCTACGGCCGGTCCTTCGAGGTGCCGGTGATGGACGATTTCACGATCCCCTTCGGCAAGGCCCGGATCTGGCGCGAGGGGACGGATGTCACCATCGTCTCCTTCGGCATCGGCATGACCTATGCGCTGGAAGCGGCCGACAAGCTCGCCGCCGAGGGCATCTCGGCCGAGGTGATCGACCTGCGCACGCTGCGCCCCATCGATTACGAGACGGTGATCGAGTCGGTGAAGAAGACCAACCGCTGCATCACCGTCGAGGAGGGCTGGCCGGTGGGCTCCATCGGCAACCATCTCGCCGCGACGATCATGCAGCAGGCCTTCGACTGGCTCGATGCGCCGGTGCTGAACCTGACGGGCAAGGACGTGCCGATGCCCTATGCCGCCAATCTCGAGAAGCACGCGCTCGTGACCACGGCCGAGGTGGTCGAGGCCGCGAAATCCGTCTGCTACCGCTGAGGAGAAGCCCATGGCAACCGAGATCCTGATGCCCGCGCTGTCTCCGACGATGGAGGAGGGGACGCTCGCGAAATGGCTGAAGAAGGAAGGGGATGAGGTCCGCTCGGGCGACATCATCGCCGAGATCGAGACCGACAAGGCCACCATGGAGTTCGAGGCGGTCGACGAGGGCATCCTCGGCAAGATCCTGATCGCCGAGGGCACGGCAGGCGTGAAGGTCAACACGCCCATCGCCGTGCTGGTGGAAGAGGGCGAGAGCGTGGACGCCGTGTCCTCCGCCAAGGTGCCGGAGCCGCAGGAACCGGCCGACGAGGCCGCACCCGCGCAGGGGGCTCCGAAGGAGGCCCCTGCCCCGGCCGCCAAGGCGCCCGCGGCGCAGGCGGCCCGATCCGAGGGAGAGCGCGTCTTCGCCTCGCCGCTCGCCCGCCGGATCGCCAAGGAGAAGGGGATCGACCTTGCCGCGGTGCAGGGCTCGGGCCCGCGCGGCCGGATCGTGAAGGCCGATGTCGAGGGGGCGCAACCCTCGGCCGCTCCCGCCGCCAAGGCGGACGCCGCGGCACCGAAGGCAGAAGCGCCCGCCGCTGCGGCCGCGCCCGTCGCCGCGCCGGCCGCCTCCGCGGCTTCGGTGGCGAAGCTCTTCGCGGATCGCGACTATGAGGAAGTGACCCTCGACGGGATGCGCAAGACCATTGCCGCGCGTCTGTCCGAGGCCAAGCAGACCATCCCGCACTTCTACCTCCGGCGCGAGGTGGCTCTGGATGCGCTGATGGCTTTCCGCGCCGATCTCAATGCGAAGCTCGAGAGCCGGGGCGTAAAGCTCTCGGTCAACGACTTCATCATCAAGGCCTGTGCGGTGGCGCTCCAGCAGGTGCCGAACGCGAATGCCGTCTGGGCCGGAGACCGGATCCTGCGGCTGAAGCCCTCGGACGTGGCGGTGGCCGTGGCGATCGAGGGCGGGCTCTTCACGCCGGTCCTGCGCGATGCGCACCAGAAGAGCCTGTCGGCGCTGTCGGCCGAGATGAAGGATCTCGCCGCCCGCGCCCGCACGAAGAAGCTCGCACCGCACGAATATCAGGGCGGCAGCTTCGCGATCTCGAACCTCGGCATGTTCGGGGTCGAGAATTTCGATGCGGTCATCAACCCGCCGCACGGCTCGATCCTCGCCGTCGGCGCAGGCATCCGCAAGCCGGTGGTGGGCAAGGACGGCGCGATCACGACGGCCACCATGATGTCGATGACGCTCTCGGTGGACCACCGGGTGATCGACGGCGCGCTGGGGGCCGAGTTCCTGAAGGCGATCGTCGAGAATCTCGAGAACCCGATCGCCATGCTGGCCTGACGCCGGCGGCGCTCCTCGCGAGGGAGCGCCCGCTGCACGCTCTGGACATGAAGAAGGGGCCGATCCTTGCGGATCGGCCCCTTCTTCATGTCGGGCAGCTCACCCGTCGCTGAGCAGATGGTCCATCGTGACGGCGGGCTGTGCGCAGCCCGCTTCCCCCACCACGCGGGCTGGCACGCCCGCCACCGTCGTGCAGGGCGGCACGTCCTGCAGCACGACCGAGCCGGCCGCGATCCGGCTGCAATGGCCCACATGGATGTTGCCGAGCACCTTGGCCCCTGCCCCAATCAGCACCCCGTTGCCGATCTTCGGATGGCGGTCGCCATCCTCCTTGCCGGTGCCGCCGAGCGTGACCGAATGGAGCATCGAGACATTGTCGCCCACGACGGCCGTCTCGCCGATGACGATGGAATGCGCATGGTCGATCATGATGCCGCGCCCGATCCGGGCGGCTGGGTGGACATCGACGCCGAAGGCTTCCGACACGCGCATCTGCACGAAATAGGCCAGGTCCTGCCGTCCGTTCGTCCAGAGCCAGTGGCCCACGCGATAGGCCTGAACCGCCTGATAGCCCTTGAAGAAGAGGATCGGCTGCAGGAAGCGATGGCAGGCGGGGTCGCGCTCGTAGACGGCGACCATGTCGGCCCGCGCCATCTGCCCGAGCTCCGGATCCGACGCATAGGCCTCGTCCGCGATCTCGCGCAGGATCTGCTCGCTCATCTCGCCCGAAGCGAGCTTCAGCGAAAAGCGGTAGGCGAGCGCCCGTTCCATGGACGGATGGTGCAGGAGGCTCGAATGAACGAGTCCGCCGAGAAGAGGCTCGGCAAGGATGGCGGCATGGCCCTCTTCCACGATCCGTTGCCAGACCGGGTCCACTGTCGCAACACGGGGTCTTGCCTCAGCCATTGCAGCGTCCTTTCCTCGTCACCGCCGAAAATACCACATAGTCACTCCGGCCGACAGGGGAAGGGACGCATTCACTTTCCGAAGGTGCCTTCTTTCGGCCTCGCCCCTCGCGGAGGGCCTGCGCCCGCCGTTGCCGTCCGGCGACGGCAGCGGCCACCAGGGCCAGGGACTCGAGCTGGTCGGGATCCGGGTCGTGCCCCTCGCTGCGGTGCGCGAGCCCGGCCACGGCCGAGGCGAGGCACCCGTTTCCCCATAAGGGATGCGCGTGGCCGAGCCGTCTGGAGACCTTGTGAGCGAGATGCGCCCGCTCGATGAGGGTTGCCAGCGCCTCCGGTCTCTGCCCCGGCGGCATCGGCGCGAGCCAGTTTGCTACGGCAAGGAGGTCGGCGAGGAGAACCCGCCGCATGGGTCAGAGCGCGATGCGCCGGAACGGCCCGGGCCCGAAGCTCTCCGATACCTGGGCGACTTCGAGGACGAAGGCGCTTCCCACACCATCCGCCGCCTGCGCGGCCCCGGTGTATGTCCAGCGGGGCTCCCTCACCTCCTCCTGCCGGCGTACCTCTCCCCACGCCACGACGCGGACCAGATAAAGCTCGCTCTCCTCTCCCAGCGGCACCTCGCGCCCCTCCCAGCTGTCGCCGTCGATGCGGGTGCGACGGATCCAGCGCAGCAGGATGTGCTCCCCGTCCCGCTCCACCGCCAGATGGACCGGCGAATAGGGCCGGAGCCCGACCCCTGCGAAAGCCTGAACCCGGTGGACTGTGTCCGGGTCGTCGTAGCCGCGGGCGGCGGCGCCGATCCGATAATGCCGGGCGAGCCCCCGGTCGGCGAGCGGCATCTGAAGCTGCGTCAGGGCGCCGTTGACGAGAACGACCGTGCTGCCCTCGGGCCAGATCTCGGGCATCTGCCCATCCGTTCCCGCCTGCCCCCGGAGCCTGCGCGAAAGCTCCCAGACCCGCGGCGAAACCAGCCGCGCGTCCGCGAACTGGAAGAGCTCCCACCCGTCGGGTCGGCCGTCGCCGATGGCCATGAGGTTGGCTCCGTTCAGCACCTCGAGATCCGAAGCCGCGGCGAGCGGCGGCCCCAGCAGCCGCACCCGGAGCGGCGCGCCCATGTCCCATCGCCCCATCGGTGCAGCCCGCAGGATCGTCTCGGTGACGCCCGCCGTCGCAGCCACGCCCAGAAGCCGGTTCAGGCGATAGCCCGCATCCTGCGTCGCGCTCCAGACCGCAACCTGCCCCGGCCAGGGCGTTGCTGCCACACCGAAGTGGGGGGAATGGGGCAGCTCCGTTCCCGTGAGCAGGGGCAGATCGAGAAAGATCGGCCGGACCGGACCGGAAGCCGCAATGCGACGCGCGCGCACCTGCTCTTCGGCCATATCGGCGGGGCGGTAGATGCCGGGTTCCACACGAACCGCCTCCGCCAGCTGGCATTCGGCCTGATCGAGGCGGTCGATGCGATAGCGCCGGCCTTCAATCTCCAGAACGTCGCCGGCACCGAAGGCCAGAGCCGACCGCGGCAGGGCCAGACGCAGGCTGTCGCGCGCCACGCGGGCCTCGGCCAGCCACCGCTCGACGGCGCCCCGCGCCTCACCCGAGGTGAGCACGAGCGGCACTTCGGATTGCGAGACGGCAAAGGTCGCTTCGTCCGGGAAGGCCGCCTCGACCTGCCGTGCCTCATAGTCGCCTTCCGCCTCGAGGAAATGCAGCCGAACCCGGCCTGCGGTCTCGACCTCCGCCGCGCGCACGCGCTCGAGCGCGCCCTCGAGATCGTCCGATGCCACCAGGTCCTCGCGCGAGACCTCGGCCTTCGCGCGCCCGTCGCGCATGCGGAAGATCAGCTTGCCATCGCGTTCCAGCGCCTCGAAGCCATAGGCCAGCATCAGCGGCTGCAAGGCCGCCCGGGCACTGACGACCTCGGAAATCCCATAGCCGCGCACCACGCCCTGCAATTGCGTGACGTCGATGGCGGTTACCCCGGACCGTTCGCAGATCTCGGCCACCACGGCGGACAGCGGTTGCGAGGCCGCGCGACCGTTCAGCCAATGACCGCGCGCATAGTTCGAACCGTCGGACCAGACATCGCCGAGCGCGGGAAAGGCCGGAAATGGACGGGCGTCCCAGGCCCAGGCATGGGCGCGGTCCATGTCGACCATGGAGCCACCATAGAGGTCCGACACCGGATTGTTGGCCTCGTCCTGCCAGTATTCGGCCATCGCGCGCAGGTAATTCATCGCGATCCCGTCGTCGCGTCGTCCGGACGAGCCCCGCGGCAGCGCGGATTCCGAGCTTTTGGGATCGATGAACAGGTTCGGCTGATTGCTCCCGAGGTCGAGCGCCGGACACCCATATTCGGTGAACCAGATCGGCTTCGAGCGCGGGACCCAGCCGGTCGGCTGCGCCAACCGCACGCCGTCGATGCGCTCGTGATGGGGCAGCGACCACCAGGATCGGAGGTCCTTGGGGCGATGCACCCAAGGCTCTCCGAAATCCGCATCCGTGATCGGCCGCCGGTCCTGAGCCGCCGCCGCGGCCTCGTCGGGATAATACCACGCGAAACCCTCGCCTCCGGCGATGTTCGACTTGAGGTAGCCCAGATCCTGCACCGAGGGCCACCGCGCGTCCGCATGAGTCTCGGCCTCGCGCCAGTCCGAGAGCGGCATGTAATTGTCGATGCCGATGAAATCGATGTTCGGATCCGACCAGAGCGGATCGAGATGGAAGTAGAGATTGCCATCGGCATGGAGGCTGGACCATTCGCTCCAGTCGGCGGCGTAACCGATCTTCACCTCGGGCCCGAGGATGCCGCGGACGTCGGCCGCGAGCCTCCGCAGTTCGGCCACCGCCGGGAAGCTGTCGTCCGCCCCCCGGATCGCCGTCAGCCCGCGCAACTCGGAGCCCACGCAGAAGGCCTCCACCCCGCCGGCCAGCCGGCAGAGCCAGGCCGCGTGGAGAATGAAGCGCCGGTAGCGCCATTCGTCGGCGCCGTCATAGAGCACGCGCCCGTCCTCGATGCGGAACTGGCGAGGCTCCGCATCCCCGAAGAAGGCGCGCACCTCATCCTCGGCGGCTCCCGTTCTGTCAGGCGTCCCCGGCTGACCCGGCGCTGTCGAGAGCGTGATCCTCCCGCGCCAGGGCAGCACCGGCTGGCCCGCAGCACCTGACCAGGGGTCCGGCAGATCATTACCGGGAAGCTGTTCCATGAGGATGAACGGATAGTAGAGCACCGAGAGGTTCTGCGCCTTCAGGGCATGGATCGCCTCGACCACCGCCGCATCCGCAGGCGTTCCCCCATAGACCGGACGGTCGTCGATCCGCGCCACCCGCTCGGCCTGCGCGCGGTCGATCCCACCCGACCGCCAGGCCATGGTCGCTGCGTCGAGATGGCCCTCGACCTTGGGGCGGATCTCGCAGGCGCCGCAGCGCAGGTCGCTCCCGAACCAGGACACGACCAGCGACACCGACCGGCAGGCCGGGAGCTCGCCCCTCAGTTGTGCAAGCGAGCTGCGCATGTCGCTTTCCCCCGACGCCGTGTGCACGTTGGCGACCTCGGTCTCTCCCGGATCGGGCCTGTAGGCGAGACGGCTCGTGGCCAGAGCGTATTCTCCCGTGCCCGGGATCAGTGCCACGCCCTTCACCGCGCGCTGAAGCGTCATCACCCGATCCGCCAGAGCCCCCTGCGCTGCCCGCATCACCTCGAACGAGAATTGCGGCACCCGGTTGCCGAACCGGGCGAGGTCGAGATCCTCGATCACCACATAAGCGATCCCGCGGTAGGCCGGCGCCATGCCCGCCCCCTCCACTGCCTCGATCTTGGGATCCGGCAGCTGACCCTCCGTCCCGCGATAGAGCCGAAGGTTGAGCGACCCCGTCGCGATCTCGGCACCATCGGCCCAGATGCGGCCCACGCGCAGAATCTCTCCCTCGCACAGCGCGACGGCGAGGTTGACGGAATAGGAATAGCTCACGACGGTCGATCTCGGGCCGCCGCCCTTTCCGCCGCCCGTGCTCTCGGACTGGCTCTCGAGGAAGCGCGAGGCCCAGATCACCTGTCCTGCCACCCGATTGCGACCGAACAGCTGGGCCACGGGGGCGCCCTCGCCGGCGCCCATCAGACGGAAACGTTCGATCCGCCCGGTGCGGACCGTCTGCGATCCGGCGCCCATCAGCCGCTGGTCGATCAGCTGGCCGACCGTCGCCCCGATCGCGCGCCCGATGACCGCCCCTGTCAGCCCGAGCACCGTGCCGCTGAAGCCTGCTCCGATCGCCGATCCGGCCGCGGCCAGCAGAAGCGTCGCCATCAGTCCGTCCTTTCCGGAAATGCATAACGGGCCGCGATCCGCTCGGCCCAGGGCTCGGAGAGCGGGCTTTCGACGGTGCCATGGCCGCCATAGGCGTGGATGAACGAGGCATTCGGGCCCGGACGAACCAGAATGCCGAGATGTTTGGCGACCGCGCCCGGCCGCATGCGGAAGAGCAGGACGTCTCCCTCCGCCGCAGCCTCAAGCGGCTTGCGGACAAGGCACCGGTCGCAGGCCGCCATCAGCTCTTCATGGCCAGACGGCTCCGACCAGTCCGGCGTATAGGCAGGCACTTTCAGCGGCTCCGGGCCGATCAACGACCGCCAGATGCCCCTGAGAAGGCCGAGACAGTCCGCGCCGGCCCCCCTGGCCGAAGCCTGGTGGACGTAGGGCGTGCCCAGCCAGGACCGTGCCTCGGCCACCACATCGGCCCCGTTCATCGCCACAGGCTCCCACCGTCATGCGTCCCCGTCGCCGCGGGATAGGCACTGAGCCAGTCTTCTCCCGAAAGATGAGGAAAGCCCCGGAAGTTTCTGAGATTGTTGAACTTCAGGCGACAGGTCTCGGCCATCCGGTCGCAGCCCGCCTCAAGACGGACACGGTCGCCCACGGTGATCTGCGGACCGAGCGCCTCCCACAGCTCCACTGTTCGCACCTCTCCCCGGCGCCGGTCGGACTTGATCACGCCCATCGCTCCTGCCGCCTCACCGGTCATCACCACAAGCCGCCCCTGCTCGAACCAGCGATCCGGGAAAGAGTGCAGACCCTCGAAACTGAAGCTCTGCCGCCCGACGACGGTTTCGACAGCCCGTTCGGTGGCAAATTCTTCGGCGCTCAGGTCGAAACCGCAGGCCCGGTCGCCCAGAACCGCCTGACAAGACCGCTGATAGACCCGCCCCTGCGGCTGGTTCAGCGCCTCGGTCAGGCCACGCAACTCTGCCCGGAACCGTCCCCCGGAATGGGTGATCTCGCCCAGCGTTCCGCGGAACTGCAGCAGCCTCTCACTGACATCGGCCCAGTTCACGAGCCATGCCAGCACCTCCGCGCCGTCGAACCGGCCTGCGAGCAGATCTGCCTCCGTCACCGACACATGCGAGAGCGCCCCGACGGTCTCGGCATTGTCCACCGACAGGCCCGTCGTCTGCTGCAACGCCGACGAGGTGAGCCCCGTCTCTGCCCGGAACAGCCGCCCCTCGAACGTCAGATCCCGGTCGTGATCGGTGAAGCCGAACACCGTCCCGTCCCGCCGTGTCACGGCCCAGCACCGGCAGACGGTGGCAGCGCCGCCCTTCAGATGCGCATGAAGCTCTGCCGCGCCCATCAGACCCGCACCTCCATCACCGGAACGCTCGGAACCTCGCCTGCCTGGAAGGAGGCCATCGAGATCTGGATCCGGTCGGTATCGAACCGCACCGGCACGTCGAACTCGAACCCCGCCGTGACCGCGGCGCCTTCGGCAGGGGCCGCGGCGAGCGTGACGAGCCCCCTGGTCTCGTCGACCGAGAAGCCCGCGCCTTCTACCAGCACCGCGCCTGCCACCGCCACCTTCACCGAGCCTGCAACGGGTTTCGCCACCGGCCGCACATACTGCTCGCTTCCCGAGCGATAGGTCTTGACCAGCGCGAACTCCCGGCTGATCCCGTCGCCGATGCCGAGAGGCTGATCCTTGGGCCCCGGAGAGGCGGTGGCCGGGCACGAGCGATAGTCGGCCCAGTCCTTCCAGCGAAAACCGTAAAGCTGGCCACGGCGCGCCTCGAAGAAGGCCAGGAGCGCCTGGATATCGTCGAGCGAGCGCAGCGCCACGCCCGCGTCGTAGCGGCGGCGCGAATGGGCCCAGAGGCTGTTGCGTTCCTCGAAGCCATTGACCAGCGTGACGATCTCGGTCCGACGCTCCGGCCCTCCGATCGAGCCGAAGCTGAGGTTAGTCGGAAACCGGACCTCGTGAAAGCCCATGGCGCCCCCCTACCCGTTGCGCTGGCCGCGCGCGAGCATCCGGCTCACCTGCGCGGCGATCTGGCCCCGGCTGCGCTCGAAGCCCTGCACATCGGGCGTGGCCACGTTCATAACCACCTGCACCGCGCGGCCGCCGCCCGCCTGCACGCCGAGCCGACCGTCTGCCCCGCGGGCGAGCGGCAGGATCGCTTCGGGGCCCGCCTCGCCCATGAGCCCGGTGGCCCCGCGCATGGGAAAGGGGGTCGCCCCTGCCACCACACCGCCGCGCGCGAAGGGCATGACCCTCCCCTGCGAGAACGCGCCCCCCTTCGCGAAGGGCATCAGCCCGCCGAGGATCGAGTTCAGCCCATCGGCCAGAAAGCCCGACACCGCATCCTGCACCGGCTTCATCGCGACCGAATAGACGGTGCGCGAAATCGACTGCGCGAGACCCTGCATCGCGTCCGAGAGCTTCATGCCGTCGAACAGCACCCCGTCGAAGGCGCGCCTGAGGCCCGTCCCCATGCCGCTCGACAAACGATCCACCTCGCGGCTGGTGAAGACCATTGCGTCCCGCATCCGCGCCAGTTCGCTCTCGAAGCTCGCCGTCATCCCGGCCGCACTGCCGAGCGTGCTCTCGAGCGCCGCCACCTGCTCTTCCAGAGACTCGATGTCAGCCATGACCCTCTTCCTTCTCGACATCCGGAAAGGCGCGCAGCAACTCGTCGAGGCGCGCGCGCGACAGGGGCGCCACGGCGGACGCGCCCAGCATGATCCTCAGTTCGGCAGGCGTGAGCCGCCAGAACGCCTCTGGCGACAGCCGCAACCCCTCGAGCCCCAGCCGCAGGAGGGCGGGCCAGTCGAGCCGGCCCATCTCACCCCTCCGGCAGTGCGAAGGCACGCACCAGAAGTTCCGCCGCAGCGCGCGCCGCTCCCGCCGCCCCCCGCCCACCTCCGCCCGGCCGAGCTCCTCGGCCGTGCCCTGCCAGCCGCCGCCCCGGAGCCCCGCCACGAGAACGGCGATCACGTCGCGTGTCGAGAAGCGCCGCTCCTCGAACCGCTCCACCAGCGCGATCAGACTGTCCGCGCCGAGGTCCGCCTCCAGCTCCGCCAGCGCGCCGAGCGTGAGCTTGCCCGTGTGGCACCGGCCGTCGAGCCAGATCGCCACTTCGCCCGTCCAGGGATTGGCCATCAGTGCGCCGTGAAGGTGAGCTTGCCCGCCGAGGCGAGCGTCATTTCGTAGGTGGCCTCGCCATCGTGGGTCCCCGCATATTCGATCGCCGAGATCACGAAGGGGCCCTCGACCGTGCCGAAACTCGGGATCACCACCTGAAAGCGGGGCGCCTCTCCGGCGAAGAAGAGCGCCCGCGCCCGCTCGTCCGTCGCCGCGTCGCGAAACACGCCCGAGCCCGAGATGGAAGCCGATTTCACCCCGGCCCCCGCCAGCAGCTCGCGCCAGCCGCCCTGACTCTCCAGCGACGTCACATCGACCGTCTCGGCATTGAAGCCGATGCGCGTGGCCCGGAGGCCCGCCATCGTCTCGAACCCGCCGCTGCCCGTCAGATCCACCTTCACCAGAAGATCCCTGCCATTCTGCACGCTCATGCGATCACTCCTCGCCAATCCCGGCCTCGGGCCGGCCTCATTCCTCGATCCGGGCCCGGAAGGTCAGGTCGATGCGCCGCGCGTCTCCCGAGCCGAGCCGTCGGGCCACCGCCTTCAGGAAATCGAGCCGCACCAGCCGACCCCGTTCGAGCGCGGGCGGCGCGGTCACCAGCGCGTCGGACAGGGCCAGGGCCACGCGCTTCGCTGCGAGAAACCCTGCCGCATCGGACATCACGCTGACGGTAAAGTCATGCCGGGCGCCGCGGCCGCTGCCGTCCGAGGCATCGCGGACCTCCTCGGGACCGATCAGGATCCAGGTTCCGCGCCCGCCGCCGCGGGGAACCGCGTCGTGGATCGGCACGCCCGCCAGCGCGGGCTGGCCCGAAAGATGCTCATACAGGGCCGCCTGAAGCGCGACCGCTCCCGCATAGCTCATGCCGGAACCTCCTCGCGCGCAAAGCACATGAGGTATCGCCCGTCCGCATCCTTCTCGGTCACGGCCAGCACCGGATAGAGACGCGCGCCCTCGCGGAAGCGCTGACCCGGCTGCGGCCGGGCGGCAGCGCCCGCGGGGGCTGCGCGCACCGTGATCCTCAGCGGCACCGTTCCGAGAGGGATTTCGATCCCTCGCGTCTCACGTCCTGCGCCGGGCTCGATCCGCCCCCAGACGATCCCGAGCGCCGTCCAGGACAGGATCGATCCCCCGGCGCCGTCCGCCCCTGCCACGGGCGCCTCGAGGACCAGCTGGCGGTTCAGCCTCTCGCTCATCAGACCGCCCCTCCACCCAGCACACGGACGGTGCGCCAGCGTTCAATAAGGCCCGTGACAGCCCGAGGCAGGCCGGCGGCCCCGAGGCCGGGTTCATAGCGGTTCTCGTAATAGTCGGCCGCCAGCAGCATCACGGCCTGCGCCAGATCGGCCGGCACGACGGACCAGTCGGCTCCGAAGCCCGCCTCGAACAGGATCTCGATCCGCCCGTCCTCCGGCGCCGCCGGCAGGACCGACCCGCGCGGCACCAGTTTCGGGCGATGCTGATCCCGCACCAGCCGCCAGAGCGTCGGCACAAGGGGAAAAGTCCGCCCCGCCGCATCGACGAGCGTCACCGACAGGATCTCGCCCACCGGCGCGATCGGCAGCGCTTGCGCCTCGTCTGTCCGCCATTCCTCCAGCATCAGCAGATAGCGCCGCGACAGCAGCACCTTGCCCGTCCGGCCCTCGATGGTGGTGATGGCCGCCCGGAGGAACGCCGCGAGCAGCGCCTCCTGCAGCCCCTCTTCGGTAAAGCCCGACCCGAGCCGCAGATGCTCCCTGAACCGGGCCATCGGCAGCGCGCTGTCTGGCACGGCCGTCTGCTCGATCAACATCATGAATGCCTCCGAAAGCTCCCGAGGGATGCGCGCGCCGGACGAAGCCGGCGCGCGCCCGCTGCGCCCCGTGCGAGGGCGGCCGTCCGCGGGGCCCTCAGGACACCGCGATCTTCAGGAGCTTGATCGCCGCATAGTCGCTGACATCGCCTCCCACGCGCTTCGTCGCATAGAAGAGGACATGGGGCTTGGCCGAGAACGGATCGCGCAGGACCCGCACCTCGGGCCGCTCGGCGATCGTGTAGCCGGCGGCGAAATCCCCGAAAGCGATGGCAAAGGCGCCCGCGGCAATGTCCGGCATGTCCTCGCACAGCAGAACCGGATATCCCATCAGCCGCGCAGGCTCCGCCGCCGCCAGCCCGTCCGACCACAGGAAGCGGCCGTCCGAGTCCTTCATCTTCCGCACCGCGCCCGCGGTCTTCGAATTCATCACGAAGGTCGCATTCGCGCGGTAATCGGCGCCGAGCGAATAGATCAGGGTGATGATACAATCGGCCGGGTTCGTGGCGAGGAAATCGCTCGCCGCACCCGAGGGGACATAGCCGATCGAGCCCCAGCTCCAGCTCGCGTTCGCAACCTTCGCCGGCGCCAGAAAGCCCCGCGGCTTGTCGATCCCGTCGCCGCTGACGAAGGCCGCGCTCTCGGCCCGCATGAAGCGCGTCGCGATCTTGCCCGCCAGCCAGCTCTCGACGTCGAAGGCCGAGTCGTCCAGAAGCCGCTGGCTCGCCTTCGGCATCGCCGACAGTTCGTGCAGCTTGATCGAGATCCGCTCGATGGTGGGCGAGGCGCTTTCGCTGATCGTGGCGGCCTCCGTGGCCCAGCCCGACCCCACCTCAGTGCGGTCGATCAGCACGTCGAAGCTCGTGGCTTCCACATGGACCACACCGGCGATCTGACGGATCGAGGCCGTGGACAGCAACATCGAGCGGATGGCGTCCGAGGTCTGCGGATCGACCAGATAGCCGCCGTCCGAGGCGACGCTCGCCGTCATCGCCTTGCCCTCGAGGACGAGGCCGCGCAGACCGTCGTCGTCGCCCGAGCGGAGATAGGCCCCGAACGCCTTGCGATGCGGCGCCTCCTGGTCGGCCGCGGCCGCCAGCGCCGGGCGCCCGTAGATCATGGTTTTGCGGTCCAGCATGGTCAAACGCTCTTCCTGTTGTTGCAGCACATTCTTCACCTCCTCCTGAAAGCGATTGATCTCCTTCAGGAAACCGGCCATTGCGGCTTTCGCCTCCACGGCCGGATCGGGGCCTGCGGACATGCCTGTCCCGGCCCGAGCCCAGGTCTCGGTCATCCTCGTCTTCCTCTGACTTGCGGTGGTTCGGGTCAGGCGCGGAGCTTCCCGGTCCGGCCTCCTGTTCAGCCCCCGGAGAGGCTTCGCCGGGCGTCCTCGAAGAGGTCGGCGATGTCCTGCCAGTCCAGCCCGTCACGGTCCTCGCCCTTGGCGGCGACCCGCGCCTCGGGCAGCATCGGGAAGGTGACGAGCGAGACCTCCCAGAGCTCGATCTCGGTCAGCAGCCGCCGACCCTTGGCATCCCGCTCGGCGCGCACCGTCCGGTAGCCGATCGACAGCCCGTCGAGCGCCTTCGCCGCAATCAGCGCGGCGGCTTCCCGGCCCCGTCCGATCTCGGGCAGGATATGGCCTCTGACCCACAGGCCGGTCTCGTCCTCGTGCACCTCGTCCCAGACGCCGATCACCTCGGCCGGGTCGTGCTGCCAGAGCATCTTCGCCCGCCGCCCCTGCGCCCGCATGGCCTCGAGCGAGGCGGCATAGGCGCCGCGCGCCACCACGTCGCCGCCGTTGTCCGCCCGCCCGAAGATCGACGCATAGCCCTCGATCACCGAGCCCTCGGACAAGACGAGCCCGGTCTCGGGCCGGTGAAACTTCCGTTCGGGCGCACCGAATTCGTCCCTCATTCGCATCCGCTCACTCCAAAAGGGCCCGCACGACGGCCTCCGCCCCCTGCATCAGCAGGAAGGCCGCGACACCGTAGAGCCAGAGCCACATCCGTTGCTCCACCCGCTCCAGCCCGTTCTCGATCCGGCCTAGGCGGAAATCGAGCGCCGTCCAGCGTTCGCCCGCGACCCGCTCGTTGGCCTCGATCCGGGCATGGGCCGCGTCGAAGCTCTGAAACAGGAACCGGGAGCCGCCCTGATCCATCTCACTCCTCCTTCGCGATCCTCGGCAGGCCGAGGAGCGTCCGCTTCTCGGCCTCCGTCAGAAAATCCGCCGCGGCGACCCGCGCCCACTGCTGATCCCGTTCCGCCGCCAGCGCCGGCACCTGATCGAGGTCGGGCCGCAGCTCCACCGCCTCGCCGCTGAAACTGCCGAGCCAGTGCGACAACGTGGCCGTGACCTTCGCCGCCAGCGGCAGCACCGTCAGCCGGTAGAAGGCCCGGTGCGCCTCCTGATAATTGGCATAGGTCGCCTCGCCGGGGATGCCGAGCAGCATCGGCGGCACGCCGAAGGCGATGGCGATCTCGCGCGCCGCGGCCTCCTTGGTGGTGTGAAACTCCATGTCGGAGGGCGAGAAGCCCATCGGCTTCCAGTCGAGCCCGCCCTCCAGCAGCATCGGCCGCCCCGCATTGCGCGCGCCCTGATGGTTGGCCTCGATCTCGCCCACCAGCCGGTCATACTGATCCGAGGACAGGGTTCCCTGCCCGTCCGAGCCGCGATAGACGATGGCCCCCGAGGGCCGGGCGGCATTGTCGAGCAAGGCCTTCGACCAGGCCGAGGCCGCCACATGCACGTCGAGCGCCACGGCCGCCGCCTGCAGCGGCGAGAAGCCGTAATGATCGTCCTGCGGATGGAAGGTGCGGATATGGCAGATCGGCAGGCGCGCCGCCGTCATGTCGAAGCGGATGCGCCGCCCGCCCACCGCATAATCGTAGGCCACCGGCCACCCGTCCGGCCCCGGCACGAGGCTCATCCGGTCCGAGCGCAGGAGATGCAGCTCTCCCGGCAGCCGCGCCGATCCGGCCACCGCCTCGAGATAGGCGTTCCCCGTCAGCAGAAGCTGCGCATAGAGCGCCTCGAGCAGCTCGGCCCGCCCCTGCAACGGGTTCGGCCGCGCGATCAGATCCAGCATCGGGTGGCTCTCGTAGCGCCGCCCCGCATCCTGCAGAACCAGAGGCAGCGCGGCCGCCGCCTCCGAGATCAGCTTGACCGACCGGAAGGCGATCGGATTGCCCAGAAACCCGTTCCGGGTCAGCGACACCATGTCCCGCGCGCTCCAGGCCACGCGCCCCGTGCTCCAGCCCACCACCGGCCCCGTGGCCGAGGCCTTGCGCTCGGGCGTCGGGGCGCGTGCCGGTTTCCTCAGGAAGTCGAACAGCATCAGCAAGAACTCCATTGTCGCGCGGACATGCGCCCCTGCCGGGCGCGGCTCGCGTCGCCTGCGGGGCCGGATCTAGAGCCGGCGCAGCCTCGGATAGACCCAGGCGCGCGCCGGCTCGATCATCAGCTCCGTCACCGCCCAGACCAGCGCATCGACCCGGTCGGGCGAGCCGCGGCCCTCGTAGCCGCGCAGCGTCATCCGGCACATCTGCTCTTCGAGCTCGCCCAGGCCCCGCAGATGGCGCACCCGCCCCTGCTCGTAGAGCGCGGCCACCGGCTCGGCCCGGGCGGCCTTCCCGCGCGAGGCATGCACCGCCCGGAACGGCACCAGCGGGTCGATCTGCCGGATCACCGCCTCGACCAGATCGCCGCCCTGATTGACCTCCGCCACCAGCCGGTCGGCCCCGTGACGCGCCAGCGCCTCGAGCGCCGCCCGTGCCCAGCGATCCGGGCTCGCGGCGCTCACCGAGGCATCCTCCAGCACCACCGCCCGCCAGTCCTGCGGCGGGCCGGCCGTCCGCGCGCCCACGACGAGGATGCCGCATTCGTCCGACGCCTCGGTCCCCGTCACCGGCGGGTCCACCGCCACCACGATCCGGTCGAGCGGCCCCGGCTCCTCCAGCCTCGAGGCCTCGATCCGCGCCGTGGTCCAGAGCGCGCCCTCCACATCCTCCAGCAGCAGCCCCTCCAGCTCCTGCCGCCCGAGCCGCGTGCCGTCGTAGCGGGCATGGACCTCGGCCAGAAACGACCGGGCGAGATAGGCCCGGTTCGCCTCCGTCGGCGCATGGGTCATCACCGTCGAGGGATTGTCGAGGATATGGCGCAAGACCGGCACGTTGCGCGGCGTCGTCGTCACCACCTGCCGCGGCTGATCGCCCAGCCGCAGCGAGAACTGCAGCATGTCCCAGGCCTCCTCGGCCCGGCCCCACTTCGCCAGTTCGTCGGCCCAGGCCGCATCGAACTGCGGCCCCCGAAGGCTCTCGGGGTCGTGGGCCGAGAAGATCTGCGCCACCGCCCCGTTCGGCCAGACGAGCCGCCTGCGCCCCGCC
Source organism: Cereibacter sphaeroides 2.4.1 (assembly GCF_000012905.2). Lineage (NCBI taxonomy): Bacteria > Pseudomonadati > Pseudomonadota > Alphaproteobacteria > Rhodobacterales > Paracoccaceae > Cereibacter > Cereibacter sphaeroides. Next base: position 1,107,133 of record NC_007493.2, on the reverse strand, counting down.
TCCCATTCGGGCCGCCGGTCGGGCGGCGAGCAGGCGAGGATCCCGCTCTCGCCGAAGACCATCACCTCGCGCGCCTGATCGATCGTCTCGCCCACCAGCGCCACATGGCGCGACCGCCCCGGATCGCCGGGACGCGCGCCCTCGACCTCGGCCCGCACCCATTCCGCGCCCGCCCGGGTCTTGCCCGCGCCGCGGCCGCCCATCACCACCCAGCTCTTCCAGACCCCTTCGGGCGGAAGCTGGTGCGGCAGCGCCCAGAACTCGAACATCCAGGGCAGCGCGAGCAACGCATTCGCGCTCAGTTGACCCAGAAACTCATCCACCTTGTCCGGCGTCGCGGAGGCGAGCCAGCCGGCGCCCGATCTCACGTCGGGCCGCGTCGAAGTCGAGGGCGTAGTCATGCACGATGCCGCCCGCGGTTCTGCGTAGCTTTTCAACCCTCGCCCTTTCATCCATCACCAGTTGAAGCGCGGCCTTGAGGTCCTTCACCGCCTGCACGGCGGCCCGGACTTCCTCGGCACGGCCTTCCGACAGCTTCCGTCGCGCGCGGACCAGATCCTCGGCCGCCTCGCGGTAAAGCTTCTCCGTCTCCGCCAGCAGGTCCACTGGCGGGGCTTTGTCGACGATCGTCATGCGCTGCTGCTTTCGCCTCCCGAGGCTCGGCCGGACAAAGGAAAAGCGGCCCCGGGTTGCCCCGTGCCGCTTGCCCACCTCTTCCATCCTGTCACAAGGGATACATCGGACCGCCCGCCAGGTCAAGCGGAAAATCCAGTGTCCTCAATGGCTTGGCGGACGACCCCTTAACCTTTCGGTAAGGATTGTCCGGCCGTCACTCGCCCTGGATGCCCACCGGCGGAGGCATCCCGCGCTCGGCCTCGATCTTGCGCCACGCGGCCACGTTGCGGTTGTGCTCGGCCAGCGTGGTGGCGAAGGCGTGCCCGCCGCTGCCATCGGCCACGAAATAGAGATAGTCGGTCTCGGCCGGGTTGAGCGCCGCCTCGATCGAGAGCCGCCCCGGGTTGGCGATGGGCGTGGGCGGCAGCCCGTCGATCACATAGGTGTTGTAATCGGTCCGGCGGCGCAGCTCGCTCTGGCGCAGGCCGCGCCCCAGCACGCCCTTGCCCTCGGTCAGGCCGTAGATCACCGTGGGGTCGGTCTGCAGCCGCATCCCCTGGGCCAGGCGGTTGACGAAGACGCTCGCCACCTGCGGCCGCTCGCTCGCGATGCCGGTCTCCTTCTCGACGATGCTCGCCATGACCATCGCCTCTTCCGGCGTGGCATAGGGCACATCCGCCGAACGCGCGGCCCAGAGTTCGGCGATGATGCGGGCCTGACGGTCCTGCATCTGCGCCAGAAGCGCCGCCCGGTCGTCGCCGCGGGCCACCTCGTAGCTGTCGGGGGCGAGCGATCCTTCGGGGGGAACCTCCTTGATCTCGCCCTGAAGGAACTCGGCCCTGCGCAGGCTCTCGACCACCTGCCAGCTCGTCACCCCTTCGGCAAGCGTCACGCGCCAGCGCAGGTCGCCCTCCTCGGCCGCCTCCGCATAGGCCTCGGGCGCCTCGCCTTCGCCGGGCACGAACTTCGCCACTTCGACATAGCGGCCGGCGGCCGCGTCGAACTCGCGCAGGATGATCTCGGCCGCCACCACCCCGATCCGGTAGTTCACCTCGCGCCCGCAGGTCGACTGGCCGCCCGCGGTCAGGATGTCGAGGATATCCCCCATCGAGGCCCGAGGCGGCAGCAGGTAGCTGCCGAACTTCAGCCCCGCGGCCTGATCGGAATAATCCGCGCCGATGCGGAAGATGCGCGCATCGCTGACCGCGCCCTGCTCTTCGAGCCTGCGGCTCACGACCGAGAGCGAGTCGCCCCGCTCCACCCGCAGGCAGACGGCCTCGGCGAGCGGGCCGGGGCCGGTATATTCCTGCCGTCCCCAGGCCAGCAACCCGGCCGCCGCCACCAGCACCACGATGAAGAGGGTCAGCGCGTTGGAGGCGACGGAGCGCCACATCACGAGGTGACCCGTCCCAGCACCAGCGACGCGTTCGTGCCGCCGAAGCCGAAGGAATTCGATAGCGCCACGTCGATCTTGCGCGGGCGCGCCGCCTTGGGTGCGAGGTCGATCCTCGCCTCCACGGCCGGGTTGTCGAGGTTCAGCGTGGGCGGCGCCACCTGATCGCGGATGGCCAGCACGCAGAAGATCGCCTCGACCGCGCCCGCAGCGCCCAGCAGGTGCCCGATGCTCGACTTGGTCGAGGACATGGTGGCCGCCGCCGCCGCCTCGCCCAGAAGCCGCTCGACCGCGCCGAGTTCGATCACGTCGGCCATGGTCGAGGTGCCGTGGGCGTTGATATAGTCGACCGCCGAGGGTTCGAGGCCCGCGCGCTTCAGCGCCATGGTCATCGAGCGGAAGCCGCCGTCCCCGTCTTCCGAGGGGGCGGTGATGTGGTAGGCATCGCCGGAAAGACCGTAGCCCAGCACCTCGGCATAGATCTTGGCGCCGCGCGCCCTGGCATGTTCATATTCCTCGAGCACGACGACGCCCGCGCCCTCGCCCATCACGAATCCGTCGCGGTCGGCGTCCCAGGGCCGCGAGGCGGCCTCGGGCTCGTTGCCCCGCTTGGTCGAGAGCGCCTTGCAGGCGTTGAAGCCCGCGATGCCGATCTCGGAGATCGGGCTCTCGGCGCCGCCCGCGAGCATCACGTCGGCATCGCCGAGCTGGATCAGCCGGGCCGCGTCGCCGATCGCATGGGCGCCGGTCGAGCAGGCGGTCACGACGGCATGGTTCGGACCCTTGTAGCCGAAGCGGATCGAGACCTGCCCCGAGGCCAGGTTGATGAGCGCCGAGGGGATGAAGAAGGGCGAGACGCGCTTCGGCCCCTTTTCCTTGATGAGCACGGCCGTGTCGGCGATGGCCGAGAGGCCGCCGATGCCCGAGCCGATCATCACGCCCGTGCGGCAGCGGTCTTCCTCGGATTGCGGCTCCCAGCCGGAATCCTTCACCGCCTGCGTGGCCGCGGCCATGGCATAGAGGATGAAATCGTCGACCTTGCGCCTGTCCTTGGGCTCCATCCAGTCGTCGGCGTTGAAGGTGCCGTCGCTGCCGTCGCCCACCGGGATCTCGCAGGCATATTGCGTGGTCACGTTGGACGTGTCGAACCGCTGGATCGGACCCGCGCCGGACTGCCCGGCCAGCAGCCGCTTCCAGGTCTCCTCGACGCCGCACGCCAGCGGCGTGACCATGCCCAGCCCCGTGACAACCACTCGACGCATGCCATGACTCCTCTGCCAGCCCGTCGTCGGGCCCATGTGGGTTGCGGTCTTACACGCGCCTACCGCCCTCCGCAACAAGCGGAGCCACCGCCCTGCGCCCGTCCGCCGGCCGACCGGCCCGCCCCCCCCGCACCCTGCGGTACCGGAGGAGCCGGCCGCGGGGGCATCGAACCCCCGCAGCCGGCGTTGCCACGGACAAGGCTCCGCCGCCGCCCTTCCCGGCGCGGCAGAGGACGGGCCGGGCGCTCCCATGCCGCGACCGGATCGGACGGCGCCTCCTCCTCCCGGTCACGGCGAGGCCCACCCGGAGGGCACCCGACAGTGCGGCCGACGCCAGACAGCATCTCAGGCCGGTCCGTGCCGCTGCGCGCAGCAACCACCACCCACCGCCGGCGGCGGAGTTGACAGCCGGCATCCTTGTCCGGAAACGAAAAACCCCCGCCGAGCGCCGCTCGACGGGGGTCCGAAATGCCCAGGCGGATCGCCCGGCGGAAGCTCAGGCGGCTTCCGAGATGAACTTCACCGCATCGCCGAAGGTCTGGATGGTTTCGGCCGCATCGTCCGGGATCTCGATGCCGAACTCTTCCTCGAAGGCCATCACGAGCTCGACCGTGTCGAGGCTGTCCGCGCCGAGGTCGTCGATGAACGAGGCATTCTCGGTCACCTTCTCCTCTTCGACGCCCAGATGCTCGACGACGATCTTCTTCACGCGATCAGCGATGTCGCTCATGTCACTTCCTCATTCGTTGCGGGAGGGTTCCCGGCTCGTTGTCCCTTGCCCTGCAGGCAACTGGTGCAGTTCAGCCGGAGGCGTCAGCCCCGGCAACTCTGACGGGCCTATAGCAAGGCTCTTTCGTCAAGGCAAACGCTTTCCCGCGCCGAAAGTGCCGCACGTCCATCGGCCTTTTTCACAGCATCGCCATGCCGCCGTTCACATGGAGCGTGGCCCCCGTCACATAGCCCGCCGCGGGACTGGCCAGATAGAGCACGGCCGCCGCGATATCGTCGGGGGCGCCCATCCGGCCCATCGGCACCTGACCCAGAATCCGCGCCTTCTGCTCGTCGTTCAGCTTGTCGGTCATCGCGGTCGCGATGAAGCCCGGCGCCACCGCATTGACGGTGATGCCGCGGCTCGCCACCTCGGCCGCAAAGCTTTTCGACATGGCCACGACGCCCGCCTTCGAGGCGGCATAATTGGCCTGCCCCGGATTGCCCGTCGCGCCCACGATGGAGGTGATGTTGACGATCCGCCCCCAGCGCGCCTTCATCATGCCGCGCAGCACGCCGCGGCAGAGCCGGAAGGTCGAGGTCAGGTTCACCTCGATCACCTGCTCCCAATCCTCGTCCGACATGCGCATGGCGAGCTGATCGCGGGTGATGCCCGCATTGTTCACGAGGATGTCGACCGCGCCCATCGCCTCGGCCGCCTGCTTCGGCAGCGCCTCGACGGCCGCCGCATCCGAGAGGTTGCAGGCGAGCACATGGGCGCGATCCCCCAGCTCGGCCGCCAGCTCTTCGAGCGGTCCCGTCCGCGTGCCGGAGAGCGCCACCGTCGCCCCCGCCGCATGGAGCGCGCGCGCGATGCCGCCGCCGATGCCGCCCGAAGCGCCGGTGATGAGCGCCGATTTTCCCGTCAGATCGAACATGGTCCGTCTCCTCGCAATGGCTTTGCCGCCCTTTACCAGCGGCGGCCCCGCCGCGCCACCCGGCTTGGCCCCCGCGCGGCCGCGACAGGATCGACGCGGGCCGCGCAAGGCGGCGCGCCGAAGCCCCCGCAGCCTCTTCCGGTTTTCGTGACCGCGCGCGGGGCGGCAGAGCGCCGGCCGCGGCCTTTCTCCCCTTGACCTCGCGCGCACTCCGGTGAAAACACCGCCATGGCCACCGCGACCCTCACCATCGACCTGGACGCCATCGCCGCCAACTGGCGCGCGCTCGACCAGATGACCGCCTCCGACTGCCAGACCGGCGCCGTCGTGAAGGCTGACAGCTACGGGCTCGGCGCGGCCAAGGTCGCCCATGCCCTCGCGCGGGCCGGTGCCCGCCGCTTCTTCGTCGCCACCTGCGAGGAAGGGGCCGACGTGCGCCGCGCGCTCGGCTCCGGGCCGCAGATCTGCGTCTTCTCGGGGCATATGGAGGGCGACACCGCCCTCATCCGCGATTTCGACCTGACGCCGATGCTGAACTCGATCGACCAGCTCACCCGGCATTTCGAGGCGCTGGGCGGCCAGCCCTTCGGCCTGCAGCTCGACAGCGGGATGAACCGGCTCGGGCTCGAGCCCGGCGAATGGGAGGCCGTGGCCGGCTTCGCGCTCGAGGCGGGACCGGAACTGCTGATGAGTCACCTCGCCTGTTCGGACGATCCCGACCATCCGATGAATGCCGAGCAGCTCGGCGCCTTCCGGGCCATGACCGACGGCACCGGCGTGCCGCGCTCGCTCTCGGCCACGGGCGGCATCCTGCTGGGCCCCGCCTGGCATTTCGAGCTGACCCGCCCCGGCATCGGCCTCTACGGCGGCCGCCCGTTCGAGAATGCGCGCCCGGTGGTGCGGCTCTCGCTGCCGGTGATCCAGGTGCGCGAGGTCGAGATCGGCGAGCCCGTGGGCTATTCCAACACCTGGACGGCCGAACATACCTCGACCATCGCCACGGTCGCCGCGGGCTATGCCGACGGGCTGCCGCGCACGCTGTCCTCGCGCGCCACGCTTTATGCGGGCCGGGTGCCCTGCCCGCTGGTGGGCCGGGTGTCGATGGATCTCATCACGGTGGATGTGAGCCACCTGCCCGAAGTGCCCGAGACGCTCGACATCCTCGGGCCGCACCAGACGCCGGACGATCTGGCCGACACGGCGGGAACCATCGGCTACGAGATCCTGACGAGCCTCGGCCGCCGCTACCAGCGCCGCTACGGGGCCCTCGCGGCGTGAGCGCCGCAGCCCCCATCGCCGCCCTCGGACGCGCCACCCTCGGGATGCTGGCGGCCGTGGGCCGCATCGCGCTCTTTGCGGGCGCGGTGGTGAGCCATATCTTCCGCCCCCCCTTCTACCCGCGCGAGCTTCTGACCGCGCTGATCCAGATCGGCTGGCTGTCGCTGCCGGTGGTGGGGCTGACCGCGATCTTCACCGGCGGGGCGCTCGCGCTCCAGATCTATGCCGGCGGCGCGCGCTTCTCGGCCGAGGCGGTGGTGCCCTCCATCGTGGCCATCGGCATGACGCGCGAGCTGGGCCCGGTTCTGGGCGGGCTCATGGTGGCGGCCCGCGTGGCCTCCTCCATCGCGGCCGAGATCGGCACGATGAAGGTGACCGAGCAGATCGACGCGCTCGTGACCCTGTCGACGAACCCGCTGAAATATCTGGCCGTGCCCCGCGTGCTGGCAGCCACCCTCGCCGTGCCGATCCTCGTGGCGGTGGGCGATTCCATCGGCATCGCGGGCGGCTGGCTCGTGGGGGTGAACCGGCTCGACTTCAACTCGGCCACCTACATCAAGAACACGACCGACTTCCTCGAGGTCTGGGACGTGGGCTCGGGCCTCGTGAAGGGCGCGGCCTTCGGCTTCATCGTGGCGCTGATGGGCTGCTATCACGGCATGAACTCGGGCCGCGGCGCGCAGGGCGTGGGCCGGGCCACCAAATCCGCCGTCGTGGCGGCCTCGGTGCTGATCCTCGCCGCGAACTACCTGCTGACGGAGGTGTTCTTCACCTCATGATCGAGCTTTCCGGCGTCACCAAGAGCTTCGGCGCGAACCAGGTCCTGCGCGGCATCGACCTGCGGGTCGAGAGCAACAGCTCGATGGTCATCATCGGCGGCTCGGGCACGGGCAAGTCGGTGCTGCTCAAGTGCATTCTGGGCCTCGTCCATCCCGACAGGGGCCAGATCCTTCTGAACGACGAGGATGTGACGCGCGCCGAGCGCGATGCCTTCCTCGCCCGCTTCGGGATGCTGTTTCAGGGCGCGGCGCTCTTCGATTCGCTCCATGTCTGGGAGAACGTGGCCTTCCGGCTGCTCCGCGGCGCGCAGAAGCGGCCCAAGGCCGAGGCGCGCGAGATCGCCATCGAGAAGCTGCGCCGGGTGGGCCTCGGCCCGCAGGTGGCCGACCTCTATCCGGCGGAACTCTCCGGGGGCATGCAGAAGCGCGTGGGTCTCGCCCGCGCCATCGCCGCCGATCCCGAGATCATCTTCTTCGACGAGCCCACAACCGGGCTCGATCCGATCATGGCAGGCGTCATCAACGACCTCATCCGCGAGATCGTGACCGAGATGGGCGCGACCGCCATGACCATCACCCATGACATGACCTCTGTGCGCGCCATCGCGGACAATGTGGCGATGCTCCACCGCGGCAAGATCCGCTGGACGGGCCCCGTCTCGGAGCTCGACACCACGCCCGACCCCTACGTCCAGCAGTTCATCCACGGTCGCGCCGAGGGTCCGATCGAGGCGCTGCGCTAGATGCTGCGCGCGGCCAACCTCGCGCTTCTCCTCCTCTTCCCGGTCGCCTGGTTCGCGCCCCTGATGCGGGCGGGGATGCTGCCGCTCTTCGGCCTGTCCGAGATCTCGGTGGTCTCGGGCCTCCAGTCGCTCTGGAGCACCGACGTGGGCCTCGCGCTGCTCGTGACCTTCTTCGCGATCTTCGCGCCCTACCTGAAGACCATCGGTCTGGCGCTTCTCCATGCGGGGCTTCTGTCGCCCCGCGTCCTGCCCGCGCTGCATCTGCTGGGCCGGCTCGCCATGGCCGACATCTTCCTGATCGCGCTCTATATCGTGCTCATCAAGGGGGTGGGCCTCGCCACGGTCGAGACCGCCTGGGGCCTCTGGCTCTTCACCGGCTGCATCCTCGCCTCGCTCGCCCTCTCCTTCCTCACGCCCGCGCGCTGACCGGCGCTGCCGGAACATGAGCCGGGTTCGCGCCGGAGCGCCCGGCGGAGGCGACGCGCGCACCGCCGATTGCGGACCTGGCCTGCGTCAGGCGCGGCTTGCGCCGCTCCGCGCGAGGGGGCAAAAGGCGCCATGGCCAAATCCTCCCCCGTCTTCACCTGCCAGACCTGCGGCGCCGTCCACCGCAAGTGGGCCGGGCGCTGCGACGCCTGCGGCGCCTGGAACTCGATCGTCGAGGAAACGCCTTTGTCGAGCGGGCCGAAGGCACTGGGCTCCAAGGGCCGCACCATCGCGCTGAGCGACCTCGCGACCGAAGAGGCGGCGCCGCCGCGCACCTCCTCGGGCATCGACGAGCTCGACCGCGTGCTGGGCGGCGGCCTCGTGCCCGCCTCGGCGATCCTCGTGGGCGGCGATCCCGGCATCGGCAAGTCGACCCTCCTTTTGCAGGCCGCGGCGAGCTTCGCCAATGGCGGGGTGAAGTGCCTCTATATCTCGGGCGAGGAGGCGGCGGCGCAGGTGCGGATGCGCGCCCAACGGCTCGGCCTCGGACAGGCGCCGGTGGCTCTCGGCGCCGAGACCAACCTGCGCGACATCCTGACCACGCTCGACGCCGAGCGCCCGGCGCTGGCCATCATCGACTCGATCCAGACCATGTGGCTCGACAATGTGGAATCCGCCCCCGGCTCGGTGGCGCAGGTCCGCGCCTCGGCCCACGAACTCGTGACCTTCGCCAAGCGGCGCGGCGTGGCCATCGTCATCGTGGGCCATGTGACGAAGGAGGGCCAGATCGCGGGCCCGCGCGTCGTCGAGCATATGGTCGATACGGTGCTCTATTTCGAGGGCGAGCGCGGCCACCAGTTCCGCATCCTGCGCGCGGTCAAGAACCGCTTCGGCCCGGCCGACGAGATCGGCGTCTTCGAGATGACGGGCGGCGGGCTCGCGCAGGTCGCGAACCCCTCCGCCCTCTTTCTGTCCGACCGCGACCAGCCCGCGCCGGGCTCGGCCGTCTTCGCGGGCATCGAGGGCACCCGCCCCGTCCTCACCGAGATCCAGGCCCTCGTCTCGCCCTCGCCGCTCGGCACCCCGCGCCGGACGGTGGTGGGCCTCGACAGCGGCCGGCTCTCGACCATCCTCGCCGTCCTCGAGGCGCGCTGCGGTATCCCCTTCGCGGGCCTCGATGTTTTCCTCAACGTGGCGGGCGGGATGCGCGTCTCCGAGCCTGCGGCCGACCTCGCCGTGGCCGCGGCCCTCGTCTCGGCCCGCGAAGATGTGGCAATTCCGCCCGACATGGTGCTTTTCGGCGAGATCTCCCTCTCGGGTGCCCTCCGCCCGGTGGCCCAGACCGAAAGCCGCTTGAAAGAGGCCTCGAAACTTGGTTTCTCGCAGGCAATCGCGCCGACCCGCTCGAAAGTGGGTCAGGACGAGGGAATGCGGGTGCGTCAGATGCCCGACCTCGCGGCATTCGTGGGTGAGATGTTCGGGGCCGGGTAACGCCGAAGGAGCAGGCACATGGAAGGCTTTACCATCATCGACGCCGTGGTTGCGGCCGTCATCGTGCTGTCGGCGATCCTCGCCTACTCGCGCGGCCTCGTGCGCGAGGTCATGGCCATCGCGGGCTGGATCGCGGCGGCCGTGCTGGCCTTCGTCTTCGCGGCGCAGGCGCAGCCGCTCATCAAGGAGGTGCCGGTCGTCGGCGACTTCCTCGGCGACAGCTGCGAGCTTTCGATCATCGCGGCCTTCGCGGCCGTCTTTGCCCTCGGCCTCGTGCTGCTCTCGCTCTTCACGCCGCTCTTTTCCTCGGCCATCCGCAATTCCGCGCTGGGCGGCCTCGACCAGAGCCTCGGCTTCCTCTTCGGCGTGCTGCGCGGTGTGGTGCTCGTGGCGGTGGCGCTGATCGTCTACGACCGGGCCGTGGCCTCCGAGACCATCCCGATGGTGGACAATTCCCGCTCGGCCCGTGTCTTCGCCTCGTTCCAGGAGAACATCGACCAGTCGATCCCCTCGGACGCGCCCGGCTGGATCGTGGCGCGCTACGAGCAGCTGGTGAGCAGCTGCGCCCTGCCCGCCACGCAGGCACCGGCGCCCACCACGCCCGCGACACCGGCCCCCGCACCCGCCAACTGACGGAGCACGGCTTTGTGAGGGTGACAGCGGCGTGACAAGCCACTACATGAGGGGCCAATCTCCCCTCGGATTCGGAGCCCTCCCATGCGCCCCTTCCTGAGCCACCCCTTCGACGATGACAAGTTGAAGGAAGAGTGCGGCGTTTTCGGTGTCATCGGTGTGTCTGACGCAGCCAACTTCGTAGCCCTCGGCATGCACGCGCTGCAGCACCGCGGGCAGGAGGCGGGCGGCATCGTCTCCCACGATCCCGAGCAGGGCTTCAATTCCGCCCGCCGCTTCGGCTATGTGCGCGACAACTTCACCGATCCCGACACGATGGCCACCCTGCCCGGCGCGCTGGCCATCGGCCATGTGCGCTATTCGACCGCCGGCTCGAAGGGATCCACCGCCATCCGCGACGTGCAGCCCTTCTTCGGCGAGTTCGCCATGGGCGGGGCAGCGGTCGCGCACAACGGCAACCTCACCAACGCGGCCGCGCTGCGGCGCGAGCTGATCGAGCGGGGCTCGATCTTCCAGTCCTCATCGGACAGCGAGTGCATCATCCACCTGATGGCGCGCTCGATCCAGAAGAACATCCCCGAGCGGATGAAGGACGCGCTGCGCCGCGTCGAGGGCGCCTTCTCGGTCGTCGCCATGACCCGCACCAAGCTGATCGGCGTCCGTGACCCACTGGGCGTGCGCCCGCTGGTGATCGGCCGGATCGGCGAGGGCTGGGCGCTGTCGTCGGAGACCTGCGGCCTCGACATCATCGGCGCCGAGTTCATCCGCGAGGTCGAGCCGGGCGAGATGGTGGTGATCGACGAGACCCGCGGCATCGAGAGCTTCCATCCGTTCGAGCGCCGCGCCGCCCGGTTCTGCATCTTCGAACATGTGTATTTCTCGCGGCCGGATTCGATCCTCGGCGGCCGCTCGGTCTACGAGACCCGGCGCCAGATCGGGGTGGAACTGGCCAAGGAAGCGCCCGTCGATGCCGATCTGGTCTGTCCGGTGCCCGACTCGGGCACCCCGGCCGCCATCGGCTTCAGCCAGCAGTCGGGCATTCCCTATGCGATGGGCATCATCCGCAACCAGTACATGGGGCGGACCTTCATCGAGCCGACCGAGCAGATCCGCAACATGGGCGTGCGGCTGAAGCTGAACGTCAACCGTGCGCTCATCAAGGGCAAGCGGGTGATCCTCGTGGACGATTCGGTGGTCCGCGGCACCACGTCGCGCAAGATCAAGGACATGATCCTCGATGCGGGCGCGGCCGAGGTCCATTTCCGCATCGCCTCGCCGCCGACGGCCTGGCCCTGCTTCTACGGCGTGGACACGCCCGAGCGGGGCAAGCTTCTCGCCGCGAACATGTCCGAAGACGAGATGCGCGACTGGATCGGGGTGGATTCGCTGCGCTTCATCTCGCTCGACGGGCTCTATCGCGCCGTGGGCGAGGCCGGCGGCCGCGATCCGAACGCGCCGCGCTACTGCGACGCCTGCTTCTCGGGCGACTATCCGGTCGCGCCCTCCGACAAGATCGAGCAGGGATTCGAGATGAAGGCGGCCGAGTAGCCGCCCGCGCGACCGGCGGGCGCATGTCCCATGGGTTGCGCGCCCCGGCATTTCCCGCCATAGGCTGAAGCGCCGCCGGCCCCGAGCCGCGGCGCTTTTCAGTCAGAAGGCCGCGATCCATGAGCACCCTGCCCTCGCCCCGCATTGCCCTTGTCACCGGAGCCTCGCGCGGGCTCGGCACCGCGATCGCCGAGGAGCTGGGCGTAGCGGGCTGGCACGTCATCGCGGTGGCGCGCACGACGGGCGGGCTCGAGGACATGGACGACCGCATGCGGGGGCGCCGCCCCGGGGCCGAGCCCGCGACGCTCGCGCCGATGGATGTGACGAACGACGATGCGATGCGCCATCTCTGCCGCTCGATCTTCGACCGCTGGGGCGCCGTGCATCTCTGGGTTCATGCGGCGGTCCATGCCGCGCCGCTCTGCCCGACAGGCCATCTCGATCCGAAGGACTGGGAGAAGTCGATCGCGACGAACGTGCGCGCGACCGGTATCCTGATCCCGATGGTCGAGCCGCTCTTGCGCGCGGGTCAGGGCACGGCGCTGTTCTTCGACGACCGCCATGCCGGCGAGCCCTTCTTCGGCGCCTATGGCGCGACCAAGGCCGCGCAGATCGCGCTTGTGCGCAGCTGGCAGGCCGAGACGCAGAAGATCGGCCCGCGCGTGCTGATCGAGACGCCCGTGCCGCTGCCGACCGCCACCCGCGGGCGCTTCTTCCCGGGCGAGGATCGCGACCAGCTCACCGACATCCATACCGAGGCGAAGCGGATCCTCGCGGGGCTCTGACGGGGCAGCAGGTCCTTTAAGAGCGCCGCCCGCCTGAGGGCGGCGCTCCTGCCGACTGTTATCGGTCTATCAGCACCGCCACCGGCAGCTTGCCGAAAGTGAGCCTGCCGCTGGCCTCGGTGCCCGTCACCAGATCCTGCCACCGGCCTTCCGGGAGGCTCATCCCCTCGGCGGGGTGAGCGGCCCGGTTCAGACGGCAGGCCACGAGCATCCGCGCGCCATCGCCCGCGCGCAGGAAGGCGCAGATCCCCTCGCCCGCCTCCACGGGCTCGTAGCTGCCGCGCGCGAAGAGATCCGGCAGCTCGGACCGCAGCCCCAGCAGCCGCGCGGTGAGCGCGAGCTTCACAGCGCCCTCCTCCGACGGCACATCTGCCGGCGCTTTCTCCTGCATCTCCAGCAGCATCCGTTCGCGAAGCGCGAAATCCACCGGGCGGCGGTTGTCGGGATCGACGAGGCTCTGCTCCCAGAGCTCCGCGCCCTGATAGGTGTCGGGCATGCCGGGCACCGTCAGCTTCAGCACGGTCTGGACGAGGATGTTCCCCAGCGCCTGCGGAGCGATGCGGCCATGGAAGGCCAGGAAGGAGCGCAGGAAGTCGCTGTCGGGCGCGCCCAAGGCGCGCCCGATAAAGGCGCAGAAGGCCGCCTCATAGGTCTCGTTGCCGAAGACCCAGCGGCTGTTGACCGCGGCCTCGCGGATCGACTTCAGCATGGCCGCCTCGACCCGCTCGCGCAGGGCCGCCAGATCCTGGGCCTCCGGCGCCTCGGCCCAATCCATCGGCCAGACGCCCAGCAGAAGCTGGTAGAAGAAATATTCCTCGCTGAGATCCACGGGCTCCTCGTCCGAGGCGAGCATCCCGTGCCATTCCTCGACCTTCGCCGCCCACTCCTCGACATGGCTTCCGATGGCCGCGATCCGCATCCGCGCATCCTCGCCGCGCTTCGTATCGTGGGTGGAGGTGGTGAGCATGGCGCCCGGCTCGCGCGAGGCCCTATCGCGGTTCGCGTCATGGAAGGCCGCAAGGTTCACGCCGAAATGGCCGGGCTCGCTGCCCACCTCGTTCAGCGCGATGAGGCGGGAATAGCGGTAGAGCGCCCGGTCTTCGAGCCCCTTGGCCATCACCGGCCCGGTGAACTGCTGCAGGCGCATGACGAGGGTCAGGATCTCGTCGCGCTTCTCGGGCTGCTCCTCGGCCAGATCCAGCGTCATGACCGCGCCGATGAGATCGTAGATGCCGGGATCGATCTCGGGCGCGCGGGCCTTGGCCCGCTCCACCGCCGCCTCGACCCGCGCCCGGTCGGCATCGGCCAGCCCGGAGGCATCGGCATAGGTGCGGTAGACGTCGAGCGCCGCGATCACCTGCGAGAGGCCCGACCGCACCGCCGCCCGTCCGAAATCGCGCCGCCGCGGATCCTCGGCCACCAGCGCCAGAAGCCGGTCTGTCAGGCTCTCGAGTTCGGAGGCCATGGGCTGGGCCATGATCTCGAGCTTGGCCTGATGGACCAGATCCTCGGGGCTGGCGGTCTGGCCGGTGAAGTCCGCATGGACCTGCGTCAGCGCCTCCTCGGCGGCCGGATCGAGGATCAGCCCCACGGCGAGGTTCGCGAATTCGTAGCCGGTGGTGCCGTCGGCCCGCCAGCTCTCCGGCAGGCTTTCGTCGGGGGCGAGGATCTTCTCGACATAGAGCGGGAACGGCCGGTCGAGCGCGTCGCGCAGGCGCAGGCAGTAGCCCTTGGGATCCACCAGCCCGTCGATATGGTCGATGCGGATGCCCTCGACAACGCCCTCCTCCATCAGCCGCAGGATCAGGCGGTGCACGCCCGCAAAGACCTCGGCCTTCTCGACGCGCACGCCCGCGAGGTCGCTCATGGTGAAGAAGCGGCGGTAGTTGATCGCGTCACTGTCCATCGAGAACTTGGCCGCGCGCCAGTTCTGCGCCTCGGCCAGCCGGTCGAGCGCGGCCCAGCTGTCGAGATCGCCGGGCGTGCCGCGGAAGGCCTCGACGGCCGGGGTGGGGTCGGTGTCGCGCAGCCGGCGCCGCAGGTCGGGCCAGACCGGATCGGACGGCTCTGCCGCACCCGCCGCCTCGAAGGCCGCGGCCAGCTCCTCGAAGCCCGGAGCCGCGCGCAGGATCGTCGCGTAGGTCTGGGGAGAGATCGGCAGCTTGTGCGTGTCATGCGCCCAGATCGCGAAGGCGCCGCGGTCGGGCTCGTAGCGGAGCTCCATCCCGCCTTGCGCCAGCACCTCTCCATACTGGTCGCCGAGGAAGGGCATCAGCACCTTCCCTGCGAGGCCCGGCGTCGCGCTGTCCCAGTCGATGTCGAACCAGTCCGCCACGGGGCTCTGCCGCCCCCATTCCAGCACCGAAAGCCAGAAGACATTGTCCGCGCCGCCCACGCCCATGTGGTTCGGCACGAAATCGACGATCACGCCCATGCCGTGCTCGCGGAAGGTCGCGGCCATGGCGCGGAACTCCTCCTCGCCGCCGAGATCGGGGCTGATGAGGCTGTAATGGACCCCGTCATAGCCGTGGGTCGAGCCCTCGCGCGCGGCGAGGATCGGCGAGGCATAGAGATGGCTGATCCCCAGCCGCGCGAAATAGGGCGCGAGCCGTGCCGCATCCGAGAACCGGAAGTCGGAGGTGAACTGGATGCGGTAGGTGGCGCGGACGCTCATGAGGGCTCCCTTGGTCGCTCGGCTTCAAGGGCTCCGGCGATGCCGCGGAACAGTGCGGTCTCGCCCAGAGCCTCCAGCGGCACGCCGAGCCTGCGCCGCCAGTTGGGATGTTCGTCCACGGTCGAGGGCACGTTCACCGGGGCCACCTCGCCCGCCATGTCCTCGATCCGGACCGCGAAGAGGCGCGAGGGCGCGCGGGCGAGATGGCGGTGCACCGCCACGACCAGCGCCTCGGGCGGATCGTCGGGGCCGATCCGGTCGATCTCGTCCCACGCCATCAGGCCCGCCCGCGCCAGATCCTCGAGCAGCTGGCGCCGCTCGGTCCAGCGGAAGTCGCCCTGCTGGCGGGCTGCCTCGTCCGAGATCAGGCGGAAGTCGCGCCGGATCGCCACATCGTCGCCCCGCCACCAGCCGCGGAAGGTGGGCAGGTCGTGGGTGGAGAGGCACACGAGCGCCTCACGCGGATAATGCTCTGGCGCGATATAGCCGTGGTCGTGCCGCTCGAAGAGCAGGATGCGGTAGGAGAGGATGTTCATCCGCGCCATCAGCTCGCGGAAGCCGTCGGGCACGTTGCCCAAGTCTTCGCCGATCACGATGGTGCGGTTGCGGCACGAGGCTTCGGCCAGCGCGCGCAGCATGTCCTCGATCGGATAGCGCACATAGGTGCCCTGCGGTGCGCCCATTCCGTCGGGGATGAGGAAGAGCTGCCAGACGCCCATCGCATGGTCGATCCGCAGCGCGCCGGCGCGGCGCGTGGCATCCTGCATCAGCGCCCCGAAGGGCGCGGCTCGCAGATCGGCGAGCTTCACCGGAGAGAGGGGTGCCAGACCCCAGTCCTGCCCCTGCGCGTTGAACCAGTCGGGCGAGGCGCCGATCCGGAGACCCGGCACGGCAAGGCTCGGGTCCGACCAGGTGCTCGAGCCGTCCGGCACCTCGCCCACGGCGAAGTCGAGATAGAGCCCGATCTTCATCCCGGCGGCGCGGCAGGCATCGCGCGCCTCTTCGAGCTGCCGGTCGGCGATCCACTGCAGCCAGAGGTGGAAGCCCACCTCGTCGCCCCGCGCGTCGGCGAAGTCGATGACGGCCTGGCCCTCGGCATCGTGGAACTCCACCGGCCAGCCGAGCCAGCCCGCGCCGTAGCCGTCCGCCACCATCTGGCCCGAGATCGCCTCGAAGAGCGCGTGGCGACGCAGGAGCTCGCCGCCCTCGGCGCAGAAGCGCATGAAGCCCATCGCATCGTCCGGCCCCTCGCGCCACAGACGGCGCAGCGCGCCGAGCTTGGCTGCGGCCACCGCCGGATAATCGACGAGATCCGGCGCGCGGAGCTGACCCAGCCCTTCGGGCGCGAACTCGGGCCTGTAGCCCGGCACGCGGTCGACCGCGATATAGAGCGGGTTCAGGAAGCGCCGGTTCGAGGGCGAGAAGGGGCTGGTGTGGGCAGGATTGGCCAGAAACAGGGCGTGGAGCGGGTTGAGGCCGATGAAATCGGCCCCCGCGGCGCCTCCGATCCGCGCCAGATCGCAGAGATCGGCGAAGTCGCCGATGCCCCAGTTGCGCTCGGACCTCAGCTGGTAGAGTTGCGCGGCGATGCCCCAGCGGCGCATCTCGCCCTCGGGCAGGAAGCAGCGGTAGCCGTCGGGCGCCCGCATCTCGGGCGGCGCCCGGTCGGGCGGCGGTCCGTCCAGCGAGATGCCGAAGGCGCCGAGCATTTCGCGCAGCGTCTCGACCGGCGCGCGGACGAATTCGCCGCCGAGCGCGTGATAGCTGGGCTGGATGGCGAACTCGGCCGCCCTGTCTTCGATGGTCCGGCTCATGCGGTCTCCTCGAGCGTGACCAGCACCGAACAGGGCGGCAGCGGACCGCCGGCCTCGGTGCCGGGAGAGGCATGGATCACACGGCCCCCGGCCTCCGGCAAGTCCTGCGGCCGGTCGTCGAAATTGACGCGGAGACGCAGGACCGCCCCGTCGAGCTGCCAGTCGACCGCCACCAGATCGTCCGAGACCGCCACGATGCGCCCGCCGTTTCCGGGTGCGCGCTCGAGCCGCGGCGCGATCTCGCGGGCACGGGCGGCGAGCAGATCCTTGACGAAGGCCATCCAGGACCGGCCGCGCTCGGTCTCGCGGTGCAGCCAGTCGAGCTTCGAGGAGAGGAACGTGCCCTCGGCATTCGGATCGGGCACCGTCCGGTCGAGATCCAGCCCCTGGAAGGCGGAGAAATGCGCGAACTCCTTGCGCCGCCCGTTGCGGACGGCATCGGCGAGCTCTCCGTGAAAGTCGGTGAAGAAGGTGAAGGGCCGCGTCTCGCCCCATTCCTCGCCCATGAAGAGCAGCGGCACATGCGGCGACAGCAGCAGGACCGCCATCATCGCGCGCAGCCGCGCCTCGGGCGCGAGCGTCGTCAGCCGCTCGCCGAAGGCGCGGTTGCCGATCTGGTCGTGGTTCTGGAGGAAATCGACGAAGGCGAGCGGCGGCAGGTGGCCCGACGGCGTGCCGCGGGGCGCGCCCTCATGCTCGGAATGCTCGCCCTGATAGACGAAGCCCTCGGCCAGCGCGCGGGCATATTTGCGCCAGTGGTCCTTCACGAAGTCGCAGTAATAGCCCTCGGTCTCGCCGGTCAGCAGAACATGGGCCACATTGTGCAGGTCGTCGTTCCATTCGGCCGTGTGCAGCACCACCTCGCCCTCGGGTCCCCGCTCGTGCAGCCGCGTGATGTTGCGGTTGTCCTCGGTGGTCAGATGGATCGGCCGGTCGGGGATGCGCTTCCGGATGGCGCGCGCCAGATCCACCAGCACCTCGGGGTCCGAGTCCGGATCGCGGATATGGTCGGCCGCGTCGATGCGCAGCCCGTCGAAGCGGAACTCGGTCAGCCAGTAGAGCGCATTGTCGAGGAAGAAGCGGCGCACGGGCGGCAGGTGATAGGCGATGGCGCTGCCCCAGGGCGTGTGCCGTTCCGGGTCGAAGAAGTCCGCGGCATAGGCCCCGAGGTAATTCCCGTCCGGTCCGAAATGGTTGTAGACCACATCGAGCACCACGCTCATGCCGAGGCCGTGGGCCGCGTCGACCAGAGCCTTCAGATCCTCGGGCGTGCCATAGGCGGGATGGGGCGCGTAGAGCAGCACCCCGTCGTAGCCCCAGCCGCGGTTGCCGCCGAACTGCGCCACGGGCATCAGCTCGATCATCGTGATCCCGATTTCGGCCAGATGCGGCAGATGCTCGATGGCGGCTCGGAAGGTGCCTTCCTCGGTGAAGGTGCCGATATGCAGCTCCATCACCACGGTCTCGGCCCAGGGCCGCCCCGTCCAGTCGTGCCGCCAGTCAAAGGACGGCGCGACCAGACGCGACAGGCCGTGCACATCGCCCGCCTGCGCCCGTGCCGCCGGATCGGGCACCACCTGCCCGCTCTCCAGGACGAAGCCATAGTCCATGCCCGCCTCTGCGGGCACCTGCACCTCGAACCACGCGTCGTCGCTGCGTGTCATCGGGTGATCCGTTCCGTCTAGTCTCAGCACCAGCCGCTCCTGCGACGGCGCCCAGAGCCGGAAGCGGCCGAGGCCATCCTCGATCCGCGGTCCCCAGGCCCAGTCGTTCATTCGGTCTCCTCCAGAACCAGAAGTGTCCTCGGCGGCACAACGAAGCCCGCCGCCCGCTGCGGCACGGGCCGCTCCGGCACCCGCCCCGCAGCCGTGTCCAGAAGCAGCCCCCATCCCCGGCCGCGCACCGGCAGGGAGAAGGGCACCTCCTCGAAATGGCTATTGAAAAGTGCCAGCAGGGCCGGCTTGTTCCGGATCAGCAGGCCCAAAGTTCGCGCCGCCGGATTGTGCCAGTCGTCGGGCTCCATCTCTTCCCCGTCGGGGCGCAGCCAGCGCACTTCGACCGGCTCTTCTCCCACCGCCGCCTTGTGCAGGAACGAGGGATGCCGCAGCAGCGGGCGCGACCTGCGCAGCGCGATCAGCCGCCGGGTGAAGTCGAGGAAGGCCGCGTCCCGCGGCTCGAGCCCCTCGAGCTTCAGCCAGTTCATCGCATTGTCCTGACAGTAGGCGTTGTTGTTGCCGCCCTGACTGCGGCCCACCTCGTCTCCCATCAGAAGCATCGGCGTGCCCTGCGAGATCAGGAGCGTGCCCATCATCGCCCGCCGCATCCGGTCGCGGAGGTCGAGCACCTCCGCATCCTCGGTGGGCCCCTCCTCGCCGCAGTTCCAGCTGCGGTTGTCGGAATGGCCGTCGCGGTTTCCTTCCTCGTTCGCCGCATTGTGCTTGTCGTTGTAGGACACGGTGTCGGCGAGGGTGAACCCGTCGTGAGCGGTGATGAAATTCACGCTGGCCCATGGACGCCGGCCCCGGCGGTCGAAGTGGCCGGCCGATCCCAGAAGCTGCGAGGCGAGCCCCGGCAGCTCGCCCGCATCGCCCTTCCAGTAGGAGCGCACCGTGTCGCGGTACTGATCGTTCCACTCGGCCCATCCGGGAGGGAAATTGCCGAGCTGATAGCCTTCGTGGCCCGTGTCCCAGGGCTCGGCGATCAGCTTCACCCGGCTCAGGACCGGATCCTGCCGCACCGCGTCGAGAAAGACCGCATTCGCGTTGAACCCCTGCCGGTCGCGCCCGAGCGAGGTTGCCAGATCGAAGCGGAAGCCGTCGACATGGCAGGCCTCGACCCAGTAGCGCAAACTGTCCATGACCATCTGCAGCACCCGCTGGTGCCCGAGGTTCACCGTGTTTCCGCAACCCGTCGTGTCGTAGTAGTAACGCGGATCGTCGCCCAGCATGTAGTAGCTGGCATTGTCGATCCCCTTGAACGAGAGCGTGGGACCGAGGTGGTTGCCCTCCGCCGTGTGGTTGTAGACCACGTCGAGGATGACCTCGATCCCGGCCTCGTGCAGCCGGCGCACCATCAGCTTGAATTCATGCACCCCGCCGCCGGGCGAGATGTAGCGGGTGGCCGGCGCGAAGAAGCCGATCGTATTGTAGCCCCAGTAGTTCGTGAGCCCCTTCTCGATCAGGTAGCGGTCGTCGAAGAAGGCCTGCGTGGGCATGAGCTCGATGGCGGTCACGCCGAGCGTCACCAGATGCTCGATGGCCCGCGGGTCGGCCAGCGCCGCGAAGGAGCCGCGCACCCGGTCGGGGATGGCGGCATTCTGGGCGGTCATGCCCTTGACATGGGCCTCGTAGATGATCGTCTCGGGCCAGGGGATGTTCGGCGGATAGTCGGGCCCCCAGGTCACCGCGGGATCGACGACCACGCATTTCGGCATCACGAAGGCCGAGTCCCGGCGGTCGAACGAGAGGTCGGCGCGGGCATTGCCCATCCGGTAGCCGAAGACCGCATCGTGCCAGACGACCTCGCCCTGCAGCATCAGCGCATAGGGGTCGATCAGGAGCTTGTTCGGATTGAAGCGGAGCCCCGCCTGCGGCTCGTAGGGTCCGTGGACACGGTAGCCGTAGAGCTGCCCGGGGCGCACCTCGGGCAGATAGCCGTGCCAAACCTCGTGGGTATATTCCGGCAGGGCCACGCGGGCGATCTCGCGCCGCCCGCGGGCATCGAAGAGGCAGAGCTCGACCTTGCGCGCATGGGCCGAGAAGATGGCGAAGTTGGTGCCCGACCCGTCCCAGGTCGCCCCGAGCGGAAAGGGCCTCCCCTCGCGCAGCGCAAAGCTCATGCAGGCGTCACGAAGATCGTCGCAAGCGGCGGCAGCGTCAGGCGCAGCGAGGCCGGCCGTCCGTGCCAGGAGAACTCCTCGGCCTGAAGCCCGCCGGGATTGCCCACGTCCGAGCCGCCGTAGATCGCGGCGTCGGAGTTGAGGATCTCGCGCCACTCGCCGCCCTCGGGCACCCCGATCCGGTAATCCGACCGCACCACCGGCGTGAGGTTGCAGACCGCCAGCACCGGCTTTTCGCCGGGCGCCTTGCGCAGGAAGCTCAGCACGCTGTTCTCGCTGTCGCCGGCGTCGATCCACTCGAACCCTTCGGGATCGCAATCCATCCGGTGCAGCGCGGGGCGCTTGCGATATTCGCGGTTCAGGTCGGCCACGAGGCGCTTCATCCCGGCGTGGGACGGATCGTCGAGCAGGTGCCAGTCGAGAGAGGCATCGTGGTTCCACTCGCGCTCCTGCGCGAACTCGCCGCCCATGAAGAGAAGCTTCTTGCCCGGATGCGCCCACATGAAGCCGAAATAGGCCCTAAGGTTCGCGAACTTCTGCCAGCGGTCGCCCGCCATCTGCCCGATGAGCGAGCCCTTGCCGTGCACCACCTCGTCATGGCTGAGGGGCAGGACGAAATCCTCGGAATAGGCATAGACCATGCCGAAGGTCAGGTCGTTCTGGTGGTGCTTGCGGTGGATCGGGTCGCGCCGGAAGTAGCCCAGCGTGTCGTGCATCCAGCCCATGTTCCACTTGAAGCCGAAGCCGAGCCCGCCGTCCTCGACCGGGCGGCTCACCTGCGGGAAGGCCGTCGATTCCTCGGCGATGGTGATGCAGCCCGGATGGTCGAGCCGGACGCGCTCGTTCACGCCGCGCAGGAAATCGATCGCCTCGAGGTTCTCGCGCCCGCCGTGGCGGTTCGGCACCCATTCGCCGGCATTCCGCGAATAGTCGAGGTAGAGCATCGAGGCAACCGCATCCACGCGCAGCGCATCGACATGGTAGCGGTCGAGCCAGAAGAGCGCCGAAGCCTGCAGGAAGTTCGCCACTTCCTGTCGGCCGAAGTTGTAGATCTGGGTGTTCCAGTCGCGGTGGAAGCCCTGCCGCGGGTCGGCATGGTCATAGAGATGGGTCCCGTCGAAGTTGGCCAGCCCATGGGCGTCCGACGGGAAGTGCGCCGGTACCCAGTCGAGGATGACGCCGATCCCGTCGCGGTGGAGCCGGTCCACCAGCCGCGCGAAGCCCTCGGGCGGGCCGAAGCGCGCGGTGGGGGCGAAGAGCCCGATGGGCTGATAGCCCCAAGAGCCGGTGAAGGGATGTTCGCTGATCGGCAGGAATTCCACATGGGTGAAGCCCATCTCGCGCACATAGGCCGACAGTTCCTCGGCCAGCGCGTCGTAATCGAGCCCCTGCCGCCACGAGCCCGCATGGACCTCGTAGATCGAGATCGGCGCATCGCGGCGCTGGCGGCTCTCGCGCTCCTGCATCCAGCCCGCATCGTGCCACTCGGCCTCGGGCAGCCCATGGACCACCGAAGCCGTGGCCGGCGGCGCCTCCTGCGCGAAGGAGAGCGGATCGGACTTGAGCGGCAACCGCTCGCCCGAAGGCCCGAGCAGCTCGTATTTGTAGAGATCTCCGGTATGGAGGCCGGGAACGAACAGCTCCCACACACCCACGCCGATGCGCTTGCGCATCGGATGGCGGCGCCCGTCCCAGGCGTTAAAGGCGCCCACCACCGAGACGCGGCGGGCATTCGGCGCCCAGACAGCGAAGCTCACCCCCTGCACGCCCTCGATCTCGGCCGGATGCGCGCCGAGCCGGGTGTAGAGCTGATAGTGCCGCCCCTCGCCGAGAAGATATTCGTCGAGCTCGCCCAGCACCTCGGGGAAGCGGTAGGGATCGTCCGCCTCCCACTCGTGCGGTCCCGAGACGAAGCGGAGGCGGTAGGGGAATTTCTCCTCGCCCGGCACCGTGCCCGCGAAGAAGCCCTCGGCGCCGATGCGTTCGAGAGGGGCGAGCACCTCGCCCCCCTGCCCCAGCACCGCAACCTCCGCGGCCTGCGGGGCGAAGACCCGGACGGAGAGCGGCGCGCCGCCGCCTCCGTGCATGCCCAGCACGCGGAAGGGATCTCCGTGCGTTCCGCGCATGATGGCGGCCACGTCGCTTTCGGGGACGAGCTCCCCGGGCTTCGATGTCACGTTCATGCAGGTTTCCTGTCCAGCAGTTCCAAAAGCCCGCGCAGCGGGATGCCGACCCAGGCGGGACGGCTGCCCAGTTCGTAGGAGGTCTCGTAGACCGCCTTCTGCACGAGGAAGAGATCGAGCAGCGCCTCCTTCAGCGCCGGGTCGGAGGGCAGGCTCGCGGTGCCCGCGGACGCGCCCTCGTAGGCGGCAAGGAAATCGGCCACCGCCTGTTGCCGCCAGGCCTCGGCCCGCTCCACCGCCCGCTCGCTCGCCGGGCCGAAGCTTTCCTCGTGGCGTGCGAGGGCGGCGGCGGCGGCATAGTCGAACGAACGCAGCATCCCCGCCACGTCGCGGAGCGGCGAGGACTTCTCGCGACGCTCTGCAAGCGTGCGGCGCGGTTCGCCCTCGAAGTCGATGATGGCGACATCGTCCTGCGCAAGCAGCACCTGCCCCAGATGGTAGTCGCCATGGATGCGGGTCAGCGCGCCCGAGGGTTCGAAGCCGGTAACGCGGTCGAGCCGCGCCAGCAGGTCTTCGCGCCGCGCGAGCAGCGCCTCGGCCAGGGGCAGCACCTCGTCGGGCAGGTGCGTCCGCTGCCGTTCGAGCACCGACAGCATGGCCTCGGCCTCGCGCCGCGCCCCCTCGGCCCAGCCGGTCAGATGCTGGGCCGTGAGCGGCTCCATCCGGAAGGCCGCCTCGTCCGTCTCGGTGGCGAAAGCCTGATGCAGCTCGGCCGTGCGCTGGCCGAGAAGGCCCGGAATGGTGAGCGGGAAGGAGAAGCCGTCCTTCTCCACTTCCGGCGCCTCGGCCGTGCTCCAGCCGCCGAACTCGCCCAGATCCCGCACCAGCGCGTCGAAGAGGCCGCGCCAGGCGTCGCCCATGTTGGCCACGAAGGCGAAGGCCGCGGCGAGGACGGTCGCCTCGCCCTCCGCCGGGCGCAGGCTCACGACGCCGAGATAGCGGGGCGTATGGGTGTAGCCCGCCACTTCCGTCAGGAAGCGCGCCACCTCGACGTCCGGCTGCTCGCCGGCCCGCAGGCGTCGGTAGAGCTTCAGGATCAGGCGGTCGCCGAAGGCGATGGAAATGTTCGACTGCTCGGCCCCGAGATAGCGCGGCTCGCCCGGGTCGGCGATCTCGGCCAGTCCCGAGCCCGGCTCGAACACCACCTCGCCCCCGGCACCAGACAGTCTGCGACCGTCGCGCAGCGCCTCGAGCATCGCCTGCGCCATCTGCTCGTCATAGGCCCCGTCGATGAGCGCGCCCACCTGCGGCCCGCGCCGGACCTTGGCCAGGGTGAAGCTCAGCTTGGGCGCCCCGGCCCGGAGCTGCTCCTCGCCCCAGAGTGCGGAGGCGGGCAGGAAATACTGCTGCACCTCGCCGCCCACATCGGCCTCGAGCCGGACGAGGGCATGATCGGCCGACAGCGAGCCCAGAACGGCCAGTTTCACCGCGCTGATCTTCTCCTCCTTGGCCCCGAACCAGCGTTGCAGCGGCAGCCAGTTCGGCAGCACGTCGGCCTCGAGCTGGCGCGTCTCGCGCCCGGTGAGCGCCGTCTCGGCCCGCCCGTCGCGCGTCGTGAGCGTGATGAAATCCGGCAGCGTCTCGGGCATCGGCTGGTGCCAGCTCGGCAGCGCCTGCTGGTCGGAGAGGATGAACCAGTAGAAGCCGTAGGGCGGCAGCGTCAGCATGTAGGGCAGATCGCCCACCGGCGGAAACTCCGACCGGCCCGTGAGCTCGACCGGCACCGCGCCGCGGAACCGCCCGAGATCCAGCTCGACCGCCTGCGCCGTGTCCGAGAGGTTCGCCACGCAGAGGATGTCCGTGCCCTCGTGGCTGCGGACATAGGCCAGCACCTTGCGGTTGCGCGGATAGAGCAGGCTCATCGAGCCGCGCCCGAAGGCCGGATGCTGCTTGCGCACCGCGATCAGGCGGCGCGTCCAGTTCAGGAGCGACGACGGGTCCGCCGCCTGCGCCTCGACGTTGATCGCCTGATGGCCGTAGACCGGATCGAGGATCGTCGGCAGGTAGAGCTGCTGCGGATTGCAGCGCGAGAAGCCGCCGTTGCGGTCGGCCGACCATTGCATGGGCGTCCGCACGCCATCCCGGTCGCC
Source organism: Cereibacter sphaeroides 2.4.1 (assembly GCF_000012905.2). Classification (NCBI taxonomy): domain Bacteria; kingdom Pseudomonadati; phylum Pseudomonadota; class Alphaproteobacteria; order Rhodobacterales; family Paracoccaceae; genus Cereibacter; species Cereibacter sphaeroides. The sequence goes on along the minus strand of NC_007493.2, from coordinate 1,081,935 downwards.
GAGATAGTAGTTGTCGCCCATGCCGATCTCGTCGCCGTAATAAACGATGGGCGTGCCGGGCATCGACATCAGCATCTGGTTCAGAAGCTCGATCTTGCGCCGGTCGTTCTTCATCAGCGGCGCCAGCCTGCGCCGGATGCCGAGATTGATCCGCGCCCGCGAATCTTCGGCGTAGAAGCGCCACATGTAGTCGCGCTCTTCGGCCGTCACCATCTCGAGCGTCAGCTCGTCGTGGTTCCGGAGGAAGATGCCCCATTGGCAGCCTTCCGGGATCTCGGGCGTCTGGCGGATGATGTCGGTGATCGGATGCCGGTCGGCCTGCGCCAGCGCCATGTACATCCGCGGCATCAGCGGGAAATGGAAGCCCATGTGGCATTCGTCGCCCTCGCCGAAATAGGGGCGCGTGTCCTCCGGCCACTGGTTCGCCTCGGCGAGCAGCATCCTGTCGGGGAAATGCTGGTCGAGGTTGGCCCGGATCTTCTTGAGAACATCGTGCGTCTCGGGGAGGTTCTCGTTGTTGGTGCCCTCGCGCTCGACCAGATAGGGGATCGCGTCGAGCCGGAGCCCGTCGACGCCCATCTCGAGCCACATGCGCATGATCTTGAGCACTTCCTCGAGCACACGGGGATTGTCGAAGTTCAGGTCGGGCTGGTGCGAATAGAAGCGGTGCCAGTAATAGGCGCCTGCCACCGGATCCCAGGTCCAGTTCGACTTTTCCGTATCGAGGAAGATGATCCGCGTTTCGGGGAATTTCTGGTCGGTATCGCTCCAGACGTACCAGTCGCGCGCGGCCGATCCCTTCTTCGCCCGCCGGGCCCGCTGGAACCAGGGATGCTGGTCGGAGGTGTGGTTGATGACCAGCTCGGTGATGACGCGCAGCCCGCGCTTGTGCGCTTCCTGCACGAACAGCTTGAAGTCGCGCATCGCGCCGTAGGACGGGTTGATCGAGCGATAGTCCGAGATGTCGTAGCCGTCGTCGCGGAGCGGCGAGGGATAGAAAGGCAGCAGCCAGATCGCGGTCACGCCCAGCGCCTGCACATAATCCAGCCGCTGCATCAGGCCCGCGAAGTCACCGATCCCGTCGCCATTGGCGTCCTGAAACGCCTTGATGTGCAGCTGATAGATGATCGCGTCCTTGTACCAGTCGGTTTGGCTGCGATCGATGCCGTCCGTGCGGCGGACGGCAACGGTGGAGGGAGAGACATTCTGATTCATCTGGGCATTCCCGGCGCGTAGAGCCGCCAGACCGCATAGGGGCGGGTCTGCGGGTCGAGTTCAAGCCACTGCCACTTTCCGTGCCAGGTGAAGCGATTTCCGTTGAGCAGATCCTCGACCTCGACCGAGGCATCGTCGGGCAGCCCGAACTCCCACAGCGGGACCTCGAACTCGAAGGTCTGGGCCGCGTGCGGATCGAGGTTGACGTGGAAGAGCAGGAAATCCTGCTTGTCCTCGGTGCTCTTGCCATAGGCCAGCACGGAGTCGTTGTGCGCATCGTAGAAGCGCAGCCGGGTGAAATCGCGCATCGCAGGATGGGTGCGGCGAATGTGGTTCATCAGCCGGATGTCATCCTGGATATGGCCCGGCTGGTCGAAGTCCCAGGCGCGGAGCTGGTATTTCTCGGAATTGAAATACTCCTCCTTCCCCGGCACCGGGGTCGCCTCGCAGATCTCATAGCCGTTGTAGAGCCCGTAGTTGCCCCCGAGCGTCGCGGCCAGCGCGAGCCGCACCCGGAACCCCGCCCGCCCCGAATGCTGGAGATAGACCGGATTGATGTCGGGCGTATTGGCAAAGAAGTTCGGCCGCATGTAGTGCCGGCATTCTTCGGTGGTGAGCTCGGTGAGATAGTCGATGAGCTCGGCCTTGGTATTGCGCCAGGTGAAGTAGGAATAGCTCTGGCCGTAGCCCACCTTGCCCAGACGCTTCATCACCTTGGGGCGCGTGAAGGCCTCGGCGAGGAAGATCACGTCGGGATGCTGCGACTGCACCTCACCGATCATCCACTCCCAGAACGGGAAGGGCTTCGTGTGGGGATTGTCCACCCGGAAGATCTTCACGCCCTTTTCCACCCAGAACAGCACCACGTCGCGGAGCGCATACCACAGTTCCGGCAGGGCGCCGCGGTAGAAATGGACGTTGACGATGTCCTCGTATTTCTTCGGAGGGTTCTCGGCGAACTTGATCGTGCCGTCCGGCCGCCAGTCGAACCATTCCGGATGCTCGCGGATCCAGGGGTGGTCCGGCGCGCACTGGATCGCGAAATCGAGCGCGATCTCGAGCCCATGGGCATGGGCGGCCTCGACCAGCCGGCCGAAGCTCTCGAAATCGCCGAGTTCGGGATGGATCGCATCGTGCCCGCCCTCTTCGCTGCCGATGGCATAAGGAGAGCCCGGATCGTCCGGCGCAGGCGTCAGACTGTTGTTGCGCCCCTTGCGGTTCACGCGCCCGATCGGGTGGATCGGCGTGAAATAGAGCACATCGAAGCCCAGATCCCGCACATAGGGCAGTTTGCGGATCACATCGTCGAAGGTGCCGTGCCGCTCCGGATCGTCCGACTGCGACCGCGGCATCATCTCGTACCAGGCCGAAAAGGCCGCGGCCTCGCGGTCGGCGAAGATCGGCAGGATCTTGTAGCAGGTGAGATTGGTGCGCGGCGCACAGCGTTTCATCGCCGCCACCGCTTCGGGAGAGCTCATCCGGGCGAAGCGGGCGCCCGCCTCCTGATCCGCCCCGTCCTCGCCGAGGATGCGGTCGACGAGGGCGCGATCCTCCGCTCCGGCGGTCTCGACCGATTGCAGGAGCCTGCGCCCCTCCTCGAGTTCGAGATCGATCTTCTGGCCAGCGGCCAGCTTCTTCGCCACCTCCTTGCGCCAGGTGGTGTAGAGGTCGCGCCAGGCGAGGAAGGTCAGCTCGTGGAAGGCGTTCTCGGCGAAGGTGACGTGCGCCTGCCAGCGGTCGTTCACGAGGAACTCCATGCGGACCTCGATCCAGTCATCGGTGCCCCGCTGACGGTGCAGCACGGCCGCGTCGATGCTGTCATGCCCGTCGCAGAAGATGTCGGCCTCGACCGCCACCTCCCAACCGGCCACCACCTTCGCCGCAAAGCGCCCGCCGTCGATCTCCAGATTGACGCCCTCGATGGCGACGCGGGCGTCGGCCAGCCGCATCAGCGCCTCCTCGCCCCCGTCGCGCCTGTCCTGCGCTCCTGTCGCTGCTGCCACGCCCTGCCGGTTGGCCTCTGAGTCCGGTCCTTTCGGAGCGCGCAATGCGCGGGCGGGCCGCATGCGGCCGCTCTCGCCATTCCTGTCCGTCACGCCTGATCCCCATCTTGGTCGAGTGTGCGAACTCAACCGGTCGCACAATCTTTGGTTCCCTCTTCCGGCGGAGGGCGCGGCAAGGGCCATGCGCATTTTAGGCATTCGGCGATCAGGATTAGGGAAACCTTATGGGTTCGGGCCCCAGAACGGCAGGGAGGAAGCAATCAGCCGAGGCCCCTGCCATGTCCGCTCCCCCCGTCTCTCTCAGCCTCCCGGACCGGGCGGGCCTTCCCGAAGCCGGTCCGCTCGCGGCCGATCTCGCCCGGGCTTTCGCCGGGCCGGGGCCCGTCCGGCTGGACACGGCGCCTGCACAGGAGGTGGGCCTTGCGGTGCTCCAGCTCCTCGTGGCGGCGCATCGGCAGGCCGCCTCTGCCGGCGTCCCGTTCGAGATCGCAGTCCCCGCCGGCTCGCCCATGGAGACGGCGATGAAGGTGCACGGGCTGGCCGATGCGGGCCTGGTCGGGGCTGACGGCCTCTGGACCGGCCTGCCTGTCGGAGTGGCGCAGGGATGAGCAAGACGATCCTCGCGGTGGATGATTCTCCCTCCGTCCGGCAGATGGTGCGACTGACCCTCGTCGGCGCCGGCTATACGGTGGTCGAGGCGGTGGACGGGCAGGATGCGCTCGAGAAGGCCACGGCCCAGCGCTTCGATGCCATCCTGACCGATCAGAACATGCCGCGCCTCGACGGGATAGGCTTCATCCGCAAGTTCCGCACCCTGCCCGAGGGCAAGGGCGTGCCCATCGTCTTCCTGTCGACGGAGTCGCAGGACACGTTGAAGGCGCAGGCCAAGGAGGCCGGGGCCATCGGCTGGATGATCAAGCCGTTCGATCAGGCTCAGCTTCTGGCCGTCGTCAAGAAGGTGGCCGGCGCCTGAGGCAAGGCCCCGCCGGCCGCACCGTCTGCGCCCGGCGTCCCGAATCGCGGGCCACCTCCCGCCCCCGACAAGAAGGATCCCTGTAGCGATGAGACTGTCCATCAAGCTGAAGCTCGCCGGAGTGTTCCTCGCCGTGCTGCTCGTCTCGGGAGGCGGGCAGATGGTGGCCCTGCGCGACCTCGACCAGATCCGCGCCTCGCTCGACGACATCGTGCACACCAAGGTCAAGCAGGTGGAGATGACTTACCAGCTGATCGAGAACCGGCTGAAGACACAGCGCGAGATCCGCAACTACCTCCTGTCGCGCACCAAGGAAGAGCGCCGGGCCATCGACGACCGCCTGGCGACCGCCTCTGCCGGCAGCGAGCAGGCCTTCGCCGCCCTTGAGGCCTCCGCCGATGCGGAGACGCGCGCCCGCCTCGCCGAGGTCCAGGAAGCGAAGGAGCGACTCGCCAGGATCGACGAAAAGGCGATCGAGATGGCGCGGATGGGGCTTGGTTACGAGGGATTCACGATCGTCGTGACGCAGGGTCGCGAGCAGTGGCTCGCGATGGAGACGCGCCTGAGCGCGCTCCTGGCCCACCACACGCAGCAGCTGACCGACGCGTCGGCCGAGGCCCAGCGCCAGCAGGAGATCAGCCGCCTCACGGTTCTGGGCGCCTTCCTTGCCAACATCCTTCTCGTTGCCGCAGCCGGCAGCTGGATCGTGGTAACCCTTTCCACCGGCTTGAAACGGGCGCTGCGCCTGTCCGAGCGCGTCGCCGCGGGGGATCTGTCCCAGACCGAGCCCCAGTCGCAACGAGACGAGATCGGCGATCTGATCGCCTCGTTGAACGGCATGGTGACGAAGCTCCGCACGGTGGTGAACGACGTCGCAAGATCCACGCGCACCGTGGCCGCAGGCGCCGACGAGATGTCCTCCACGGCCGTGAAACTGAGTCAGGGGGCCGCCGAACAGGCCAGCGCCACGCTGCAGGCCTCCTCCTCCATGGAAGAGATGACCGCCAACATCAAGCAATCGGCGCAGAATGCCGCCGATACCGAGTCCCGGGCCCGGCAGTCGGCGCTCGCGGCCCACGAGAGCGGCACGACGATGGTCGAGGCGGTGGAGGCCGTGCGCACCATCTCGCAGAAGATCGGCATCGTGCAGGAGATCGCGCGCCAGACGGATCTCCTCGCGCTCAATGCCGCCGTCGAGGCCGCCCGGGCCGGGGAGCATGGCCGCGGCTTCGCCGTGGTGGCGGCCGAGGTGCGCAAGCTTGCCGAGCGCAGCCGCGCCGCGGCAACCGAGATTTCCGTCCTCTCCGCGGCGACGGTCGAGGCGGCCCAGACCGCCGGCGGGCGTCTCTCGCAGCTCGTGCCGGACATCGAGGAGACGGCCCGCCTCGTGCTCGAGATCTCGACCTCCGCGCAGGAGCAGGCGGCCGGCGTGGCACAGGTGAACACGGCGATCCAGCAACTCGATCAGGTCACCCAAAGCAACAGCACCGCATCCGAGCAACTGTCTGCGACGGCCGGCCAGCTGGCCGGACAGGCCGAACAGCTGCGGACAGCAATCGGCTTTTTCACGACCGACAGGGGCCCCGAGGTTGTCCCGTCGCAGGAAAGCCTCCCGACAGCCCAGCTTCCCAACCGCTCGGAGCTGCCCCGTCGTTCCGCCAAATCGCGTCCGGTGACGCAGTCTCCCGGCGGCTTCCAGTTCGATCTGGACGGCAATGGCGACGACCTTGATGCGGATTTTCGCCGCCACGCCACCGACCATGCGGCCTGACCCGCGCCCTTGATCCCACGATCGAGACGCCCGAGCTGCCTGCCCTCCCCGCATTCGCCGGCTGCACCGGCTTCTGTCCCGCCCCCAGCAAACAGGTTCCCGAATGGCGCTTTCTACTCCGCTCCCAGGTGAAGCTACGGCGACGGCCCACCAGCCTGGCCCTGTCGCCCCGCCTGGCGAGGGCACCTTCGACAGGGCCAACGGCCGACGCAGGGTCTCGACGCCAGCGATGCGCAAGGCGGCCAGCCGCGTGTCCGGCCTCGCCAGCGCCACAGAGAAGGCCTTCCTTCGAGCTGGCGCCAGCCTCGAACGGGCCATCTCCCGCTTCGACCGATTGTCCGCTCCTCTGGCGCAACTGGCAGCGGTCGCCGATGCCGGAGAGTTCGCCCAAGCGAGCGCCGACGCTGCGGGTCTCGAGGAACGGGCCGCCCTCTTCGCCGCCAACAGCGGCCCGCTCCTCGAAAGGATCGAAACCCTCTCCGCCGCGGCCGAAACCCTGGGCACGGACCTGAGCGTCATGCGTCAGGTCATCCGTACCATGTCCATCGTCGCGCTCAATGCCCGTGTGACGGTGGCGACGCTCGCGGGCCAGAATTCCAGTCTGGAAGTCTTCACAACGGCGGCCACGGCCCAGGTGATGGAGGCAGGCGATACGATCGGCCAGATCACCGAAGCGGTCGAGCACATGGCGCGCAGACTGCACCTGGCCTCGGCCGAGGCCGGCAACCTGTCACACCTCCTGCGCCGTCAGCTCGGTCCTGCGCTCGCAGGCCTGCGTCTCGACATGGATGCCTTCGAGAAGGATCTGACGCGTACCACGGCAGACGGAAGCATCCTCATGACCCATGGCGACGAGTTCCGCCGTGCGGTCACCACGGCCGTGCTGTCGCTCCAGATCGGCGACACGACGCGGCAACGGTTGGAACATGTGGCCGACATGATGGACGGCACGGCAGCGCAGGAGACGGCAGACGGAGCGCTGGCGCGGATCACGCTGGCGCTCGCCGCAGCCCATCTGCGCGACGCGCACGAACGGCATGCGGCCGCGATCGTGACGGCCCGATCCGCCCTCCGCGACTCAGGCCAGGCGACCGCGGAGATCGGCAGGATCAGCGGACGTGTAGGAACATCGCCGCGCCATAACCTCAAACAGCATCTTCAGCAACTTCAGGCGATCCTCGACGAATGCCGAACCGCGCAGACGCGCCTCGTGTCGGTGGCTCGCAACCTCTCCAGCGGACTGGCCGAGTTGCTCCCTATTCTCGAGCGCATGTCCGGGGTCGAAGAGCGGATGAGCATGATCGGACTGAACGCCGTCATCGCCTGCGTGCAGCTCGGCGACGAGGCGCTGGCCCTGCGCGAGATCTCCTTCCAGCTGCGGGAACTGGCCTCCACATCGGCCGAACGTCTGGGGAGCATCACCCGAAGCCTCTCCGCGATGAGCGACGAAGCCGTCATTACGGCCGTCGAACTCGAAGGGCCGTTCAAGCAGGATCTGCACGATCTCACAGGTGCCGGCGACCGGGTCTTCTCGCTGCTGTCCGGGATTGAGGCCGGGATCCTCCAGACGAGTGCCACGGTCGAACGGGAGCGCCGGCTGGCGGAGCGGGACGTGGCCACCGGCATTGCTGCATTGGATGGCCACTCCGCGGCATTTGCCGACCTGCTCACCATGGCCCCCGCTCTGGAACGATGGGCCAACCGTCTGGACGGGGACCTGAACGCCACAGCCACAGGAGACGCGCTCGAACGGATCCGCGCAGGCTACACGATGGCCGCAGAGCGTCTGGTGCATGATCTCCTGCTGCGGGATCTCGGCGTGAATCCGGCAGAGGAGGTCTCAGAGACGACCGCGCCGCCCGCGGACGACATCTTGGACGTTCTGTTCTGATCGCACCAGCCTTCACGAGTTGGAAAGCGGTGAGCGCCAAGAATTGCACAACCGAGGCAAGGTCCAAGGCCAGAGCTCGCCGTCAGGCAATACATGGGATAGCCGCATGAACCGCACCGACCCTTCGCGCTTATGGCGCTTCAAGCAGCCTCTGGTGCTTCTGGGTATGCCCTTGCCCATGTTGCTCGGCATCGCAACCGCGCTCTGGCTCAACCACGAAGGGGCGCTACGCGCAACGGAACAACAGACGCAGGCCTTCTCAAGGCTGATTGCGGCCGAAGGGCGCGCGGCCCTTGCCTTCCGCGATGGTCATCGTTTGTCGCAACTGTTCGGCGCGGCCGCCGCAACTTATCCGGGCGAAACCTTCTCGGCTCTCGCGATGGATGTGGAGGGACGCGTCATTGCCTCGATGCCGGCGGATCTGGCCGGCGCCGAGAACCTGCAGGCCCAAGCGCTGAGCGCAATGACCGCGGGGGCTCCCGTGAAGGCCAAGGGCGGCACCTCCATTGCCATCCCGGTCACCCGCGAGGGGGACGACTCTCTCGCCGGCGTCTTTGCCGTGTCTCTGCCCGCGCTGAATGGCTCCTACGCATTGCTGATGCCGGCAACCGCACTGGTCGCGGGCCTGATGATCTCAATGGGGATTGCGGGGCATCTCTGGAGGCGCCGAAAAGAGACCGAGCGGCTGCTCATCGAGACGACCCGGCGGATCAAGAACAACCAGAGACCCGACGCCACCGCCATGACGCGGATCGAGCTGTCGATCCCAACGCTTGCGGACGAGATCGATGCCCTGTCCGCCGCTCTGCAGGGCGAGCGGGAGCAGTTCGAGGCCGCGCATAGCCGAGCCATGGCACTCGACGCCCTCCCAGCCCCCTGGATCCTCGTCGCCAGCGATCGTCGCGTGCTCATGATGAACCACCCCGCGCGGCAGGTGGTTGCGGGCCTGCCGGAGCCACTTCTCGAAGGTCAACCGGTTGCAAGTCTTCACCATGATCTCGCACGGGCTTGGCCGGACCATACAGGCAGGACGATGTCCCTGGCGATCGGGGGACGCCAATATCAGGTGACACGGGCTCCCGTCGGCGCAACGGGTGCCGAGGTCCTTAGTTTCACCGACCGGACCGAAGAGACACAACTTGACCTCCTCCTCCAAGGGGTCATTCGCGAAGCCATCGCCGCGACTTATGACATCAGAGGTCAGATGATAAAGGCGAGCGACGGCTTTGCGAAGCTCTTCGGATCCTCGGGGGCCTCGCTGCGCTCCCTGCTCGAGGCAACGCCGGACAGTGCCGAACTCCTTGCGGCGATCGAACGGGACGGCGAAGGGCGCAGTTTCCTGAGCCAAGAGGGCTATGGTTCAGACCAGGTGCAGGTCGGCATCTCGATCCTGCGACGACCGGGCGGCGGCAACTTGGTCCTAGTGACGGAGATCCGCCACCAGTACGCGCAGGCACCGACGACTGCCGCTGCGGACCAGCCTCCGCCGGCACCTGAGCGGCTGATTTCAGCGCTTCGGCAGCTTGCCCAAGGTGATCTCGGATCCCGTCTGGATCATCCGCTTCCCGAACCCTTCGAAGCCCTGCGCCCGGATTTCAACAGCGCCCTGCAAGGGCTCGCCTCTCTCGTCGAAGACGTGATCTCTGCCGCTGAAAGCATCCGCAACGAAGCCCGAGACATCAGTTCCGCTGCACAATCTCTGGCTCAAAGAACGGAAAGCACCGCCGCCACTCTGGAAGAGACAGCGGCAGCGCTTGACGGGCTAACAGTTTCGGTCCGGTCCGCTGCGGACGGCGCCGCAGAAGCAGATCGGGTGGTCGCCGACGCGCGGGCGAACGCTGAGGAGAGCGGGCATGTCGTCGTCGAGACAGTGGCAGCGATGGACATGATTGCCGCCTCATCCGACAAGATCACCTCGATCGTGAAAGTGATCGACGACATCGCGTTTCAGACAAATCTGTTGGCGCTCAATGCCGGCGTAGAGGCCGCCAGGGCAGGAGACGCCGGCCGCGGATTTGCGGTCGTCGCCTCCGAAGTGCGGGCGCTCGCTCAAAGGTCTTCCGAAGCTGCGAGAGAGATCACGGACCTCATCCTGAAGAGCGGCAACCAGGTGCGGCGCGGCGTGGATCTGGTTGGAAAGACGGGTGACGCGTTGAAGCAGATCGTATCCTCGGTTTCCGAAATCTCGACTCTGGTCTCCGATATCGCCGTGTCGTCGAGGCAGCAGTCTGTGTCTCTCGCGGAGATCAACTGCGCGGTGAACAACCTCGACCAGTCAACCCAGCAGAATGCGGCGCGTCTCGAGGAGGCGACCGCCGCAAGCGAGTCGCTTACGACGAGCGCCAACGCGCTCTTCGAGACGGTGCAGCAGTTTCACCTGGACGCTCCTGCCAAGCGCAACCGCCCCACCCCCCCCTGACAGCGGCGACGCCACATAACTCCAGGGCGCTCGCGCGGGCAGAGCCCGGATGGGAGGACTTTTGACATGAATATGCTCTCAAGGCCGCCCGGACCTCTGCTCTGCACCTGCGAGCCCCACCCATGACCCGTTGCGACGACAGTCCTTCAGCCAGCCAGATAAGCATCACGCATGTGACCCAAGGAAGCTGTGTTGCCTCCTCATCCCCGAACGAGGTCTATGCGACGATCCTTGGGTCCTGCATCTGCACCTGCATGTGCGATCCGGTGGCCGGCGTGGGGGGGATGAACCACTTCCTGTTGCCTTCAGCCGACGTCGAAGATGCCCAGCACCTCCGTTACGGCTCCCATGCAATGGAACTGCTGATCAATGCGCTTCTCAAGCTGGGCGCCGCCCGGCAGCGGATAGAAGCCAAGATCTTCGGCGGCGCAATGATGACGCCGCAGCTGGGGGCGATCGGTCAAGCAAATGCTGCTTTCGCCCGGCGCTATCTCAAAGATGAGGGGATCCGCTGCACGGCTCACAGTCTGGGGGGCAATCGGGCCAGGCGCATCCGGTTCTGGCCCAAGACGGGGCGCGTCCAGCAGATGTTCTTGGGCAGCGAGGATGTGGTGCCGAACGAACAACCGCAATTCCGCCTTCAGGGTGGCGCCGGCGACGTCACCTTCTTCGACCGACATAACAACGCCGAAATGCCCGATCCGATCAAGGAACCGAGATGAAGAACCGTCTGGACCTTCCCGCACGTCTCGACCACCAAGGGGCGCGACAACTTTATGCAGCTCTGCTCAGCATGCCGCCCGGAGACACATGCCTGGCGGCCGGACAGGTCAGCTTTGTCGGTGGCCTGGCGCTTCAGCTCCTTCTTGCCGCTGCCGCCAAGTGGCGCGCGGAAGGTCACCAATTCACATGTCAGCCCATGTCGCCCGCCTTCACGGACGACGTCACCCGCCTTGGCGTGGACCCCAAAGAGTTTCAGGAGGATCAAGGATCATGCCGCTGACCGTTCTTGCCATCGACGACTCCCGCACCATCCGGGAACTGTTGCGAGAAGCTCTGATGCAGGCCGGCTTCGAGGTTCATCTCGCCATCGACGGGCTCGACGGGCTCGAAAAGCTGGAGGCGGCCAAGCCTCATGCCGTCATCACGGACATCAACATGCCGCGCATGGACGGCTTCGGCTTCATCCGAGCAGTCCGTGAGCAACCGCAGCATTCGGCCTTGCCCATCATCGTGCTGACGACCGAAAGTGCGGCCGAGCTGAAGGCCAAAGCGCGCGAGGCAGGTGCAACCGCGTGGATCGTGAAGCCTTTCGATGAAGCGAAGCTGGTTTCCGCCCTGCGGCGCGTGGCGGTCGCGTGAGGGCATCATGGATCAAAGCGATATTCGCAGCGCCTTCTTCGTCGAGTGCGAGGATCTCATGGAGGCCCTCAACGAGGGGCTCGATCGTATCGAGGATATGCTGGACGACGGGCATGACGACGAAACGGTAAACGCCGTCTTCCGCGCCGTCCACTCGATCAAGGGGGGCGCCGGGGCGTTCAAGCTCGACGCGCTCGTCAGGTTTGCCCACCAGTTCGAGACGACGCTCGACGCCCTTCGCGCCGGTCGCGTTTCCGCCGATCCTCCACTTCTGGCCCTACTGCACAAGGCCGCGGATCGACTGTCCGATCTATTGCAGGCGGCCCGGACAGGATCCGAGACAGCGACCATCGATCCCGATGATCTCGTAGCGCAGCTCGCACAAGCGGCGGGAGAGGAAGAGGCTGGGGAAGCCGATGCAGAGGATTTGGGCTTCGTGCCGATGCCGCTGGATCTCGATCTGCCGGCGGCGGCTCCGGACGAGGGGCAATCGGGTTGCTACTCGATCGACTTCAGCCCGACACGCGCCCTCTATGCCTGCGGAAACGATACGAGCATCCTGTTCCGCGTCCTGAGCGACCTCGGCCGGATGGAGGTGCGGCTGGATCGGTCCCGTCTGCCGGATTTCGACGCTCTCGACTGGCAAGAGAGCTGGCTCGATTGGCATCTCACGCTCGAAACGGATGAACCGGAGCACCAGATCGACGAAGTATTCGAATTCGTCGAGGATCTCTGCAGGCTCGAAATCCGCCCGATGGCCATGGAAGCGCCCAGGACGGACCCGGATCCCGAGCCCGATCCTGAACCTGATCCTCCGGCTTCGGGACCCGCAGCGGCAAAAAAGTCTCCTGCGGAGGACCACCGGACCTCCTCGCCGCGCGCCACCGTAAGAGTGGAACTCGATCGCGTCGATCGCCTGATCAACATTGTGGGCGAGCTGGTGATCAATCAGGCCATGCTTTCTCAGTGCGTTCAGGACGAGGGCGTGCCGCCGCGCTCCCCTGTTCGCAATCGGCTCGATGACTTCCGCAACCTCGCGCGGGAAATCCAGGAGAGCGTGATGGCCATCCGGGCGCAGGCAATCAAGCCGCTCTTCCAGCGGATGTCGCGCATCGCCCGCGAGGCCTCGGAAATCGCCCAGAAGCAGATCAGGCTGGTCACCGAAGGCGAGAGCACCGAAGTGGACAAGACCGTCATCGAGCGGCTTGCCGACCCGCTTACGCACATGATCCGCAATGCGGTCGATCACGGCATCGAACCGGCAGACAGGCGTCTCCATCTCGGCAAGCCCCCCGTCGGACTGATCACGCTCACCGCAGCCCATCGATCCGGCCGGGTGCTCATCGAGATCAAGGACGACGGCGGCGGCATCAATCGGCCGCGCGTGCTCGAGATCGCCCGCGGCAAGGGTCTCGTGGCCCCGGATGCGCAATTGACGGAAGAGGAGATCGACGGGTTGCTCTTCATGCCGGGCTTCTCCACCGCCTCCGTCGTCTCCGACTTGTCCGGCCGCGGCGTGGGCATGGACGTCGTCAAGAGCGCCATCGAGTCGCTGGGCGGGCGCATCACCATCGCCTCGGACCCAGGCGTGGGCACCACCTTTACCATCAGCCTGCCGCTGACGCTTGCGGTGCTTGATGGAATGGTGGTCGATGTGGGCGGTCAGACGATGGTGGTGCCCGTCGCAGCCATCGTCGAGACATTGCGCCCGCGCCCCGCCGACATTCATATCCTGGGATCTGGCGATCAGGTGGTCGCTATCCGCGGCAGTCTGGTTCCGATCGTCGATTGCGGGTCCATCTTCGGATTTCGCGCGCCCGTGCGCAGCTATGAGGAGAGCGTTCTACTTCTGGTGGAGACGGCTCGCCAGAAGCTCTGCGCTCTTGTCGTCGACACCATCCATGACCAGCGTCAGGTGGTGATCAAAGGTCTCGAGAACGGATACGGCCGCATTCCGGGGGTGGCCGCTGCCACCATCCTGGGCGACGGACGCATCGCGCTGATCATAGCTCCGGAGGAAGCCGTGGACATCGGCACCTCCGGGGGCACGTTCTCGATGGAGTTCTGAGATGGCGGCCGTGAGCCTGGACGACGACCTGCGAGAAGTCGTGGCTTTCCGAATCGGAAGCCAGGAATTCTGCATTGACATCCGCGCCGTCCGCGAGATCCGCAGCTGGACGCCGACGACCATTCTGCCTCACGCGCCCTCCTATATCATCGGAGTGATCAATCTGCGAGGCTCGGTGGTGCCGATCATCAATCTTGCGGAACGGCTGGGACTCGGATCCCTCGAGCCCGAGGCCCGCCACGTCATCATCATCACCGTGGTCGAGGGTCAGGTCGTGGGACTGCTTGTCGATGCTGTCTCCGACATCTTGACGCTGCCTCCCTCCTCCGTCCAGCCAATGCCGAAGATTGCCTCCGAAACCACCTTGTCCTTCGTGCGAGGCGTGATCACGTTGGACCAGCGGATGCTGCGGCTGCTCGATCTGATCGGAGTGCTGCCGAACGTCAGGCGGATGATGTGAAATACTGGCCGCGACATCCCCCGACTGCAGTCCGTGACCCGCAGCTTTCGCAGGAAGACTTCCAGCGAATTGCGCAACTGGCCCATGCCGAGGCGGGGCTCACGATGCCTGACGCCAAGGAGCCGCTGGTTTACGCCCGGCTTGCCAAGCGGCTCCGTCAACTGTCCCTGACGAGCTTCACGGCCTATATCGACCTGATCTCGAGACCTGAAGGCCGCGACGAGCGCTCGATGTTCATCTCGAGCATGACCACCAATACGACCCGCTTTTTCCGCGAAGAACATCATTTCGAACTCCTTTCAGAACGCGTGCTGCCGCCCCTGCTGGACGCGGCGCGACATGGCGCACGGGTCCGGTTCTGGTCCGCGGGCTGTTCGTCGGGAGAGGAGCCCTTCAGCATGGCGATCACGTTGCTGGAGCTCTGCCCGGACGCCGGCCACTATGATATCAAGATCCTTGCCACCGATATCGACCGCAAGATCCTGGGAAGGGCGCAAGCGGGCTGGTTTGCAGCCTCGAGCCTTGCCGCTCTGCCGGATGCGATTCTGGCACATCACTTCGGGCCGCCCGACCGCGACGGTCGAAGGGAGGTGTCGGCGGATCTGCGCGCCCTCGTGACTTTCAAGCCGCTGAACCTGGTGAAGCCCTGGCCGGTGACCAGACCTTTCGATGTGATATTCTGTCGGAACGTCGCGATCTACTTCGACCCCGACACTCAGAACCGCATCTGGCGGGGCTTCGCGAGCACGCTCGCTCCGGGAGGCCATCTCTTCATCGGCCATTCCGAGCGGCTTTCGCACGAGGTCAGACACCAATTCGAAACTGTTGGCATGACATCATTCCGCCTGCGCGCACCCCCGCCGACGGGCGGACCAGGAAAGGAGATCTTTGGTGGCACTCAGGGACAGCATTAGGATCATGGTGGTCGATGACATGTCGACCAGCCGGGGTCTGATCATTCAGGCATTGGAGGAATTGGGGATCAAGAAGATCGACTTCTGCAAGGACGGCGCCTCGGCCCTGCGGCAGCTTGCGGCCAATCCGGTGCATCTGGTGATTTCCGACTACAATATGCCTGGTCTCGACGGGTTGGGCCTGCTCAAGGGGATCCGCGAGAACAAAACCACGCAGCGGATGGGTTTCATCCTCGTCAGCGGTACCGCCACGCGTGATATCATCGAAAAGGGCCAGTCTCTCGGTATGAACAACTTCATCAAGAAGCCCTTCACCACCGACGGGATGCGCAAGGCCATCCAAGCTGTCGTAGGCGCTCTATGAGCGGTCCGCAGACAACGCCTCTGCGGGTCGTTCTCGAACGGCTGGCGGTGCAGCTCGACAGGCTCGCCGCCATGAGTGGCGAGATCGAGGAGGCCGTGGGACACGACATCGCGGCCGCCGGAGGGCGCCTGGGCGGCGGAGAGATCCTTCAGAGCCTCGACGATCTGGTTCAGTCTCTGGCCGGACTGACCGCCTATGTCGGCCGTCTGGGACAGGACATGGGCATGGAGCCCATGGTCAACATTCACGATGCGGTGGCCGCAGTTCGCCAGAGAAGCCTAGCCACTGCCCTCGCCGGCCAGGAATGCGAGAGGGTCGAAAGTGGAAGCGCCGACTTCTTCTGACATGTTCCCTGTCATGCCGGAGCGGCGGGCGTCCCCTCACCGTGCGCTCCTGCCCGATCGAGGCTCTCGCCCTTTCTCGTTCAGTCACAACGGGGACCTGCTCACCCTGCACCGTCGCTGCGATGTTCCGAACGTCCCGACGCAGAAGCGCAGGTGCTGCGCTCTCACGATCCTCGCCAGCCGTTGTGCCGCTCCGGCCTTTCCCCTAGGGTCGCGCGCAGCAATTCAACGGGGGGTGACCGATGAGCTCAGACCGCAAACTCGGCTTCGACACGCTGCAGATCCACGCCGGGGCCAAGCCGGATCCGGCGACGGGCGCCCGGCAGGTGCCGATCTACCAGACGACCGCCTATGTGTTCCGCGACGCCGAGCACGCGGCACGTCTCTTCAATCTGGAAGAGGTGGGCTATATCTACTCGCGCCTTACCAACCCGACGGTCATGGCTCTGGCCGAGAGGGTGGCCGCGCTGGAGGGAGGCGCGGGCGCCGTCTGCTGCTCCTCGGGGCATGCCGCGCAGATCATGGCGCTCTTCCCGCTGATGGCACCCGGCCGCAACATCGTGGCCTCGACACGTCTCTACGGCGGCACGATCACACAATTCTCGCAGACGATCAGGCGGTTCGGCTGGTCGGCCAAGTTCGTGGACTTCGACGATCCCGCCGCCATCGAGGCCGCGATCGACTCGGATACGCGCGCCCTCTTCTGCGAGACCATTGCCAACCCCGGCGGCGTCATCACGGATCTCGATGCGGTCTCGGCCATCGCGGACAGGATGGGCCTGCCGCTCATCGTGGACAACACCACTGCCACGCCCTGGCTCTGCCGCCCCATCGAGCATGGCGCGACGCTCGTCGTTCATTCCGCAACGAAATACCTGACCGGCAATGGCACAGTGACCGGCGGCGTGATCGTGGACTCGGGCAAGTTCGACTGGTCGGCGTCGGACAAGTTCCCGAGCCTGTCGCAGCCCGAGCCGGCCTACCATGGCCTCGTCTTCCACAAGGCGCTGGGGCCAATGGCCTACACGTTCCACTCCATCGCTGTGGGCCTGCGCGATCTCGGCATGACCATGAACCCGCAGGGGGCGCATTACACGCTGATGGGGATCGAGACCCTCAGCCTGCGCATGGCCCGGCATGTCGAGAACGCGCAGAAGGTGGCCGCCTGGCTGGAGCAGGACCCGCGGGTGGAATTCGTGAGCTACGCAGGATTGCCCTCCTCGCCCTGGCACGGCCGCGTCGCGCGGATCTGCCCGAAGGGGGCCGGAGCGCTCTTTACCTTCGCGGTCAAGGGCGGCTACGACGCGTGCGTGGCGCTCGTCGATGCGCTGCAGCTGTTCAGCCATGTCGCCAACCTCGGCGATACACGGTCGCTTGTGATCCACTCGGCCTCCACCACCCATCGCCAGCTCACGCCCGAGCAGCAGGTGGCGGCCGGCGCAGCGCCGAATGTCGTGCGCATCTCGATCGGAATCGAGGATGCCGACGATCTGATCGCGGACCTGGATCAGGCCCTCGCCAAGGCGACGGCCTGACGGCCACCTTCGGAGGCGATCCGAAGATCGCCTCCGAAGACTTTGTCACTGCTGTTGTTTCAGCTCGTAGACCAGCGTCACCTGCGCGGTCGTCTCGATCTCGCCCTCGGCCATCGGCACCGGCGCGTCCATGGCCGCCTCGCGATACATCGGCATCGGCGGCCGATAGCCGTCGCCGCCCTCGCGGATCTCGAGGATCGGGCCAAGCTGCACGCCCGCCGCTTCGGTCAGAAGCTGCGCCCGCGCCTGGGCCCTGGCCACTGCCTTGCGCCGGGCCTCGTCCATGGCCGGTTGGGGATCCACGAGCCCGAAGCTCACGCCCTGAAGCGTGTTGGCGCCATCCTGCACCGCCTGATCGAGCACCGCCCCGAGCCGATCCAGCGCCCGCACCCGCACCGTCAGCATGTTCGAGGCGACATAGCCCGCGATACGCGGCGCCTCGCCCTCCGGGCTCTGGGTCCAGTTCGGGTTCAGGGACAGGCCCGAGGTCTGCAGGTCGCGGTCCTCGAGCCCGGCCTCCTTCAGCCGCTGCAGCACCCGCCCCAGCTTCTCGCTGTTGCCGGCCATCGCCTCCGCCGCGGTGGCGGCCTCGGTCGTCACACCGAGCGTGATCGTGGCCATGTCGGGACGACCGGCCACCGCGCCTTCCCCCGTCACGGTCAGGCGCGGCGTGTCCGCGAGGACATGTCCCGGCAGGACGAGAGCGGTGCAGAGCATCAGGACCTTGGCAATATTCATCTGTGAAGTTCCTCCTTGGAGTGAATAGCGTTCGCCTCTCATGACGCAGCCAGCAAGCCGATCCTTGGGTCTTTTTCTTTCATTCGGCGAAAAGCTGCTGTAACACCGGGGACGCCGAGACCCGGACTCCCCGGTGTGCCGCCAGATGTGCTAGACCCGCGAAATGAAACCGAGATTTGCCCTCAACCTGACTCCTGAGGCCGCGAGTCTGCTTCGGCGGATGCCGGACGGATGGGACGAACTGGGGTCGGTGCCGTTCGATGCCGATGACACCGAGGCGGCGCTGGCCGCGCTGCGCGCCGGGGCCGAAGCTCTGGCGGGGGACGAGGGTGTCACCACCAAGGTCGTGATCCCGCGGTCGCAGATCCTCTACATGACCCTCGCGGCGCCGGGGCCGGACAAGACCAGCCGCAGGGCGCAGATCCGCGAAGGGCTCGAGGGGCTGACGCCCTACGAGGTCAAGGATCTGGTGTACGATTTCGAGCCGGAGGGCGCGGATGTGCGGCTCGCGGTCGTGGCGCGCGAGACGCTCGACGAGGCCGAGAATTTCGCCGAACAGCATGGGTTCAACCCGGTGGCCTTCGTGGCGCTGCCCGAGGCGGGCGACTTCCCGCGCGAGCCCGCCTTCGGGATCATCTCGGCGGCGCAGCGGCGACTGCCGAAAGGCGTGAAGGTCGAGCGCGATCTGGAGCCGATTCGGATCCTCGCAGCCCCGGTTGCGGTGGCGGACCTGCCCGATGAAGTCGAGGCACCGCTCGCCGAGGAGCCGCCGCTGGAGGCGGCTTTGTCCGACGAGGTCTCGCAGGAAGATGCGGCGCGTGAAGCGCTTGCAGAGGCCGAAGCGGAGCCGATGCTGGCCGAGCCGGAACCGGCGGAGGCGCTCCCGACCGAGCCGGAGCCCGACGAGGAGCCCCGCTTCGCACCGGAGCGCGCGGATCCGGTCGAGCCGGAGCCTTCGCCGGTCACGGAGCCCGAACCCGTGCAGACCCTGACCGAGCCGGTCGGGGAAGAGGCCGGGTCCGAAGAGGAAGAGGCGTGGCAGCCCGCTCCCGATCCCGCCGTGCTGGCCTCGCTGACGCCCGACGAGGCGGCCCTCCCCCTGCCCGGACCGGAGGAGGAGACCGAGGAGCCGGAGGAGCCGCGCGAGGAATTTCTCGTGCCGCCGCCGCTGGTTCGGGCCGTCGAGCGCCCGATCCCCCATGCGCGCGAGCTGCCGCCCTTTGCGCCGGAGCCCGAACCTGAGCCTGCGCCGGCGGCCCGCGCCGATATTCCCGAAGCGCCCTATGTGGAGCTCGCCGACGACGATGTGCCGGACATGCCGCCCGGCGCCTTCGCGAGCCGCCGGGTCGAGGCGAAGGCGCGCCTCGCCGCCGAGGAAAAGCCTGTCCGTCCTCCGGCGCAGGTGGCCGAACAGGGGGTGCGCGTGCGCGTGGCCCGCTCGGCGATGCCGCCGCAGGGGCCCGCCCAGCCGAACGGGCGCCTCAAGGCGCAGCCTTTGCCGAACGGATCCGCCCTTCCGGGCGCACCGCCGAAGGCTGCTGCCCGGTCCCCGAAGCTTGAAGCGCCCGCCCGCAAGGACGTGCCCTTCAGCGGGCTCGGCGGACGGCCCACGCCCTCGCGGGGCAAGCCGCGCTTTCTCGGACTGATCCTGACCCTCGTGCTGCTTCTCGTCCTCGCGGCCGTGGCGGCGGTCTCGTCCTACTTCGTGGCCTCGGGCGACTCTCAGGCCGAAACCGCTCTGGCCGTGGCCGAGAGGCTGCCGGATGCCGCACCGGCGGACGAGGAGGAAACGGCCGCCGTCGAGCCGGAGGCGGCCGCAGAGGCGCCTGCCGAGGTGGAGGCAGAGACGCCCGACGAGCCCGCCCGCACCGCTGCCGCACCGGCGCCGGACGTACCGGAAGCGGCATCGAGCGCCACCGCACCGGCGTCCGAGGCGCCGCAGGTGGCCTCGGGCGCGACCGATCCGGCGCTGCCCGCGGACACGCCGCAGGACGAGATCTTTCTCACCACGATGGACACGCCGCCTCCGTCGCTCGATGCGGTCGCGGCGCCGCCGCCCGAGATTGCGCTCGATGCGGCGCCCGGCCTGCCGCTGCCCCCGCCCCCCTTCGGCGCGAGCTACGAGCTCGACGAGAACGGGCTGATCCGGCCGAGCGCCGAAGGCGTGCTGGCGCCGGGCGAATTCCTTCTCATTGCGGGCAAGCCGCCGATCCTGCCGCCGCGCAGGCCGGCTGCCGAGGAACCGGAAGAGGCCGCGGCCGACCCTGCGCCGGCCGCGCCCGGGTCGATCTTCCCCGGATCGGCCAGCGCCGAGGCGCCCGCCGCGGAACCCGCCCTGCAGGGCCACCGGCCCAAGGTGCGGCCGGACCGTCCCGAAGACAGCGCCGCCGCGACCCCCGAGGCCGCGCCCGAGCCGGAAGCCGACACGCGCATGAGCGGCCTGCGGCCCCGTGCCCGGCCGAGCGACGCCTCGCCCGAGGAGCCTCCTGCGCAGGCCGCCACCATCGCCATGGCCACCAGCCCCGCGCCGCGGCCGGACGGCGCCCCCGAGGCCATCGCCACCTCGAACGGAGCGATCAGCCCGCTCGCCATCGCCGTCTCGCGCAAGCCCGAAGCCCGTCCGAGCGACTTCTCGAACGCCATCGAGGCCGCGGTCGCCGCGGCCGTGCAGGAGCCGCGGACGCCGGTCGTGGTGGCCGCCGTTGCGCCGCCGAAGCAGGTCGCTCCCGCCGTCCGCGCCCCCTCGCCCGAGGAGGAGGACGAGCCCGAGGTCTCGGTCGCGCCGCGCATCCCGACGCGGGCCAACGTGGCGCAGAATGCGACCTTCGCGAATGCCATCAACCTGTCGAAGACCAACCTGATCGGCGTCTACGGCTCCTCCTCGAACCGCTACGCGCTGGTGCGCCAGTCGAACGGCCGCTACGTCAAGGTGCGCGTGGGAGACCGGATCGACGGCGGCGTGGTCGCGGCGATCACCGCCAGCGAGCTGCGCTACCAGAAGGGCAGCCGGATCTTCGCCCTGTCCATGCCGAAGGGCTGAGCCACGCGCAAAGACCCCGGCCGCAGCTCTGCTGCGCGAGGCCGCCCCAGAGCGTGACCGCGCGGCGGTGAGCCGCCGTCCGGCCCTGCGCGACAGCATGGCCTGCGCTGGAGGATGGACAGGTCCCGCAGCGCAAGCGATAGCTTGACACTGGGGCAGCACGGGCAGCGCGGCATGGAAAGCCTTCTTCTGCAGGCAAGCATCTATCTCGGCGCGGCGCTGCTCATCGTGCCGCTCGCCGTGCGCGCGGGGCTGGGGTCGGTCCTTGGCTATCTCGCCGCCGGCATCGTCATGGGCCCCGTGCTGGGACTGGCGGGGGCCGAGACAGAGGATCTGCGCCACTATGCCGAGTTCGGCGTGGTGCTGATGCTGTTTCTCGTGGGCCTCGAGCTCGAGCCCGCGGCGCTCTGGGCCATGCGCCGGTCGCTCGTGGGGCTCGGCGGGTTGCAGATCGTGCTGACGAGCCTCGCCGCGGCGCTGGGTCTGTTCTGGCTGGGCTTTCCCTGGCCCGAGGCGGCGGTGCTCGGGATGGTCGCCGCCCTCTCCTCGACGGCCATCGTGCTGCAGACCATGACCGAGCGGCGGATGCTGCGCACGACCGGAGGCCGCAGCGCCTTTGCGGTGCTTCTGGCGCAGGACATCGCGGTGGTGCCGATGCTGGCGCTGGTGCCGCTGATCGCGCTCAGGCCGGGCGCGGGCGCGCATTCGGCGCACGATGCGACGGAGGGCCCCGCCATGCCGATCATCGGCCTGCTGCAATCGCTGCCGGGCTGGGCCGACACGCTGGTGATGCTGGGCGTGGTGGGCTTCATCGTGCTGGGCGGCCACTTCCTGACCCGGCCGGTGTTCCGCTATGTCCATGCCTCGCGCCTGCCGGAAATGGGGAGTTTCATCGCCCTCTTCACCGTGATGGGGACGGCCTTCCTCACGATGGTGGTGGGTCTTTCGCCGGCGCTCGGCGCCTTCCTCGCGGGTGTCGTGCTCGCCAACTCCGAGTTCCGCCACCAGCTCGAGGCCGACATCCGGCCCTACAAGGGGATCCTGCTCGGCCTCTTCTTCATGGCGGTGGGCATGGGGATCGACTTCCGCCTGCTGGCGGCCGATCCCTGGACGCTCGCGGGCTTCACGCTGGCGCTGGTGGGCCTCAAGGTGCTGGTGCTGGCCGCGCTCGCCCAGACCTTCGGCCTCACAGGGCGCGACCGCTGGCTGCTGACGCTCGGCCTCGCGCAGGCGGGCGAGTTCGGCTTCGTGCTGGTGGCCTTCGCCGCGCAGGAGACGATCCTGCCCGCGCTTCTTGCCCAGAAGGCGCTGATCGTCATCAGCCTCTCGATGCTGGTGACGCCTGTCCTGTTCCTCGTGGCCAGCTGGCTCACGCGGCTGGGCGAGGAGGCCCCTGCCCTCGGGGCGGATGCGATCGACGAGAAGGGGCGCGTCATCATCGCGGGGATCGGCCGCTTCGGGCAGGTGGTGAACCGGCTGGTGCGGATGAGCGGGATCGAGACCGTCGTGCTCGATCACGACATGGCGGCGGTGCAGATCATGCGCCGCTTCGGCGTGAAGGGCTTCTTCGGCGATCCGACCCGGCCCGAGCTTCTGCAGGCGGCGGGGCTGGCCGAGGCCACGGTGCTGGTCGTGGCGGTCGACGACCGCGAGAATGCGATCAAGATCGTGCGCTACGCCCGGCAGGTGCGGCCCGACCTGCATATCGTCTCCCGCGCGCGCGACCGGGTGCATGTCTACGAGCTCTATCAGGCGGGCGCCGACGACATCGTGCGCGAGACCTTCGACAGCTCGATCCGGGCGGGGCGCTATGTGCTCGAGAACATGGGCTTCAGCGAATATGAGGCGGCCCAGCGGTCGCGCACCTATTACCGGGTGGACCGCGCCGCCATGCGCGATCTGGCCGAGCTCTGGGTGCCGGGCCAGCCCGCCCATCTGAACGAGGCCTATGTGGCCCGCGCCCGCCAGCTCGATGACGATCTCGAAACGGCGATGCTGGAGGAGGCCGGACAGATCCCCCTCGACCCCGAAGCGGCCGAGTGAGACCCGTCCGGGCGCCCTCCCCTGGCGCTGGATGATCGGACCGGGCTCGCGGGCTTCAGCCCCCGGACACGCCCGCCTCGGCGAAGGTCGCCATGCCGGAGAGGCAGGCCACCGCGCTCCGCAGGATGTTGATCGCGACGATGGCGCCGGTGCCCTCGCCGAGCCGCATCCCGAGATCGAGGAGCGGCTCCTTGCCGATCCGCGCCAGCGCCGCCGGATGGGCGCCCTCGGCGCTGACATGCCCGGCGATGGCGTGATCGAGGGCCGAAGGGGTCAGCGCATGCAGCACCGCCGCCGCCGAGGTGCAGATGAAGCCGTCGAGGATCACGGGCGTGCGGCCGACGCGGGCGCGCGCGATGGCGCCCGCCATGGCGGCAATCTCGCGCCCACCCAGACACCGCAGCACCTCGAGCGGATCGGAAAGCGCGTCCGCATGCCGCTCGAGCCCCTCCGCCACCACCCGCGTCTTGGCCTCGAGCGCCGAGCCCGCGACGCCGGAGCCGCGGCCCGTCCATTCCGCCGCCGTGCCGCCGAAAAGCGCGGCCGCAATGGCCGCCGCGGCCGTCGTGTTGCCGATGCCCATCTCGCCCACCACGAGAAGGTCGCTCTCGTCGTCCACCGCCTCCCATCCGGCCGCGAGGGCGGCCACCAGCTCGTCCTCGGTCATGGCGGGGCTGACGGTGAAATCGAGCGTCGGCCGGTCGAGCTCGAGCTCGGTCACGGTCATCGAGGCGCCCGCGACGTGGCAGAGCTGGTTCACCGCAGCCCCGCCCGCGCGGTAGTTCGCGACCATCTGAACCGTCACCTCGGGCGGAAAGGCCGAGACGCCCCGCGCGGCGATGCCGTGATTGCCCGCGAAGATGGCGACCTGCGGCCGCTCGAGCGCGGGCCGGCCGTCGCCGATCCAGCCCGCATACCAGATCGCGAGCTCCTCGAGGCGACCCAGCGCCCCTTTCGGCTTCGTCAGCGTCTCGTTCCGCGCGGTGGCGGCCTCGACCGCCTCCGCATCGACCTGCGGGAGCGTCTCGAACACGGCACGGAAGCCGGCGAGGGAGGTGAACGGAGCCTTCATGGTGGGTCCTTCCGGTTGCTAGGCTGATCCCGCTTCGGTATCGGGAAGCGGCGGTGGAGACCAGTGGCCGGGAGAGACGGGATGAAAGACAGGCTGTCGCAGCGGTGGGCGGACGTGCAACTGGCGCTGGCGCTCCTCACGCGGTTGCCGCTGCCGGGGCAGTCCCTGCCCGACCGGGGCGCCGGGGCCGCCTGGGCCTGGCCGCTGGCCGGGGCGGCGGTGGGCGGCCTTGCGGCACTGACCGCCTCGGCGGCGCTCGCTCTGGGCCTGCCTGCAACCGTGGCGGCGGCGCTGGCCCTTGCGGTGCAGGCGCTGGCGACCGGCGCCATGCACGAGGACGGGCTCGCCGATACGGCGGACGGGCTCTGGGGCGGCTGGACCCGCGAGCGGCGGCTCGAGATCATGAAGGACAGCCGCACCGGCAGCTATGGAGTCGCGGCGCTGGTGCTGGTGGGTCTTCTGCGCTGGTCGGCGCTGGCCGCCGCGCTCGAGGGCGGTGTGGCCCTTCTCGTGGCGGCGGCGGTGCTGTCGCGGGTGCCGATGGTGGGGCTGATGGCGCTCCTGCCCAATGCGCGCGGCGCGGGGCTCGCCCAGTCGCTCGGCCGGCCCGATGGGCGGCAGGCGGCGCTGGCGGCGGCGGTGGGGGCCGGCGTGGCGCTGCTCCTTGCGGGCCCGGCGGCGCTCGTGCTGGCCGCGGCGGGCGGAGCGGCCGCTCTGGCGCTGGGGCTGGTGGCGCGGGCGAAGATCGGCGGGCAGACCGGCGACATCCTCGGCGCCTCGCAGCAGCTTTCGGAGGCCGCGGTGCTGGTGGCGGCGGCGGCTCTGGTCTGAGAGGGCGCGCAAGGGGCCGGCGCAGCGGGGGGCTGTGCGCCCCCCGGTCTCCGCCCCCATGGGCGGAGACCTCCCCCCGCAGGATATTTGGGCAGAGTGAAAGCGCGCTTCGGGGGCGCGAGCCCGGAGGATGGGCATGAAAAAACCGCGGCCGGGGCCGCGGTTCTTTTCGCGCCTGATGCGGGCCTCAGGCCGCGCGGGAGACGAGGACCGCGTCGACGGCCTTCTGCGCGCCGGCCTCGTCCACGCCCGAGACAGCCGCCACTTCGCGGGTCAGCCGTTCGAGCGCCGCCTCGTAGAGCTGGCGTTCGGAATAGGACTGCTCGCGCTGGTCGTCGGTCCGGTGCAGGTCGCGCACCACCTCGGCGATCGACATGAGATCGCCGGAATTGATCTTCTGTTCATATTCCTGCGCCCGGCGCGACCACATGGCGCGCTTGACCCGCGCCTTGCCCTTGAGCGTGTCGAGCGCCTTGGTCACCACATCGGGCGTGGAGAGCGAGCGCATCCCCACCTCGGTGGCCTTGTGAGTGGGCACGCGCAGCGTCATCTTGTCCTTCTCGAACGAGATCACGAACAGCTCGAGGCGGATGCCGGCGATCTCCTGCTCCTCGATCGAGATGATCCGGCCGACGCCATGCGCCGGGTAGACAACGAACTCATTGGGGCGAAACTCGGGCTTCTTGGTCTTGGTCATCCAGTCGCTTCCTCGATGCGGCAGCTCAGTCTTCCGGCGACGGACAATCCAACGCCCGGAACTTCCGGTCCGGGCGATGCGGGTGGAATGGTCGCTAGAAAATCCACCTCAAGCTGAGAGCTGCGAGGTGGGTGAAGGCTTCCGTGCTTGTTTGTGAAACATTCATACCACGAAATGCGGCTGATTCCAACTCCGGCGGGGGGTCGGGTTTCCACAAAACCGTTATCAAGCCGCTAAAACCGCGGTTTCAGGCCCCACTGGGACGAAGCGCCGCAGGCTTCAACCGCCCTCGCCGGGCTTTTCGGAGAAATGCGTGGCGAGCTTGCCGGGCTGGCCGTCGAGATCGGTCGCCTCGGGCAGCGGGTCCTTCTTGGTCACGATAACCGGCCAGACCTCGGCATATTTCCGGTTCAGCTCGACCCAGCTTTCCATGTCGGGCTCGGTGTCGGGGCGGATCGCATCGGCCGGGCATTCCGGTTCGCAGACGCCGCAGTCGATGCATTCGTCCGGGTGGATGACCAGCATGTTCTCGCCTTCGTAGAAGCAGTCCACCGGACAGACTTCCACGCAGTCGGTGTATTTGCAGGCGATGCAGTTGTCGGTCACCACATAGGTCATGGACGGAAACCTTGCTTTCTGTCTTTGCGGGGTCTGTTAAAGCAGCGACGGCGATCATTCAAGCGGCGAAGCGGCCGCAGGGGGTGCGTCGAGATCGTCATAGAGCGTGCGGGCTTCGGTGGCAGGACCGCGGCGCAGGCCCACCGCGACAACCCGGATCACGCGGATGCGCCCCCCTTGCGGGAAGGTCAGCGTGTCGCCCGCGCCCACGGCCTGGGCCGATTTGGCGACATGCTGGCCGTTGAGCCGGATCCGGCCGCTTCCGACGAGGGCCGTGGCGAGGGCGCGCGTCTTGAAGAAGCGCGCCTGCACCAGCCATTTGTCGAGCCGGATCCGCTCCGGCGCAGGCAACCGGATCAGCTCCGGTCGCGCAGCGCGGCGAGGACGGCGAACGGATTGTCCGGGTCGATCCTGTCGCTCCGCGCGGGGCGCGATTCGAAGGATTTGGGTTGGTTGCGGTCGGCGCCCTTGCGGTCGGGCTTGCCGCCCTTGCCCTTGGGCTTGCCCCCATGGCCGTGGCCCTGACGCTCGGGCCGGTCGCCGCGCGGCGGACGGGCCTCGGCGGCAGCGCCTTCGGCCGGGGCGTCGCCCGGGGTTGCGCGCGGGCCGCGGTTGCGCCCCTCGCCCTGCCCCCGGTCGTGCCGGCGCGGACCGCGATCCGGACGGCGCGGCGCCCAGGTGAAGGTGTAGAAGCTCTCGACCTCGACCGCCGCCGGCTCTTCGGCCGGCGCGTCCGGGGCTGCCTCGGCGTCCGCGGACGGAGCTTCGGCCGCGGGGGCCTCCTCGGCCGGCACCTCTGCGGGCGCCTCGCCCTCGGCGGGAGCGGCCTCAGCGGCGGCCGGAGCGGCCTTCACCTTCGGCCGCTCGCCGGGCTCGGCCCGGTAACCCAGGCCCTGCATGAGGCCCGCGAACTGTTCGAGCGTCATGCCGGTGATCGAGAGCATGTCGGGCGTGGCCTCGAAGCCCGCGCGGCTGTCCTTGGCGCGCAGGAGATCGGCCAGCCGCTCGAGCATGTCGATACGGATCGCGCGCTGGCCGGCCGGATGATAGCCCGCGAGCGTATAGTGCATCTTCGGCACGTCGGCGATGTGCGGAATCGTGACGAGGCCGGGCGGCGGGCTTTCGGGAAACTCCTGCAGGCCGTTCGCAAGCGACCAGAGCACGAGCCGCAGCCGCGTCGGCGCGGGTTTCAGCAGGAGCGGCAGGAAGATCGTGAACTGCCCGAAGCGCACGCCATGCTTGCGCAGTGCCGAGCGCGCCTCCTGATCGAGCGACTTGACCTCTTCGGCCACCTGCTCGCGCGGGATCAGCCCGAGGCTTTCCACCAGCCGGAAGGCGAAGCCGCGGGCAAGGCCCGTCAGCGTCTCGTCGCGGCTCATGGCCAGAAGCGGCTCGAACTGGGCGGCGACCTTGCGGTCGATGAAATGCTGGAGCCTGCGGCGCACCTTCTCGGCGACCTCGGGGCCGGCATCCTCGTCGACGAAGGCCTCGACCTGCGGGCGCATCGGCTCTGGGCCGGCGATCAGCTTGCCCACCGCCTGCTCGCCCCACATGAGGCCGCCCTGCTCGGTGAAATCCATCTCGGTGTCGGGCGAATTGTAGAAGCGGTCCGCCCTGAGGTGGAACTCGGGCCGCAGCGCCTGAACGGCGGCCTGCCGCAGGGTGCGTGCCTCGTCGGGCGAGTTCGACGCATCCTGCCGGAAGCGGAACCCTTCGAGACGGCCGACGAATTCGCCCTCCACCGTCACTTCACCCTTGTCATTGACCTCAGCCACAAGGCTCTCCTTCTGTTTCAACCGGCGCATGAGCACAGAGGTGCGCCGGTCGACAAATCTCTGAGTCAGGGCGCCGTGGAGCGCATCCGACAGGCGGTCTTCTACCGCGCGCGTTTCCTCCCGCCAATGACTTTCGTCCTGCACCCAGCCGCGTCTCTGCGCCACATAGGTCCAGGTCCGAATATAGGCCAGCCGCTTCGAAAGCGTGTCGATATCTCCCGACGGGCGGTCGATCCGGGCGATGGCGCCTGCAAGCCAGTCGTTCGGCACCTTTCCTTCGCACAGGAAGCCGAAAATCCGGGCAAGGAGAGTCACATGCTCGGTGGTCGAGATGCTGCGGAAGTCGGGAATCCGGCAGACGTCCCAGAGAAGCCGCACCTCGTGCGGCGAGTGCAGGCGCGCACGCACCTCGGGCTCCTCGGACAGCGCCTTCAGCGCATGGAGATCGTCCGACTCCCGCGCCCGCGAGAGCCATTCGTTCGAGGTGGGCTCCTCGAGCGAGGCGATCAGCCGCTCGACCGTGCCGAACTCCAGCCGGTCGTTGCGCCAGTGCAGCCGCTGGATCGGGGCGAAACGGTGGTTCTCGATCGCATCGACCACGCCCTCGTCGAGCGGGCTCGCCTCGCCGGTGACGCCGAAGGTGCCCGCCTCGGTGTGGCGCCCGGCCCGACCCGCGATCTGCCCCAGCTCGTGCGGGAACAGCGGCCGCATCCGCCGGCCGTCGAATTTCACGGTCGAGGAAAAGGCCACATGGCGGATGTCGAGGTTCAGCCCCATCCCGATCGCATCGGTGGCGACGAGATAATCCACGTCGCCGTTCTGGTAGAGGGCCACCTGCGCGTTCCGCGTGCGGGGGCTGAGCGCGCCCATCACCACGGCGCAGCCCCCCTTCTGACGGCGGATGAGCTCGGCGATGGCATAGACGTTATCGACCGAGAAGCCCACGATGGCGCTGCGCGGGGGCATCCGGCTGATCTTCTTCGATCCCGCATAGGAGAGGGTCGAGAAGCGCTCGCGCCGCAGGAAGGTCACATGCGGCACCAGCGCGGCAATGGCGCCCCGCATCACGTCCGAGCCGAGGAACATGGTCTCGACGAGGCCCCGCGCCCGCAGCAGCCGGTCGGTGAAGACATGGCCGCGCTCGGGGTCGCCGCAGAGCTGGATCTCGTCCACCGCCACGAAATCCGCGCCGATCTCCATCGGCATGGCCTCGACGGTGCAGACCCAGTATTGCGTCCGCTCGGGAACGATCCGCTCCTCGCCGGTCACGAGCGCCACGACCGAGGGGCCGCGCTGCGCCACGATCCGGTCGTAGACCTCGCGCGCCAGAAGCCGCAGCGGCAGGCCGATCACGCCCGTCCGATGGCCCAGCATCCGTTCGATGGCATAGTGGGTCTTGCCGGTGTTGGTCGGCCCGAGAACCGCCGTCACCCTCGCGGTCGCGCGCATGGGCCTGCCTTAGAGTTCCTGACCGGCAGCCTTCGCTTCCAGCCGTTCCACCGCCTGCTCTACCCCGTCGAGGTGCGGATGTATAGCGAGCGCGGCCCGATAGGCCTCGAGTGCCGGCTTGGGCCGGTCCATCTGCTCCAGCATGGTGCCGAGGCCGGCGAGAGCGCCGAAATGGCGCGGGTTGAGCGTCAGCACATGGGCGATGTCGGCCATCGAGGGGCCGAACATGCCCGCTTGAAAATAGGCCGTGGCCCGCGCGTTCCAGCCTTCGGCGAAATCGGGCGCGTGATCGATGAGCGCCGTCAGATGGTCGATGGCCGTCCGGGTGTCGCCCGCGGCCAGCGCCTTGCGCCCCCTCTCGAGCAGGAGATCGGCCGAGGCAGAGCCGGATTTCGACCATTCGGTGA
Organism: Cereibacter sphaeroides 2.4.1; assembly: GCF_000012905.2. NCBI lineage: Bacteria > Pseudomonadati > Pseudomonadota > Alphaproteobacteria > Rhodobacterales > Paracoccaceae > Cereibacter > Cereibacter sphaeroides. Next base: position 1,051,946 of record NC_007493.2, on the reverse strand, counting down.
AGATCTGCCGCTCGATCCGCCGCGCCGCGGCCGCATCGGCTTCCTTCAGGCGCGCGAAGAGCTCGTCCATGCCGCCGGGGCCGCCGGCCGTCTGCGCGCCCACCGGTGCGAGACCGAGGACAATCGGCACGATTGCCCCCACGATAGCGTTGTGAAACGGTCGCCGCGCTTTCATAGTCCGAATGTAACGTGCCACGGCGCAAACGCCAGTGGCGGAACGTCAAGAAAACGGGATTGGAGACAGCCGGGAATGAGCAAGGTGATCGACGCCGCGGTGGAGGCCCTGAGCCGGAAGGTTGCGACTTTCGATGGCAGCGCGAAGTTCGTCATTGCCGACGAGGGCGTGATCATGATGGACGAACAGGGCGTGCGCGAGGGCGATGGCGAGGCCGACGTCACGATGACCGCCTCGGCCGACGTGTTCCGGCAGATCCTCGAGGGCGACCTCAATCCCACGATGGCCTTCATGTCCGGCCGCCTCGCCGTCGAGGGCTCGATCCCGATGGCGATGAAGGTGGGCGCAGCGCTGAGTTGAGCGGCGCACCTTTTCACGCCGCCCTCGCCCGCGGACCGGCCAGAGCGCATGCGGACTGGATCCGCACCGGCGACGGTGTGCGGCTGCGCACCGTGGTCTGGCCCGAGGGGGCGGCGGGAACCGTCCTCATCTTCTCGGGCCGCACCGAATATGCCGAGAAATACGGCCCCGCGGCCGAGGCGCTGCGCCGGCGCGGCTTTGCCTCAGCCACCCTCGACTGGCGCGGACAGGGGCTGTCGGACCGGTCGCTCCGCGATCCGCTCGTGGGCCATGTCGACGATTTCGCCTCCTATCAGCAGGATGTGACGGCCTTCGTCGCGGCGCTGCGCGCGCAGGGGCTGCCCGAGCCCTTCCATCTTCTGGCCCATTCCATGGGCGGCTGCATCGGGCTCCGCGCGCTGCACGAGGGGCTGCCCGTGCGCGCCGCCTGCTTCTCGGCGCCGATGTGGGGCATCCGCGTCCATGCCGCGCTGCGGATCGTAGCGGCGGCACTCGGGGCGCTCGCCCGCGCGACGGGGCTCGGGCACCGCTATGTCCCCGGCACCGGCACGCGCAGCTATGTCGCCACCGCCGCCTTCGACACGAACGTCCTCACCCGCGACCCGGAGATGTTCGCCTGGATGCAGGAGCAGCTGGTGCAGGCGCCGGAACTGGGTCTTGCCGGCCCGAGCCTCGACTGGCTGCGCGCGGCCTTCGAGGAGACGGCGCGGCTGAAGCGGCTGCCCGCGCCGGATCTGCCCGCGCTCTGCATCGTGGGCTCGGCCGAGAAGGTGGTCGATCTCGAGGAGATCCAGCGCCGGATGGAGGGCTGGGGCCGGGGCGAACTGCAGATCGTGCCCGGGGCCGAGCACGAGGTGATGATGGACCGCCCCGAGGTGCGCGACGCCTTCTTCGACGCCGCCGCGGCGCTGTTCCGGGCGAGCGCGGACCCGGACGCCGTCAGATCCTGATCTGCGAGAAACCCTCGCGCAGCGCGCGCGACCAGGCCTCGGACATGGCGCGGAAATTCTCGTCTCCCGCCTCGATCCGGCGGCGCGAGGCGATGCAGCAGCCGTCCCGCTCGATCACCGCAAGGTCGAGCGGCATTCCCACCGACAGGTTCGAGCGCAGGGTCGAATCCATCGACAGGAGCACGGCCTTCTGCGCGTCGGCCAGCGAGGTCTCGGGCTTCACCACCCGGTCGAGGATCGGCTTGCCGTATTTGTGCTCGCCGATCTGCAGGAAGGGCGTGTCCTCGGTCGCCTCGATGAAGTTGCCCTCGGGGTAGATGAGGAACATCCGCATCTCGCCGCCCCGGCGCTGGCCCGCGACGATCATGCTGGCCGACGCGCTCTGCTTCATCGCCGACAGCTTCTCGTCGATGTCGAGCCGCACCTGCGCCAGCATGTTGCCGATGATCTCGGCCACCATGAGCATGGTGGGCGCCTTCAGGATCGAGCTTTCCTCGGTCGCGTCGGGATCGTGGATCGCCTCCTTCAGCCGGGCGATGGTGGTCTGCGTGACCGAGAGGCTGCCCGCCGTCAGGATCGCCACGATGCGCTCGCCGGGCTCCTCGAAGGTGAACATCTTCTTGTAGATGGCGATATTGTCGAAGCCCGCGTTCGTGCGGGTGTCCGACAGGAGCACCATTCCCTCGTTGAGCAGCAGGCCCACGCAATAGGTCATCGGTCACGCTTCCGTAAGGTTCCGCCGGACCCTATTGCTGCACCGCCTGCACTGCAACCTGCACTTCCAGACGTTCGACGCCCGGCCCCCGAGCGATGCCGCGGATCGGCGCCGCATCCTGCGCGTCGAGCCCCGAGCCGAGGCGGATATAGCGCTCGTCCGGGCAGCAGCGGTTGGCGGGGTCGAACCCGACCCAGCCCAGGCCCCGCACCCAGACTTCCGCCCAGGCATGGGCCGCTTCCTGATCCGCGGTCTCTGCATCGGTGAAGAGATAGCCCGAGACGTAGCGCGCGGGCAGGCCCGCCTCCCGCGCCGCCGCGATCAGCGCATGGGCATGATCCTGGCACACGCCGCGCCCGAGCTTCAGCGCCTCGGCCGCGGTGGTGTGCGCTTCGGTCACACCCGGCTCGTAGAGGATGGCCTCGGCCACGAGATCGGCCAGCCGGTGCGCCCGGTCGAGCGGCTGCTCGATCCCGTCGGCCTTCGCCGCAAGCGCCACCAGCGCCGGATCCGCCCTGGTGACGGCGGTCGAGCGCAGGTAGCAGTCGGGCGCGGTCAGTTCGCGGTGCCCGCGCAGCACGCCTGCCTGATCCGAGGTCTCGACCCTGCCCCGGACCGCGACCGTCACCTCGCTCACCGGCCCCGGCACGGTCCAGCCCTGGATCCAGTCGCCCGCGCCGTCGCGGAACGATCCGCCCGCGATCCCGTCGGTGACGGTGACGACCCATTCCAGCACGCGCTGGCCCGCGCAGGTCGAGGGCGTCAGCCGGTGGCTCTGCACCAGCGCGCGGGCCGGCCGGTTGTAGCGGTAGCAGGTCACATGATCGACGGTGAGGATCATCGCACGTCTCCGCTGAGATAGCTTTCGAAGATCACGCCGGAGAGGTTCGCGGCCTCGAGGATGAACCGGCTGAGAAACTCGTGCAGCCCCTCCTCGATGATGTCCTCGACACTGAGCGCTTCCAGCTCGGCCGCGAGCTTCTCGGCCACCTCGCGCGGCCGCGAGGGGCGGCCGTAGGCCTTCTCGAGCCGTTTCAGATGACCGCAGATCCCGTCGATGCAGGAGGTGAGCGAGCGCGGGCACTGCGGGTTCAGGATCAGGAAATCGGCGATCTTGCGCGCCGTCACCTCGCCGCCATAGGCCCAGTGGAAGGCCCGGTGCGCCGAGGTCGCGCGCAGCAGCGTCGCCCACTGGTAATTGTCCATCCCCGAGCCCACGAACTCGACCCGCGGCAGCAGGACGTAATACTTCACATCCATCAGCCGGGCCGTATTGTCGGACCGTTCGAGGTAATAGCCGAGGTTCAGGAAGTCCCAGCCGTCGTTGCGCAGCTGCGTCGTGTCGATCGAGCCGCGGATGATGGCGGCCTTGTTCATGGTCCAGTCGATCAGCCGCGACAGCTCCAGCCGGTCGCGCGGCGTCTTTTCCAGCGCGCGCAGCTCCTGATAGGCGGTGTTGATCGCGTCCCACACCTGCGCCGTCAGCGCCGTGCGCACGATCCGCGCATTCTCGCGCGCCCGCCCGATGCAGGAGGCGACCGAGGAGGGATTGTCGAGATCGAAGAAGAGATAGCTCTCGATGTCGCGCTGCTGGGCATGGCGGTATTTCTGCGCAAAGCCCCCGGCGGTGCCCGAGGCCTGCAGAAGGCTGTCCCACTCGTTGCGATAGCCATGGGCCGAGGGCAGGAGCGACATGCGCGCCCCCACCTCCAGCAGCCGCGCCATCGTCTCGGCGCGTTCCATGTAGCGGGCGATCCAGTAGAGGTTGTCGGCGGTCCGGCTCAGCATGTCGCGATCACTCCGCCAGAACCCAGGTGTCCTTGACGCCCCCGCCCTGCGACGAGTTCACCACGAGCGAGCCCTCGGTGAGCGCCACGCGGGTGAGGCCTCCCGGGACGAGTTCGATGCGCTCGCCGACGAGGCAATAGGGGCGCAGGTCGACGTGGCGCGGGGCGATGCCCTCGTTCACGAAGGTGGGCGTGGTGGAGAGCGCGAGCGTGGGCTGGGCGATGTAATTGTCGGGATCGGCCTCGATCCGGGCGCGGAAGGCCGCGATCTGGTCCTTCGAGGATTTCGGCCCGACCAGCATCCCGTAGCCGCCCGAGCCATGCACCTCCTTCACCACCAGATCGGAGAGGTTCGACAGCACATGTTTCAGATCCTCCTCCTTGCCGCATTGCCAGGTGGGCACGTTGTTCAGGAGCGGCTCCTCGCCGAGGTAGAAGCGCACCATCTCGGGCACGAAGGTGTAGACCGCCTTGTCGTCGGCCACGCCCGCGCCGGGGGCGGAGCAGATCGTGACCCCGCCCGAGCGATAGACATCCATCAGCCCCGGCACGCCCAGCATCGAATCCGGCCGGAAGCAGAGCGGGTCGATGAAGGCATCGTCGATCCGGCGATAGAGCACATCCACCCGCTTCGGCCCCTCGGTCGTGCGCATGTAGAGAAACTCGCCCTCGACGAAGAGATCCGCGCCCTCGACCAGCTCCACCCCCATCAGGTCGGCAAGGAAGCTGTGCTCGTAATAGGCCGAGTTGAAATGGCCGGGCGTGAGCAGCACCACGGTCGGATCGCTCGAGCATTTCGCGGGTGCGACCGAGGCCAGCGTGCGGCGCAGCTTCTCGGGATAGCTGTCCACCGGCTCGATCCGGTTCTCGCGGAAGAGCTCGGGAAACATCCGCATCATGATCTCGCGGTTCTCGAGCATGTAGGAGACGCCCGAGGGCGTGCGGCAATTGTCCTCGAGCACGAAGAACTCATCCGCTCCGGTCCGCACGAGGTCGATCCCGACCACATGGGAATAGACCCCCTTCGGCGGGGTGAAGCCCACCACGGATTTCTCGTAGGCCGCGTTGCGGTAGACCAGTCGGGCCGGAATGCGGCCGGCACGCACGATCTCGCCCCGTCCGTAGACATCGCAGAGGAAGGCGTTGAGCGCCCGCGCGCGCTGCTTGATCCCGCGTTCGAGCCGCGACCATTCACGCGCGGTGAAGACACGGGGGAACATGTCGAAGGGGATCAGCCGGTCTGGGTCTCCGCCCTCGCCATAGACGGCGAAGGTGATGCCGATCCGCCGGAACAGCGCCTCGGCCTCGGCCTGCTTCATCTCGCGCAGCTCGGCCGGCATGGCCTTTGTCCAGTCCTCGAGCTGGCGGTAATGCGGGCGGACCCGGCCCTTCTCATACATTTCGTTGAAATAGGTGGTCACCGCCACGTTGCTCGCCCCCGACCGTTCTCGCGCCGCCGTGCCTTCAGTTTAATCAGCGGGCTTTGCGGCCGGGAAGAGCCGATGGCGAGACATCCGTCACATCCCGCTCGACCGCCTAAAGATTGTGCATTGCGCCCCGCTGGCGGGCGGTTCGCGCTGCGCTATCCTTCCTTCCATGGCACGCGACCCCCTTCTGACCTTCACCGACCGCGGGATCTTCTGCCCCGCGGGCGATTTCTACATTGACCCGTGGCGGCCGGTGGAGCGTGCACTCATCACCCACGGCCATTCGGACCATGCCCGATCCGGCCACGGCGCCTATCTGGCGACGGAGGGCTCCGCCCCGGTGATCCGCTACCGGCTGGGCGACATCCGCCTCAAGACGATCCGCTACGGCGAGACCCGGCGGATCGGTGGCGTCACGGTCTCGTTCCATCCGGCGGGCCATGTGCCGGGCTCGGCGCAGATCCGTGTCGAGCGGGACGGCGAGGTCTGGGTGGTCTCGGGCGATTACAAGGTGGCCGAGGACGGGCTGTCGGAGCCGTTCGAGCCGGTGGCCTGCCACAGCTTCATCTCGGAATGTACCTTCGGCCTGCCGGTCTTCCGCTGGAAGCCGCAGGCCGAGCTTGCGGCCCAGCTGAACCGCTGGTGGGCGGCGAATGCCGCCGAGGGGCGCACGTCGATCGTGGGCGCCTATACGCTCGGCAAGGCGCAGCGGCTTCTGGTCTCGGCCGATCTCTCCATCGGCCCGATCCTGACCCATGGCGCGGTGGAAGCCACCACCGCCGTCCTGCGCGAGCAGGGGCTGGCGCTGCCGCCCACCACCTATGTGGCGCCCGGCATCGACGGCACGTCGCACCCGGGGGCACTGGTGATCGCGCCGCCCTCGGCACTCGGCACCCCCTGGGCCACGCGCTTCGGCCCCTCGGCCGAGGCTTTCGCCTCGGGCTGGATGGCGCTGCGCGGCGTCCGCCGCCGCCGCGGCCTCGCGCAGGGCTTCGTCATGTCCGACCATGCCGACTGGGACGGGCTCAATGCCGCGATCCGCGCCACGGGGGCCGAGCGGATCTTCGTCACCCACGGCTACACCGCCATCTTCCGCCGCTGGCTCGAGGATCAGGGGTTCGAAGCGGGCATCGTCGCCACGGAATATGAGGGCGAGAGCCTCGATGCCGCCGAAGCCGAGGCGGGTCCGCTGATCGAACCCGACGCAGGCGTGGCGGCCGTGGCCGAGGAGGACGGGACGGCAGCCGATCCGGCCACGGACGGGTCGGAGCCCGCCGAGGGCAAGCGCAGGCGCCCGGCAGCGGGGGACGCCCCGACATGAAGCGGTTCGCGGCCCTCTTCGACCTGCTCGACCGCACGACGCGCACCTCCGCGAAGGTGGCGGCGCTCGCCGACTATTTCCGCACCGCGCCCGAGGAGGACCGGGTCTGGACCATCGGCCTCCTCTCGGGCCGCCGCCCCAAGCGGGCGGTGAACACGACCGAACTGCGCAGCTGGGCGGCCGAGGCATCGGGCCTGCCGGTCTGGCTCGCCGAGGAGGTCCATCCAATCGTGGGCGATCTGGCCGAGACGATCTCGCTCCTCCTGCCCGAGCCTAGCCAGACCAGCGACCGCACGCTCGACGGGTGGATGCGCGAGCTGGTTTCCCTCACAGGCCGCCCGGCCGAGGTGCGCCGGGCCGCCATCCTCGACGCCTGGGACAGGCTCAGCACGCCCGAGCGGTTCCTCTTCAACAAGCTCATCACCGGCGGTTTCCGCATGGGCGTGAGCCAGGGGCTGATGACGCGCGCGCTGGCGCAGGCGACCGGTGTCGACGAGGCGGTGCTGGCGCACCGGCTGATGGGCGACTGGAAGCCCAGCCGGATCGGCTTCGAGACGCTGATCGGCGCACACGATCCCGAGGCCGATGCCTCGAAGCCCTATCCGTTCGCGCTCGCCTCGCCGGTCGAGGAGGTGGCGGCGCTGGGAGATCCCGCCGACTGGCTTGCGGAATGGAAATGGGATGGCATCCGCGGCCAGCTCGTGAACCGCGCGGGCGCCTTCGCACTCTGGTCGCGCGGCGAGGAACTGGTGACGGACCGTTTCCCGGATCTCGCTCCGCTCCGGGATTTCCTGCCCCCCGGTCTCGTGATCGATGCCGAGGTGCTGGCCTGGGGCGGCGAGGGTCCCCTGCCCTTCGCCGCGCTCCAGAAGCGGATCGGCCGCCTGACCGTGCCAAAGAAGATCCTCGCCGAGGCGCCCGCGCATCTGCTGGCCTACGATCTTCTGGAGGAAAACGGCGAGGATCTGCGCGCGGCCCCGCTCGCGCACCGTCGCGCCCGGCTCGAGGCGGTGCTGTCAGCCCTGCCCCCGGGCGTGCCGATCTCGCCCTCGCCGCTGGTGGCCTTCGACGACTGGGAGACGCTGGGCGAGATCCGCGCCACGGCGCGCGAGAAGATCGCCGAGGGGCTGATGCTGAAGCGCGCCTCCTCGCCCTATTTCGTCGGCCGCAAGCGCGGCGACTGGTGGAAATGGAAGCTCGATCCCTATACGGTCGATGCGGTCATGCTCTATGCCCAGCAGGGCGCGGGCCGCCGCGCCACCCTCTTCACCGACTTCACCTTCGGCGTGCGCGACGGCGACGATCTCGTGCCCTTCACCAAGGCCTATTCCGGCCTCACCGATGCCGAGTTCCGCCAGATCACCGACTGGGTGCGGAAGAACACGCTGGAGCGGTTCGGACCCGTCCGGCGCGTCCCGCCCGAGCTGGTCTTCGAGCTGGCCTTCGAGGGCATTCAGGCCAGCCCCCGCCACAAGTCCGGCATCGCGCTCCGCTTCCCGCGCATGGTGCGCTGGCGGAAGGACAAACCCGCAGCCGAGATCGACACGCTCGAAAGCCTGCGCGAACTGCTCGCAGCGACGGGCGGGGCGGCCCCATGAGAGGGTCGCCCGATCGGAGCCGGATGCCCTGGTGCGCGACGGCAGGCCCGCAGACTTTGGGCGCCCGGACGCGCGCCGGCAGCGCCCGAAGGCGGACGGGAGATCCCCGCCCCGCTTGAACTTCCGCGCCCGCCACGCCACCTTGCCAGTCATAGAATGTAAGGAGTTCCCATGACGCTGCCCCTGCCCCGCCCGGTCTTCGACGCCAACGCCAGCGCCGGGGGCCTCGGGAACCTGCCCGACTGGGATCTGCGCGACCTCTATCCCACCCCGGACGGTCCGGAATTCCGCGACGACATGGCCTGGCTCAAGGAGGCCTGTGCAGGCTTCGCCGCCAGCTACGAGGGCAAGCTTGCGAGCCTCGATGCGGCGGGCCTCCTCGCCTGCATCGAAGCCTACGAGAAGATCGACATCGTGGCCGGGCGGCTCATGTCCTACGCCGGCCTGCGCTATTACCAGAACACGATGGACAGCGAGCGCGCCAAGTTCATGGCCGACGCGCAGGACAAGGTGACCGACTACACGACCGCGCTCGTCTTCTTCAGCCTCGAGTTCAACCGGCTGGAGGATGCCCATCTCGAAGCCCGTCTGGCCGAGAGCGCGGCGCTCGCCCGCTACAAGCCCGTCTTCGACCGGATGCGCGCCATGCGCCCGCACCAGCTTTCGGACGAGCTGGAACGCTTCCTCCACGACGAATCGACCGTCGGCGCCGCCGCCTGGAACCGTCTCTTCGACGAGACGATGGCGGGCCTCACCTTCACGCTCGAGGGCGAGGAGCTGAACCTCGAATCCACCCTGAACCTGCTGACCGACCCCGAGCGGCCGCGCCGCGAGGCCGCCGCCCGCGCTCTGGCCGAGGTCTTCGGCCGCAACATCAAGCTCTTCGCGCGGGTGCACAACACGCTCGCGAAGGAGAAGGAGATCCACGACCGGTGGCGCAAGATGCCCACGCCGCAATACGGCCGGCACCTCGCGAACCATGTCGAGCCCGAAGTGGTCGAGGCGCTGCGCAATGCGGTGGTCGCGGCCTATCCCAAGCTCTCGCACCGCTACTACCGGCTGAAGGCCAAATGGCTGGGCCTCGACAAACTGCAGGTCTGGGACCGCAACGCCCCGCTGCCCACCGAAACGCCGCGGCTCGTGGGCTGGGACGAGGCGCAGTCGACGGTGATGGAGGCCTATTCCGCCTTCGATCCGCGGATGGCCGAGATCGCGAAACCCTTCTTCGAAAAGGGCTGGATCGATGCGGGCGTGAAGCCCGGCAAGGCGCCCGGCGCCTTCGCCCATCCGACCGTGACGACCGTCCATCCCTATGTGATGCTGAACTATCTCGGCAAGCCGCGCGACGTGATGACGCTCGCGCATGAGCTCGGCCACGGCGTCCATCAGGTGCTGGCGGCGGGACAGGGCGAACTCCTCTCCTCGACGCCGCTCACGCTGGCCGAGACGGCGAGCGTCTTCGGCGAGATGCTGACCTTCCGCCGGCTCCTCGATGCGGCCAGAACCCCGGCCGAGCGCAAGACGCTGCTCGCCGGCAAGGTCGAGGACATGATCAACACGGTCGTGCGCCAGATCGCCTTCTACGATTTCGAGTGCAAGCTGCACGAGGCGCGCCGGCAGGGCGAGCTCACGCCCGAGGACATCAATGCCCTCTGGATGAGCGTGCAGGCCGAAAGCCTCGGCGATGCGTTCGAGTTCATGGAGGGCTACGAGACCTTCTGGTCCTACGTTCCGCATTTCGTCCATTCGCCCTTCTACGTCTATGCCTATGCCTTCGGCGACGGGCTGGTGAATGCGCTCTATGCCGTCTATGCCGAGGGCACTCCGGGCTTTCAGGACAAGTATTTCGAGATGCTCTCGGCGGGCGGCTCCAAGCATCACAAGGAGCTTCTCGCCCCCTTCGGCCTCGATGCGAGCGACCCGACCTTCTGGGACAAGGGGTTGAGCATGATCGCAGGCTTCATCGACGAGCTCGAAGCCATGGACGATTGACGCCCGGGACCGATTGTTAGCATCCTGTGCGGGGCCTGGCCCCGCACTATTTTCGTTTGGAGTTTTCTTATGGGTCATTCCGCCATGCCACAGAACCAGAGCGACCGGCTGAAGCCGAAAGGGTCGGGCGACGGCCCCCTCGGCACCGCGCTCGGCCGGGGGGCGGGCGTCGCCTCCGACCTCTGGCGGCGGATCCGCACCCGGGCCCTCTCGGCCATCGGCCCCGAGGCCGAGGCGCAGCTCTACGAGGTACACAAGGAGTGGCTCGGCGATCTGTCCGGCAAGAAGGTGCTGGAGATCGGCGGGGGCTCGCCGCTGAGCCCGTGGCTGGCGGACACGGCCCGCACCTATCACGCGGTCTCGGCCGATCCGGCAGAGCTCGAGGCGCTGAAGGTCCGGCTCGGCGAGGGTCGGACGGCGCGGCTGATCGAGGCCGATCCGATGTCCGGCGCCTTCCGCGAGACGGGCTATGACGTGATCTATCTCCATTCCGTGCTGCACAGGATGGCCGACCGCGGCCCGTTTCTCGACCGGCTCCTGAAGAAGCTTGCCATCGAGGGGCGTGTGGTGACCACCGATCCGGCCGACGGCGGCGCGCTGACGCGGCTCGTGCGGACCATCGACCGGCCCTTCCGGGCCGAGAGCCTGCCCGATCATCCGGTGACCGAAGAGCTGAAGGCCGAGCTCGCCGAGCGGTTCTACCTCATCAACTGCGTGGCGCCCTTCCGTCTGGGCAAGGCCGCGCTGGTGCTGGGCGCCCTTCATCCCGAGCTGGGCCGTCGCGTCTCCGAGCGTCTGATCGCGGCGGATCTGAAGGACCGCGCCGCCTTCAACCGGCTGAACGCGAGCCTGCAGGTGAGCTTCCTTCTCGGCGCCCCGGACTGACACCGGGAGCGCCTGCCGGAGCTTCCTCGCCGGCACCCCGGACCGACACAAGCCGCCCACCTGCCGGGGACTGCCTCCTCGTCGGCCCGGAACGACACCGTGCCGACCCTGCCGGGGGCTGCCTCCTCGGCGGCCCGGACCTTACAGAGCCGTGTCGCTCGACCGCGTATCGGTCTCCCACCGAGGATGGCCGCACCATATCAAGACAGAAGTCATCCGCGAGCCCTTAGGGCCCCGCCTATGGGCAAGACAGCCTTCCGGCAGGAGCCGCCTGTGGGGACGGCCCCGGAAGACCCCGCTTGTAACGGAAGAGTCCCCGGAAGACCCTGCCTCTGTGAGACGCGGCCTCCGTGACACACCTAGGGGGCCGGCTGTCTGGTCCAGAAGGTGGAGCGCAGGAAAGACGCAACGTCGCCGGGTCCGCCGCGGAAGGTGCGCCCAAATCCCTCGGGTCCAGGAGCAAAAACGTACCCGACTCCCCCGGGTTCGCGAACGGAAGCCGCGCCAAAGCAAAGGCCGGGCGGGTGCCCGGCCTTTGCTCCGATACATCGCCCGCGTCAGGCGGGGATCGTCATGCCCTTCGACCGCGCCAGCTCGCGCATCTTGGCCTGAAGCTTCTCGAAGGCGCGGACCTCGATCTGGCGGATCCGCTCGCGGCTGACGCCGTAGCCCTCGGACAGCTCCTCGAGCGTCACCGGATCGTCGGTCAGGCGGCGCTGCACGAGAATGTCCTTCTCGCGGTCGTTCAGGACCGACATCGACTGCGCCAGAAGCTCGCGCCGGATCTCGAGCTCGTCGCGCTCGGCATAATCCGCCGCCTGGTCGCTGTCTTCATCCTCGAGCCAGTCCTGCCACTGGGTCGAGCCCTCGCCGTCCGAGCCGATGGTCGCGTTCAGCGACGCGTCCGACCCCGACAGGCGGCGGTTCATGTCGATGACCTCGGTCTCGGACACGCCGAGATCCTTGGCGATCTGGGCCACGTTCTCGGGCCGCAGGTCGCCCTCCTCGAGCGCGCCGAGCTTGGCCTTGGCCTTGCGCAGGTTGAAGAACAGCTTCTTCTGCGCCGAGGTGGTGCCGAGCTTCACGAGGCTCCAGGACCGCAGGATATATTCCTGGATCGAGGCGCGGATCCACCACATCGCATAGGTGGCCAGCCGGAAGCCCTTCTCGGGGTCGAAGCGCTTCACCGCCTGCATCAGGCCCACGTTCGCCTCGGAGATCACCTCGGCCTGCGGCAGGCCGTAGCCCCGGTAGCCCATGGCGATCTTGGCCGCGAGGCGCAGGTGCGAGGTGACCAGCTTGTGCGCGGCCCGATTGTCCTGATGGTCGACCCAGCGCTTGGCCAGCATGTATTCCTCTTCGGGCTCCAGCAGGGGGAACTTGCGGATTTCCTGCATGTAGCGGTTGAGGCCCTGTTCGGGACTCGGAGCGGGAAGGCTGGTGTAAGTGCTCATTCGTTGACCCCCTCTGACGTCTGCCGGCGTTCCGGCGACGCACGTTCCGTTCCGTCCGGCAGCGACGTCAGCGCTACCATGGACGTTTTAACGAGAGATGTTCAAGGAACCGTCGCGATGCCAGATTTGTTGCGGAATTTCACGCGAATGTAATCCGGCGTTACCCTTGCATCCGCGGCAGGAGAGACAGGAGGCTCGCCATATCCGCGGGCAAGGGGCTCTCGAAGCTCAGCTCCTCGCCGCTCACCGGATGGCGGAAGCCGAGGCTCGCCGCATGGAGCGCCTGCCGGGGGAAGGCTTCCGCCGCCGCCGCGGCCTCGGCCCCCAGTGCCTTCGGCGAGAGCTTGCGCCTGCCGCCATAGGTCTGGTCGCCGATCAGCCCGTGGCCCGCATGGGCCATATGCACCCGGATCTGGTGCGTGCGCCCCGTCTCGAGCCGGCATTCGACGAGCGCCAGCACCGACGGCATGCCGAACCGCTCGAGCAGCCGCGCCCGGGTCACGGCATGACGCCCGCCCTCGAAGGTGACCGCCTGCCGTTGCCGGTCGGTGCGGTGGCGGGCGAGGCCGGTGGCGATCCGCAGCACGCCGCCCGGCTCGAAGCTCGTGCCGCGCACGCCGCGCAGCCGCGGGTCCGAGACCTCGGGCACGCCATGCACCAGCGCGAGATAGCGCCGCTCGACCGTATGCGCCTCGAACTGCGCCGCAAGGCCCTGATGCGCGCGGTCGGTCTTGGCCACCACGAGAAGCCCCGACGTGTCCTTGTCGATCCGGTGGACGATGCCGGGGCGCTTCTCCCCGCCGATGCCCGAGAGGCTCTCGCCGCAATGGTGGAGAAGCGCATTGACCAGCGTCCCCGTCCACTGACCGGGCGCGGGATGGACCACCATCCCCACCGGCTTGTCGATGACGATGAGGTCTTCGTCCTCCCACACGACCGAGAGCGGGATCGCCTCGGGGCGGGCCTCCACCTCGGCCGGCGCATCGAGCGCGATCTCGTAGACCTGCCCCTCGGCGACCTTCGCCTTCGGATCCGTCACGGGCGCGCCCTCGAGCCGCACCGCGCCCTCGCCAATCAGCTTCATCAGCCGCGAGCGCGACAGCGCGGCCTCCTCTGGCGCCTCGCGCACGAGCGCCTTATCAAGACGGTCGGGAGGATCCTCTCCGATCGTGATGCTCAGTTTGCCCCCGTGGGGCGGAAGGATGGCCATGCAGCAGGCTCCGCAACCGGAAGGGCGGCTCCCGCCCAGCCTCAGGTTTCTCAAGGGGCTGGTCATCGTGCTGATGCTGACCCTGATCGTGGGCGTCATAACGGTGGTTTCGGTGATTGTCACCCGTATGCCCACGAGCCTCGCCACCGCCGACCTCGCGCTGCCCGAGAGCCTCGCGCTGCCGGAGGGCACCCGCGCCGAGGCCTTCACCCAGGGGCGCGACTGGCTGGGCGTGGTGACGGAGGACGGCCGGATCCTGATCTTCGAGCGCGACGGCCGCCTGCGCCAGGAGGTGAAGCTCGCTCCCGCGCAGCCCTGATGCCGGCCGGGGCCACCGGCCCCCGCCTCTCCCCCTGCCGGATTTGCCCATGCGCCCGCCCTGGCTCGCCCCCCTTCCGCCCGCGGCCCTCCAGCAGGAGGTCGCCCGTCAGGCCGCGATCCTGCGGCGCGAGGCCTTCGTGCGCTTCCCCGCCATGGCGCTGGCCTTCGCCGTCTCGATGCTCTTCCTGCCGGGCTGGATCGTCTGGACCTGCGTCCTGCTCTCGGCCCTGGGCGAGATCGTCACGAACCACCTCGACGCCTGCCCGGCGCGGATCACCGAAAGGTGGCGCCACCCCGCCTACATCCTCTCCGCCTTCCTGCTCCAGTGCGCCTTCGTGACGCCGCCCGCGCTGATGTGGCATCTCGAGAACCCCTATGTGAAGGCCTTCGCCATCGGGTTCATGGTCTGCTCGATGATGCATGTGGCGACGGTGCGGTCGATCCACCTGCCGATGGGACTGGCGGGCGGCAGCGCCATCGCGCTCTTCACGCTGGCCTCGAACACGCTCTACTGGCTGCCGCGGCACGATCTTGCGGCGCTGGGGCTCACCACCCTCTGCGCGCTGGTGGCGCTGGCCTATTCGCTGGCGGCCATCCTCATGACCTACCGGCTGCATCGCGAGGCGGCCGCCGGGCGGGCCGAGGCGCTCGCGGCCAATGCGACGAAGGACCGGTTCCTCGCGCAGATGAGCCACGAGCTGCGCACGCCCCTCAATGCGATCCTCGGCATCGGCCATGCCGAACTGCGGGGCGCGTCCGATCCGGTCAGCCGCGACCGTCTGGGCGTGCTGATCCGCTCGGCCGAGGGGCTTTCGACGATGCTCGACGACATCCTCGACATGTCGGCGGTCCAGCAGGGCCGGATGCCGGTGCGGCCGCAGACCGTCTCGCCGCGCGAGGAGATCGTGGCCAGCGTCGAGCTGTTCCGCCCTCTGGTCGAGGAGACGGGCGTGGCGCTCGAGCTCGTGCTGGGCGATCTGCCGAAGCGCGCGCGGCTCGATCCGCAGCGCCTGCGCCAGTGCCTGTCGAACCTCCTGTCGAACGCGCTGAAGCACACGCAGGAGGGCCGCATCCGGGTCGAGGCCCGGATCGAGGGCGCGGGGCCGCGCCCGCTTCTCCGCATCGAGGTGAGCGACACGGGCGACGGGATCCTTCGGGAAGAGGCGGAAGCCATCTTCGATCCGTTCATGCCCACGGGCAACGGGCGCCTTGCGGGCAACGGGCTCGGCCTCTCGATCAGCCGGGCGCTCGCGCGGCAGATGGGCGGCGATCTGCGGCTTCTGGCGCAGCCGGGGCCGGGCGCGCGGTTCGCGCTGACCATCGCGCTCCAGACCGTCGAGGCGCCCGCCTCCGCGCCCGCCGCACCGCGGGCCGAACACCGGCTCGGCGGACGGCGCGTCCTCGTGGTCGATGACATATCCACGAACCGGCTGGTCGCGGCCGCCTATCTCCAGCTCTTCGGCGTCCGCACGATCGAGGCCCAGAGCGGGCCCGAGGCGCTGGCCCTCCTCGAACGCGAGCCGGTGGATCTGGTGCTGCTCGACATGAACATGCCCGGCATGGACGGGCTCGAGACCCTGCGGCGGATCCGGGCGATGCCCGGCCCCGCGGCGAGCCTGCCGGTCGTGGCCATGACCGCCGATGCGACCGAGGAACAGCGCGACATGTATCTCGGCGCGGGCCTCACCGGCTATGTGGCCAAGCCCGTCACCCCCGACCGGATGTCGGCCGAACTCAGCCGCGTGCTGGGACTCGCGCATCCCGACGAGAGCTGAGAGCCGAGAGCCGAGAGCCGAGAGCCGAGAGCCGAGAGCCGAGAGCCGAGAGCCGAGAGCCGAGAGCCGAGAGCCGAGAGCCGTCTCGGTCCCGGGATACTGGTTCCATGTCAACCCATTGTCCCGCGACCCTCACAGGAGGTCTCAGCCCGCCCGGCCGGCTTGCGCGCGGCGCTCCTGCATCCAGATCCGGCTCCCCAGACCCACCGCTGCGCAGACGGCAGCGCCGATCGCCTCTCCTGCCGCCGTGTGGAGGCCCGCGTAGCGGCCCGCACCCGGATGGCAGGCGAGCGCCACGCAGTCGGTGCCGGTGCCGGTGGCGCGGCCCGTGGGCAGGACGAGCCCCGCCTCCAGCACCGAAGCCGTCCGCGCCTCGACGGCAATCGACAGGGCCTCGAGCTGCGCCGCCTCCGACAGCTCCGCCTCGACCGCCACAAGGAGGTTGATCGTGCCGAGCGCCCGCTCAGGCACCAGCCTCCGCCCCACCGCCTCGGCATTGCCGAGCCCGACGGTCGCCAGACAGGCGGCGCGAAGCCCCTCGGCCGAAGCCTCCGCCAGATGATGCCGGTCGAGCGTGCGCGAGGTGAGCATCCCCACCGCCGCCCCCAGATCGCGCCCCGCCATCTCGGCGGCCAGCCAGCGCTCGGCATCGAAGCCCGGCGCGAGCTCCGCATCGCGCACCTCCCGCCAGACGACCCGATCCGCGATCACCAGTCCCGGACGGTGCGGCGCCCAGCTCAGCACCCGCATCGGCCCGGGCAGGCGCGCCACGAGCCACGGCCGCTCCAGCGCGACCTCGATCACCGGGTGACGCCCAAGGGCTGGAACACCGGCCCGTCGGGCGTGTCGGCGTAATAGGCGCGCACCCCGAAGACCTCGGCCAGATTGGCCGCGGTCAGCACGACGCCGGGCGGCCCGTCCGCCACCAGTCGCCCGCGCGCGATCAGGAGAAGCCGCGTGCAGTGCCGCGCGGCAAGGCCCAGATCGTGGATCGAGGCCACCACCGCGCGTCCCTCCGCCGCAAGGCTCTGGAACACCTGCATCGTGCGGATCTGGCTTTCGGGATCGAGCCCCGCCACCGGTTCGTCGGCAAGAAGGAGCGGCGCCTCCTGCGCCAGCGTGCGCGCGATCAGCACCCGCGCCTGCTCGCCGCCCGACAGGGCCGTCGCGATGCGGTGGCGGTAGCCCGCCAGCCCCATCCGGTCGAGCGCGCGCGTGACCGCCTCGCGGTCGGCGGCGGTGACGCGGCGCCCGGCATGGGGAACGCGGCCCAGCATCACCAGCGTCTCGACATCCACCGGCCAGGCGATCTCGCGCGCCTGCGGCAGGAAGGCCGCCGCCCGCGCCCGCGCCCGGGGCGCAAGGCCCGCGAGGCTGCTCTTGCCCGCCGAGGGCAGAAGGCCCATCGCCGCGCGCAGAAGCGAGGTCTTGCCCGCCCCGTTCGGCCCGATCAGGCCCAGCACCTCGCCCGGCTCCACCGTGAAGGTGACATGATCCACCACCGGACAGTCGCCCCGGCGCACGGTCAGATTGTCGAGCGCGAGCAGGCTCATGCCTCCACCCTCCGCATCCGCCAGATGAGATGGAGGAAGAAGGGCGAGCCCACGATCGCCGTCAGCACCCCGAGCTTGAGATCCCGGTCGGGCGCGATGACCCGCACCGCGACATCGGCCGCGAGCAGCATGGCCGCGCCCCCCAGCGCCGCGGCGGGCAGCAGCCGCGACGGGCGCGCCCCCACCAGCGGCCGCAGGATATGGGGCACCACGAGCCCCACGAAGCCCACCGCTCCCGCCACCGCGACCGCCGCCCCCACCGAAAGCGCCGTGCCGAGGATCAGCAGCAGGCGCACCCGGCCGAGCCGCACGCCCAGCGCCTCGGCCGCATCCTCGCCGAGCGTGAGCGCATCGAGCCCGCGGCCGAGCGTCAGAAGCAGCGCCGAGCCCGCCAGCATGAAGGGCAGCGCCAGCGCCACATGGGTCATCGACCGGTCGGCGAGCGAGCCCATCATCCAGAAGACGATCTCCATCGCGGCGAAGGGATTGGGCGAGAGGTTGAGGATCAGCGCCACGCCCGCCGCGGCCAGCGCCGAGATGGCGACCCCGGCGAGGATCAGCGCGAGCGCTCCGCCGCGCGGCCCCGCAAGGCCGAGGATCAGAAGCACCGAGATCGCCGCGCCCGCCAGCGCCGCAAGCGGCAGCGCCAGCGTGAAGCTTGCGGCGAGCCCGGTCTGGAGCGCGATGACCGCGCCCA
This sequence comes from Cereibacter sphaeroides 2.4.1, assembly GCF_000012905.2. Classification (NCBI taxonomy): domain Bacteria; kingdom Pseudomonadati; phylum Pseudomonadota; class Alphaproteobacteria; order Rhodobacterales; family Paracoccaceae; genus Cereibacter; species Cereibacter sphaeroides. The sequence continues at coordinate 1,033,726 of NC_007493.2, read as the reverse complement.
GAGCGGCGGATGAAGACACGCCCACAAGCCCCGGTTCTGCAAGCGGATTTCTCAGGAACCCCTGCATCGCCGCCCCCGAGATTCCCAGCACCGCCCCCACCGTCAGCCCGAGGATCGCACGCGGCAGGCGGATCTCGCGCATCACCAGCACGACCGCCTCGCCCTGACCCGTGACGAGGGCCTGGAGCGACTCGCCTAAGCCGAGTGCCGCAGGGCCCACGAGGAGCGACAGAAGGAACAGCAGGGCCACCAGAAGCGCCAGCGCCAGAAGAAGGAGGGAATATCTCACCGCGGCCCGTCCAGTTCCGTCAGCCGGACTTCGGCGAGGCTCCGCCGCGCCGCGCCCATCACCTCGAGCGCCTGCAGCACGGCGGGCGTGCCGCAGATCCAGCCGCCGTCGGACACTTCGACCGAGCCCGCTTCCTCGCGCACCGCCTGCAGCGCGGGATGGTCCAGAAGTTCCTCGGCCCGCGAGGCGCCGGGATAGGGCGAGGAGGTCACGATCATCTGGGGCTGCGCCATCACCAGCCGCTCGAGCGGAAGGTCGCCCCCGCCGTCGAGCCCGAGCTCGGCCGCGACATTGGAAAAGCCGGTATGGCGCAGGATGGCGTCGGCGAGCGTACCCGAACCCGTGGTATAGCCCCGCGGGTAATAGAGCGCCGCCCGCACGGGCGGCAGATCCACCCTGAGACGGGCGAGGTCCGCCTCGAACTCGGCCACCAGTTCTTCGGCCCGCGCCTCGCGCCCGAGCGCCCGGCCCACCGTGCGCAGCTGGTCGGGAATGTCGGCGAAGGCATTGGCGGGCGGCAGCTCGATCACCTCGATCCCGAGCCTGCGCAGCAGATCGACAGTCTGCCGCGCCGTGAAGGTGCCTGCCAGCACCAGATCAGGGCGCATGAGGAACACCTCTTCGGCCTGCCCCCGGTTCGCCGGATAGGCGCGCGCCTCCTCGACCATGGCCGAGATCTGCGGCTCGGTGGCAAGATGGGACACCGAGAGAAGCTGTCCCGGCGCCGCGAGCATCATGGCAAGCTGATCGGTGCAGAGATTGATCGACACCACCCGCCGCGGCGCCTCGGCCACGGCGGGAGCGGCGGCGGCAAGCGTGGCCGCCAGCAGCAGGGCGAGGCGCCTAGAAGCGCGCACGCAGGCCCGCAAAGATCGAACGCCCCGGTTGGGCATAGCCGCGCACCGTCTGATACTCCTCGTCGAACAGGTTCTCGACCCGGACATAGGCCTCGGCCCGGTCGTTCAGATCGTAGCTAACCGTCGCATTCACCACCGTCCAGTCATCGAGCGGGGCATCGGGTTGCAGGTAGCCGGTCGTATCCATCACATCCGCGATATGCTGCACCGTGAGGATCCCGCGGGTGCGGTCGGCGATCTGCCCCTCGAGGCCCAGCACGAGGTCGTGCCGCGGCACGCGGACGGCCCGGGTCTCGGTGCCGTTCGCCTCGTCGGAGGCGTCGGTGTAGGTGTAGCTGCCGAAGAGCTCCCACTCCGACCCGAGCGGCGCGCGCGCCGACAGCTCGATCCCCTGGCTATGCGTCTCGCCGTCCAGCTGATCGTAGCAGCCCCAGGGCGAGGCGCAGAAGTCGGCGCCGTCCAGATAGACGATGCGGTCGGTGACATCGGTCTTGAAGAGCGTCGCCTGAACGGTCGCACCGCTGCCGAACCGCTTCTCGAGGCCGAGCTCGTAGCTGCGGCTCGATTCCGGCCCGAGGCGGTCGGATCCTTCGGGACCGAACCGTTCGTAGAGCGACGGCGCGCGGAAGCCGGTTCCGGCCACGCCGCGCAGGATCAGGTCGTCGGCCAGCCGCCAGGCCAGCGCCACGCGCCCGGTGGTCTTGCCGTCGAAGTCGGACGGGTCGTCACGACGCGCCGCGAGCGACAGATCGAGATCGGGCGAGAGCGCGAGGCGCGCCTCGCCGAAGACGGAGTCGGTGGTGAGATCGCCCTCATCCGTGTCGCTGCTGAAGCTCTCCTTCGTGCGCTCAGCCCCGAACGAGAGGCTCGCCAGCCCCACCTCGACCGTCCCGAGGTAGGAGAGCGCGCGCCGTTCGCCCTCGTAGACTTCGATATAGCCGCCGGGATATTCCCGGCGCGTGTCGGTAGCGGCATAGGCGAGCACGCTCTGCACCTGGCCGAGGGTGAGATCCGCAAAGATCCTGCCGCCTCTCAGCCGGCTGAGCGCCCGGTCGTCCGTGTCGACGATCCCGCCCGCGCCGGGGCCGTCGATGTCGAGATCGGAGTCGCGCGCGATGAAGGCGGCCCCGATCCGCAGGTCCTCGGTCAGGTCGTAGGCACCGGAGAGGGCGTAGAAGGTGGTATCGAACCCGTCGCGCTCGGTGCCCGAGGCGGCCTGCGAGATCCCGTCCGAGACGGTGCGGGCCACGCTGAAGGCCAGCTCGCCGCGCTCGGTCAGAAGGCCTGTGGAGAGGCCGCCGGTGAAGGTGCGGTTGCTGCCGCCCTCGAGCGACAGCTGCCCGCTGACGCCCGGATCGCGCGGCCGGTAGGTGGCGATGTCGATGACGCCCGCCACGGCTTCCGAGCCGTAGATCGCGGATTGCGACCCGCGCAGCACCTCGATCCGGTCGATGCCGCCGGCGGTGAGCGAGCCGAAGTCGAACTCGGATTTGGTTCCGGACGCGTCCGCCACGTCGATGCCGTCGATCCGCACCGCCTGATAGGCGCTGCCCAGCCCGCGGATCCGGAGCGTCGTCGTGGCGCCGAGCCCGCCGTTCCGCGTGTAGGACACGCCCGGCAGGCGCGCGAGCAGGTCGCTCACCGAGATCTCGCCCGTGGCCTGCATGTCCTCGGCGGTGACCACATCCACCGTGGCGCCGGTGCGGCTGGTTTCGGTGGCGACGAGACTCGGCGAGACGAGGATCTCGTCGAGAGCGATGTCCTGAGCCTGCAGCGGGGCTGCGGCCATGAGGGTGAGGAGCGAGGCGGCTGTCTTCTTCATCTGTCCCTTCCGTCCGGGCGACCCCCGGATCCGACCTGCAATGTCCTTGGAAAGGGTATGCCCCTCCGCCGACGGTGACCGTCACCTGAAGCGGATGGTCCGCCTCCCGCACGCGCCCCGCGCGCAGGAAAGGGTGATCGCTCCGGCAGGTCTCCTGACTTGCGGGTCGCAGCTCGGACCGGCCTTCCCGGGACATCCCAGTGGCGCCGTCGGTCGTCGCTCGCCGCCTACAGTTGCGGGGGCAGCCGCGGAGTTGGGGAGATCTCCCCGCACCGCGTTCCCTTTTCATCCGGCCATCACGCCGGAACCGAAGCCGTTCCTCAATATGACAAGTGACGGCCCTGTCAAGCGGCGGTGCCGCGGCGGGTTGGCCGCCCCTTGCGGAAAGCCGCGAAAAAAGGACTGGACCGGATGCGACTCTCCACCGTAGCATGAGGGGAAAAAAGCAGGAGGAAAGACATGTTCCGCAGCTTCGGCGCCGAGGATGCCACCGGGCTCGCGGCCCTCGTGGCCCGCCGCGACACATCGCCCGAGGAGCTTCTCGATGCGGCCCTCGACGCGGTTGCGGCTGTCAACCCTGCGCTCAATGCCGTCGTGCTGGTGCAGGAGGAGACCGCGCGGCGGAGCATCGCTCGGGGCCTGCCGCACGGGCCCTTCCGCGGCGTGCCCTTCCTGCTCAAGGATCTCGGATGCGAGGCGGTGGACTTCCCCTCGCACAACGGCTCGCGGCTGCTGGCGGATACGCGCTATCCGCGCGATTCGGCGATCTTCGAGCGGATCCGGGCCACGGGCGTCGTGACCTTCGGGCGGACCACCTCGCCCGAGGGCGGCATCGGGCCTGCCACGGAATCGGCCGTCTACGGCGGGCCCACCCGCAACCCGTGGAACCTCGAGCATACGTCGGGCGGCTCCTCGGGCGGTGCGGGCGCGGCGGTGGCCGCGGGCATCGTGGCCATGGCGCATGGCTCGGACGGGGGCGGATCGGTCCGCATCCCCGCCTCCTCCTGCGGGCTCTTCGGGATGAAGCCCACCCGCGCGCGCCTGCCTGACGGCCCCTATGCGGGCGAGGGCTGGGCGGGCATGGCCATCGACGGATTCCTCACCCGGTCGGTCCGCGACACGGCCCACATGCTCGACGCCTGCGCGGGCGCCGATCCCGGCGCGCCCTACTGGGCGCCGCCGCTCCTGCGCGGCCATGCGGATGCGATCGGCCGCCCGCCGCGGCGGCTGCGCGTGGGGATCTGCGACACGACCTTCACCGGCGCGCCCATCCACCCGGAGGTGCGGGCCGCGGTCGAGGCGGCGGGACGGCTGCTCGAGAGCCTGGGCCATACGGTCAGCCCCTGCCTGCCCCGCGCCGATGTGGCGATGATGATGGAGGCCTGGACCGACATCGTGGCCTGCGGCACGGCGCTCGGCATCCGCAAGGCGCTGAAGGGCCGCGCGCCCGAGGGGCTGGTCGAGCCGGTCTCGCTCGGCGCGATGCGGCGCGCGGCCGAGATCCCGGGCGAGCGCTATCTCGAGGCGGTGGGCCAGATCCATGCCTTCGGCCGCCAGATGGCCGCGGTCTTCGACCCGGAGACGGGAGAGGGCATCGACATCCTCCTGTCGGCCACTCTGGCCGAACCGCCGGCGCGCGTCGGCCGGTTCGCGCACGGGACGGAGGGCGTCTTCGCCTATTCCCCCTTCACCGCCGTCTTCAACGCCTCGGGCCAGCCCGCGGCCTCGCTGCCCCTCGGCATGAGCGCCGGGGGCCTGCCGATCGGCGTCCATCTCGCGGCCCGCTTCGGCGCCGATGAGGAGCTGATCGCGCTCTGCGCAGAAATCGAGCGGGCGGCGCCGTGGATCGGGCGCAGGCCTGCCCCTTTGGTCGAAAGGCTGCGCGCGCCGTTGATTTCGCGCCCGGGCGCCGCCTAACCTCAAGCCACACCCGATGGGAGGCCGTCCTTGAGCGAACCCGATGCCGTCGAAGCCCGCCATGTCGTCAAGGCCTTCGGACAGGGAGAGGTGGCCGTCCGCGCGCTGGACGATGTCTCGGTGGGGATCCGGCGGAGCGAGTTCTTCACCCTGCTCGGCCCCTCGGGCTGCGGCAAGACCACGCTTCTGCGGCTGATCGCGGGGTTCGAGGCGCCGACCTCCGGCGCGATCCTGCTCGACGGGCGCGACATCACCGCCCTGCCGCCGAACCGCCGGCCGATCAACACGGTCTTCCAGAGCTACGCGCTGTTTCCGCATCTGACGGTGGCCGAGAACGTGGGCTTCGGCCTCCGGATGCAGGGCAAGCCGCGCGCCGAGATCGAGACGGTGACGGCGCGGATGCTGGCGCTCGTCCGGCTCAAGGCGCTGGCGCAGCGCAAGGTGGCGCAGCTGTCGGGCGGGCAGCAGCAGCGGGTGGCGCTGGCCCGGGCGCTCGCGCCGCAGCCGCGGGTGCTCCTGCTCGACGAGCCGCTCTCGGCGCTCGATCTGAAGCTTCGCAAGGAGATGCAGATCGAGCTGAAGCGGCTCCAGCACGAGACGGGCATCACCTTCGTCTTCGTGACCCACGATCAGGAGGAGGCGCTGACCATGTCGGACCGGATCGGGGTGATGAGCGCGGGCCGGATCCTGCAGATCGGCCCGCCGCGCGAGATCTACACGCGCCCGGCCAACCGCTTCGTGGCGAGCTTCATCGGCGAGACGAATTTCCTGCCGGCGCGCCATGCGGGCGGGCGGGTCACGCTCGATGCGGGCGGAGAGCTCGCGGTCGAAGGCGGGCCCGAGGGGCGGGTGACGGTCGCCGTGCGCCCCGAGCAGGTGCGCCTCGTGGCCCCCGACGAGCCGGGCGCCCTGCCCGCCACGATCCGCGATCTGGTCTATTTCGGAACCGACACCCACTGCCACTTGGCCCTCGCCGACGGGACCGAGGTGGTGGCGCGCCTGCAGAGCAGCGCCTCGGGCGATCCGGGGCTCGCCCCCGGCCAGCCCGCGGGCCTGCGCTTTGCACCGGGCGCCGTGCAGCTGCTGGGGGACTGACATGGGGGCAAAGACCAAGCGCGCGCGGACGGGCTGGCTTCTGTCGGCCCCGGCCCTCGTGATCCTCCTCCTTGCCGCGTCGGGGCCGCTGCTGGTGGTGCTGGTCTACAGCTTTCTCGTGAAGGGCCAGTATGGCGGCGTGATCTGGACCTTCTCGACCGAGGCCTGGTTCGAGGTGCTCTTCACCCGCGACATCTTCTCGGACGAAGTGACGCTCGCCGACGCCCACCTCGCGATCTTCTGGCGCTCGGTGAAACTGTCCCTGATGACGACGGCCATCACCTTCGCCGTGGGCTTTCCCACCGCCTGGTTCATCGCGACCCGGCCGCCGAACCGGCGGGCGCTCTGGCTCTTCCTCATCACCATCCCGTTCTGGACCAACCTGCTGATCCGCACCTTCGCCATCAACGAGGTGATCCGCAACGAGGGCATCCTGAACACGCTGATGATCCGTGCGGGCCTGATCGAGCGGCCGATCCAGATCCTCTATACCGACACGGCGGTGCTGATCGGGATGGCCTATGTCTACCTGCCGCTCATGGTGCTGCCGCTCTTCGCCGCGATCGACCGGTTCGACATGCGACTGCTCGAGGCGGCTTACGACCTCTATGCGAGCCGCTGGCAGGTGCTGCGGCGGATCATCCTGCCGCTGGTGAAGCCCGGGATCGTCGCGGGCTCGATCCTCGTCTTCGTCCCCTCGCTCGGCGCCTATGTCACGCCGCGGGTGCTGGGCGGCGGCAAGAACATGATGATCGGCAATTTCATCGAGCTGCAGTTCGGACAGGGCCGCAACTGGCCGCTCGGCGCCGCGCTCTCGATGCTGCTTCTGGCCATCGTGATGGTGGCGCTTCTGGTCTATGTCCGCGCCGCGGGCCGGGGGACCGGCCATGGGTAAGAGCTTCGACGTGACGAGCCTGCCCGGCGTGACCTTCGTGGCGGGCTTGGCCTTCCTCGCGCTCTACGCGCCGATCTTCACTCTGGTGGCCTATTCCTTCAACGATGCCAATGCCATCTCGATCTGGGGCGGCTTCTCGTTCCGCTGGTACGAGGCCGCCTGGGCCAACCGGGAGGTGCAGGCGGCCACCGCGCGCTCGCTCGTCATCGCCGCGAGCGCCTCGGTCATCGCCACGTCGGCGGCCACCATGGCGGCCCTCGGCACCACGAGGCGGGGCGCCTTCCGCGGCCAGACCTTCATCTATGTGGCGATCAACCAGCCGCTGATGGTGCCCGAGATCGTGACCGCCGTGGCCCTCCTCATCGTCTTCGCGACCGTCAAGGTCGCCACCGGCTATTCGGGGCTCGGCTATCTGATCCTCGCCCATTCCGCCTTCTGCATCCCCTTCGCCTATCTGCCGATCCGGGCCCGGCTCGAGGGGATGGACCTCAGCCTCGAGACGGCGGCGGCGGATCTCTATGCCAATCCTTGGCAGACCTTCCGCCATGTCACCCTGCCGCTGATGGCGCCGGGCATCGTGGCGGGCGCGATGCTGGCCTTCGTCATCTCGCTCGACGATGTGGTCATCACCGAATTCGTGAAATCCGCCGGGCAGGATACGCTGCCCACCTACATGCTGGGCCAGATGCGCCGGGCGATCACGCCCGAGGTCAATGCGATCTCGACCGCCCTCCTCGGCCTCACCGTGGCGCTGCTGACCGTCTTCTTCCTACTGACCCGAAAGCGGGAGTGAACCCGCGCTTCCAACAAGGAGAGACCGATGAGACATCTCGCAGCCGCAGCCCTGCTGCTCGCCTCGACCAGCCTCGCGGGGGCGGCGGAGCTGAACCTCTACAACTGGGGCAACTACACGAGCGCCGAGCTGCTCGCGAAGTTCGAGAAGGAGACCGGCATCAAGGTCACGGTCACCGATTACGACAGCAACGACACGGCGCTGGCCAAGATCGAGGCGGGGGGCCACGGCTTCGACCTCGTGGTGCCCTCGGCCAACTATGTGGGCATCTTCCGCGACAAGGGCCTTCTGACCGAGCTCGACCTCTCGAAGATCCCGAACCACGCCAACATCGCCCCCGAATGGGCGGACGTGGCCTGGGATCCCGGCCGCGCGTATTCGGTGCCGTGGCGGTGGGGCACGACCGCGATCTCGGTGAATACGGCCGTCTACAAGGGCGACATCAACACCTCGGCGGTCTGGCTGGAGGTGCCGGACGAGCTGAAGGGCAAGGTCAATGTCGTGCCCGAGATGAACGACGTGGTGGCGCTGGCCACGATGTATGCGGGCGGCGAGCCCTGCTCGGAGGATCTCGAGGTGCTGAAGAAGGCGCGCGACCTGCTGATCGCGGCCAAGCCCGACTGGATCTCGATGGATTACGGCGCGACGGAGAAACTGTCGAACAACGACTGGGCGGCCTCGGTCAACTGGTCGGGCTCGTCGATGCGGGCGCGGCTGGCCAACCCGGACGTGGCCTATGGCTACCCCAAGGAGGGCTTCATCACCTTCATGGATTCCGTGGCCCTGCTGCGGGATGCGAAGAATGTGGAAGAGGCCTACAAGTTCCTGAACTTCATCCTCGAGCCCGAGAATGCCGCCATGATCTCGGCCTTCGCGCGCTACTCGCCGGGTGTCGCCGGCGCGGCGGACTTCCTGCCCGAGGACATGAAGACCGCCCCCGAGGTGGTGATCCCGCCCGAGTTCGCCGACAAGGGCATCTTCCTGCCGGCCTGCAGCCCGAAGGCGCAGGAATATATCACCGCGATCTGGACCGAGCTTCAGAAGTGACCCTGACCGGCGGGGCCTGCCCCCGCCGGATCGATTCGTGCCGGGGCGCCGGCCCGCGCATCAGGAGGGCTGAGCCCTGCTCCCTGCGGCCATATGCCCTACTCCCTAGGACGCAGCACCCCTCTGCACCCCACCTCCGGGCGGGGGAGCGGCGGCGTGATCGGTCCGTCACAGACCCTCCCAATTCCACGTAATAACGATCAGGAGACCGGCTTTCCCGTCCGGCCTCCCGCGGAAGATGTGTAAGATCGCCCCTAGAGATTGCCGTCATTTTATAACGGGACGAGATTTATGGATCTGAGCATTTTCAAGAACGCCCGGGCGAAGCCCGTTCCGCGCCCCGCTCCTGCGGGCGCCGCGAGCGGCCTTCACGACCCGCTCGCACCCACCATCTTCCACGAGGCCTGGTGGCTCGACGCCTCCGCCCCGGACGGCTGGTCGGAGACGCTGGTGCGGGCCGACAACCGCATCGTGGGCCGGCTGCCCTACATGATCCTGCGCAAGCCCTTCGGCCAGACCTCCTGCGAGATGCCGAAATTCGCGCATTTCCTCGGGCCGGCGGTGGCGCCGGGCCCCGGCGCCCGGGCCAACCGCGCGCTGAAGGAGGCGCAGATCGTGCGCGAGCTGCACGAACAGCTGCCGCCGACCGGCAATCTCTACATGCGGATGCACCGGGGCGTGACCGACACGATGGTCCATGCCGAGGCCGGGCTGCACATGCTGGTCAACTTCACCTTCGAGATCGCGCCCGGCTGCGAGCAGGCGATCTGGGCCGGGATGCGCGACAAGACCCGCAACATCATCCGCCGCGCGCAGGAGAAGCACTGCGTGAGCGACACGCTCGACCCGCGCGACTTCGCCGCCTGCTACCGGCGCAATGTGGATGAGGCCGGCCACGAGAGCTACTACGAGACGGACGAGATCGTGCGCGTCTGCACCGCGGCGCTCGAGCGCGGCCGCGGGCGCATCCTCTCGGCCACGGGACCGGATGGCGGCCTTGCAGCGGCGATCTTCACCATCTGGGACGCGACCTCCTGCTACTATCTGCTCGCCACCCGCTCGCGGGGCGAGGATCACGGCGCGACGAGCCTCCTCCTCTGGGAAGCGATCCGCCATGCCAACCGGATGGGGCTGATCTTCGATTTCGACGGCCTCTACACCCGCGGCAACCGGGTGTTCTTCACCGGCTTCGGCGGCACCGTCCATCCGCGCTACGTCGTCTGCGGCAGCACCCGCACCTACCGGGCGACGGCGGCGCTCTCGAAGGCCCTGAGCCGGCTCCGCCGCCCCTGACGGCAGACCAGATCCGCGTAGAGAGAAAGGGCGGCCCCGCGGGACCGCCCTTGCCCTTCAGACGGGACGTCCGGTCACTCGACCCGGATCTCGGCCGTGGGGCGCGGCGTGCCTGCCGTCTCGGCCGGCAGCACCGGCAGCGTGACCGGCGGCATGGTCCCCGTGAGGCTCTCGAGGAAGGCCACGACCTGCCCCACCTCCTGATCGCTCATCGTCTCGCCGAGCTGGCTCTCGGCCATGATCGTGACGGCGGTCTTCAGGTCCCACACCTTGCCCGAGTGGAAGTAGGGCGCCGTGACCGCCACGTTGCGCAGCGGCGCCGCCCGGAAGACATATTCGTCGTCCACCGTGGCCGTCACCGCGAAACGGCCCTTGTCGCCCTCGGGCAGGATGTCCGCGCCGGGCTTCTCGATCAGGCCGAACGGATAGTAGCCGTGCCCGCCCACGTTCACGCCCGAGTGGCAGGTCGAGCAGCCCTTGTCGATGAAGAGATCGAGTCCCGCCCGCTGATCCTCGGTCAGGGCCGCATCGTCGCCGTTCAGGAAGGCGTCGAAGGGCGCAGGCGTGATGAGCGTCGCCTCGAAGGCCTCGATGGCCTTGGCCATGTTGTCGAAGCTGGTGGGCTCCGGCTCGCCCGGGAAGGCGGCGGCGAACCAGTCGACATATTGCGGCAGGGATTTCAGCGTCACCTCGACCTGCCCGGGCGTGTTCGCCATCTCGACGCCCGCCTGCACCGGCCCCTTGGCCTGCGCCTTCAGGTCGTCGGCCCGCCCGTCCCAGAACTGCGCCTCGTTCAGCACCGCATTGAGCACGGTGGGCGCGTTCCGCGGCCCCTTCTGCCAGCCGTGGCCGATCGAGGTCTCGAGGTTGTCGTCGCCGCCCGTGGTGAGGTTGTGGCAGGAATAGCAGGAGAAGACGCCCGAGGCCGACAGACGCGGATCGAAGAAGAGCGCCTTGCCGAGCTCGATCTTCTCCGGGGTGATGCGGTTGTCCTTCACGGCCGGAACCGTCGAGGGCAGCGGGGCAAAATATCCCAGAGCCTTGTCCCGGAGGGCGTCGGCCTGAGCCGCGCCGGCGAGGGCCGTCGTCGCGATCAGGACGGTGAGGGTCAGGCGCATGGTCGGTCTCCTGTGCAATCGATACGCATTGACCGGAGGCTAGAACGATTCCAACCCGATACCTTTGACTTAGATCAATTCTAATCTGCCAGTTCGGCGGCGACCAGGCTTGCGCGGAGCGCGGTTCCCGGCGACAAGTCGCGCGACCCAAGGGATGGACCCGCGTGACGCTCTACCGCCTCCTTCTCCGCCTCCTGCTGCCCGGCCTCGTTCTGGGCGTCCTCCTCCGCCGCCTGCGCGGCCGGGGCGTCGCGCACGAGCTGAGGGAGCGGCTGGCTCTGGATCCGGGTGCAGGCCGCCCGATCTGGCTGCATGGCGCGAGCAACGGCGAGATCACCTCCGCGCGCTGGCTGCTCGAGGAACTGCTGGCGCGCGATCCGTCCGCAAGCCTGATCGTCACCTGCAACAATCCCACGGCGCGGACGATGGTCCGAAGCTGGGGCCTGCCCCGCACCGACGCCCGCCTCGCGCCCTGGGACAGCCCGGGCGCTGTCCACCGCTTCCTCACCCACTGGCGGCCGCGGGCCCTCCTTCTCCTCGAGAACGAGCTCTGGCCCGAGCGGCTCGCCGGATGCGCCGCCCGCGGCATCCCGGTGCTCGCCATCGGCGCGCGCCTGTCGGAAAGCTCGGCGCGGCGCTGGGGAAGGGTTGCGCCCGGGCTCCTGCGGCAGATGCTCGGCGCGATCGGCTGGCTCTCGGCGCAGGACGCGGCCTCCGAGCGGCGCTTCGTCGCGGCGGGCCTTTCGCCGGAGCGTCTCGGCCCGCGGCTCCTCCTGAAGGCGGGCGTGCGCCCCGCCCTGCCCGCGACGCCCCCCTTTCCCGCGCCGCCGCGGGCACGCTGCCTGCTCGCGGCCTCGACCCACGAGGGCGAGGAGGCCGCGGTGCTGCAGGCCTTCCGCAGCGCCCGCGACCTCTTCGACCTTCTGGTGATCGCGCCCCGTCATCCGCAGCGCGGCCCCGAGATTCTGGCCCTGGCCCGGACTGAAGGGATCGACGCCCGCCTCCGCTCGCGCGGAGACACGCCCGACGCGCCGATCTATGTCGCGGACACGCTGGGCGAGATGGGGCTCTGGTACGGGCTCTGCGGCGCGACCTTCATCGGCGGCACACTCGCGCCGCGCGGCGGCCATACGCCGTTCGAGCCGATGGAGGCGGGATCGGCGCTGGTCCACGGTCCCTCGATCCACAATTTCGCCGAGGTCTTCGCAGCGCTCGACGCGGCCGGCGCCGCCCTGCCCGTGAGCTCGGCCGAAGATCTGGGCGCGGCGCTGGCCCGGCTCACGCCCGAGCGCCAACAGGCGCTCATAGCCGCCGCCCACGCCCAGCCGCGCGCCACGGATCCCACCCCCATTCTCGCAGCGCTCGACCGGCTCACCCGCCCCGCCTGACCCGGGCGACACCCCCATCCCCTCCCTTTCATTCTGGCTCAAATATCCCGGGGGTGTGGGGGCAGCGCCCCCACGCGCCGGACGCAGCCAGCGCCCCCCTCCCCCATCCCGCCCCCTCTCCGGGCGCTCCGTCGGCAGCCCCCCGGCCGACACGCCCGGCGGACGCGCGCCGGTGCCGCCTGCAACCGCAGGGCGCGCTTCCCCTGGTTGACCCAACGACAGTCGGCGGAAAAGGGAACTTTTACAGGTCCGGATGCATCCTCCCGCATCTTGTCAGTCTGCCGGAGTTATCGTGCCATGATCCTCCTGACGCTCGGGATCTTCCTCTGGGTCGCAGGCCATCTGTTCAAGCGGGTCTTCCCCGACCTCCGCGCCCGGATGGGCGATCCGGGAAAGGGCCTCGTCACCCTCATCATCACCGCGGGCCTCGTGCTGATGATCTACGGCTACCGGACCGCCGACTACGTCCCGGTCTATGTGCCCCTCCCCGACACGGGCTATCTCAACAACCTGCTCATGCTCGTGGCGATCGTGCTCCTCGGCGCAGGCGTGCTGAAGGGCGTGATCTGGACGCGCATCCGGCATCCGCAGTTCCTCGCCACGATGATCTGGGCCACGGCACATCTCCTCGTGAACGGCGATCTGGCGGCCATCCTGCTCTTCGGCAGCATGTGGCTCTGGGCGGCGGGGTCGATCCTGCTCATCAATGCGCAGGAGGGGGAATGGGTGCGCCCGCCGCCCGGTCCGCTCCGCCGCGATGCGGTGCTGGTGGGCATCGGCCTCGCGCTCTACGGCGCCATCACCTCGACCCACATCTTCCTCGATCACAACCCCTTCATGGGCAACTACTACTAAGGGCCCCGTCCTAAGGAGCGCCCCCGCGCAGCGGATAGGAGGCGAGCTCCTCGTAGCGCGCCCCCTTCGGCCCCAGATGCGAGCGGTAGAGGACGAAGCGCGTGACCTCGAAGCCGCCGCCGCGGAAGGAGGCACCCTCCGCCACCGCCCGTTCGAGGCGGAAGCGCTCCTCGGGGGGCGGCGGCGCGAAGCGGCCGAGGGTGACATGGGGCACGAAGCGCCGGCGCTCGGGCTCGATCCCCGCAACCCGCGCCGCGCGCTCGATCCTGGACTGAAGGCGCGCGAGCGGGTCCGAGGGCCGGAGGCCCGCCCAGACGGCGCGGGGCCGCTCGCCGCCGAACAGGCCGAGCCCCGCCACCTCCAGCCCGAAGGGCGGCCGGACGATGGTCTCGAACTCCTCGTGGGCCGCTTCGAGCACCGGCTCGGGCACCTCGCCCAGAAAGAGGAGCGTCAGATGGAAGCTCTCGGGCTCGACCTTGCGCGGCAGCGGCAGCAGGAACTGCTGGACGGCCAGAGCCGAGCGCACCTCGGCGGGCAGGTCGAGGGCGACGAAGGCGCGGATCATCGCCGCGCGAGGCGGGCGAGCCTCTCCCGGATCTCCGGCCGCACCGGCCCCTCCCGCGGCGCGTCGCGCAGCGTCTCGATCAGCGGGGGCGCCGGCGGAGGACGCCCGCCCCCGCCCCAGTCGAGGCCCGCCAGCACCGCGCGCGCCGCCTCCGGCAGACGGTCGGGGATCTCGTGGCCCGCCAGCGTGGCCCAGACGCCCGCCCAGCAGCGACCGACCGACCAGGGGTTGTAGCCGCCGCCGCCCAGCACGAGAAAGCGCGGCGCCACCGGACGCAGCGCCGCCACCACCTCGAAATGAGCGTTGTTCGAGAGGGAGAGCCGCGACAGCGGATCCTCCTCCAGCGCATCGGCCCCGCATTGCAGCACCACAGCCTCGGGGCGGAAGGCGGCGAGCCGCGGCAGGATCAGCTCCTCGAGCACCGCCCGCATCTCGGTGTCGTTGAACCCGCGCGGCACCGGCAGGTTGAAGCAGGTGCCGCCGCCCTCGTCCTCGAGCGCACCGGTGAAGGGCCAGCGCCCCTCCTCGTGCACCGAGATCAGGAGCACCTCGGGATCGCCCGCGAAGGCCGCCTCCACCCCGTCGGGATGATGGGCGTCGATATCGACATAGGCGATGCGCCGGAGCCCCATCCGGCGCAGGACCAGCATCCCCAGCACCGGGTCGTTCAGATAGCAGAAGCCGTTCGCCCGGTCGCGCATCCCGTGGTGCGTGCCTCCGCCCGGCACATGGATCGCGCCGCCGCCGCGCAGCAGTTCGGCCGCGAGCATGACGCCCCCCGCGCCGGTCGCGGGCCGGCGGAACATCTCGGGAAAGACCGGGTTCGAGAGCGTGCCGAGCCCGTGGGCGGCCAGCAGTTCGGGCGCGGCAAGCCCCGCCTCGGCCGCGGCCAACGCCGCCACATAGGCCGGATCGTGCCAGAGGGTGAGGGCGGCGGGCTTGGCCCGCGGCGCGGTGCGGAAGCTGGCAGCCGGCAGCCAGCCGAGCGCGCGGCCGAGATCCGTCACGGTCGAGACCCGCGGCACGCGCAGCGGATGCCTGCCACCGTAGCTCGACCGGCGATAGATCTCGGAGCCGATGTAGAGAGGCGCGGCCGGAAAGGCCACGGCGGCGGTCTGGGTCACTCTGCCGGCCTCACGGCAGGAGCGCCTCGATCCGGCCCACGATCTCGCGGTCCGTCGGCCGCACCGGCGAGGACCAGCTCGCCACCAGATCCCCGTCACGGTCGATCAGAACCTTGTGGAAGTTCCAGCGCGGCTCGACCCCATGCTCCTCTGCGAGCCAGCGGTAGAAGGGATGGGCCTCGGCCCCCGTCACCGGAGTGATGGTGGTCATGGGCAGTGTCAGGTCGAAGTTGGTGGCGCAGAAGTCGCGCACCGCGCCCGCATCGTCCAGCTCCTGCTTGAAATCGTTCGACGGCACGGCGAGGACCGTCAGCCCCGCGTCGCGGTAGCGATCCCAGAGCGCCTGAAGATCGTCGTATTGCGGGGTGAAGCCGCAGAGCGAGGCCGTGTTCACCACCAGCACCGGGCCTGCCGTACGCAGCTCGTCGAGGCGGATCTGCCCGCCGTCGATCGAGTCGAAGGTGACCGGCGGCGGCCCCGCGGCGAGGGCGGGCCCGGCGAGACAGGCAAAGGCGAGCGCAAGGTGCGGACGGACGGTCATGGCATTGTCCCGGCACGAGGCGCCTCTGCCGGAGGCGCGCGGAGCGGGCCCCCTCGGACTCCGCCTGCTGCTGAAGCATAGGCGGCGAACGAAATACGTCAAATGCGCGACGATTTGCCCCGTTTGATTTGCGCCCGCGCGCCGATGCGTGCGACAGTTCCCGAACGTGCGGTGGCTGTGAACGTTGATAAGGCGGCTGCCGCCCCTAAATTGGGCAGAACGAGAAATCGACGCGAGACACCGACCAAGATGAGACCGGGCCCTAGGCCCGGCGGGAGAGGCATATGGGCGAAGGCCGTCATATCGGGCTGACCAGCAACGGATCCGGCGAGGTCCGGCCGCAGTGCGGCGCCATCTGCTGGCGTCTCGAGGGGGGCGAGCTCCAGGTGCTGCTCATCACCAGCCGCGATACCGGCCGCTGGGTGATCCCGAAGGGCGGCCGCATCGAGGGCCTCGACGATGCGGACTCGGCCGCGCAGGAAGCCTGGGAAGAGGCCGGCATTCAGGGCGAGATCGCGCCGCAGCCCCTCGGCCGCTTCACCTACCAGAAGATCGCCAGGAACGCCGCCAGCATCGCCTGCGAGGTCGTGGTGTTCCCGCTGGCGGTCGAGGACATGTCGGACGTCTTTCCCGAGCGCGGTCAGCGCAAGCGCAAGTGGTTCACGCCGGACAAGGCCGCGCGCAAGGTGGCGGAACCCGGGCTGCGCGAGATCCTCGTGCGCTTCGATCCCGCCCCCGAGCCCGACCCCGAACGCGACGACGGATTGCCGCTGGGCGACTATTGAACCTCGCGGGATCCACCTTTACCTGACAGGATGAGGAGCCGCAGGACGGCGGCTCCGCTCCGGTGCTCCGAATGATCCGCTATTCTCTCAGATGTCCCGAGGACCACGGCTTCGAAAGCTGGTTCCAGTCGTCGGACGCCTTCGACGACCTTCTGGCCGCTGGCCGGGTCGCCTGCCCCGTCTGCGGCTCCTCGTCGGTCGAGAAGGTGCTGATGGCCCCGTCGGTGCGCCCCGCGCGCAAGGCTGCTGCCGCGCCGCCGCCGAAGCCCCTCTCCGCCCCCGCCTCGCAGATGGAGGAGGCCTTCCGCGCCCTGCGCCGGCAGGTCGAGGAGAATTCGGAATATGTCGGCATGAATTTCGCCACCGAAGCCCGGAAGATCCACGAGGGCGACGCGCCCGAGCGGGCGATCTATGGCGAGGCCAAGCCCGAGGAGGCGCGCCGCCTGATCGAGGACGGCGTGCCGGTGGCCCCGCTGCCCTTCCTGCCGCAGCGCAAGGTGAACTGACACCCCGACCCGCGCGGGATCGTCGCAAGCAGCGGCGCCTCTCTTGACCTCGGCCCATGGGCGGGGCCTTCTGGGCGCGTTCCACCCTCACGACTGACCCGGAGGCATTCCGTGAAGATCAACGGCACCCCTTTCCGCTCGATCTGGTGCGAGGCGGGCGAGGTCCGCATCATCGACCAGCGCTGGCTGCCGCACGAGCTGCGGATCGTGCCGCTGCGCACGCGTGCGGAGTTCGCGGCCGCGATCCGGGACATGTGGGTGCGCGGCGCGCCGCTGATCGGGGCCACCGCCGCTTGGGGGATGGCGGTGCAGATGGCCGAGGATCCGTCCGATGCTTCGCTCGCCGAGACCTGGGAGGTGCTGCACGAGACGAGGCCCACGGCGATCAACCTCCGCTGGGCGCTGAACGAGATGCGCCGCCTGCTGGCGCCCCTGCCCCCCTCCGAGCGGGCAGCCGCGGCCGCGCGCCGTGCGGCCGAGATCTGCGACGAGGATGTGGAGATCAACCGCCGGATCGGCGCGCACGGCCTGACGCTCATCCGCGAGATCGCCGAGCGGAAGCGCGGCCGGGTCAACATCCTGACCCACTGCAACGCGGGGTGGCTCGCCACCGTCGACTGGGGCACCGCCACCTCGCCGATCTATCATGCGCTCGAGGCGGGGATCGATGTCCATGTGTTCGTGGACGAGACCCGGCCCCGCAATCAGGGCGCGCTGCTGACCGCCTGGGAGATGAACTCGCACGGGGTGAGCCACGATCTGATCGTGGACAATGCCGGCGGCCATCTGATGCAGCACGGCGAGGTGGATCTCGTGATCGTCGGCACCGACCGCACCACCGCGCAGGGCGACGTCTGCAACAAGATCGGCACCTATCTCAAGGCGCTGGCGGCGAAGGCAAACGGCGTGCCCTTCTATGTGGCCCTGCCCTCGCCCACCATCGACTGGACGGTCCGGGACGGGGTGGCGGAGATCCCGATCGAGGAGCGCTCGGGCGCCGAGGTGACCCATGTGCAGGGCAAGGCGCCGGACGGGTCGGTGATCTCGGTACAGATCTCTCCCGACGGCACCAGCGCCCGCAATCCGGCCTTCGACGTGACGCCGGCTTCGCTGGTCACGGGCCTCATCACCGAGCGCGGGATCTGCGCGGCGGAGGCCGGCGCGATGGCGGCCCTCTTCCCGGAGGCCGCCCGCAGCGCGGCCTGAGCCTATCGCCGCGCGAAGCGCAGCAGCACGACGGCGGCGATGGCAAGAAGCAGGATGGCCGAGGCTTCCAGCACAATGTTCTGGGGGTCCATGTCCTTGCCCTGCAGCACGATCAGCCGCGCGAGCGCCGTGATCGCGATGAAGATCGGATAGACGAAGGGCAGGCCCTTGCCGGTGTAGAACACCGCGACCATGGCGATGACCTCCGTGTAGAGGAACATCAGCAGAATGTCGCCGAGGTTGACGCTCCGGCGTTCGACGATGGACAGGATCTCGACCGAGGTCGCCGCAAGGGTCATGAGCGCCACGAGGATCAGGAGCCCCCGCTCGATCACCCCGAGCGCCGCCACCATCACCAGCTTCTCGGTTCGGCCTGCATCCACCGCACCATCGTTTTCGTCTTCCGTCACCGGCACATCCCCCGAACTCTTCACGGCCCGCAGAGTATCAGGCCCGAAGCGGCGCGCCAACCGGCGGAGCAGAGGCCTGCCCGGCCCGCCTGTGGGGGGCTTACCGGGCGAGCCCGGAGGGTCCATGGACCGCACACCTCGGGACGCACGAGAACCCTTCATCTCGGGTAACGGAACGGTCCGTTGCAGCATCCCGGCTGCGGGCGCAGGTTCGGCGGAGGAGCCACGGCCATTTGACGGAGGGGCCGCCATCGGACAGGCTGCTCTCCGTCAAGTCCTTCGCGCGCCTCATGGTCTTAAAATGACCGGAGCGCAGCCTCCGGGGGAAGGCTGCGCTCCGCACTGTCCGGGCATGGGGCATATGCCCGGGCAAACGTGCCCGGATGTGGGCCGGGCACGGGTCCGTCAGACCTCTTTCGACGTCCCTGCGGCCGAAGAGCCGGCCTTGGACTCACCGGCTTTCGTGGACGTGTCCGCCTCCATGATCCGCTGCGCGCTGGAAGACTGAGCGGCGGCAGCCTGATCCCGGTGGGCCGCCGGGGCGGGCGACTGATCCCGATGCGCCGAAGGCGTTGCGCCGTGCGCGGGCTCCGCGTCGCGAGACCGGGCGGTCGCGGCGTGAAGGCGGCCCGCCTGACGCTCCGCGGCCATGAAGCCGAACCAGCAGACAGCCAGCATGGCCAGGAAGACGATGATTCCGAACATATATGCCATTTAAACCTCCCTCTTGCCCGCTAAACGTGCGCTCTGGCGCGCCGGTTCCCGTGAGCGGCATAATTTTCGCGGCGAGCCTCCGCAGCGCGGGCCCGCCGCTGCATCAGGCGAAGGTCACGACGTTGTGGACGCCCACCTCGGGATCGCTATCGGTCACATTGGCCTTGGCGATCTCGTAGGCGAAGCGCGCGGTCGAACTGGTCGAGGCCCAGATCGCCGCGCTGCGCAGCTTCACCGAGACCATCACGAGGTCGGGATCGTCCTTGCCCTCGAACCAGGCCGCGACCACGGGATTCCACATCTCGTCCAGCTTCGCGCGATCCGTCTCTTCGGCGATATGGCCGGAGAGGCAGGCATGAAAATCCTCGTCATGCGCGATGATGCAGAAATGCGCCGTGCTCGACGGGCCGATGGCGCGGAAGAGGTCGGTGCTGCGCTTGGTCAGGAACCAGAGCTTCGCGGCCGCCTCGTCGCAATGGTGCGACATCGGCTGCATGTGCTGGCCCGAACCCTCGACGCCGAGCATCCCGGCGCGGAGTTTGCCGAGCTGCTTCCAGAGCGCGGCCTTCGGATCGGTCTGAGCAAGTTTCGTATCGGCCATTCGGCCCTCCTGATCTGCAATGCGTTGGCGAAGCAACCGGATCCGGCGGGAGTTGGTTCCCATCCGGAAGGCCGGTCCCCGACGCCCTTCGAGCCCATCCGGAGGCGCGGAACAAATGGCGGGCGGCGCCTGTTTCTGGGCGACACAGGCCGGAACCGGGCGCCGAGCGCGCCTCCGGCCGCAGAAATGCGAGGAGATCAGGATGCAGACCGACAAGAACATGACCGGCTCGGGGACAGCCTCGGATCCGTCAGGCCGTCCGGGCTTCACCGACACCGCACGAGAGGCCGCTCGCCGCGAGATGGACGATGCCCGCGAGCGTCTTCACGGCGCCGCGGGCCGTGCCCGCGAGGAGGCAAACCGGGCTCGCTCCAGCGTCTCGCGCCTCGTGCTGGATGAGATGGACCGCCGCAAGGAGGATCTGTGCGACAGCATCCACGGCATCGCCCAGTCGATGCGCAAGGGTGCCGAGGAAGCGGAAAAGCGCGACGATGCCCCTGCCCCGCCGCAGATGATCCATCGCGCGATCCACACGCTCGACGACATGGCGGACCGGATGCGCCACCGCTCGGCGGAAGACATGACCCGGTCGGTCGCGCGCTTCGGCCGCGAGAACCCGGCGCTCTTCGTGGGCGGCGCCTTGTTCGCGGGCCTCGCCATCGGCCGCTTCCTCGTCTCCTCGTCGAACCGTCCGCGTGGGCGCGACTGGGATGAGGGCGACGCGATGCGAGCCGACCGCTGGCGCGGTGCGGCCCCGGGCAGCTCTGCCCACGAGCGCGCGTCGCACGAGCCTCTCGGCGCGAAGCCGCACGATGTCGGCGGCCAGAACCGCCCCGCGATGGCCGGTCGGCCCGGCGCCGCACCCTTCAGCGCCCCGGGCGGCGCTGCGATGCCGGGCACGGAGCCGCCTCGGCCCGGGAGCGCCAACGAGGCCACGGCCCGCAGCACAGGGATGGCTCCCACCGCCGCCAGCGTGAAGCCCCTTGGCTCGGGCCCGACGTCGGGAGGTAAAGATGGAGGCTCCTAAGCGCGGTATGCCGGAGGATCGCTCGCTGGGCGATCTTCTGTCCGACCTCGTGCGGGATGTCACCGGGCTCGTGCGCAGCGAGAGCCGCCTGATCCGCGCGGAGGTTGCCGAGGCCGGACGCAGCATGGCCGTCGGCGCCGAGATGATCGCTGCGGGGGGGATCCTCCTCCTCGTGGCGCTTCTGGTGCTGGTGCAGGCGCTGGTCGTCCTCCTCGCCCATTGGGTCGGTCCTGCCTGGGCCGCCCTCATCGTTGGCGCCGTCCTGGCCGTGATCGGCGGGCTGCTGATCGCCCGAGGCCGCAAGGACATGAGCGCCGCCAATCTGGTGCCGGAGCGCACCATCGAACAGACCAGCCGCGACGTGCGGCTTGCACGGGAGCAGATCTGATGAATGCCGACAAGATCGAACGTGAAGTGGAAGAGAACCGCGCGCGAGTCGAAAGCACTCTCGACGCGCTGAAGGAGCGGATGTCCGTCAATCAGGTCGTCGACGATCTCGCGAATTTCGTGGGCGTCGAGGATCTGCGGGGCGTGATGCATTCCGCCGGCCGGCAGGTGCGCGACAATCCGGTGGCTCTGGGCCTCATCGGGGTGGGTCTGGCGTGGCTCGCCTTCGGCGGCTCCTCGAGCCGCTCGCGCCATGTCAGCGCCTATGACCGCGAAGAATATTACCGGAGCGACTACGGCCCCGCCCGCCGGTCCTACGAGCCCTACGGCGGTGGCGCCTCCTATCGTTCGGACCGGGGCGAGGGCGTGGTCTCGCGCGTCAAGCATGCGGTGAGCGACGCTGCCGACAGCGTGAGCCGCGCGGCCCATTCCGCGACGGACAAGGTGGCCGAAACTTTCGGCGACGCGCGTGACCGCGCGGGCAGCCTGCGCGACGATGTCTACGACCGCGCCGGTCGGATGCGCGAGGATGCCTATGATCGTGCCGGCCACTGGCGCGACGATCTCGGCGAGCGATCGGCGCATCTGCGCGACCGTGCCGGGCATCTGCGCGACCGCGCGTCCCACGGCGCGCATCAGATGCGCGACAGCATGAGCCACGGCATGGAGCAGCAGCCCCTGCTCGTGGGTGCCGCGGCCGTGGCGCTCGGCGCCGTGATCGGGGCCGCGCTTCCCCGGACGCGCACCGAGGACGAGTGGATGGGCCGCACCAGCGACGAGCTCTGGGACGAGGCGAAGGCTTCGTCGTGGGAGCTGCGCGAGCGGGCGATGAAGGCCGCGCGCGAGACCTACGACGCCACCATCGCCGCGGCGCGCGACGAAGGTCTGGTGCCCGAGAAGGGCGAGACGCTGGCCTCGAAGGTGGGACGCGTCGCCGATGCGGCGGCCAGCGAGGCGAAGGCTCAGGTGGAGCCCGTGCTTCACGGCAAGGAGGCGGACAAATCCTCGACCGGCATGTCCTCGGCTGGCGCGGGCTCGACGGGCTCGACCGACTCCACGACCAAGAGTCCCGGCACGTCCGGCCCCAAGGTTGCAGGCTCGGGCTTCTGAGGCTGTCCTGAAAAGCAGAAGGCTCCGGTCACAGACCGGAGCCTTTTTCATGTCGCAACCCTCCGGCATGCCTCAGCTGTAGATCGGGGGCGTCTCCTCGCCCGGGTTCGGCATGTCCGGATCGCCGGGCGGGATAGGATCCGGGTCGGGCATCGGATCGGGATAGGGATTCGGCTCGGGCATCGGGTCCGGAGCCGGCGGATCGTTCGGGCCGAGTTGCAGGTCGTTCGTCATCGCATCCTCCTCTCCTGCGGGCGCAGCGCGCGCCCCTTCCTTCCAAGAGCCGCCGGGCGGGATTGTTCCGCCTCAGAACCTGCGGCTGAGGCAGGGAGAGCCGCGCAGGCCGAAGCGCCAGGGCATGTCCGCCGCCCGGCTGATGCCGATGCGCGGGCCGCACAGGATCTCGCCTGCCGCCACCGGCGCACCCCACCGCACCGCAAAGCCCCGCGTGCCGAAGGCGGTGCCATCGTCGGCCAGTGTCAGACCCAGCGCCTGACCGATCCGGCCCGGCCCGGAACAGAGGAGCCGCGCGACATCGGTGCCGCGCCGGGCCGCCATCTGCGCCAGACCCTCCGTCGGTTCCAGAGCGCGGATCAGCACGGCATGGCCCGGCGCG
Organism: Cereibacter sphaeroides 2.4.1; assembly: GCF_000012905.2. Lineage (NCBI taxonomy): Bacteria > Pseudomonadati > Pseudomonadota > Alphaproteobacteria > Rhodobacterales > Paracoccaceae > Cereibacter > Cereibacter sphaeroides. The sequence continues at coordinate 1,010,765 of NC_007493.2, read as the reverse complement.
CAGACCACGTTGAGGCAGAGATGGATGCCGTAGGACAGATAGACATAGGCGCAGCCCGGCGGCCCGAACATCGCCGCATTGCGCGGGGTGGGTCCGCGGAAACTGTGCGACGCCGGATCGTCCGGCGTATAGGCCTCCGTCTCGACGATCCGTCCGCCCACGCCGCGCACCTGCAGATGCGCCCCCAGAAGATCGACCGCCACCGCGGGCGCCTCGCGCGCGAAACAGGCTGCCTGCCCCTCCATCTGCCCCCCTTCCTGCGCGGTCTGACGCCGGTGTGACATCCGCCTCCCGGAACATTCGTCCGCCGCTGCCGTTCCTTCCGCAACCCCGCACACGCTGCGGGACCGGTGATGTTCACGAATGGAGAGACTGTCGATGAGAAAGATTGCTTTCACCGCGAGCCTCCTCGCCCTGGCCGCGGCCCCGGGCTTTGCACAGAGCGGCGCGGACGGGATGGATCCCACCCGGCCGGTAGCTCCCGAGACCGGCACGGGCAGCATCAAGGATATCAGCCAGCAGACCTGGTCCGACGATGTGCGCGACGTGTTCTTCGAGGATGCGGCGATGACTTCGCTCCGAGCGACCGACGAGATGGAAAAGCGGTGGGCCGCGCTCGACCCCGAGGCCAGGGAGCGCGCCGTGCGCGATTGTCAGGCCTATCTGATGGACGCGGGTTCCATGGGCGGCGCCTCGTCCGGCGGCATCGGCGGCTCGCTGACGCCGGATGCCGATGAGGCCGGGACGACCGGCGAGGATCTCGGCGGCACGGATACCCCGGCCCCGGTTCCTGAGGACACGACGAACGCGTCCGACGCGCCCGCCTCTCCGGGCGATGCCTCGGTCTGGACGCAGGCCTGCTCGTTCGTGACCTCGTTCAAGCCGCAGTAACGCCGCCCGACGCCCATCGCGGCCCGGTCGATCCTCGCCCGGGCCGCAATCCTGCCGGGGCGCGCCGGATGAGACGCGCCCCGCACAGACTCCAGCCGTTCCCCCTGTCAAGGAGAGCCAGATGGCCGAAGACAAACCTGCCGCCCGTTCCGGCAGTTTCGAAAACCTCGTGTCGGACTACGGCGCGGGCGGCGAGTTCCACCAGCACGCCGGCGAAGGGGACGAGCGTCTGACGACGGCCCAGGGCGTCACCATCGCCGACAACCAGAATTCGCTCAGGAGCGGCGCGCCGGGACCGACCGCGCTCGAGGATTTCATCCTCCGCGAAAAGATTTTCCACTTCGACCATGAGCGGATCCCGGAGCGCGTGGTCCATGCCCGCGGCTTCGGCGCGCACGGGCTCTTCGAATGCACCAAGGCCATTCCCGAAATCACCCGCGCCGCCCCCTTCCAGAAGGAAGGCAAGATCACCGAGACCTTCGTCCGCTTCTCGACGGTGGCGGGCTCCAAGGGGTCGGTGGACCTTGCCCGCGACGTGCGCGGCTTCGCGGTGAAATTCTATACCGATGAAGGCAACTGGGACCTCGTCGGCAACAACATCCCGGTCTTCTTCATTCAGGATGCGATCAAGTTCCCGGACCTCATCCATTCCGTGAAGCCCGAGCCCGACCGCGGCTTCCCTCAGGCCCAGTCGGCGCACGACAATTTCTGGGATTTCATCTCGCTCACGCCCGAGTCGATGCACATGGTCATGTGGCAGATGTCGGATCGTGCCATCCCCCGCAGCTTCCGCTTCATGGAGGGCTTCGGCGTCCACACCTTCCGCTTCATCAATGCCGAAGGCCAGTCGAGCTTCGTCAAGTTCCACTGGAAGCCCAAGCTCGGCATGCAGTCGGTGCTGTGGGACGAGGCGCTGAAGATCAACGGCGCCGACCCCGACCGGCACCGCCGCGACCTCTGGGAAGCGATCACCGCCGGCGATTTCCCAGAATGGGAGCTGGGCCTGCAGATCTTCGACGAAGAGTTCGCGAACCGCTTCGACTTCGATGTGCTCGATCCCACCAAGATCATCCCGGAAGAGCTCGTACCCCTCACCATCGTCGGCACGCTGACGCTGGACCGCGTCGTGGATAACTTTTTCGCCGAGACTGAGCAGGTGGCCTTCTGCACCCAGAACGTGGTGCCCGGCATCGACTTCACCGACGATCCGCTGCTGCAGGGACGGAACTTCTCCTACCTCGACACCCAGCTCAAGCGTCTGGGCAGCCCCAACTTCACCAAGCTGCCGATCAACGCCCCGCGTGGCTGCCCCGTCCACAATTTCCAGCAGGATGGGCACATGCAGACCTCGAACCGCAAGGGTCGGGTGAACTACGAGCCGAACGGCTGGGGCAAGGGCCCGCGGGCCCATCCGCTCGAGGGCTATGTCAGCTACGCCGTGCGCAACGAGGGCGAGAAGCGGAGGCTCCGGCCCGAGAGCTTCGCCGACCATTACAGCCAGGCGCGGCAGTTCTTCCTGAGCCAGACCCCGGTCGAGCAGGGTCACATCCGCGATGCGCTGGTCTTCGAACTGTCGAAGTGTCAGGAGATCGAGATCCGCGCCCGGATCGTCGCGCATCTCCTCAACATCGACGGCGCTCTGGCGCAGGCGGTGGCCGACGGGCTGGGCCTGACCGAGATGCCCGAGCCCGCTCCCGCGGCACGGCCGACGCGCACCGACCTGCCGCCGTCCGATGCGCTCAGCATGCTGAAGAACCCGCCGCCGAACTTTGCGGGCCGCACCGTCGGGGTTCTGGCGGGCAACGGCGTCGAGGCCGAGCTGCTGACCGAGCTGCGCTCGATCCTGCAGGCCGAGGGGGCGATGATGAAGCTCGTGGCCCCGCGCGTAGGCGGCGTCACCGACAGCGCGGGCACGCTTCATCCGGCGGACGAGAAGCTGGGCGGCGGCCCGTCGGTGATCTTCGACGCGGTGGCGGTGCTGCCGGGCTCGGATGCGGCGATGCTAGCCGCCAACCCGGCGGCGCAGGACTTCCTCACCGATGCGCATGCGCATTGCAAGTTCATCGCCCACCATGGGGCGGGGCCGCTGATCGAGGCCTGTGCGCTCGGGGCCAAGATGGACGAGGGTTGGATCGAGATCGGCTCGAGCAGCGACATCGACGGTTTCGTGGCGGCCTGCCGCGGGATGCGCCACTGGCCGCGCGAGGCGACGCTGGGCGGGAACCCTCCCCTCGCCCGGACGTTTTCCCCGTGACAGCCCTTTGGGCGCATGAAGAGAGAGGACCCACAATGGCTTATGCGAAAACTGGGACCCATGAGCGGCAGGGCCGCGGCTCGGCCCTGATGCTCACCTCGGCGGTGGTGCTGGGCGCCTTCGGGGCGCTCGCGGTGCGCCATCTGATGAGCGGCCGCCGCAGCACCCACTATCCCGAGGTGCGGCAGGCGGGACGCGACGCGATGCGCGATCCGCCCCGCGATTGGGACCGGCTGGACGAGACGCTGGACGAGTCCTTCCCGGCAAGCGATCCGCCCGCGACCTATTGAGCGGCTCCCGGACGACCTGCGCAGCATTGGAAGCTGGCCCCCGTCCGGGGGCCAGCTTCTGAGATTCTGGCCCTGCCCCTCGGGGCCGCCGGAGACGCGAGGATACACGCATGACAACAGATGAGGGCCGCAGGCCAGAGGAGCCCGGCACGCCCGCCAGCCTGCGGGAGATGCCGCGGGATCCGCGGATCGATGCCTCGATGGCCTTGATGAGCGAGGGCTACCGCTTCGTCTCGAACCTGTGCGACCGGATGGACAGCGACGCGGTGGCGACCCGCCTGCGTCTGCGCGAGGTCGTCTGCCTGCGCGGCAGCGCGGCCGCGCGGCTGCTCTATGGCGCGGAGGGGCTTACCCGCGTGGGGGCGATGCCCTCGACCGTGCTGCACCTCCTGCAGGACAAGGGCTCGGTGCAGCAGCTCGAGGGTCCGGCCCATCGGCATCGGAAGGCGCTGTTCCTCTCGATCTGCATGGATCCCGCCCGCGTCGAGGCGCTGGTGTCCGAGATGCGCCTTGCATGGCGCGAACGGCTGCCCGCCTGGGAAGCGGAGGGGAGGATCGTCCTCCAGCAGGAGGCGGCGCGCCTTCTGACCCGGGCGGGCTGCCGCTGGGCCGGGGTCGCCCACCAGCCCGAAGCGCAGCTCGCCGACGAGATTTTCGACATGATCGACAAGGCGGGCAGCGTCGGCCCGCGCAACTGGCTGGCGCAGATGCGCCGCGCCGGCACCGAGAAGCGCCTGCGCACCCTCGTGGAGGAGGTTCGGGCCGGCGAAGTGGTTCCGGAGGCCGCGACCGCCCTCCATGCGATTGCCTTCCACCGCGAGGAGGACGGCACGCTGCTGGATCCGTCCGTCGCGGCGGTGGAGCTTCTGAACCTGCTCCGTCCCATCGTGGCCGTGGGGCGCTACATCACCTTCGCGGCGCTGGCGCTGCATCGCGAGACGACATGGCGCGAGCTCTTCCGGTCGGGCAATCTGGAGCTGGCGGGCGACTTCGCCGAGGAGGTCCGCCGCGCCTCACCCTTCTTTCCCTTCACCGCCGCCGTGACCACCCGGCCCATCACTTGGGAGGGCTACGACTTCCCGGAAGGTCAATGGCTTCTGCTCGATCTCTACGGCACGACGCACGACCCGCGGCACTTCCCCGAGCCCACCCGCTTCCGCGCCGAGCGAATGCTGAGCTGGACGGGACAGGACGAGGCCTTCATCCCCCAGGGCGCGGGGGACGTGGCCCGCACCCACCGCTGCCCGGGAGAGATGATCACCGTCGAGCTGATGAAGGAGGCCATCCGCCTCCTCTGCTGCGAGATGGACTACGAGGTTCCCGCGCAGGATCTGGGCGTACGGCTGAACCGGATGCCGGCCCAGCCCCGCAGCGGCATGATCCTGTCGGCGATCTCGCGACGCGCGGGAACAGAGGCTTCCCGCAACGGTTGAGTCGCAAACGGAAAGGAGACTCCCATGCTCAAGTTCATCGGCGGCACCGTCGGCATCATCTTTCTCGTCGGCCTGCTCGTCATCATCGGCATTCTCGCGCTGATCTTCTGAGCGACGAGGCGACCACCGACACATGACTGCGGCGGCCGGATGGGCCGCCGCTCGACATCAGGGGCGGACGTCCGCTCCGATCAGCCCCAGTCCAGCACCACCTTGCCCGACGCGCCGCTGCGCATGGCGGCAAAACCCTCGGCGAAATCCGCCACAGGAAAGCGGTGGGTGATGACGCGCCGGATATCGAGGCCGTTCTCCAGCATCGCGATCATCTTGTACCATGTCTCGAAGATCTCGCGGCCGTAGACGCCCTTGATGGTCAGCGCCTTGAAGACGATCCGGCTCCAGTCCACGGGGCTGCGGCCGGGCGGGATCCCCAGCATCGCGATGCGACCGCCCATCACCATCGCTTCGACCATCTGGTCGAAGCCCGCGGGTGCGCCCGACATCTCCATCCCTACGTCGAAGCCCTGCACGATCTTCAGTCGGCCCATCACCGAGCGCAGATCCTCGGTGGCCACATTGACCGGCACCACATCGGCCACCTCGGTTGACAGCCGCAACCGGTCGGCATTGACGTCGGTGATGACGACATGGCGCGCGCCCACATGCCGCGCCACAGCCGCGGCCATGATCCCGATGGGGCCTGCGCCGGTCACGAGCACATCCTCTCCCACCAGATCGAAGCTGAGCGCCGTGTGCACGGCATTGCCCAGGGGATCGAGGATCGCCCCCACCTCGTCGTCGATGGCATCGGGCAGCGGCACCACGTTGAAGGCGGGAAGCCGCAGATAGTCGGCGAAGGCGCCCGGAACATTGACGCCGATGCCGCGCGTCTCGGGATCGAGGTGGAAGCGCCCGGCCCGCACCTGCCGCGAATGGTGGCCGATCAGATGGCCCTCGCCCGAGCAGCGCTGGCCCGGGCTGAGGTCGCGCACGTCGCGGCCCACCTCGACGATCTCGCCCGCAAACTCGTGCCCGGTGACGAGCGGCACCGGCACCGTCTTCGCCGCCCAGTCGTCCCAGTTCCAGATATGGACATCGGTGCCGCAGATCCCCGTCTTGCGGACCCGGATGAGCACCTCGTCGGGGCCGATCTCGGGCACGGGCCGCTCTTCCATCCAGAGGCCCGGTTCCGCCTTGGCCTTCACCAGTGCCCGCATCAGATCGCCCCCACCGCCCTGCCTGCCTCGCGGAACGCCGCGAGGGCCAGATCGAGATCGTCCCGCGTCAGAGCCGCATTCATCTGGGTGCGGATGCGCGCCTGCCCGCGCGGGACCACCGGGAAGAAGAAGCCCGAGACATAGACCCCGCGGTCATAGAGCGCCGCCGCCATCTCCTGTGCGAGCCGCGCCTCGCCGAGCATCACCGGCACGATCGGATGCGCGCCGGGCAGCAGGCGGAAGCCCGCCTCGGTCAGGCCCGCGCGCCAGTAGGCGGTGTTCTCGAAGAGCGCGGCGCGCAGATCGTCGGCGGCCTCGACCAGATCGAGCGCGGCGAGACCGGCCGCCACCACCGCCGGCGGCAGCGCGTTCGAGAAGAGATAGGGCCGCGCCCTCTGCCGCAGGAGATCGATCACCGGCTGCGGGCCCGCCACATAGCCGCCGAGTGCGCCGCCCAGAGCCTTGCCGAGCGTGCCGGTCAGAATGTCCACCGTCACGCCGTGATGGGCGGGCGTCCCCTGCCCCTTCGGCCCCATGAAGCCCGTCGCGTGGCAATCGTCCACCATGACAAGCGCGCCGAATTCCTCGGCCAGCGCCACGATCTCGGGCAGCCGGGCGAGATAGCCATCCATCGAGAAGACGCCGTCGGTCGCGATCAGGATATGGCGCGCGCCCTCGGCCCGGGCCTCTGCCAGCTGCCGGCGCAGATCCTCCATGTCGGAATTGGCGTAGCGGTAGCGGCGCGCCTTGCAGAGGCGGATGCCGTCGATGATGCTCGCATGGTTGAGCGCATCCGAGATCACCGCATCCTCGGGGCCGAGCAGCGGCTCGAAGAGACCGCCGTTGGCATCGAAGCAGGCCGCAAAGAGGATCGCATCCTCCATCCCGAGGAAGCGGGCGATCCGGCCTTCGAGCGCACGGTGAATGTCCTGCGTGCCGCAGATGAAGCGCACCGAGGCCATGCCGTAGCCGTGCTCGTCCATCCCGCGGCGGGCGGCCTCGATCAGCGCCGGATGGTTGGCAAGGCCCAGATAATTGTTCGCGCAGAGGTTCAGGAGGTCGCGATCCCCCACCCGCACATGCGTCCCCTGCGCCGAGAGGATGGGCCGTTCGCGCTTCGTGAGACCCTCGGCCTCGATCCCCTCCAGCAGCTCGCGCATCCCCGCGAGAAAGGCGTCCCGTCCGCTCATCGCCCTCTCCCTTCCTGTCGGCCGATCCTACGACACCCGGCGGCTCACGTCCCGCAGAAGGTGCGGTAGCTGTCGTCGAACCCCTCCGGGGCCGGTAGGGCGAACAGCTCGCGGTCGGCCCGTTCGGTGAAGGGGTCGGCCAGCGCCTCGAGCAGCCGGTCGAAGGGCGCGAGATCGCCGGCATGGGCCGCGGCCAGCGCCTCCTCGACCCGGTGGTTCCGCGCGATGTAAATCGGGTTTGTCGCCCGCATCCGCTCGGCCGCGTCGGGCGCCAGCCGGGCCCGCCAGCGCGGCAGCCAGCCCGCGAGCGCGGCCGGATCCCGGAACAGGGGGCGGAGCGCGCCTTCGTCGGTCACCGCCTCCGCGAGACGGCGGAAGGTCAGCGTCCAGTCGGCGCGCTGGCTACGCATGGCCTCCAGCAGATCCTCGGCAAGCCGCGCATCGCCCTCTTCGGCCCCGGCCAGCCCGAGCTTGGCGCGCATGCCCGCAAGCCAGTGGCCCTGATAGCGCGCGCCCACCGTTTCCAGCACGGAAGTGGCCTTGTCCGCCGCCCGCACCGGATCGCCATCGAGAAGCGGCAGAAGCGCCTCGCCCAGCCGCGCAAGGTTCCAGGCGAGGATGTAGGGCTGGTTGCCATAGGCATAGCGCCCCTGCAGGTCGATGGAGGAGAAGACCGTGCCGGGATCGTAGCCCTCCATGAAGGCGCAGGGACCGTAGTCGATGGTCTCGCCCGAGATCGTCATGTTGTCGGTGTTCATCACGCCATGGATGAATCCCACCAGCATCCAGCGCGCCACGAGCTGCGCCTGCGCCTCGGCCACCGCTTCATAGAAGGCGAGATAGGGCTCGGGCGCGGAGGCGAGTTCGGGGTAATGCCGCGCGATGGCGTAGTCGGCCAGCCGTCGCACCCGGTCGATGTCGCTGCGGGCGGCGAAAAACTGGAAGGTGCCCACGCGGATGTGGCTCGCCGCGACGCGCGTCAGGATCGCGCCCGGACGCTCGCCCTCCTGCCGCAGGAGCGGCTCGCCGGTGGCGACGGCCGCCAGCGCGCGGGTGGTGGGGATGCCGAGCCCGTGCATCGCCTCGCCCACCAGATATTCGCGCAGCACCGGCCCGAGGGCCGCCTTGCCGTCCGCGCCGCGCGAAAAGGGCGTGCGCCCCGAGCCCTTGAGCTGAAGGTCGCGCCTCCGGCCCGCGCGGTCGGTGATTTCGCCGATGAGCAGCGCCCGCCCGTCGCCGAGCTGGGGCGAGAAGCCGCCGAACTGATGGCCCGCATAGGCCTGCGCCAGCGGGTGCGCCCCCTCGGGCAGGCGCCTCCCCGAGAAGATCTCCGCCCCCTCGCGCTCGAGAAGGTCGGGATCGAGCCCCAGCTCTTCGGCCAGCGGGCGGTTCAGCCGCAGAAGCCGCGGCGCGGGGACCGGCGCGGCGGGCCAGTCCACATAGAAGCCCTCGAGGTCGCGGGCATAGCTGTTGTCGAAGCGGAAGGTCATAAGGGTCCTGCTCGGGGTCTCTTTCACATATGCGCCCCCGGGGCGCTCGGAACAAGCGGGGGGCGGGAAAGAGGCAGGACCGCGGGTCAGGCGCCCGCGCGAGGCACCAGCCGGATCACCTGAGCGCCGGGCCGGTTCGCGCGGAAGACCGGCAGCTCGTCGAGGAGCCGCTTCTGGATGTCGGCCACCGCGCATTCGCGCCGCAGGATCTCGGGCAGGCAGCTACCGCAGAGCCCGATGAGACCGCCCACCACCGCCGCGACCAGCTGCTCCTGCCGCTGCGACAGCAGGCCGTCGAGCACGCCGCCCTTGCCCACGGCGAACATGGCCGCGAGCGCGAGGAAGCTGCCCGAGAGGATGAAGACCGCCCGGCGATAGGCGAGCGTCCGTTCCACGAGCCGCCGGGTGAAGCGGTGACGGCGCACCGGGTCGATCCGCTCCCATCCCGCGCTGGGCATCGGCGTGCCCGCCCGCAGCACCAGCACCGAGGCCACGACGGGCAGCACGGCGATCAGTGGCAGCATGAGCTCATCCAGCGCGTGCGGAGGCACCAGCACGCCGAACAGCGATGCGAGCCCCGCAATCGTGCCGAAATGAAGCAGCCGAGTCATCCGTGATCCCTCTATCGGTGGAATGTGGAACCTGCCTCCGGAGAGGGCCCGAGTCAAATGATGGCGGTGTGTCCCGGCGCGATCTCGCCGCAGGGCAGCAACCGGATCGGCGGCAAGAAGCCCTGCGTGCGGCAGCCCGTAGCCTGCTGCCTGATTTTGCGCCGCTTCGCCTGCAGGGCAAGCAGGGGTGGCCGCCCCGGTCACGCGCCTTCACCCGTGCAGGCGGCGCGGGTCATGCCCCGTCGATGGCGTCCGGCCGACGCTCGAGAACACCCAGCAGCGCGCCTGCGAGCACGACGAGGCTCGCAAACATCAGCGGCGCATCGAGACGCCCGGTGAGATCGGCCGTCCAGCCGAGGACGACCGGGCCTCCGAACTGCCCCAGCGCGAAGGCGATGGTGAAGGCGCGGATCGCGCGGCCCCGATCGAAGGCCTGCGGCAGGGCGCTGGCGAAGGCGCTGGTGGCCGCCACCGTGCTGAAGAAGGTGCTGCCGAACAGGAAGGCCGAGAGCCAGAGGCCGAGCGCGCCCGGCATCAGGAACGGCAGCACCGAGCCTAGCGCATTGGTGGCCACGAGGAGCGCGAAGCTGCGCTCGGGGCTCGCGCCGCCGATCAGCCGCCGCCAGATCGAGGGCGCGGCCACCGCCGCGAGACCCAGAGCGCACCAGAAGAGCATCGCCTGCCGCCAGCCGCCCGCGCTCTCGGCGAGGTGGCCGTAGATGAAGGTCATGTAGCCGATGGAGCCCAGGCCGAAGAGGAGATAGCCGGCGAGGATCCTCCAGAAGCGGAGAGGCGTGGGGCCGCGGCTGCCGGCCTGCCGCACGGAGGCGCCGAGCCCGTCCCTGAGCGGCAGGAGCGCCAGCGCGGCGCAGAGGGCGGAGAGGCCCGCGAGGATCAGCCAGCCCTGCGGCCAGTGGGTGGCGCCCGCGATCCCGAGGAGGGGCGCCACCGCCAGCGCCGACAGGATCATCCCGAGCCCGGTGCCTGCGTAGAAGGTGCCGAGCACGAGCCCGCCCGAGCCCGCCCGCAGGCTGAGGCCCACGGCAAGGAGGCCGCCGCAGACGAAGACGACCCCGCCGGAAGCGCCCGCGAGCAGGCGGAGCGCGGCCAGTGCCGCCACGTCCCGCGTCAGGGCCACCGCGGCCAGCGCCGGCAGCAGCATCGCCAGCCCGGCGGCGAAGGCGCGCGCCGCGCCCACCCGCTGCGCCAGCGCCGGCGCGAGCATGGCGCCCCCGAGATAGCCCGCGGCATTGGCCGCGTTGATCCAGCCCGCCGCGGCATAGCTCCAGCCGAGGTCGGCCTGCATCGCCGGCAGAAGCAGCGCATAGGCGAAGCGGCCGAGCCCGATCCCGGCGGCGGGCCCGAGGCTCAGGAGAAGGGCATTGCGGTAGGCGCTGGTCACAATCCGGCCGTGGCTTTCGTCTCGAGGTAGTCGGCGAGGCCCCAGGCGCCGTGTTCGCGCCCGTTGCCCGATTGCTTGTAGCCACCGAAGGGCGCGCGCGCGTCCCAGCCCGCGCCGTTGATATAGACCATGCCCACGCGCAGCTTCCGCGCGATGCGCCGCGCCGTCTCGGGGTCGCCGGTCTGGATATAGCCCGCAAGCCCGTAGATCGAGTCATTGGCGATGCGGACCGCCTCTTCCTCGTCCCGGTAGGGAATGAGGGCCACGACGGGGCCGAAGATCTCCTCGGTGGCGATGGTCGAGCCATGGGCCACGTCGGCAAAGACGGTCGGGCGCACATACCAGCCACGCGGCAGATGGTCGGGCCGGCCCGGTCCCCCGGTAACGAGGCGCGCGCCCTCGGCGATGCCCGCCTCGATCAGCGACTGGATGCGGCGCCACTGGCTTTCGTTCACGACGGGGCCGAGATCGACCTCGCCCTCGGGCGCCCCCACCGTCAGCGCCTCGGCCGCCGCGCCTGCGAGGGCCGCGGCCTCCTCCATCCGCTCGGCCGGCACCAGCATCCGCGCGGGCGCCTTGCAGGCCTGTCCCGCATTGCCGAAACAGTCGAGCACCCCCTGCCGGACGGCGGTGGCCAGATCCGCATCGGGCAGGATGATGTTGGCCGACTTGCCGCCGAGCTCCTGCGTCACGCGCTTGACCGTGTCGGCGGCCGCGCGCGCCACCGCGATCCCTGCGCGGGTCGAGCCGGTGATCGAGATCATGTCCACGTCCGGGTGCCGCGCCAGCGCCTCGCCCGCGACGGGGCCTGCGCCGGTGATGTGGTTGTAGACGCCCGGCGGAAAGCCCGCGGCCTCGACCAGTTCGGCGAAGCGGATCGAGGAGAGCGGCGAGAATTCCGAGGGTTTCGCCACCACCGTGCAGCCCGCGGCGAGGGCGGGGGCCACCTTCACGACCAGCTGGTTCATCGGCCAGTTCCACGGCGTGATGAGGGCGCAGACGCCGATGGGCTCCTTCGAGATCAGGGTCGAGCCGCGCATCTCCTCGAAGCTCTCGGCCTCGAGAGCCTCGATGGCGGCCTCCAAATGGGCGCGCCCGACCCAGGCCTGCGCCTCGCGACTGAAGCGGGCGACGGTGCCCATCTCGCGGGTCATGAGCTCGGCCAGCTCGTCGTAGGCCTCGTTGTAGAGATCGAGGAGACGGCGGAGGAGGAGGAGACGCTCCTCCTTCGAGCTGGCCTGCCAGCCCTCGAAGGCGGCGCGCGCCGCGGTGACGGCGCGGTCGACATCCTCGGTCGAGGCCATCGGGATCGCGGCGATCTCCTCCTCCGTCGCCGGGTTCACCAGCCGGTGCCGGTCGGTGCCGAGGGGGGCCGTCCAGGCGCCGCCAATGAAGAAACGGTCGATGTTGCGCATGAGGGGCCTCCTGTGGCGGCGAAGAATGGCTGTCGCGGCCCGTAAGATGCCGCGAGAGGATGGTTGGGGAGCATGTCCGGTGCGGGGGGCCGGCCACGGGCGGGCCACAGGTCGCAAGCGCCCTGTGCGGATCCTCGGACCCGCCAACGGTGCGTCCGCTTATCGGGGGCACCGCGTGGTCCCGCGTCGGAGGAGGAGGGTTGGGGTCCGCGGCGGAGATGCGCCGCGGACGAAGGTGGAACCGCTCTGCGGTCTAATGGAAGTAGATCCCGCCGCAGACGTTCAGCGCCTGCCCGGTGACGAAGGCCGACTGCTCGCCCGCGAAGAACAGGACCGGCCCCACGATATCTTCGGGCGCGCCGAGACGCTTCAGCGCGGCCACCTCTTCCCAGTGGCGGATGGCCTCGTCCGAGCCGAGGTTGTTCTTGCCCATCTCGGTCAGGATGATGCCCGGGCAGATGGCATTGACGGTGATCCCGTCCATGCCGGCCTCCTGCGCCAGCACCCGCGTCAGGGTAATGACGGCGGCCTTGGTCGCCGCATAATGGCCTTGGGTCGGCACGCCCTGACGGCCCGCGATGGAGGCGATGTTGACGATCCGCCCCGCCTTGCGCGCGCGCATTCCCGGCAGCACCGCCTGACAGCAGGAGAGGACGCCCTTCACGTTCACGTCCATATGCGCGTCCCAGTCGGCCTCCGAGAGATCCTCGAGCCGCGCGGGCTTCAGGATGCCCGCATTGTTCACCAGCACGTCGATCCCGCCCGCGGCGTCCTCGATCCGCGCCATCGCGGCGACGACCGCGGCCCGGTCCGAGACATCCACCGTCTCGACGAAGGCGCGCCGGCCCGCGGCCTCGATCAGCGCGCGCGTCTCGGCCAGCCCGTCGGCCTGCGCGGCCAGATCCGTCACCGCCACATCGTAGCCCGCCTCTGCGAGCCCCACCGCGAGCGCGCGCCCGATCCCGCGCGCCGCCCCCGTCACAACCGCCGTCTTCGTCATCCGTCCGTCCTCAGTTCGCCCGCAGGGGCAAGGTGTTCATGGCCTCGATCGTGTCCTCGAACGAGACGAGCTTTCCGTCGGAGCCGAGCCCCATCGCGACCCGCGCCGCCACCGCCGAGGCGAAGCGGCAGCAGTCGCGCAGGTCCCAGCCGCGGGCGAGGCCCACGATCACGCCGGCGGTGAAGCTGTCGCCGCAGCCCGTGGTATCGACCACCTCGATGGCATGGGCGGGCAAGCGGAAATCCTCGCCCGCCTCGGGCGAGACGTAGACCCCCTCCCCGCCCATGGTCAGGATCGCGTTCTTCACGCCGAGGCCCTTGAAGAAGCGCGCCACCTCGGCCGGATCGGTCGTGCCCGCCATCTCGGAGGCCTCCTCGATCGAAGGCACGAAATAGTCGATGTAGGGCAGGCAGGGGCGGACCAGCTCAAAGGTCTCGGGCGTGGCCTGGATCAGATCGAAAGTGGTGATGCGCCCGAGCTCCTTCGCGCGGCGCAGCGCCTCGACCGTAGGGGCGCCGTCGAAGCTCTTCAGAAGGCCGGTGCCACCGACATGGACGATGCGCGCATCGAGTGCGGCGTCGAGCCGGCCCTCGGGGATGCGGAAGGTGGCGGCGGTGCCCGGCACATGGAGCGCGGGCCGCTCGCCGTTCGGGCGCACCGGCAGGATGGTGGCCGACGTCTGGACCGAGCCGTCGCGCGCCACCATGGCGCAATCGACGCCGAAGCGGGTGAGCTTGGCCACCATGAAGTCGCCCATCTCGTCCTCGCCCACCGTGGTGACGGCGAGGGTCTTCAGGCCGAGGATGGCGCAGTCGGCGGCGGTGGCTCCGGCGGTGCCCGCGACCGTCATCCGGATCTCCTGGATGTAGTCGGCGCGGCCGCCGTCGGGGATGCGGGTCACGGGGCGACCGAGGATGTCGCAGACATAGAACCCGATGGAACTCACGTCATAGGTCGGCATGATCTCTGTTTTCCGTTAGTGGCGGCGCTGGAGGCCGAAGCTGAGGGCGAGCACGGCGAAGACGAGGACCCCGATCCCCACCTGCTGCCAGTAGAAGTTCCAGCCGATGAGCAGGAGGCCGTTCTTGACCATGGCGAGGAGCGCCACGCCCAGAAGCGTGCCGAGGATCGAGGGCCGGCGCTCGCGGCTGATGGTGGTGCCGATGAAGGTGGCGCCGATGGCATCGAGGAGGAAGGCATTGCCCGACATCGGCACATAGGAGCGCACCGTGGCCGAGAGCAGGATCCCTGTGATCCCGGCGAGGACGGCCGCGAGGATATAGACCTGCGTCAGCCGCGAGGGCACGCGGATGCCGGAATACCAGGCCACGCCCGGGCGCGCGCCGATGGCCTGCACCTGCCGGCCGAAGCCCATGCGGTGCAGCGCAAGCCAGGTTGCGAGGACGCACAGGATCAGCACCCAGACCGGCGTCGGCACGCCCAGAAGGCTCGAGCGCGAGATGGCGTTGAAGATCGCGGCATACTCCTTGGTCACGAGATAGATCGGCTGGCCGCCGCCGGTGGCCAGACGCTGGACCGACTGGCCGATGAAGAGCACGCCCAGCGTGGCGAGGAAGGGGCTGATCTTCAGCCGCGCGATGAGGATGGCGTTCAGCAGCCCCACGAGGAGCGCCGCGCCGAGACCGGCGGCGAGCCCCAGCGGCGCCGCCACGCCCGCGGCCAGCGCCGAGACGAAGACGAGGCTCGCCATGTCCACCGACACGCCCACCGAGAGGTCGATGCCGCCCGAGGAGACGACGAAGGTCACGCCGAGCGCCACGATGGCGAGGAGGACCACGTTGTTCACCAGCACGTTGCGCAGGTTGCCGAGCGTCAGGAACGCATCGGCCTGCGTGGCGAAGACGAGGAACAGGCCCACGAAGGCCACCAGCACGGCCAGCGTCGAGAAGCTCTCGCGGTCCTTCGGCAGATGGCGGGAGAGGGAGAGGCTCATGGCTCAGTGCTCCTGCGGACGGGCATAGGAGGTGACGGCGACGACCAGCAGGATCAGCGCGCCCTGCACGCCCGAGACCCAGTAGCTCGACAGATGCAGAAGCTGGAAGCCGTTGGCGAGAAAGCCGATGAAGATCACCGACAGGACGGTGCCGCCCACGGTCGGCACGAAGCGGCGCGAGAAGACCGTGCCGAGAAGCGCCGCGGCGAGGATCGAGAGCAGAAGCTCGCCCGTCCCCGGCGTCGAGGCCGAGAGGCGCGAGACGATGAGGATGGCCGCCAATCCCGCGCAGAGGCCCGCGAAGACATAGGTGCCCCAGACATGGAGACCCACGTTGAGGCCCGCCGCGCGCGCGGCCTCGGGATGGCCGCCCACCGCATAGAGCCGGAGGCCCACCGGCGTGCGGTGGATCACGAGCCCCACGATCACCGAGGCCGCGATCAGCACCCAGGCCAGCGCCGAGATCCCGAGGAAGCGGCCCGAGGCGAGGACGCTCAGCAGCGGCGAGCTGGTCGAAAGGACCGTGTTCTCGGTCAGCGTGAGTTCGATGCCGGCCACGATGTTCATCGAGGCGAGGGTCGCCAGAAGCGGCAGGATGCCGAGACCCACCACGGCAAAGCCGTTGACTGCGCCCACGAGCATCCCCGTGCCGAGCGTGGCCGCAATCGCCACCGGCGCGGCCATGCCGGCGTTGGTCGCGGTGGCGAAGACCGCGGCGCAGAGGCCCGCATTGGCGGCCAGCGACAGGTCGATGCCGCCGGTCTGCACCTCCGAGCCGCCGCCGATGATGACGACCGACATGCCGAAGGCGAGAATGCCGAGGATCGCCGATTGCTCGATCACGTTGACGATGTTGAAGGGCGTGGCGAAGCCGCGCGCGGTCAGGGCGAAATAGGCCATGATGGCCGCGAAGGTGGCGAGCGCGCCGAGCCGGATCGCGGCTGCGGCGAGCGCCTTGCCGCGGCTGGCGCCCGCGGGGCTCTCGCTGGAGGACGGGGACAGGGCCATGGTCATTCAGGCCTCCTTTCGTTGGGCCCGCGCGCCCGAGGCGGCGGCCAGGAGCAGGTCGCTGTCGAGCGTCTCGCCCGCGAACTCGCCGTTCAGCGTGCCGCGGTAGACGACGAGGGCGCGGTCGCAGAAGCCCGCGATCTCGAGCAGGTCGGAGGAGAGGAAGAGGATCGCCGCCCCTTCCGCCGCCAGCCGGTTGAGCAGCGTGTAGATCTCGACCTTGGCGCCCACATCGACGGCGACGGTCGGCTCGTCGAGCACATAGACCCGGCTCTGGCACGAGAGCCATTTGGCGAGAGCCACCTTCTGCTGGTTGCCGCCCGAGAGGTTGCGCACCAGCTGGTCGCGGTGCGGCGTCTTGATCGAGAGCTCGCGGATGAAGCCGTCCACCGCCTCGTTCTCCCGCGCGCGGGAGACGAAGCCGCGGGTCATGTAACGCTCGAGGCTCGCGATGGTGATGTTGTCGCGCACCGACATGTCGGTGGCCACGCCATGCGCCCGCCGGTCCTCGGGGACGAGGGCCACCCGGCCCTGCACCGCCCGGCCCGGATTGGCGAAGCGGCGCACCTCGCCGTCGATGGTGACGCTGCCCGCATCGGGCTGCTCAAGGCCGAAGAGGCACTCGACCAGCTCCTTCACGCCCGAGCCGAGGAGGCCCGTGATGCCCAGCACCTCGCCCGCGCGGACCTCGAAGCTCACGTTGCGGAAATGGCCCGCCTGAGACAGGCCCTCGACCCGCAGCACCGGCGCGCCGAGCGCGTGGCTGCGGCAGGGGAACATCTCGCCCACGTCGCGGGCGATCATCATCGAGACGATCTCGTCGATCGAGGTCTCGCCGGGGCGCACGACGCCCACGTCGGTGCCGTTGCGCATCACGGTCACCTCGTCGCAGAGATCCTCGATCTCCTGCATGTAGTGCGAGATGAAGATCACGGCGATGCCCTGCGCCCGCAGATTGCGCAGCACCGCAAAGAGGCTGTCCACCTCGCGCTTCACGAGCGCCGCGGTCGGCTCGTCCAGCACGAGCACCTGCGCCTCCTGCGCCAGCGCCCGGGTGATCTGCACGATCTTCTGCTGCGCGGTCGTCAGGTCGCGCACCAGCGTGTCGCCCGGCAGCTCGAGCCCGAAATGGGTGCGGATCAGCTCTTCGGCGCGCCGCTTCATCGCGCCGGGGCGCAGGAAGGGGCCGAAGCGCAGCTCGTAGTTCAGGAACACCGCCTCGGCCACGGTGGCCGTCGGCACGAGAAGCCGCTCCTGATGGATGAAATGGACGCCCAGCCGCTCGACCGAGGCGGGCGTCAGGCTCTCCACCCGGGTGCCGTTGATGGTGATACGGCCGCTGTCGGGTTTCAGGATCCCGGCCAGCACCTTGATGATCGTCGATTTGCCGGCGCCGTTCTGGCCCACGAGCCCGTGGATCGTGCCGCGCGCCACGCGGAGGTCGGCGTCGACCAGCGCCTTCACCGGCCCGAAGGCCTTGGAGATGCCGGTCATGTCGATGGCGAGACCGCTCATGGACGTGCTCCCGAGGAATGATGGCAGGAACGGGCGGGGCCGGAGAAGGGAGGAGAGACGGCACCCGCCCGAGGAAGCCCCTCGCGGGGCTCCGCAGCCGGTGAGGCGGCCCTGTCGGGCCATGGCGCGCGGGCCTAGGCCCGGTCCCGTTCGGGGTCCGGGCTCTGCCCGCGCGCGACCGGCTTACTTCGGCAGGAAGTCCGCGGCGGTCTCGGCCGCATTCTCCTTGGTGATGAGCACCGCCGGCGCGAAGGTGAAGGGCTTCACCTCCTGCCCCGCGAGGTGACGCGCCACGTTCTGCACCGCGAGCTTGCCGATCTCGGAGGGCTGCTGCGCCGCCACCGCGCCCGCGGGGCTCTCGGGATCGGCCACCATCTCGACGAACTCGGGGCTGCCGTCCACGCCATAGGTGCGGATGTCGGTGCGCCCGGCCGCCTGCAGCGCCTGCGTGGCGCCGATCATCGGCACGTCCCAGCAGGCCCAGATGGCGCCGACATCGCCCTCGTTGGGGTATTTGGTCAGCATGTCGGTGACGTTGGAATAGGCCGACTGAATCGTGTTCGGGATCACGTCGCGCAGCTCGGGCTCGATGATCTTCACGTCCGGGAAGGCCTCGAGAACGTATTTCATCTGGTCGTAGCGGATCTTGCAGACCGGCACCGAATAGAAGCCGTTGAAAACCAGCACATTGCCCTTGCCGCCCAGATCCGCCACCATCTGCAGCGCCAGCTCCGCCCCGATGGAATAGTTGTTCGAGGTGGTGTTGTTGATCGCGTGCGGGGTCGCCGTATCGACGGTGAAGAGCGGGATGCCCGCGTCGTTGATCTTCTGCAGCCACGGGTTCAGCACGTCGAGGTTGCCCAGCTGCTCGATGATCGCATCGGGCTTCTGCGCGATCAGCGTCTGGATCTGGCTCACCTGGGTCTGGTCGTTGCGGCCCGCATCGAGCGCGATGGCCGTTCCGCCCAGCCGCTCGATCTCGGCGATCTGCGCCTGATAGGCCTTGAGGTCCCAGTCGTGATCGGTGCCGATCGCGGTGATGCCGATCGTCTTGCCTTCGAGCGTCAGCTCCTCGGCCAGCGCGGGCGACAGGGTCGCGAGCAGCAGAAGCGCAATCGTCAGGCCCTTCGCGGTCTTGGTCGTCATGTCTCTTCCTCCCTATGCAACCGGCTCCTCCGCCGGCCTTGTCCCTTGCGGGGTCCTTCTGCCGCTCAGCCCTGGTGGCCGTAGCCGGCGATCTTGTCGATCACGTCCTGGATCTGCCGCTCGCTCAGCAGCCGCGGCTCGCCGATCTGAAGGCAGCCGTGATACTGCCGGGCCAGCGTCTCGACCTCGACGGCGAGCCACATGGCCTGCGCGAGGCTCTTGCCCACGGCGATCATGCCGTGATGTTCGAGAAGGCACGCCTTGCGGTCGTGCAGCGCCTCGACCGCGTTCCGCGACAGCTCCTCCGAACCGTAGATCGCGTAGGGCGCGCAGCGGATGTTCGGGCCGCCCACCACCGCCAGCATGTAGTGGATCGAGGGGATCTCGCGGTTCATGATGGCGAGCGTGGTGCAGTAGGTCGGATGCGCATGCACCACCGCATTCACGTCCGCCCGCTCGCGCAGGATGTCGCGGTGAAAGCGCCATTCGCTCGACGGCTTGTGCCGGCCCCGCACCTCGCCCTCCATCGAGACGAAGACGATGTCCTCGGGCACCAGCGTGTCGTAGGGCAGCGACGTGGGGGTGATCAGCATCCCCTCGCCATGGCGCACAGAGATGTTGCCCGAGGTGCCCTGATTGAGGCCCGAGCGGTTCATCTCGAGACACTGGCGGATGATCTCTTCGCGCTTGGCGAGGTCGGACAGATCGCTCATCTCGTTCATCGCCTCACCAGACCGTGTAACCGCCATCGACCGCGAGGATCGCGCCCGTGACATAGCTCGCCGCCGGCGAGGCAAGGAACAGCGCCGCCGCCGCAATCTCCGACGGCTCGCCGCAGCGGCCCATCGGCGTCATGTCGAGCCATGTTCCGAAGAGCTCGGGCCGCTCGCGCATCTTCAGCGTCATCTCGGTCGCCACATAGCCCGGCGCCAGCGCATTCACCCGCACGCCCCGGCCCGCCCATTCGGCGGCGAGCGCCCGCGTCAGCTGATGGACCGCGCCCTTCGAGGCCATGTAGCTCGAGGCGAACTGCGGGCGGTTGACGATGGTGCCCGACATGGAGCCGAGGTTCACGATGGCCCCTGCCCCGCGCGCGACCATGGCGCGCCCGAAGGCGCGGCTGGCCCAGAACATGCCGTCCACATTGACCGCCATCACCTGCCGCCAGGTGGCGTCGTCGGTCTCGAGCGCATCGTGGAGGCGGGCAATGCCCGCGGAATTGACGAGGATCGACACCGGCGCCACGGCTTCCGCCGCGGCGGCCGCGGCGGTCATCGCCTCCGCATCCGTCACATCGGCCACGATCCGCGAAGCCACCGCCGCGCCGAGCTCTTCAGCTGCCCGGTCGAGGGCCGCGCCCTCGCGGTCGATCAGGATGAGCCGCGCGCCCGAGGCTGCGAAGGCCCGGCAGATTTCGAGGCCGATGCCGCTGCCCGCTCCGGTGACGGCCGCGCAGGCGCCATCGAGACGAAAAACCGTCCTGTAGTCCATTCTTCCTCCCTGACGCGGAGCCCGGACCCGAAGGTTCCTCCCGAGGCTCGGCCGCGTCCTTCCCAGCGCCCGACGTGCGGTTTCTGGTCGTTACCAGAAAAAGGTAGGAGGCAAATCTGCTTCTGTCAATGTGGTAATGATCAGAAATCGAAGATCGGGGCCGCTGGAGGTTTTTCGCTGTGACGACAGGCGCTTAATGGGCGTCGGTTGCGACGTGGATCGGGGCGACTTCGCTGTTGTAGTAGGCGCGGTAATATTCGAGCGCATTGCCGTCGTGGTCGTAGGCGACCGACTCGATGGCGATCATGGCGCCGCCGGGCGGCACGCCCATCCGCGCCGCCACTTCCGGCGGAACGATGGCGCCCTTCAGCCATCGATCCGCCCGCGCGACCGTCAGCCCGTAGAGCTCGCGGATCGTGCCGAAGATCGAGCGCCCTTCCATATCGAGCTTCTCGAAGCCCGGCAGCCGGTGTGCGGGCAGCGAGATCAGCGTATGGGTCAGCGGCGTCTCGTTCGCGTGATAGACGCGCAGCGCCCGGATCACCTGAAATCCCTCGGGCAGCTTGAAGACGCGCCGTTCGTCCTCGTTGGCCGGATGCAGGCCGAATTCGTAGGTCTTGACCGTGACCTTGTAGCCCTTGGCCGAGAGATCGTCGAAGACGCCGAGCGCCGAGGTCATGAAGGCAAGCTCGGGCGCGCGCGGAGCCACGAACATGCCCTTTCTCGGCTGCTTGATGACCCGCCCCTCGCCCGCGAGCGCCTGCAGCGCATTGCGGATCACCGGGCGCGACAGGTCGAACATGCTGCACATGGCCTGTTCGGAGGGCAGGCGCGCGTTCTCGGGGAGGGTTCCGTCGAGGATGGCGTGCTCGATCCGGTTCTTCAGCTGCACCCAGAGCGGGCTTGGATCCTCGCGCTGAAGGGCGACGCCCGCAGCGAAGGCGCGGAAGGCCTCGGCGCTGTCGCCGTCCTCCATGTCATAGCTCGGACGCCCGCGGCGCTGAACGGTGCTGTGCTGTCCCTGAGCCAATCGCCGGATTTCGCCCCCTCGCCTCTGGCTGCGGATCCATCCCGCAGCCGATCAGGATGATCCGGCACGATTATTGGTTATGACCAGTATGTCAACCCTCGGAGGTGTCAGAGAAACCTCTGCCGGGCGCGGGTCAGTGCCGGCCTGAAGGATCGGGGATGGTCGGAGTGGAGGGAACATAACCCGGTTTTTCTCCAACCCCATGAAATTCACCAAGTAACTGATTTTAATTGCCTATCAGATCCAAAACTGTAACACATGACTGTAACACACGGCTAGTCCACATGGGGCAATCATGGCACGTCTTAGTCATCTTTTGCGGCGGGGTGCCGCCTACTACGCCCGGACCCGCGTTCCCCTCGACCTGATCGCCATCGTGGGCAAGAAGGAGCTGGTGAAGGCCCTCGGAACGAAGGATGAAACCGAGGCGAAGCGGCGCCTCTACCCCCAGCTTGACGCATGGCAGCGCGAGTTTGACGACCTGCGCGCGAGACGGTCGCTTGTCGCTGCTGACCGCGAACATGCAGTCTGGGACCACTACACGGCCGCCCTCACCCGCGACGAGGCCGAGCGGGCAACGCTGCCGGGCGAGGCGGAGATTGCAGCCGCCGAGGCTGACGTGATCCGGCGCGCCGACCGTGGAGAGATTACCAGCGCCGAGCCGCTGGCGATCCTCGACGCGACTCTTGAGCTACAAGTGAAGCAACAGGCCCCTGCCCTCGCCTCGGATACTCGCAAGGCGAAGCTGGCCGACCTGCGCGAGCATTTGGTGAAGGGCGAGACGGCATTGATCTCTCACGAGGTTGACGACTACCTGAACCGCAACCGGCTTCTGGTGGAACGTGGAACTCCTGACTGGATCAGCTTAGCGAGGCGCATGATGCGGGCCGAGGCCGAAGCCCTCGAACGCACGCTTGAGCGGGACCGGGGCGACTACACCGGCCAGCCACGCGACCCGCTGGTGAAGCCCCCTACCGCAGAGAAGCGCGCCGAGATGGAAGTTGCGCCGCCGGGCGAGAGCATCGCCGAGGCCGTCGAAGCCTTCCGAACCGAGAACCCCCGGAATGTGTCCAAGGGCAGGATCGAGGAAGCATGTCGCGACATCGGCGTTTTCATGGAGACGGTCGGTCCCTCGTTTCCCGTGTCCAAGCTCACGAAGAAGCACGTCCGCGAGTGGAAGGCGCTTCTGATCAAGTATCCCCTGCGCGCAACCGAGGTCGCCGAGTTTCGCGGAATGACAATCCGGCAGATTGTTGAAGCGAATGAGCAGGCGAAGCGGCCGGTCCTGTCAGACCGCACCGTCAACCGCTACCTGTCCAGTCTCTCGGCGTTCTGCTCGTGGGCCGAGGCAAACGGCTACATCGCGAGCAATCCCTGTTCGGGCATGGCGCTGCCAAAGGAACGCGGCTCGAAGACCCTGCCCTTCACAAGCGACCAGATGAACACCCTCTTCCGCTCACCTCTGTTCGCAGGGTGCGAAAGCGAGGCAGCATGGCGCTACATTTCGAAGCCCGGCCCGGTCCTGATCCGCGATCATCGCTACTGGGTGCCGCTGATCATGCTCTATTCCGGCGCCCGCCCCGGTGAGATTGCGCAACTTGCGACCAGCGACCTTCGACAGGAACACGGCCGCTGGATCTTTCACATTACGACCGAGGGCGAGACACACGAGGAAGGAAAACAGGTCAAGACGGCTGGATCAATGCGCGTGATCCCGGTTCACTCCGAGCTGATCCGCCTGGGCTTTCTCGCTTATCATTCGCAGCGCGTTGAAGCTGGCGACAAGCGACTTTTCCCCGGCGCCAAGAGGAACGAGCGCGGGCAGATGATGAGCGAGTTTTCCCGCGAGTTCGGGAAGTATCTCGCGCGCATCGGTTTGAAGTCAGGTCGCGGATTGTCCCTCTACTCGTTCCGTCACGGTGCTGCCGACGCGCTGCGCCGGGCTGGCTACCTAGATAATGAGTTCGGCTTCATCCTCGGCCACACCGAAGGCAGCATGACCGGGCGCTACGGGATCATGCCTCAGGGGATGCTTGAGCAACGGGTGAAGCTGATCGAAGCTATTCAGTATCCCGGCCTGAACTTGGACCACCTCGCTAATGTTATAACATAACAATTTGCTTGATCCCCGACTCGCGGTGTGAGATTCTTCTGTCAAGATAAATTTGATGGAATGCACCGCGTCTCATGTTTTTCAGTCGGAAGCCGAAGGCCGAGCAGAAGGCGGCGGTCACGCTGACCTCAGCCGAGGCGTTCGAGATCTTCGGCGCCCGGCCGACCGTGACCGGCGCCTTCATCACCACGGGCGCGGCCTTGCGCGTTCCGGCCGTGGCCTGCGCCGTGGGCCTGATCGCCGAGACGGTCGGCGCGCTGCCGGTGAAGATCTTCGACGCCGGGAAGCTGACGCGGCGCGATCATCCGGCCTATCGCCTGATCCATGACGAGGCGAACCCGTGGACCTCGGCCGCCGAGCTGCGCGCCCAGCTCACGGCCGACGCCCTTCTGAACGATCATGGCGGCTTCGCCCTCGTCGTGCGCGCGAGCGACGGCCGCCCGCTGGAGCTGCACCGGCTGGACCCGGCCGCCGTGCGCCTCGACGCCGCGCCGGACGGCTCGCCCCTCTACATCGTCGCGACCAACACTGGCCCCGCGAGCTACGGCTTCGCGGACGTGCTGCATGTCCGCGCCTTCGGCGGCTCGCCGATCAGCCTGGGCCGCGAGGCCATCGCGCTCGCCATTGCCTTCGAGGACCATATCGGCAGCCTCTTCCGCAACGGCGGGCGCCCGTCCGGCATCATCAAAAGCCCGAAGATCCTCGACGTGGACGCGAAGCGGAAGCTCGCGGCCTCGTGGTTCACCACGCACTCCGGGCGCAACTCCGGCGGCACGGCGATCCTTGACGAAGGCATGGACTATCAGGCCCTGTCCGCGACCCTCGCCGACAGCCAGTTTGCCGAGAATCGGCTTGAACAGATCCGCGAGATTGCCCGCGCATTCAGGATTCCGGTCACGATGCTAGGCGAGCTGTCGCGCGGAACGTGGAGCAACCTCGAAGAGCAGAACCGGCAATTCCTGCAATTCACGCTGCGCCCGTGGCTGCGCGCATGGGAATGGGCCTATGCCCGCTGTCTGCTGACCCCCGACGAGCGCCGCGAGCTGACGGCCGAGTTTGTCACCGACGACCTGCTGACCACGAGCCACGCCGCCCGCGCAACCGCCTATGGGCAGTATCGCGCCATGAGCGCGATGACCGCGAACGAGGTCCGCGCGGGCCTGAACCTTCCGGCGCACCCGGATGGCGACACGCTCGAAAACCCCCACATCACGACCGGCGGCAAAAGCGAAACCGTTTCGCCTTTGCCCGACGAGGAATCCGCATGATCGACGCCATCAAGCACGTCGCCTTCTTCGGCGACCGCGAACGCACTTTCGCCCTGACCGACGCCATGTGCGCCGAGCTGGAAGCCCTGACCGAAACCGGGATCGGCGCCATCTACTTGCGCACCGTCGCGGGCGCCTTCCGGGGGCAGGACGTGCCCGAGGTGATCCGCCTCGGCCTGATCGGCGGCGGTGCGACCCCGCAAGAGGCCGCCCGGCTGGTCGATACCTACGCCCGCAACCGCCCGATGGGCGAGGTCTATCCGCTCGCCCTCGACATTCTCGAAACGCGTTGGAACGGCGCGGAGACGGCGGCATGAGCGACCGTATCGAGATCAAGGCGGCG
Source organism: Cereibacter sphaeroides 2.4.1 (assembly GCF_000012905.2). Classification (NCBI taxonomy): domain Bacteria; kingdom Pseudomonadati; phylum Pseudomonadota; class Alphaproteobacteria; order Rhodobacterales; family Paracoccaceae; genus Cereibacter; species Cereibacter sphaeroides. The sequence goes on along the minus strand of NC_007493.2, from coordinate 985,704 downwards.
CTGACCGTCGAAGAGACCGGCGAGATCACCGGCCTTGCCTGGCCCTTCGGAACCCCCGACCGCGTGGGCGACGTGATCGAGAAGGGCGCCTTCACCGGCCCGGCCGAGTTGCCGATGCTGTTCGCGCATGATCAGACGCAGGTGATCGGCGTCTGGGACCAGATCGCCGAGACGCCCGAGGGCCTGACCGTGAAGGGCCGCCTTCTCGTGCAGGACGTGGAACGCGCCCGCGAGGTCCGCGCCATGATCCGCGCAGGCGCCGTCTCGGGCCTCTCCATCGGCTTCGAGACCGAGGCCGCCAAGCCCCGCGCCCGTGGCCGCTCCATCTCGAAGCTGAGGCTTCTCGAAGTCTCCGTTGTCGCCGTCCCGTGTCATCCGGGCGCGCAGATCCATTCCATCAAGGCCGCAGATGACACGGCAGAACCATGCACCGAAGGAAAGACCCCCGTGGAGAACGAAGACCAGACCACCCCGGCCAACGCGCCGGAGATCGACACCAAGGCGTTCGACGCGCTGAAGCAGCGCCTCGACCAGCTCGAAGCAAAGGCCAACCGCCCCGGCGTCACGACGACCGGCCCGGCCCCGAGCGCCGAAGCGAAGGCCTTCGGCGGCTATGTCCGGCGCGGCGTGGAGCGGATGGACCCCGCTGACACCAAGTCGCTGACCGTCTCGACCGCCGCGAACGGCGGCTACCTCGCGCCGAAGGAGTTCGGCGACGAGCTGTTCAAGAACCTGATCGAGTTCAGCCCGATCCGCAAGTATGCCCGCGTCGTCCAGATCAGCGCGCCCGAGATCACCTATCCCAAGCGCGTCACCGGCACCTCGGCGACCTGGGTCTCGGAAGTCGGCGACCGCACCGGATCGGAACCGAGCTTCGATCAGGTCACGCTGACCCCGCACGAGCTGGCGACCTTCACCGACATCTCGAACGCACTTCTGGAAGACAACGCCTACAATCTCGAAGGCGAGCTGATGGCCGACTTCGCCGAGAGCTTCGGGCGCGCCGAGAGCGCGGCCTTCGTCAACGGCGACGGTGTGGGCAAGCCGAAGGGTATCATGGCGGCGGCGGGCATCGCGACCCTGAGCGGCGGTGCGGGCACGATCACCGTTGCATCGCTGATCGAAGCCTATCACGCGATCCCTACCGTCTATGCACAGAATGCTGTCTGGGTGATGAACCGCACCACGCTGGCCAAGCTGCGCACCTACTTCAACGGCATGGGCGAGCCGCTTCTCCTGGACAGCATCTCGGAGAAGGCCCCGACCACGCTTCTCGGCCGCCCCGTGGTCGAAGCGCCGGATATGCCGAACATGACGGCGGGCGCCACCCCGATCCTGTTCGGCGATCTGTCCGGCTACCGCATCGTGGATCGCGTGGGCCTCGCGATCATGCGCGACCCGTTCAGCCTCGCGACCAAGGGGCAGGTCCGCTTCCACGCCCGCAAGCGTGTGGGTGCCGACCTGACGCACCCCGACCGCTTCGTGAAGCTGAAGGTCGCGGCCTGATGCCTCTCGCGCCCGAAGAGATCACGCTGACGCATAGGGAACACACCCTGCGCCTGCGCCCGTCTCTGCGGGCGGCGCTCATCCTTGAGCGCCTGCATGACGGCTTTGCCCGGCTCTTCGAGAAGCTGGACGAGGCCGACACCCAGACGCTGCACGCGATCATCCGCACCGCCGCGACCGATCCCCACCGGGCCGAGAGCTTCCTTGCCAGCGCCCGGAACGTCCCACTGGCGCCCTTTCTGCGCGCGGTGCAGGCACCCGTTGCCGCCCTCTGCGAAGGGCTGCTGCTGCCGCCTGACGAGTCCAGCAAGCCCACCCCGAAGGCGAAGCCGCTGCCGTGGGTCGACGCGCTGACCGAGCTTTACAAGATCGGCACCGGCTGGCTGGGCTGGACCCCGGCCGAGACTCTGAATGCGACTCCGGCGGAAATTATCCTGGCCTTCGACGGTCGGATTGCCCAGCTCAAGGCGCTGCACGGCACCGCCGACGAAGCCGACCCCGGCGACACCGCCCGGCGCGAGAGGAACCTAGCGGAAGGTCTCGACCCCGACTTTGACCGCGAGGGCCTGCGCGCCCTTGCCGCTCTGGCGGGCTGACCATGCCCCGGCCCCCGCACCTCTGCACCTGCGGCCAGCTCGTGCCGCACGGCGCCCGCTGTTCCTGCCAGATCCAGCGCGACCGCGAGCGCAAGGCCCGCTTCGACCAGAAGCGCCCCTCGTCGCGCGAGCGCGGCTATACCCACGAGTGGCGCAAGGCCCGCGCCGAATTCCTGCACCAGCACCCCACCTGCGCCTTCTGCGGTGCGCCCGCTGGCGTGGTCGATCACGTCATCCCGCACAAGGGCGACATGACGCTGTTCTGGGATCGCACCAATTGGCAAGCCCTATGCAAACCCTGCCACGACCGCCAGAAGCAGATGCAGGAGCGATACAATCACATAATTAGTTGATTGAACTTTCTTCTAAGCGTTGGGAACTCATACGTCTGAAGCAGGCCCTCCTTGGACTCTTCAATCAATTGACCGAGATCCGAGTCTGACAGGACCACAACGAACCCGTGTCCATCTTGTGCCGCCGCCTTACACCGTCGATCTAGAAGATCCGCATTCTCGACATTCCGGCAGACCACAATCCCAAACTGGCCTCTCTCCTTTGAGAACCGCATTGCGATTTGGTCAATCTCTGGATTACCCAGCTCCTCCCCAAAGTTCTTGCACTCGACAAATATGTATGAGCACGAATAATGCCGAGAAAGCCACTCAAAGAACCCAGACCGCGCATAATTGGTAAAGCGCAGATCGACCCTTTTTATTCCACCATGCAGAACTGATTGCTTCTCCGGGTCAACGAGAACCGGATGAAAAAGAGCGGAAAGTAAATCCGTTATGGCGTCCTCGTAGAGATATGCTTGCTTCCTTCCCGGCTCCAAACTGGTAACAGCTTGAAGCAGGGCCTTCCAATCAGGAAGCTGCAAACCTTGCGCCTCAGCGATTTGCCTATGTGTGAGAGCTGGCGTAGGAGCCGAATGATCCCTCTTGTATTTCTCCAAAAGATCTGGCCGCTTATTCGTGTAATCGATTGAGATAGATTTTTGTTGACTTCCGTATTTTTTCTCCAAGCTGGTCTTGGTGACAGTCCTCTCACCCTTTCTTGCGCCTGATTTAATCGTATACACTAGCTCACTATTGCGAGCGATCTCATCGATCTTCATGGACTCCAATACGTAATGACGATAATACTGGCCGACCTTATAATCCGCATCAACCCGCACGATTGACTTCGGAACCAGTATTAACTTCTCCCCTTCAGGTAAAGGCAAGCTCACAAAATCCTCTTCCCAACATCTCGCGCCCGGGTTCCAAACCGGACCAGACGCCACACCTTTTTCCATGGGAATGCCGTATTCCTCGCACGTTTCTTGAGTAAAGGTTATGAGTGGGCCTCTGATTATGTTTGTAACAACATCCGACAGAATATCCACCGAAACCCCGTCCACCAGAAGAACCGTGTCCTCTAGATCACTCAATAGGCCGGTTTCCACTGCCTTACTTTGCTTCAATGATTTCCAGATTTGATACGCCTTTTGGGGACCCAGACCTCTTCCGTCAGACTCGCCAGCAGACAATCCCAAGTGAGTTTCATTTGGCTCGCGCAGTGCTTGCAGGGCTGTTAGCGCAGCTGTCCCGTCGCCGACCCTAATTGAGTCAATAATCGTTTGGAAAAAATTGGACAGGAGATACTCGCAATGCTCCCCCCACTCCGACTCCAGCAATCTGATTGCACGTGCATTCACAAATAGGCGCGCATCGTTTTTAATATCAACATCTATGAACTTTAATGTAGCTTGGTTGCGCCCGAGCTTGTAATATTCTGAAACTCTCAAAATTCGCTCCTCTCCATCGAGCATCCCACCTTAAACGACACAGTTCCCTATGTCCTCACCTTCTACAAGCCGTTTCCCACGCGGGGGCGGTGGCCTGAGATTCGCACTAATCTAGGGACCGGCGGGGGGAGGTCCGCGCAAGATAGGCCCGAAATAACTTTTCCGGGCCGAATCAGTGTGCTACATCTATGTTATGTTATAACGTATGAGGTAGCGCCGTGGCTGCGCAGTCTCCCCTCGCGCTGCTGACGGCGCAACTGAACCTTGATCCTGACACGGCAATAGCCGAGGCGGATCTTATGTCGCACAAGCTGGCCGTGGCCGAGGCATGGATTGCCGGGCATGTCGGCGATGCTTTCAACTCGGCATGTCCTGCCCATGTCGAAGCCGCGCTGATGCTGGCGGCGCATCTTTATGAACAGCGTGAGGCTGTTGCTTTCGGCGTCTCTGCCGAGGCCGTGCCGTTCGGCGTTCGCGATCTTCTGGCGCCTTTCCGGGAACAGGTGACGGGCCATGTCGGCAACCTCTGACAGCTCGCGCCGCTTGGCCGCGCGCCTCGACCAGATCCCCGGCGACGTGCTGGCCGAGCTGCGCCCGGCTCTGGTGAAGGCCGCCGAGGATGTGGCCGCGAAGATGCGCGCCCTCGCCCCGGTGGACACGGGCGCCTTGCGCGACAGCATCGCCGTCACCGGACCCGGCCAGACGACACCCGCCTATGCCAGCGACGGCGGGCGGCGCACCATCCCGGACAATCAGGCCGTGGTCACGGTCGGCTCGCCCGCCATGCGCCACGGGCACCTTGTCGAGTTCGGCACCGTGACGATGGAGGCGCAACCCTTCACGCGTCCGGCGTGGCGGATCGCCCGGCCGAGGATACTTAGCCGCCTGTCGCGCGCCATCGGCAAGGCGATCCGAAAGGCGGGCAGCCATGCTTGATCCCGCCCTGGCCCTTCAGACGGCGGTGCGCGCGGCGCTGCTGGACACGCCCGAAGTTCTGGCGCTGGTGCCTGCGGATCACGTCCGCACCGGCCCGGTGCGCCCCGACCGGATGCCCTGCGTCATCCTGAAGGCCGATCAGGTGCAATATCTCGGCCGGGCTTCGGGCAACCAGCACGTTGCGCGGATCTACATGACCTTGGACGTGTGGGCGCTGGAAGACGCGGGCACCGCCCGGCAGATCGGCACCGCCTGCATGGGCGCGCTGATCGACGCGCCTGTGATCCCCGGCGCCTTCGTGGTGGAGTGGCAGCGCCCTTCGATCCTCTGGCTTCGCGACCCGCAGCCCGAGCGCGCCTATACGCATGGCGTGGTGCAGCTCGAAGCCGTCATTCAGTGGAGGGACTGACAATGCGCAGCGCAGCCCTGCGCCATCTGATCCAGATCCAACGCAAGACCGAGCTGGTGGACCCGTCCGGCGAGGTTGTGACCCTCTGGGGTGCCGTGGCCGTGGCCCACGCCGAGCTGGTGCAGCGCACCGACCGCGAGAGCGCGACCGGCTTCGGCGAGTCCGAGGCCGCGCATGTGACGTTCCGCATCCGCTGGCGGGCGGGCATCACCACGGGCGACCGGATCGTGACGGGCGACGGCCGGACCTTCGACATTCGCGAGGTGGCCGAGATCGGCCGCCGGCGAGGTCTTGAGCTGAAGGCGGTGGCGGCATGACGACCGCGACCCGAGGCCGGAAGCCGACCCTGAACGCCGACCGGGCGCCGCTCGCGCGGGTGCCGAAGGCGCCGAGCCATCTGTCGCCCGAGGCCAAGGCCGAGTGGAAGCGCGTCCTGCCCCGGCTGGTGGAAGATCGGATCGTCACGACCGCCGACCTCGGCGGCGTCGAAGACCTCTGCACCGCGCGGGGCATCGTCCGGCAGATCGAGCGCGAGCGGCAGGCGGCCGGTGGCGTCATTGACCCAAAGATGTTCGGCGTCTTGAACCGGGCTGCGCAGACCGCCCGCCAGCTCGCGGCCGAATATGGCCTGTCGCCCGTGTCGCGCTCGCGGATCGCCAGCACCGCCGCCGAGGATGACGACGCCGACAACCCGCTCGCTGTGACCTGATGACGAAGAGCAGCTATCCGGCGTGGATCTATGACGGCAGCGCGATCCCCGACCCGTTCGGCTATGGCGAGCGGGCGGTGAAGTTCCTGCGCCTGCTGAAGCACCCGGCGAGCACCGCGCCGGGCCGGGCCTTCCAGCTCTACCCGTGGCAAGAGCGCATCGTCCGGGCGATCTACGGACCCCGGCACCCGGACGGCAGCCGGATCGTGAAGACGGTCTTCCTGCTGGTGCCGAGGGGCAACCGGAAGACCAGCCTCGCCGCCGCCCTGGCCCTTCTCCATACCCTCGGCCCCGAGCGCGTGCCCGCCGGGCAGGTGATCTTCGCCGCCTGCGACCGCGAGCAGGCGGGCATCGGCTTCCGCGAGGCCGCGAACATCATCCGCGCCGACAAGCGCCTCGTGGCGGCCACCCGGATCTATGACGCGCACAACTCGGCAAAGAAGATCGTCTTCCGCGCCGAGGATGTGACCCTCTCGGCGATCTCGTCGGATGGTGGCGCGCAGCATGGCCGGACCCCGGCCTTCACGTTGATTGACGAGCTGCACGCATGGAAGGGCCGCGACCTCTGGGAAGCCCTGAAGTCCGGCACCGCCAAGGTGGCCGACAGCCTGACCGTGATCGCCACCACGGCCGGGCGCGGCGCCGACACGGTCGCGGCGGAACAATATGCCTATGCCTTGGCCGTCGCGCGGGGCGAGATCGTGAACCCGGCCTTCTTGCCGATCTTGTTCGCGCCCGAGCCAGGCGACGACTGGACCGACGAAGCGACGTGGCACAAGGTCAACCCCGGCCTGCGCCACGGCTTCCCGAGCCTTGAGGGCCTGCGCACGCTGGCGAAGGAAGCCGAGGGCCGCCCGAGCGATGCCTACGCCTTCCGGCAGTTCAACTTGAACGAGTGGATGGCGAACAGCCGCGATCCGCTCTTCGACTTCGACACCTACGACGCCCGGCGCTTCGCCGAGGATCTGGACGAGCTTGAGGGCCTGCCCTGCTGGATCGGCGTTGACCTGTCCATCTCGGGCGACCTCTCGGCCGTGGTGGCGGCGTGGAAGCACCCGGACGGGCAGATCAGTGTCAAACCGTGGTTCTGGGTGCCCGGCGACGACCTCAAGGTCCGCGCCGACCGCGACGGCGTGCCTTACGAGCGATGGCGCGATGAAGGGCACCTGATCGCCACGCCCGGCGCGATCATCGACCAGAGCGCCGTGGCCGACCAGATCCGCGAGCTATGCGCCCGCTTCGACGCGCAGGAAGTCGCCTTCGACCCGCACCTTGCCCGGCCGATGATGCAGAGCCTCTATGACGAGGGCCTGCCGGTGGTGGAGATGCGACAGGCGCCGCTGACTATGGGCGTTGCCGCTGGCGATCTTGAGCGCGTGGTGAACGGTCGCCTGATCCGCCACGACGGGCACCCGGTCCTGCGCAACCATCTTCAGAACGTGTGCGCCTCACGCAGCGAAAGCGGCCTGATCCGAATGCACAAGGTCCAGCGCACCAGCCGGATTGACGGCGCCGTTGCCGCTGCGATGGCGGTTTCGCGCGCCGTCGCCGCCGACAGCCGCAAGTCGGCTTACTCCGATCCCGAGGCCGAGGGCCTGTTTGTTTTCTGAAGGACATTGCACATGGACACCGGATTGCCCGGCCTTGTTGTCGAAATCGAAGCACGAATTGATAAGCTCGAAAAGGGCCTGAAGCGCGCCAACGCCGCGCAGGCGAAGGCCGCGAACGACATGGAGCGCCGGGCGAAGGCGAACGCTGACAAGATCAGCGCGACCTACGGCAAGGCGGGCGACGGCATCGCTGCTACATTCAAGCGGCTGGCCCTGCCCTTCGCGGGCGGCCTTGTAGGCGGGATCGCAGGCGCGGGCCTGACCGGCATCGCGGAGCGGGCGCACGAAGTCGCGCGGGGCGTGGCCCAGATCGGCGACGAGGCGAAGCGGGCGGGCCTGTCGGCGCGGGCGTTTCAGGAGTGGCGCTTCGTGGCCGAGCAGAACCGCATCGGCGTTGACAGCCTCGTGGACGGCTTCAAGGAGCTGTCGCTTCGCGCCGACGAGTTCATCGTCACCGGCAAGGGCAGCGCGGCCGAAGCCTTCCAGCGTCTCGGCTACACGGGCGAAGAGCTGGCCCGGAAGCTGAAAGACCCCTCGGCCCTGATGCTCGAAATCCTGGGGCGGCTCGAACAGCTCGACAAGGCCGCGCAGATCCGCATTGCCGACGAGCTGTTCGGCGGCGCGGGCGGCGAACGGTTTGTCGAGTTGCTGGCGCAGGGCGAAGCGGGCATCCGGCGCACCATCACCGAGGCGAACGCGCTGGGTATCGTGATGGACGACGAACTGATCGCCAAGGCCGCCGAGGTGGACAGGCAGTTCAACCTGATCGCGACCACGGTCGGGACCGCCCTGAAGTCCGCCATCGTCTCGGCGGCGGCGAGCCTTGCGGACTTCATTGACGGCTTCCGCGAGTTCCAGAACCAGCGCGACCGCACCTTGCAGGCCCGCCAGACCGAGATCATGCGCGAGAAGGCCGAGCAGGCCGCCGGACTGGACAACCTGCCCGCCGGGAGAAACGGCGAGCGGGGGCGCGCGATCATCAACCTGCGCCTGCGTGAGCTGGACGAGGAAGAAAACCAGATCATCGCCGAGCTGGAACGGCGCACCGAGCAGACGTGGCGGCCGAAGGCCGACACCTGGACCCCGCCCGCCACGGGCACCGGGACCAGCCCCGGCCGGACGGCAGGCGGCGCCCGCACGTCCGACGACTACGGCCGCGCGGTGCAGGCGATCACCGCCGAGACCGCCGCCCTCGAAGCGCAGGGGCAGGCGCTCGCCAGCGCCTCGACCACGGGCAAAACCTATAGCGACATGCTCGAATATGCGCGCCAGCGCGCCGAGCTTCTGGTCGCCGCGCAGCGCGAGGGCCGAGAGATCACGCCTGCCCTGTCGGCTGAGATCGACCGGCTCGCGGGAGCATATGCCACGGCCGGCACGAGCGCTGAGCAGGCCGCCGAGCGCCTGCGGGCCGTGGAGGCAGCCGGACAGCGCGGGGCGCAGGCTCTGACCAGCGTCTTCACGGGTGTGCTGTCTGGCGCCATGAGCGCGAAGGAGGCAGTCGGGCAGCTCGTGCTACAGCTCGCCGAGATGGCGCTTCAACAGCGCCTCATAGGAATGCTGGCCGGTGCAGGGTCCGGTTCCTTCCTCGGCACCCTCGGCAGCTTCCTGACCGGCGGCTTCGCTGAGGGCGGCTATACCGGCGCAGGCGGCAAATTTGAACCGGCCGGGATTGTCCATCGCGGCGAGTTTGTTTTTAGTAAGGAAGCAACCGCTAAAATCGGCGCCGGAAACCTTGATCGGATGCACCGGCATTTGAAGGGCTATGCCGCTGGCGGGCTTGTCAGTGACAACGCGAAGATCCCGCTCGCACCGAAACTCTCGAAAGAAACTTCGGCTCATGCACCGAATATCACCATTGCCCCGACGATCAATGTGAATGCCACGGGCGGCACCTCGGAAGCCAATGCGGATCTTGCAAAGCAGATCGCGCGGGAAACCGAAGGCTCCATGCGGGCGCTGGTGCGCGACGAGATCGGCCGGCAGATGCGCCCCGGCGCCATGTTTAATCAGGGCAGGCGCTGAAATGGAAAACCCCACGCCGGAGACGAGGCGCGGGGTCTCCTGACTTAGCCCGAGACGGTGAACCCCGGATGCACATTTGTCTCACACGCGCGAACCCCCGGCAAGGGATTTTAAACCGGACAGAAGAATCTCAATAGGAAGCCCGTAGAGGCCCGCTAAGGTCCGGCCGCCGCATCGACACCCCGGAGGGTATCAGCGCCCACCAGCGGGCTTCCTGTGGAGTCTGGCGAGTCATTCAGGCGCTCCGGAACGGAACGCCGTGAGAGCGCCGGAGACGCACGAGGCTTTTAGTGTCATCGTGAGAAGTTCGGAACATCTTGTGTGGTGAGCCGCAGGAGGGTGAGCCGGGACGTGTCAGGAGACAATTTCCCACAGTATCTGTATCTCTCTTCCCTCTCTTCTCTCTTGTGGGAAAATGTCCCCTGACAGCCTTGTCCCCTGACACGCTCCGGGACTCTGAAGGTCATACGTTCCGGGACGTGTCAGGGGACAATCTCCCACAGTATCTGTATCTCTCTTCCCTCTCTTCTCTCTTGTGGGAAAATGTCCCCTGACAGCTTTGTCCCCTGACAGGTTCAGGCCCTCCCGGAGTGTCCTCGGCAGTCCGGCACCTCCCGGAAATTGTCCCCTGACACTGCAGAAAATCCCGCTTGACCGTCTAATCATGTAAGGTTAGATTTTTCCCGACGTGCAAACCCCTTGCGAGGAACCATCACATGAACGACCCCCGGAACGTCCTGACCTCGGCCGAGCGTCACGAACAGCTCAAGGCCATCGCTGCCGCCCTCGGCGGCCTCTCCATCGCCGAGACTCTGGGTCACCTGATCAATGCCGAGATCGCGCGCGGCACCATCCCGGACACCATCCCCGGCGTCACGATCAAGCGCGTCCCCGATGGCGTCTACATCGCCCTGGACCCCGACACCCCGGCCCTTCTCACGTTGGACGGCGCGCGGAAGCTGGCCGAACTGGTGCGCGATCTGGCGGACCCGACGAAGCGCAGCGCGACCACCGTCATTGACCTTGATCACCGCTTCTCGGCCGGGCGGAAGGGCAATGGGGTGCAGATCACGGTGCCGTTCCCCGGCTCGCCGCGCAGCTTCTCGCGCGACCTCGCCCGCGATCTTGCTCGGTTGCTGCTGACGGCGGCGGACAGCGCCCCCGTGGTCGACGCTGCATGAGAAAGGGCCGGTGCGAACACCGGCCCCCTCTGGGCATCAACATCAAGTGATAACATAACAGGACCAAGAAGAGGATGGAAGGGGCACTTAATCTGTCTGGCGCCGACCGCCGGAAACTTGAGCGGGCGATGAGTGAGCTTGACGAGCTGGTAGGCACCCCGCCTGTTGAAACGACACATGCGGAGTTTGTGGCGAGCGCGGCCTGCCTGCCTACCTTGGACGCGCTGCCGCCGGGCGAGGCTGACCTACTGGCCGACCTGCTGGCCGAGCTTGGCCCTACCACGCCCGAAGATCTGGTCGAAGCCGAGGCATTGAACCGCGAGATCGCGAGCATGACCCCGGCCGAGGTCGCCGAGAACTACGGCACCGACGCTGACGTTAGGAACGCGGCTGCGGGCGCGTGGCTTGAACAGCACCAAGCGGAACGGCTGGAAAGGTTCCGCAAGTCCGGGCGTAACTTCTATGCCGAAGACAAGCTCAAGACGACCGGCCAGCCGGTGCGGCCTTACCGGCGCGACCTCAAGAACCTGACGCCGGAGGAACGGAAAGCTCATCGCCGCGCGCAGAAGGCCAAGTCAAAGGCGAACCGCAGCCCCGAGCAGGTGGAACGCGAGCGCGCCGCGAACAAGGCGCATCAACAGAAGAGACGTGGCAGAGAGCGTTCTGCAACGGCCGCAGCCGAACGCGCAAATCTGGCGCTGTTCTGACCACCCCGAAGCCCGGTAAGTCACGACTTACATAAGCAAATCAATGACTTACCATAATTTTCTGCTTGCAAGCGGACTCGCCGCCTGCAAGGTTCGAGGGACCGAAGCAGCATAAAAGGAACATCAACAATGTCGCATTACCTGCCGGATGACGTGTATCGCGCCCTCGTCGCCCGCCTCATGGCCGACCCGGCACCCGGCCTTGATCGCCGCTCGCACATCGTCACCACCTTGGGCGAGGTCGCCGACCTGTGGCCGGAGAGCGTTCGGGACGAGGCCGAAGCTGCCTGAGGTTAGATCCTAGACCCGGCGCGCCTATCACTTTGAGAAGTCGCAATTTACCGCAATTTGCCGCCAGCAAGCCGGACGCCGGCTTGCTATAATTGAACCACCCAACACCGGCACAGGAAAACCAACATGGCGCATAACCCCGCCCTGCCCGACCTCATGCGCGCTGCACAGACAGCCTGCCTGAGCGAGACCGCAAACGACAATGAGGATCACGCGCTTCAGCACCTTCACGAAGATCTGTTGGATCATGTGGTGCGCAGTGACCTCGGCATCATGGTGAATCACCGTTACCTTCATGCGCTCCTTCCCGGCAACCTCACGCGCGAGTATATTGCCCTCACCAACGCACACTTTGAGTTCATGCGGGACCGTGCTGAGGCGGCAGCGGCTGCGGGAGACCTCTCCGGCTACATCTTCGGCCACGAAAGGCCCTACAGGCTCGAAGCCCTCTCGGAGGCTGCGCGGGGCGGGTTGGACATGTTCCCTGAAGAATACTGGCCTCTCGTGGCCGAGGTCTGGCGGGACTCAAACAACATCTTTCAGGACTACGACGCTTGGCGCGAGCTGTGGACGGCGGACGTTCCGAAGCGCGAATTTGCCATGAGCGCAGACGAGCGCGGGACCTTCGCCGCGCTCCCCGAAAGCGTGGAGGTCTGGCGTGGCATCAGGTGTGAGAACGGTATGCACGGCATGTCGTGGACCTTGTGCCGTGACTACGGCATCTGGTTCGCACAGCGTAGCGGGGCGCGCCGGGAACGCCCGATGCTCATTCGGGGCATGGTGATGAAAGCCGATATTCTGGCGGCCTTCGATGGGGTTGAACAGGAGATCGTCGCCCTGCCGGAAAGCGTGTCGATCATTGGGAAGGAGTGCTTGCGGAACGAGCCGCGAATGACGCGGCCTGATCTTCTGGCGGCTTGACCCGTAGCACCACCACCAGCAAGCCCGCCGACTCGCCATCGGCGGGCTTCTGACTGTGCAGACGTGAGGGCCTTCCGAAGGGCCGCCAGCTCTGGCCTGAGCCGTGTGGATGAGTCGCAAAACTGTAACACATGCGACCGAGCCGAACCGCGTAAGTCTTTAAAAATAAACAGTTTAATGGTAATGGTCGGAGTGGAGGGATTCGAACCCCCGACATCCTGCTCCCAAAGCAGGCGCGCTACCAGGCTGCGCTACACTCCGTCGGGGTCTTCCTACAGCCTCGTCGGCCGCTTGGAAAGGGGCGCTCGCTGTCTGCGGCTTCCGGCAAGCGGGCGGGGAGTGACCCAGGCGAGGCCGGTCCCTGGCCCCTTCCGCGCCACCTGTCCCAGCGGTCGGCGGGGCTGGCATCTGCCTCCTCTCATCGCCGCCTCTCCGAGCGAACCGCTTATGCTTCGTGAAAGGTGACACCGGGAAACGGCCCCTGTGGCCAGGATGCGATCCGGGTCACGAGCCGCGCCGGGTGCGACGCTCGGGGCAGCCCTTCAGGCTCTGCCGTCAGCGGCCAAGGGCGCGACCGCTCATCCTTGGGGATACGTCTACCGGGGCCACCGCCTGCGCGTCCTCGGGAATGGCGCCATGGACGTGGAACTCAGGGCTTCGCCGGCGCCTCGTCGCAGGGCCAGGCGGCGAGGGACTGGTCGAGGCCCGGATGCCGCAGGACGGTGCCGGGGCCGATGCCGAGCGCACGGGCGAGGCCGCCGTTGATCTCGAGCACGCTCTGGATCCCCTCCCCGCCCGAGATGGGCGTGAGATCCTCGGGCACCGCATTGGAATGGACGACCTTCACCGTGCCGTCGGGCCCGGCGAAGATCATGTCGAGCGGAATGAGCGTGTTGCGCATCCAGAAGCTCGCCCTGTGCGGCGCGTCGAACAGGAACAGCATCCCCGACGAGCGCGGCAGGCTCTCGCGGTGCATCAGCCCGCGCGACCGCTCGGCCGGCGTGTCGGCGATTTCCACCGAGAATCGCATCGTGGACCCAGCCTCGGTGCGCAACTCGACCGCATCCGGGCGACAGTCCGCGCGGGAGGCACCCGGCAGAAGCGCCAGCACGAGCGCGAGAGCGCTCAGGCCGGTTGCTGATGCTGACGCGCTGCGACTTCCCATGAGACCACCTGCACCGCCATGCGCCCGCGCCGCCCCTCGATGATGCGCAGCGCCACCGCCTCGCCTGCCGCAAGGTCGGCAAAGCCGGACATCCGCAGGACCTCGACATGAATGAAGACATCCTCGGGCCGGCCGAAGACATTGGCGAAGCCGAAGCCCTTGCCCTTGTCGAACCATTTCACCCGGCCGGGCTCCAGCGGACGCGCGGCGATCTCCTCGGGGGTCGTCGCTTCGCTGTCCTCGCTGAGGTGGAAGGTCGTTCCTTCCGGAGGCTCGATCTCGATCACTTCGACAGCCTGAACGCCGCGCTGGGTGCTCTGGACCTTGACGGTGATGCCGGCGCCGTCCGCCACCGAACTCTGGCCGTAATTCCGCAGGACATTGGCATGGAGCAGGATGTCGGCCCCATTCTCCTCGGTCACAATGAACCCGAAGCCCTTGGCCGGATCGAACCATTTCACGCGGCCATGCACAAGCTGCAGGGCCTTTTCGTCTTCCACCATTCCAGAGCTGTCCCCAGATGAGCCCGTAGATTGAAACTAGTGCCGTCAATCCTCCGGCGGATTCAAGAGCAAATCATCACTCGTATACGAACCTTTTCATTCGCGAAGCGCGAATATCACGGGTTCAGCCGCTCGATCGACCAACCGTCCGACAGACTGTTCCTGCGCCAGCGGAAACGGTCGTGCAGGCGGAAGGCGCCGTCCGCCCAGAACTCGATCTCGAGCGGCCTGATCCTGAAACCACCCCAGAACGCGGGGCGCGGAGGGTTGGTTCCGAAGCGTGCCGTGACGCGGGCCACTTCGGCCAGAAGGCTGGTGCGCGAGGCGAGCGGGCGGCTCTGCTCCGAGGCCCATGCCCCGAGCCGGCTCTTGAGCGACCGCGAGGCGTAGTAGGCGTCGGCCTGCGCCCCCTCCTCGCGCTCGACGAGGCCGCGGACGCGGATCTGGCGGCGCAGCGACTTCCAGTGGAGCACGAAGGCGGCCTTGCCCGAGGTCTCGATCTCGACCGCCTTCTGCGAACCGTAATTGGTGTAGAAGACGAAAGCCTCGGCCTCGATCTCCTTGAGAAGCACCATCCGCACGTTGGGCAGACCCGCGGCATCGACGGTCGCGAGCGCGATGGCGTTCGGATCGTTCGGCTCCTGCGGCTCGGCCTCGGCCAGCCAGCCTGCGGCGATGGCGAAGGGATCGTCCCCGGCGAAGATGCCCGTCCTGTCCATGATGCTTCCTCTCTTGCGCGGAGCGACCCTAGAGCCACGCGCCGCCCCCCACAATACCGCCGCATCCTGCCGCACTTGATGCAACCCGAGGGATGGCCTACACCTCGCGAAAACCACTCAAGAACATCACGAGGGAAACCCGATGGCGAACGGACTGCTGGCTGGCAAGCGTGGGCTCATCATGGGGCTGGCGAACGACAAGTCCATCGCCTGGGGCATCGCGAAATGCTGCGCCGACCAGGGAGCCGAGCTGGCCTTCTCCTATCAGGGCGATGCGCTGAAGAAGCGCGTCGAACCGCTGGCCGCCTCGATCGGGGCGACCGAGATGGTGGAATGCGACGTGTCCGACGAGGCCTCGCTCGACCGGCTCTTCGCGCATCTGAAGGAGGTCTGGGGCACGCTCGACTTCGTCGTCCATGCCATCGGCTTCTCGGACAAGTCCGAGCTGCGCGGCCGCTATGTCGACACGACGCCCGCGAACTTCCGCATGACGATGGACATTTCGGTCTATTCCTTCACCGCCGTCTGCCAGCGCGCCTGCGCCATGATGCCCGCGGGCGGCAGCCTTCTCACGCTGACCTACTACGGCGCCGAGAAGGTGATGCCGCACTACAATGTGATGGGAATCGCCAAGGCCGCGCTCGAGACCTCGGTGCAGTATATCGCCGAGGATCTGGGCAAGGACGGCATCCGCGTGAATGCGATCTCGGCCGGCCCGATCAAGACGCTGGCCGCCAGCGGCATCGGCGACTTCCGCTACATCATGAAGTGGAACGAGCTGAATTCGCCGCTGCGCCGCAACGTCACGCAGGAAGAGGTGGGCAAGGCCGCGCTCTATCTGCTGTCGGATCTGGGTTCGGGCACGACGGGCGAGGTGCTGCATGTGGATGCGGGCTATCACGTCGTCGGCATGAAGGCCGTGGACGCGCCCGACATCGACGCCGTGACCGGCCGCAAGGACCACTGACATGAGCCTCGCCGCCTTCGCCGCAGCCTGGCTGCTGCATCTGATGGCGGCGATCAGCCCGGGGCCGGCCGTGCTCATGTCGGCCCGCACCGGCATGAGCGAGGGACTGCGCACCGGGGCGATTCTCGCGCTCGGGCTGGCCGCCGGGGCGCTCGTCTGGGCCTCGGCCGCGCTCTTCGGGCTGGCGCTCCTGTTCAAGGTGGCGCCCTCGCTGCTCTGGGGCATGAAGATCGCGGGCGCCATCTATCTGATGCGCATGGCCTTTGTCATGTGGCGCGAGGCCGACCGGCCGTTCGACACCGGGCAGGCCGGACGCCCGCCGAGGAGCGCCGCCTCGGCCTTCCGGCTCGGGCTCTTCACCCAGCTTTCCAATCCGAAGCCGGCCGTGTTCTTCTCGGCCATCTTCATCGGCACGGTCCCGCAGGATGCGGCTCCCTGGGCCGTGGGCCTCCTGCTTCTCGCGGTCTTTCTCAACGAGTTCCTCTGGAACACGTTCGTCGCCCGCGTTTTCTCCTTTGAACGGGCGCGCAGCGGATATATCAGCCTCAAATCCGTCATCGACCGCAGCTTTGGCGGCCTGCTGGCGCTGCTCGGCGTGAAGCTTGCCGCGTTCTAGGAGACCGTTATGAAAGAGCGCCTTCCCCACGAGAAGGGATTCCACGTCAGCTGGGACCAGATCCACCGCGACAGCCGCGCCCTGGCCTGGCGGCTGGACGGCCAGGGGCCGGACAACGGCTCGTGGCGCGCCGTCGTGGGCATCACCCGGGGCGGCCTCGTGCCCGCCATGATCGTGAGCCGCGAGCTCGACATCCGCACCGTGGATACGATCAGCGTGAAAAGTTACAACTGGCAGGAGCAGCAGGCGCCCACCGTCATCAAGGCCCCGCAGGCCGAACTGATGGGCGACGGCCACGGCATCCTGATCGTCGACGACCTCGTCGACTCGGGCAAGACGCTGGAGCTGGTGCGGACCCTCTATCCGCGCGCCCATTTCGCCACCGTCTATGCCAAGCCCTCGGGCCGGCCGATGGTCGATACCTATATCACCGAGGTGAGCCAGGACACCTGGATCTTCTTCCCCTGGGACATGGCCCTGCAATATGTGGAGCCCTACCGCGGCCGCGACTGAGCCGCCGCCCCTGCCTCCGGAGCCTCCGATGACCCTGCCGCTCAACCCCGCGATGGCCGCGACCTTCCCGCCCCCGGTGATGGAGGCGCGGCGCTGGATCCAGGGGCTGAGCTTTCCCGCCGACCGGCCGCTTCTCAATCTGAGCCAGGCCGCGCCGGTGGAGCCGCCGCCGGCCGAGCTGAGGGCGGCCCTCGCCGAGGCCGCGCTCCACGATCCGCAGGCCCATCTCTACGGGCCGGTGCTGGGGCTGCCCGCGCTGCGGGCCGAGATCGCGGCGCAATGGTCGGCCGCCTATGGCGGGCGGATCGAGCCCGCGCAGGTCGCGATCACGCAGGGCTGCAACCAGGCCTTCTGCGCGATCATGGCCACCCTCGCCGGGGCGGGCGACGAGGTGATCCTGCCCACGCCGTGGTATTTCAACCACAAGATGTGGCTCGACATGCAGGGCGTGATGGCGGTGCCGCTGCCCACGGGCCCGTGCCTCCTGCCCGATGCGGAGGAGGCGGCGGCGCTTGTGGGCCCCCGGACCCGCGCCATCGTTCTGGTGAGCCCCAACAATCCGGGCGGGGTGGAATATCCGGCGGCGACGCTCGAGGCCTTCCGCGATCTGGCCCGCGCGCGCGGCCTTGCGCTGATCGTGGACGAGACCTACCGCGACTTCGACAGCCGGACCGGCGCGCCGCACGCGCTCTTTGCCGATCCGGACTGGGACGGGGTGCTGGTGCATCTCTATTCCTTCTCCAAGGCCTACCGTCTGACCGGCCACCGGGTCGGCGCCGTGGTGGCCTCGGCGGCGCGTCTGGCGCAGATCGAGAAGTTCCTCGACACGGTGGCGATCTGCCCGAGCCAGCTCGGCCAGATCGGCGCGCTCTGGGGGATTCGGAACCTCGCGCAGTGGGTGGCGGGCGAGCGCGCCGAGATCCTCGCCCGGCGCACGGCGATGGTGGGCGGCTTCTCGGCGCTCGACGGCTGGACGCTTCTCGGCTGCGGCGCCTATTTCGCCTATGTCGAACATCCGTTCGACACGCCCTCCGACCGGCTTGCCCCGCGGC
This sequence comes from Cereibacter sphaeroides 2.4.1, assembly GCF_000012905.2. Lineage (NCBI taxonomy): Bacteria > Pseudomonadati > Pseudomonadota > Alphaproteobacteria > Rhodobacterales > Paracoccaceae > Cereibacter > Cereibacter sphaeroides. Next base: position 967,495 of record NC_007493.2, on the reverse strand, counting down.
TGGTGCAGGAGGCGGGCGTGCTTCTGCTGCCCGGCACCATGTTCCAGCCCGAAGGGTCGGAGGCAGGGGCGCGCCAGTTCCGCATGGCCTTCGCCAATGTGGATCAGGCCGGGATCGCCGAGCTGTTCTCGCGGCTGGCGCAGGTCACGGACTGAAAGACCAGCGCCACGGGGGGCTGTCTGCCCCCCGCACCCCCCGAGGATATTTGCGCCAGAATGAAGGAGGCGGGGCCTTCCGCGCGCGCAGGGCCCACGCTATATGGGCGCGATGGCCCAGAACCCGCCCAACCTCCGCCCCGACCTCGCGCCGCGCCTGGTGATCGACAGCCCCCGCCGCGAGGGGCAGCCGACCATCGGCATGGTCTCGCTCGGCTGCCCGAAGGCGCTCGTGGACAGCGAGCGGATCCTGACGCGGCTGCGCGCCGAGGGCTATGCGATCTCGCCCGATTATGCGGGGGCGGATGCGGTGATCGTGAACACCTGCGGCTTTCTCGACAGCGCCAAGGTCGAGAGCCTCGAGGCGATCGGCGAGGCGTTGCGCGAGAACGGGCGGGTGATCGTCACCGGCTGTCTCGGCGCCGAGCCCGACTATATCACGGGGGCGCATCCGAAGGTGCTGGCCGTGACCGGTCCGCATCAGTATGAGCAGGTGCTCGATGCGGTGCATGGCGCGGTGCCGCCTGCGCCCGATCCGTTCGTGGACCTTCTGCCCGCGACGGGCGTGCGGCTCACGCCGCGCCATTTCAGCTATCTGAAGATCTCGGAAGGCTGCAACCACACCTGCCGCTTCTGCATCATCCCCGACATGCGCGGCAGGCTCGCGAGCCGTCCCGAGCGGGCGGTGCTGCGCGAGGCGGAGAAGCTGGTCGAGGCCGGGGTGCGCGAACTGCTGGTCATCAGCCAGGATACCAGCGCCTATGGCACCGACTGGAAGGGGCCGGAGAAGTTTCCGATTCTGCCGCTCGCGCGGGAGCTGGGCCGGCTCGGGGCCTGGGTGCGCCTCCATTATGTCTATCCCTACCCCCATGTGCGCGAGCTGATCCCGCTGATGGCCGAGGGGCTGGTGCTGCCCTATCTCGACATTCCGTTCCAGCATGCCCATCCCGAGGTGCTGAAGCGGATGGCGCGGCCGGCGGCGGCGGCCCGCACGCTCGACGAGATCGCGGCCTGGCGGCGCGACTGTCCCGAGATCGCGCTGCGCTCGACCTTCATCGTGGGCTATCCCGGCGAGACCGAGGCGGAGTTCCAGACCCTGCTCGACTGGCTCGACGAGGCGCAGCTCGATCGGGTGGGATGTTTCCAGTATGAGAATGTGGCCGGCGCGCGCTCGAACGCCCTGCCCGACCATGTGGCCCCCGAGGTGAAGCAGGAGCGCTGGGACCGGTTCATGGAGAAGGCACAGGCCATCTCCGAGGTGAAGCTCGCGGCGAAGGTGGGCCGGCGGATCGAGGTGATCGTGGACGAGGTGGACGAAGACGGCGCCACCTGCCGCACCAAGGCGGACGCGCCGGAGATCGACGGCAACCTCTTCATCGATGAGGGGTTCAGGGGCCTCGCTCCCGGCGATATCCTCACGGTCGAGGTCGAGGAAGCCGGCGAGTACGATATCTGGGGCCGTCCGGTCTGAGCCATGACGGGGGACGATGAGGATCTTCCCCGGCCTCTCATCTCGGCTCTGGCAGGTGTAAAGATGGCCCTTCTGTCAGTGGCCAGCCGGCCGGTGCCGCCCTGCGCCGCGGAAGACGCCGTCGAGATGTCCACGCGCGCCGCAGTTCATGAGGTGGTCATCGCGGGGCTGGATTTGGTCGAGGCCGCGTTGAATGGAAACCTCTATCCCCAAGCTGCCAGCCTCATCCGGCAGGAGATCGAGGCGGTCGAAGTCGTTCGCGGGCTTCGGCAAAAGCGGCAGGAGAAGAACAGGACACCGAGGCTCAAGGCCCTGCGGCATCTCGGACGGGATTACAAGATGCTGACCGACCTGGCTCATGTCACGGGCTTCGATCTGCTCCGGCACCTCGCGCTGCAGGAGGATGGAATGGTCCACTTCCGCAGACACAAAGCGATGGCGCGCCACCTGCTCGGGCTTCACATCTTTGCCCTTGCAGGCATCTCCCTCGACGTGTCGCATCTCCGCCCCTTCTCTCCAACAAGTTTCCTCTCGCCCCTCGAGGATGAGCTTATCGCGGGCGTCATGGGCGTTCTGGCTGCGGAGGGGCTCGCAGTCGTCAAGTGGCAGGCCCCTCCGTTTTGCCCGGATCAGATCCAGTAGGGCGGGACGCCGTAGTAGTTGTAGGTGGCCGCGCCCCAGGTGCGGTCTTCGCGCCAGTTCTCGCCGCGCGGGGGCGCGCCTTCCAGCTGCGCGCGCGTGATGTCGGTGACGAAGCCGCCGAGCGTCTGGTCGTAGCTCAGCTTCTTCCACGGGATCGGGTGATGGTCCTCGGCGAGGCCCAGAAAGCCGCCGAAGGCCATGACCGCATAGGCGATCACGCCGGACTCCTTGTCGATCATCAGATGGTCGATATGGCCCAGATGCTCGCCCTTGGGGCTGTAGACGGCCGTGCCGTTCACATCGGCGCTCGAGACCATGTGGCTCGTGCTGGTGGCGGTATGCGGGGTCATGGACGCTCCTCCTTCCAAGCCGCGCGAAGGCGCGGCATCGGAGGAGAAACGGCCCGGAACGGGAGGATGTTCCGAGCCCCGGGGCTCAGGAGGCCAGCGCCTCGATCTCGGTCTTGTTGCGGCAGAAGGCCGGCAGGACGGTGGAGCGGCCGGAATGCGACAGCCAGCCCGTGCAGGCGTCCGAGGCGGTGCAGGTCTGGCAGCGATCCACCATCTCGGCCAGTTCGGCCCGGGTGAGCCAGCCCTCGAGCACGGCGTCGGGGAGGTTCACGCCCGCGACGCGCGCCATGCCCCGGGTGAGCGACCAGGCGCGCGGGGCCTCGACATAACCGATCATGCGATCCTCCTCAGGACGGTTGCGCGCCGACCTTCGCCGGTCGCCGCGCGCGCTTCCATGACGCAGATCAAGCCTTACCAGGCGCTGACATATCCGATGCTCTCGGCCGCGCGGCGCACCGCGGCGATGCGCTGCGCATTGGGCGGGTGGCTGCCGAGGAACGTGTCGCCCGGATCGGGCAGGCGGGTGAAGAACTGCGCGCCATGCACCGGATCGTAACCGGCCCGGATCGCGATCTCGGTCCCGAGCCCGTCGGCCTCGAGCTCGAAATTCTTCGAATAGCTCCGCGCGCCCACATTGGCGCCGAACTCCTGCACCGAGCGGATGGTCTGGGCATCGGCCCCGCCCATCTGCGCCAGCACGCCCGCCAGCACCGCGCCGGTCAGCGCCGTCTCGCGCTGGCGGGGGATATGGCCGAGGATATGGTGCGCCGTCTCGTGGCCCACGACGAAGGCCAGCTCGTCCACGTTGCGCGCGTCGCTGATGAGCGAGAGGGTGAGGCCGATCACCGGCCGTCCGTAATCGTCGAGCGTCTGGAAGGCGTTCGGGTCGAGCCCGGGACGGGCATCGACGGCGATCTGGAAATCGCAGGGCACGCCGCGGGTGCGTTCGCGGCAGATGGCCTCGGCCACCGGCTCGACGCGTGCGACCACGGCCGGAAAGGCCCGCTGCGCATCGGCGGGCGTCAGGAACGGCCCCGGATCGGGCGCGGCCTGATAGCTTCCCGGCCCCAGAGCCTCAGGCCCCATCGGTGCGGAACAGCCCGCCAGCACCAGTAGAACGGCGGCAAACCCGAACCGCAGCATCCGTCACCCCATCTCGTTTTCGGCGAACCTTAACAGAACGCGAGGCGGGCGAAAGGGCCCGTCACGCGAAGGTGCGGGCACCCGCCGTCGCGCGGGTTGAGCTTCCCCGTCCCCTGCCCTACCATCGGCCCATGTTCACCATCGAGCACGATTTCGACGCGACCGTCATCACCCTCATCGATGAGGGCGGCCCCCATCTGCAGGAGGATGTCACGATCTCGGCCTTCGAGGATGTGGTCACGCTGGAGCAGGTGGATCCGCGCCGGGACGAGGTGATCCGCATCACCCTCTCCATGGCGCAGATCCGTGATCTCGCCGCCGCGCTGAACCTGCCCGAGGGCAGCTATCGCCTCGCCCGCCCCGGGGAGTGAGCCGCAGGGCGCGCGCGCCGCGGCTCAAGCCGTGAGCTTCTCCGCCATCTTCACCAGCCGGCGCACCTGATGGGCGATGGCCCCTCTGGCCGCCTCGTCGAACTCGGCGCCCTGCGTGTGGCTGTAGCCATAGGGGTTGCCGCCCGCCTTGAAGAGCACGGGGTCGGTATAGCCCGGCGCCACGATGATCGATCCCCAGTGGAGGAAGGTGGTGTAGAGGCCGAGGATCGTGGCCTCCTGCCCGCCGTGCACGTTCTGCGCCGAGCTCATCGCGCTCACGGCCTTGTCGGCGAGCTTGCCCTGCGACCAGAGCGGGCCCAGCGTGTCGATGAAGGCGCGCAGCTGGCTCGGGCCCGCGCCGAAGCGGGTGGGGGCGGAGAAGAGATAGGCATCGGCCCAGTCGAGATCCTCGGGACGGGCCTCGGCAATATCGGCCATCCGCTCCACCTGCGCCTTCCAGGCCTCCTGCCCGTTGACGACCGAGGCGGGCGCCGTCTCGGCGATCTTGCGCAGCCGCACCTCGGCGCCGGTCGCGCGGGCGGCCTCGTCGGCGATCTCGGCCATGCGGTGGTTGGTGCCGTAGGTCGTGTAGAACAGGATGGCGAGTTTCACGGGCATGGGATCCTCCTTGCAGCCCCGGCCGAACGGAGGCGGGCGGCCTTCGGTTCCCATTCGGGGCGCCCGGCAGCTTCTTCCGCCGCTGCATCGCGGCATTGTGCCCGGCGGACGGGTCTGGCACTCTGCCCCAAAACGGGAACCGAGCCATGATCCCCATTCTCACGTTGACGCTGAACCCGGCGATCGACCTCGCTGCCGACGTGCCGCAGGTCCTGCCGGGCATCAAGCTGCGCTGCACCGAGCCCCGGGTCGATCCGGGCGGCGGCGGGCTGAACGTCAGCCGCGCCATCCGCATCCTCGGCGGCCGGAGCACCGCCTTCGTGGCCCTCGGCGGCAACATCGGCGGGCGGCTGGCCGCCCTGGTCGCGGCGGCCGGCATCGAGATCGTGGCCTTCTCGGGCCCCGGCGAGACGCGCGAAAGCCTCACCGTCACCGAAACGGCCACGGGCCGGCAGTTCCGCTTCATGCTGCCGGGCGCCGCCTGGGACGCAGAGCGCGTCGAGGCCGCTCTGGCCCGGATCGACCGCGCCGTGCCCGAAGGCGGCATGGTGGTGCTCTCGGGCTCGCTGCCGCCCGGCGTGCCGGCCGACTTCCCGGCCATGGTCTCCCGGGTGCTGGGCAAGCGCGCCCGGCTTCTGGTCGACACGTCCGGCGCGCCGCTCGCCCATCTGGCGGCGGGCGGGGTGCCCGACCTCGACATCCTGCGGATGGACGATGGCGAGGCCGCGAGCCTTGCCGGCCGCCCCCTCGCCTGCGCCTCCGAAACGGCCGATTTCGCCTCAAGCCTCGTGGCCCGCGGCGTGGCCGAGTGCGTGATCGTCGCCCGCGGCGCCGACGGATCGGTCCTCGCCGATGCCCGCGGCCGCTGGCACGCCCGCTCCGAACCGGTCGAGGTGGTGAGCGCGGTGGGTGCGGGCGACACGTTCGTCGGCGCCTTCGTCCTCGCCCTCTCGCGGGGCGCCCCGCCGGAGGAGGCGCTGGCCCATGGCGTGGCCGGCGCCGCGGCGGCCGTCCTCACCGAGGCGACCGAACTCTGCCATCCCGAGGATGTGGCGCGCCTCCTGCCCTCCGCCGCCGCGACGGCCCTCTGAGCCCGCGCGGCGCCCTCTCCCTTTCAGTCTGGTCCAAATATCCCGCGGGGGAGCCCGGCCCCCGGCCGGGCGGCGGGGGCGCGCAGCCCCCGCACGACGCGGGTCTCAGGCGCCGCCCGCATCCCGCCAGCGGTTCACCATCGGATAGCGCCGGTCGAGCCAGAAGGCCCGCCGCGTGAGCCGCGTCCCCGGCGCCGACTGGAAGCGCTTCCATTCGCTGCCGAGGATCAGCCGCTCGATCCGCGCCACCGTCTCGCGCTCGAAGCCCCGCGCCACCAGCTCGGCCACACCCTCCTCGCGGTCCACGAGCCCTTCGAGGATCGCGTCGAGCGTGGCATAGGGCGGCAGGCTGTCCTCATCCTTCTGGTCCTCGCGCAGCTCGGCCGAGGGCGGCTTGTCGATCACCCGCGGCGGGATCACCTCGCCCTCGGGCCCCTTCATCCAGGGGCGGTGGTGGCCGTTGCGCCAGCGGCACATCTGGAACACCCGGGTCTTGTAGAGATCCTTGATCGGATTGTAGCCCCCGTTCATGTCGCCGTAGATCGTGCAGTAGCCCACCGCCACCTCGGACTTGTTGCCGGTGGTCAGGAGCATCTCGCCGAACTTGTTCGACAGCGCCATGAGCAGAAGGCCCCGCAGGCGGCTCTGGATGTTCTCCTCGGTGATGCCGGGCTCGGTGCCTTCGAAGAGCGGCCCGAGCGCCGCCCCCACCGCCTCCTGCGGCCCCCCGATCCCCACCTCGTCCAGACGGCAGCCGAGGGCGCGGGCCACCGCCGCGGCATCCTCGAGCGAGGCCTGCGAGGTGAAGCGCGAGGGCAGCATCACGCAGCGCACGGCCTCGGGGCCCAGCGCATCGGCGGCGATGGCTGCAACCAGAGCGGAATCGATCCCGCCCGACAGCCCCAGAAGCACGCGCGAAAAGCCGCTCTTGCCCAGATAATCGCGCAGCGACAGCACCATCGCGTGATAGTCGGCCTCCCAGAGGTCGGGCTGGGCCACGATGGGCGCGGGCAGCGCCCGCCAGCCCTCGTCCGCCGCCTCGAAATCGACATGGACGAGCGCCTCCTCGAAGGCCGGAAGCTGGGCCATCAGCCGCCCGTGCGGATTGAGCACGAAGGAGGCGCCGTCGAACACCTGATCGTCCTGCCCGCCCACCATGTTGAGATAGACGAGCGGCAGCCCGGTCTCGACCACCCGCGTGACCATCAGGTTCACCCGCACATCCAGCTTCTCGCGGTGATAGGGCGAGCCGTTCGGCACCAGAAGGATCTCGGCCCCGGTCTCGGCCAGCGTCTCGCAGACATCCGGGTGCCAGCTGTCCTCGCAGATCGGAATGCCGATGCGCAAGGGCCCCACCCGGCAGGGCCCGTGCACCTCGCCGGACGAGAAGACCCGCTTCTCGTCGAACACTTCGGCATTGGGCAGATGGTGCTTGAACACGCGGGCGCTGACCCGGCCGCCCTCCAGCACCCAGTAGGCATTCATCAGCCGCCCGTCCTCGAGGCAGGGCCCGCCGATGCCGATGGCCGGCCCCTCGGCGCAGTCGGCGGCCAGCCGCTCGATCGTGGCCATCGCCTCCTCGACGAAGGCCCGCCGCAGCACCAGATCCTGCGTCTGATAGCCCGTCACGAACATCTCGGTCAGGGCCAGCATGTCCGACCCGGCGGCGCGCGCCTCGTCCCACGCCCGGCGGGCCAGCGCCGCATTTCCGGCAAGATCGCCCACCGTCGGATTGAGCTGCGCGAGGGTCAGGCGGAAGCGTTCTGTCATGGTCTCCGATCCGTCGGGGTCCCGGCTCACGCGGGTTTGGCTTGTCTTCTACCAGACTGCCGGGCAAGGGAAAGGCGATAGCGGCCGATGCGCTTGTCAGCCGGAGGGCCAGCCTCTAGGCTCCCGCCCGGCCAGCATCATGCCAGCAGGGCGGAGCAGTCGGCGAACGGGGCAGGAACGGATGCGGAAGACGAAGGAACGGATCGGACGGGCCAGAAGACACGGTCTGGCCGCCGTGGCACTTGGAGCGGCACTGGGGGCCCCGGCGGTCCTCGCGCAGGATCCGGGCGCGGTGACGACCAAGCAGTATGACGACGGCTCGGTCTACGAGGGCACGTTCCGCAACGGCCTCCAGCACGGGACGGGCACCTACCGGCTGCCCAACGGCTACGAATATTCCGGCGACTGGACCGATGGCGAGATCCGCGGAGAGGGCCGCGCCCGGTTTCCCAACGGCTCGGTCTACGAGGGCGCCTTCGTCGCGGGCAAGCCCGAGGGGCGGGGCAAGATCACCTTCTCGGACGGCGGCACCTACGAGGGCGACTGGGCCGGCGGGCAGATGACCGGCGAGGGCGTGGCGCGCTATGCCAACGGCTCGGTCTATACCGGCCAGTTCCGCAATGCCGTCCACCACGGCAGGGGCGTACTCGAGAACCCCGGCGGCTACCGCTACGAGGGCGACTGGGTCGAGGGCGTCAAGGAGGGCCGGGGCAAGATCACCTATCCCGACGGCGCGATCTACGAGGGCGATCTGGTCAAGGGCCAGCGTCAGGGCCAGGGCACGCTCACCATGCCCGACGGGCTCGTCTATGTGGGCGCCTGGGACAATGGTCAGATCAACGGCACGGGCAGGCTCACCCAGCCCAATGGCGACATCTACGAGGGCCCGCTCAAGGACGGCCAGCGCGAGGGCCGCGGCAAGGTCACCCACAAGAACGGCGATGTCTACGAAGGCGAGTTCCATGCCGACCGGCGCCACGGGCAGGGCACCTTCCGCGGCACCGACGGCTATGTCTACGAAGGCGCCTGGGTCGAGGGCCGGATCGAGGGTCAGGGCCGCGTCACCTATCCCGACGGCTCGGTCTATGTGGGCCGGTTCCACGAGGACCAGCCCGAGGGGCGCGGCAAGATCACCTATCCCGACGGCTCGACCTACGAGGGTGACTGGAAGGACGGCGTGATCGAGGGGCGCGGCACCGCCACCTATGCCAACGGCCTCGTCTACGAAGGCCAGTTCCATGCCGCCAAGAACCATGGGCAGGGCGTCATGACCTATCCCGACGGCTACCGCTACGAGGGCGACTGGGTCGAGGGCCAGCGCCACGGCCGGGGCACGGCCACCTATGCCGACGGCACGGTCTATACCGGCCAGTTCGTGCGCGGCCAGCGCGAGGGAGAGGGCGAGATCGTGATGGCCGACGGCTTCCGCTACAAGGGCGGCTGGAAGGCGGGCGAGATCGACGGCGAGGGCATCGCCACCTACGCCAACGGCGACGTCTACGAAGGCACCTTCAAGGCCGGCAAGCGGCAGGGCCAGGGCGTGATGCGCTATGCCACGGGTCAGGAGAGCGCGGGCGAATGGAAGGACGGGATCCTCGCCGAGCCTGCCGCCGAGGCCCCCGCCGGGGAGGCTCCCGCCCCGGCCGAGGATGCCACGCCCCCCGCCGAGGCCTCCACCGCCGACTGAACCGGCCCCCGGCGGAAAGCCCGCCGGGACAGCCCGTCCGTCGCGCCCTCACGGCTCGGATCCCGACAACCGCCGTCGAACGCGGGGATCGCACCCTCGCGGCCCGGCAGGTCCGGGCGCGGGACCGCGTTCGGTCTTCGCCGCCTCTCCGGCAACGGCCGGACAGAAGACTGCATCACGGCCTCACCGCCGCGAACCGCGGGCCCGGACGGGGCGCCGCATCGCGCCCCTGCCGCTTCTCAAGGGAGAAACGGCCGGCCATCCGCTAGGTCCTTTCGGGCAGAACAGCCCCGGCTCCGGGACATGGCGGGGCGCCGAGCGCGTCCCGGCCCCCAGGAAGGAGCCGCCGGGGATCGGCGGCCGGGGCCCCGGCCGCCACCTCCATCCCGGGACACGGCGGGGTGCCGAACGCATCGCGACCCGCAGGTAGAAGTCCCGGCCGAGGGAGGGCCGGGACTTCCGGCCGCGGACGAGGGAGCGCCGCGGCGTCCGAGGCGTCAGTTCGCCTCGTAATTCTGCAGCACCTGCGCGAAGAGCGGCTCGAGCCGCGCTTCGGCCCGCGCCGGCTGCGGCACGGACATCGCCTCCTCGAGATTGAGGGGCGCGCCCACCTGAATCAGCGCCACCATGCCCATGCCGTAATAGGGCATGCTCTTCACGCCCCAGACTCCCTCCTGCGTGAGGGTGATGGTCACGGGGCGGTTCATCTCGCCGCGGAAGCCGCGCGCGCCGAGCGGCAGCATCCCCGGGATGATCTCCGCATTGAAGCCCTTCTCGACGGGCAGGAAGGTCACGGTATCGCCGACCTTCGCCTGGATGAAGGCGGGCTCGAAGGCCTTGGCGCCGGTCGAGCCGTTATGGACCATGGCGATCTCGTAGTTCGCGGCGCCGGCGGGTAGCGCGAGGGCCGCGGCCAACCCCGCGGCAAGGCCGATCATCGGAAGGTTCGCAAGCATCTCCATCGTCCTTTCTGGCAAGAGGTTCCGCTGACAGAACCTGTCTACGCCCGACCGCCCCGCGCCGTGTTGCGGTGAGTCAACCGCAGCCGCGACCTGCCCGCGCAGGCAGAAACGCCGTGGCATCCCTGCGTCGGATGCAGCCCTGACACGAGCGGGCCCCGGGACCCCGTGCGGCCCTCGGCGCCCCGTCGGACCTCGGGTCTCCCGCAGAAGCGGAGGCCCTGCCCGGAGGAAAAAGCGCCATGCCCCGTCACTTTCGCACTTTCCTTTTGCGCCCTGCTCCGTAATATCCGCGCCATGACACGGGACCGCACCATCGCGATCAGCTCCGCCACGCCCCTCCGGGCTGTGGCTGCCCGTGCGCTTCTTCTCCTTAGCTGCCTCTGAGCGTGCCCTTGGGCGCGACCGCTCGGAGGTGACCAGCGCCCGGGACCGAAGCTGAGCACAACGAGAGAATTCACATGACCGACACGACCAAGACCGCCTCCGAGCAGGACCGCGTCCTGATTTTCGACACCACGCTCAGGGATGGCGAACAGTCGCCCGGCGCGACCATGACGCATGACGAGAAGCTCGAGATCGCGGCGCTGCTCGACGAGATGGGCGTGGACATCATAGAGGCGGGCTTCCCCATCGCCTCCGAGGGCGATTTCGAGGCCGTCTCGGCCATCGCGCGGCAGTCGAAGAACGCCACGATCTGCGGCCTCGCGCGGGCCAACTACAAGGACATCGACCGCTGCTGGGAGGCGGTGCGCCACGCGAAATCCCCCCGCATCCACACCTTCATCGGCACCTCGCCGCTGCACCGGGCGATCCCGAACCTCGACATGGACCAGATGGCCGAGCGGATCCACGACACGGTGAGCCACGCCCGCAACCTCTGCGACAATGTGCAATGGTCGCCGATGGATGCGACGCGGACCGAGCACGATTATCTCTGCCGCGTGGTCGAGATCGCGATCAAGGCGGGCGCCACCACGATCAACATCCCCGACACGGTGGGCTACACCGCCCCGCGCGAAAGCGCCGACCTGATCCGGATGCTCGTCGAGCGCGTGCCGGGTGCGGACACGATCGTCTTCGCCACCCACTGCCACAACGATCTGGGCATGGCGACGGCGAACGCGCTGGCGGCCGTCGAGGCGGGCGCGCGGCAGATCGAATGCACGATCAACGGCCTCGGCGAGCGCGCGGGCAACACCGCCCTCGAAGAGGTGGTGATGGCGCTGAAGGTGCGCAACGACATCATGCCGTTCCGCACCGGCATCGATACGACCAAGATCATGAACATCAGCCGCAAGGTCGCCACCGTCTCGGGCTTCCCGGTGCAGTTCAACAAGGCCGTCGTCGGCAAGAACGCCTTCGCCCACGAGTCCGGCATCCATCAGGACGGGATGCTGAAGAACGCCCAGACCTTCGAGATCATGCGACCCGCGGACGTGGGCCTCGCCGACACGTCGCTGGTGATGGGCAAGCATTCGGGCCGGGCGGCGCTGCGCGCCAAGCTCAAGGATCTGGGCTACGATCTGGCCGACAACCAGCTGAACGACGTCTTCGTGCGGTTCAAGGCGCTCGCCGACCGCAAGAAGGAGGTCTATGACGACGACATCGTCGCCCTGATCCAGGATCAGGTGACCTCGGCCGAACATGACACGCTGCAGCTCAAGCGGCTGCGCGTGGTCTGCGGCACCGACGGCCCGCAGGAGGCCGAGATGACGCTCTCGGTCGAGGGGGTGGACCATGCCATCGACGCGACCGGCGACGGGCCGGTGGATGCGGCCTTCAACGCGGTGAAGATGATCTATCCGCACCATGCCAAGCTGCATCTCTATCAGGTCCATGCGGTGACCGAGGGCACCGACGCGCAGGCGACGGTCTCGGTCCGGCTCGAGGAGGACGGCAAGATCGCCACGGGTCAGGCCGCCGACACCGACACGGTGGTGGCGAGCGTGAAGGCCTATGTGAACGCGCTGAACCGCCTGATCCACCGTCGCCAGAAGTCGGCGCCGGGCGCGGACATGAAGGACGTGCATTACAGCTCGCACGCCTGAGCGGGGCCGGCCGCCCGACGGGCGGCCCCCTTATTGGACCATGGCTCCATCGGATCGGGCCGCCTCACGGGCGGCCCGTCTCGTTCGGGCCTGCCGCCCTGCGCAGGATCGGCCCCCTGCCCCGGACTCGGCACAGACCCTGCCCGGTCAGGCTCTGCGACAGGCCCCGCGATGATAGGGAGAGGGTCAGAGGATCGGCAGCCGCCGCGCGGCAAGCACCACCGGCACCGCGAGAAGCGACGCGAGGCAGAGCCCGATCAGCGTGCGCAGCGTATCCCCCATCTCGACGTCGTAGGTGAAATGCAGCACCGCGATATGGACGAGATAGAGCGCCGTCGCGAACTGGCCGAAGTCGCGGCTCCGGCCCATCAGCCTCCGGCCCTTCACGGTCAGGAACAGGGCCGGGCAGACCAGCGCCAGAGAGGCGAAGATCTCGAACACCGGATCCTCGCGGTTCCAGACCATGTTCGCCCCCCATTCGGCCAGCAGGAGCGCCGAGGCCGCAGCCAGCACCGCCGGGGTGCCGAAGCGCGCGAGCCTCTCCTCGTGCCGCGCGATGAGCACGCCCGCCACGAGGAACGGAAAGCCCATGAAGAGGAAGTTGCGATAGGTCTGCACCCGGTTCAGCAGATCGTCGACCGGCGGCTCGAAGAGGTGGAAATTGCCCGCATACTGGATGCCCACGCCACAGGCGAAGGCCAGAAGCGCGGTTCCCGCCAGCACCCGCTCGCCCAACGGCCTCAGCGCCGCCACGAGAAGCCCCGCGAGCAGCAGCGCCAGCAGATACCAGAGGTGATAATAGCCGAAGAACAGCACCTCGCGCCCGAAGGCCGGCACCTTCAGCGCCCCCGGCAGCCAGAGCGGCGCATAGAGCGCCATCCAGATCCCATAGAGCAGCGCCACCCGCCGCGCCCAGAGCCAGAGCCCGCGGTCGAGCTGCCTCTCGAGATAATAACCGTTGATGACGAGAAAGGTCGGCACGGCGATCCGGAACAGGCAGTTGGTGAAGAAGTCGGAGGCCATCGGATGCAGGTCGCGCAGGAAGCCCGCATGAAGCCCCACGACCATCACGGCCATCACGATCTTGAGAGCGTCGAGCGACAGGTTCCGCAGCGGCGGGCTTGGAGCGGCGGAGGGGGACAATCTGCTTCCTCATCTTGTCGGACGGGCGGAAGCTAGCGCGGCGCGCGGCCACGGCAAAGGCGGCGAAAGCGGGCAGGCGAGGCAGCGCCTCACTTTTCTGCGCTCGTCTCGACCGAAACCGCCGGGCTTCCGGCCGCAGGACAGGCCCCGTCCTGCCCGCCTCCCCTCCCCCATCTCGACCGGCACCGGCAGCCCGGAGGAGCCCTCCATTCCGCCGGGCGCGCGGATTGACGCCGTCCCCTCCTGTCAGGGGCCTTTCCCTCTCGGCGCACCCTTCCTATAAGCAGGGCGCCTGCCTCGCCGAGAGTCGCGGGTATTTCCTTCTTCGCAGGACAGGATCAGCAGAGCATGTCGTTTCTCACCGGCCTCTTCTCGTCGGACATGGCCATCGACCTCGGCACCGCGAACACGCTGATCTACGTTCGCGGCAAGGGCATCGTGCTCAGCGAACCTTCGGTGGTGGCCTACCATGTGAAGGACGGCAAGAAGCAGGTTCTGGCCGTGGGCGAGGACGCCAAGCTGATGCTGGGCCGCACGCCGGGCTCCATCGAGGCCATCCGCCCGATGCGCGAGGGCGTGATCGCCGACTTCGACACCGCCGAGGAGATGATCAAGCACTTCATCCGCAAGGTGCACAAGCGCACGACCTTCTCGAAGCCGAAGATCATCGTCTGCGTGCCGCACGGCGCGACTCCGGTCGAGAAACGGGCGATCCGCCAGTCGGTCCTGTCGGCCGGCGCCCGCCGCGCGGGCCTGATCGCCGAGCCGATCGCCGCGGCCATCGGCGCGGGCATGCCCATCACCGACCCCACCGGCAACATGGTGGTGGATGTGGGCGGCGGCACGACCGAAGTGGCGGTGCTCTCGCTCGGCGACATCGTCTATGCCCGCTCGGTGCGGGTCGGTGGCGACCGGATGGACGAGGCGATCGTGGCCTATCTCCGCCGCCACCAGAACCTGCTGATCGGCGACTCCACCGCCGAGCGGATCAAGACCTCGATCGGCACCGCGCGAATGCCCGACGACGGACGCGGCCAGTCCATGACGATCCGCGGCCGCGACCTGTTGAACGGCGTGCCGAAGGAGACCGAGATCAATCAGGCGCAGGTCGCCGAGGCGCTGGCAGAGCCCGTGCAGCAGATCTGCGACGCGGTGATGCAGGCGCTGGAGGCCACGCCCCCGGATCTCGCCGCCGACATCGTCGACCGCGGCGTGATGCTGACGGGCGGCGGCGCGCTGCTCGGCGATCTCGACCTTGCGCTCCGCGAGCAGACCGGCCTCTCGATCTCGGTGGCCAACGAGTCACTGAATTGTGTGGCCCTCGGCACCGGCAAGGCGCTGGAATACGAGAAACAGCTCCGGCATGTGATCGACTACGAAAGCTGACGGCCCCGCCGCCGGCTCTGAGAGGGAGCGCCCTTGGCCCGAGACCGGACCAGACCGGAGGATTTCACCCGTCCGCTGCGCCGCATCCTCGTCGGCGGGCTGGTCCTGCTGCTGCTCGGGATCTTCCTGATCTGGCGGATCGACAGCCCGCGCGTCGAGCAGTTCCGCGCGGCGCTGATCGACCGCGTGGTGCCCTCGTTCGAATGGCTGATGACGCCCATGACCAAGGTCGCGGGCATGGTCGAGAACTTCCAGTCCTACACGCGGATCTACGAGCAGAATCAGGAGCTGCGGCGCGAGCTTCAGCAGATGAAGGCCTGGAAGGAAGCGGCGCTTCAGCTCGAGCAGAAGAACGCGCGGCTTCTGGACCTCAATCAGGTGCGGCTCGATCCGAAGCTCACCCATGTCACGGGCGTCGTGCTGGCCGACTCGGGCTCGCCCTTCCGCCAGTCGGTCCTGTTGAATGTGGGCGCACGCGACGGCATCCGCGACGGTTGGGCCACGATGGACGGGATCGGCCTCGTCGGCCGGATCTCGGGCGTCGGCCGCACCACGAGCCGGGTGATCCTGCTCACCGACACGAGCAGCCGCATCCCCGTGACGGTGCAGCCCTCGGGCCAGCGCGCCCTGTTGACAGGTGACAACTCGCCCTCCCCGCCGCTCGAATTCCTCGACAAGCCCGACCTCGTACGGCCGGGCGACCGGGTGGTGACCTCGGGCGACGGCGGGGTCTTCCCGGCCGATCTTCTCGTGGGACAGGTGGCGCAGGGGCCGGATCGCCGGCTCCGGGTGCGGCTTGCGGCCGATTACGGGCGGCTCGAGTTCCTGCGCGTGCTGCGCAGCCACGAGCTCGAACCGATCAGCGATCCGGGCAAGCTGGTGGCCGAGCCCCCCGCCCCGCCCGCCCCCGCTGCGGTGGAGGGTGCCGATGGCTGAGGGTGTGCGCCGCCGCGTCTGGCTTTATCCCACGGCCTTCGTGGCCATCGCGGCCTTCCTGGTGGTGCTGCGCCTGCTGCCGCTCGGCCTGCGCGCCGGAGCCTGGCCGGGCCCGGACCTCCTGCTCTGCCTGATCCTCGCCTGGGTGATCCGGCGGCCCGACTACCTGCCCGCGCCGCTTCTGGCGGTGGTGCTCCTGCTCGAGGATCTGCTCCTCATGCGCCCGCCGGGGCTCTGGGCCGCGCTGGTGCTGGTGGCCACCGAGTTCCTGCGCTCGCGCGCGGCCCTCACGCGCGAGCTGAGCTTTCCGGTCGAGTGGCTGCTCGTCTCGGGCGTCATGCTCGCCCTGCGCTTCGCCGAGCGGACCATCGCCGCGCTGGCGCTCCTGCCGCAGCCCGCGCTCGGCGAGCATCTGTTGCAGACCGCGATGACCATCCTCTGCTATCCTCTGATCGTCGGCTGCTGCTGGCTGCTTCTGGACCTGCGCAAGCCCGCGACGGGAGAACTCGACGCCTTCGGGAGACGCATGTGAGACGATCCGCCCGCGATTCCGAGGACAGCGCCCGCAAGGTGAACCGCCGCGCCCTCTTTCTGGGCGGCGCCATGACGGCCATGTTCGCCGTGCTCGGCGCGCGGATGCGCTATCTTCAGGTGGATCAGGCCGACGAGTTCAAGCTCCTGGCCGAGGAGAACCGGATCAACATCCGGCTGATCCCGCCCACACGCGGCCAGATCTTCGACCGCAACGGCCGCCTGATCGCGGGCAACGAGCAGAATTACCGCGTCGTCATCACGCGCGAGGATGCGGGCGACGTCGAGGCCGTGCTGCGCCGGCTGGCCGACGTGATCCCGCTGACCGAGCCCGACATCGAGCGCGTCATGACCGAGGCCAAGCGTCACAGCCCCTTCGTGCCGATCATCGTGGCCGACCGGATGGCGTGGGACGATCTGTCGAAGGTGGCGATCAACGCGCCGTCCCTGCCCGGTGTCACGCCCGAGGTGGGCCTGAGCCGCGCCTATCCGCTCGACACCGACTTCGCCCATGTGGTGGGCTATGTGGGCCCGGTGAGCGAGAACGACCTCGCCAAGATCGAGGATCCGGATCCGCTGCTGAAGATCCCCGAGTTCCAGATCGGCAAGATCGGTGTCGAGACCTGGATGGAGGGCACGCTGCGCGGCAAGGCCGGCACCAAGCGGATCGAGGTGAACGCCTACGGCCGCATGATGCGCGAGATCGACCGGGTCGAGGGCGATGCGGGCGACGACATCCGGCTGACCATCGACGCCGAGATCCAGGATTTCGTGCAGGCCCGCCTCGGCGCCGAGAGCGCGGCGGCGGTGGCCATCGACGTGATCACGGGCGACATCCTCGCGATCTGCTCGTCGCCCTCGTTCGATCCGAACCTCTTCGTGCGCGGCATCTCGTTCAAGGATTACGCGGCGCTGACCGAGAACGACCACCGGCCGCTCGCCAACAAGGCGGTGCAGGGCGCCTATCCGCCGGGATCGACCTTCAAGATGGTCACGGCGCTTGCTGCCCTCGAGGCGGGCGTGATCACGCCGGAGACCTCGGTCTATTGCCCCGGCCACTACGAGACCGGCGGGCGGCGCTTCCACTGCTGGAAGCGCGGCGGGCACGGCATGGTGTCGCTCTCGCGCTCGCTGTCGGAAAGCTGCGACGTCTATTACTACGACATCGCCCAGCGGGTCGGCATCGACAAGATCGCCGAGATGGGCCGCAGGCTCGGGCTCGGGATGCGCCACGACCTGCCCATGTCGGCCATCACCGAAGGCATCATGCCGGACAAGGCCTGGAAGCGGCAGCGCTACGAGCAGGACTGGCGGATCGGCGACACGATCAACGCCTCGATCGGGCAGGGTTATGTGCTGGCCTCGCCCCTGCAGCTCGCGGTGATGACGGCACGGGTGGCGAGCGGGCGGGCGGTGCAGCCGCGCCTCGTGCGGTCGGTGGGCGACAGCGAGCTGCCGGTGCCCGAGGCGCCGCCGCTCGGCGTCGACGGCTCGCTGCTGCGCTCCGTCCGTCAGGGCATGTATGCCGTCATCAACGAGCGGCGCGGCACCGGCCACACGAACCGGATCGTCGATCCGGCGCTGGTGATGGCGGGCAAGTCCGGCACGAGCCAGGTGCGCAACATCTCGGCCGCCGAACGGGCGCGCGGGGTCATCTCGAACGACCAGCTGCCGTGGAACCGGCGCGACCATGCGCTCTTCGTGGGCTTTGCGCCCTTCGATGCGCCGCGCGTGGCGGTGGCTGTCGTGGTGGAACATGGCGGCGGCGGCTCGTCGGTCGCGGGCCCGATCGTGCGCGACGTGATCCTGCGCTGCCTGACGCCCGGGCCGCTGCCCCCGCTCTCGGCCTATCCCCAGAGCCAGCGCGCCCGGATCGAGACGCTGCTCACCAGCCTGCCACTGCGCAAGATCGAACCCGAAGTCACCACCCGCTCGCGGGCCTGAGGCTGCCATGAGCTTTCTCGAATATCGCGTGAAGACCGCCCCCACGGGCCTTGCCAAGGTGCTCCACATCAACTGGGCGCTGGTGCTGCTGGTCACGGCCACGGCCTCGGTCGGCTGGCTCATGCTGACCTCGGTCGCGGGCGGCGACATCGACACCTGGGCCGGGCCGCAGATGAAGCGTTTCGCCGTGGGCCTCGTGCTGATGTTCAGCGTGGCCTTCGTGCCGATCTGGTTCTGGCGCAACATGGCGGGGCTGGCCTACATCGTGTCGCTGGCGCTTCTCGTGGTCGTCGAGTTCTTCGGCACCGTGGGGATGGGCGCGCAGCGCTGGATCGCGCTCGGCCCGGTGGTGCTGCAGCCCTCGGAAATGGCCAAGGTCACGCTGGTGATGATGCTTGCGGCCTATTACGACTGGCTCGATCCGAAGAAGGTCTCGCGCCCGCTCTGGGTGCTGCTGCCGGTGCTCATCATCCTCGTGCCGACGGCGCTCGTCGTGATCCAGCCGAACCTCGGGACGGCCCTCCTTCTGCTGATGGTGGGGGCGGCGGTCATGTTCCTTGCGGGGGTGAGCCTGTGGTATTTCGGCGTGGTGGCCGCGATGGGCGTGGGCGCCGTCTTCTCGGTCTTCTCGCTGCGGGGCACGCCGTGGCAGTTCCTGCATGACTACCAGTATCGCCGGATCGACACGTTCTTCGACCCCACGGCCGACCCGCTCGGGGCGGGCTACAACATCATCCAGGCCAAGATCGCGCTCGGCTCGGGCGGCTGGGCGGGCAAGGGCTTCATGCAGGGCACCCAGAGCCGGCTGAACTTCCTGCCCGAGAAGCACACGGACTTCATCTTCAACACTCTGGCCGAGGAATTCGGCTTCGTGGGCGCGGCCTCGCTTCTGGTGCTCTATGCGCTGGTGATCGCCTTCTGCGTGGCCTCGGCGATGCAGAACCGCGACCGGTTCTCGTCGCTGCTGATCCTCGGGATCGCGGCCAACTTCTTCTTCTATCTCGCGGTGAACCTGTCGATGGTGATGGGCATGGCCCCCGTCGTGGGCGTGCCGCTGCCGCTGGTCAGCTACGGCGGTTCGGCCATGCTGGTGCTGATGGTGGCCTTCGGCCTCGTGCAGAGCGCGCATGTCCACCGGCTGAGGTGATCTCGCAGACGGTCGGGCGGA
Organism: Cereibacter sphaeroides 2.4.1; assembly: GCF_000012905.2. Classification (NCBI taxonomy): domain Bacteria; kingdom Pseudomonadati; phylum Pseudomonadota; class Alphaproteobacteria; order Rhodobacterales; family Paracoccaceae; genus Cereibacter; species Cereibacter sphaeroides. The sequence goes on along the minus strand of NC_007493.2, from coordinate 948,079 downwards.
GGTCTTTGCCCGTCAGGGCGGTGGTGCCTGCGCGTCCGCCACTTGTCCCTGCCCATCGGCAGGGCCTTGAAGGGCAGCCCAAGGCGCCGATTTGCCTGCCGCGGGCTCGGGCAGCCCTGCCGCGGAAGGGACCTCGCCGGGCGGGCGTCTAACGGTGGCGGCGGAAGACGCGGTTGCGGGCGTAGAGATCCTCGAGCCGCTTCATCCGCTCTTCCGTCTGCTCCCAGGTCAGGCTCTGCACCGCCGAGATCAGGCTCTCGACCAGCACCAGCATTGCGACCGTCGAGTCCCAGGCTGACGGCACCTCGATCTGGCAGGAGAAGGTGTGGCGCGCATGGACCGCCGCGGGCGAGATCCAGCGGTCGGTCATCAGCACCACCTCGACCCCCTGCTCGACCGCCATCTCGGCCACCTGCAGCACCATGTTCTCGTAGCGGCGGATGTCGAAAAGCAGGAGGATGTCGCCCCGCCCCATGTCGAGGAGCGCCGGCGGCCAGGTGCTCGACATGTCGGACATGAGCGTGACCTCGGGACGGGTCACCTTCATCAGGGTGGCGAAATAATCGGCGAGCGCATGGGTGATGCGGCCGCCGAGGACGAAGATCCGCCGCTCGGGATCCGCAAGGAGGCGCGCCGCCGCATCGAACTCGGCATGGTCGATCTGGCTCAGCGTCGCCTGAAGATTGGCCACCACCGCATCGGCGAACCGGTTGAGGATGTGGGTGTCGGGCACCCCGCCGGCCCAGCGGTCGTGCTTGGCCAGAGGCGAAAGGAGCATCGCCTCGACCTCGCCGCGCAGGCCCGACTGGAAGTCGGGATAGCCCTTGAACCCCAGCTTCTGCACCAGACGCACCACGGTCGGCGTCGAGACGTCGGCCGCCTTGGCGAGCGCCGTGATCGAGCCGAGCGCCGCCACCGGATACTGCCGCAGGATATGCGTGGCAAGCTGGCGCTCGGCCCGGGTCATGTCGGGCAGCGCCGAGCGCATGAGTTCCTCGATGCTGGACAGGCCCATTCCGCCTCCTCACGTCCGCCGCTTGCGCGGGCATTGCGCGGCGGAATCCGCCTCCGCCGCAGTAAACATCTTAACAGCTTCGGTCGCGAAGAAAAATTCTTGACAGACCGGAGCCCCCCGGTGGAGCCTTTGTGGCAACAGGGAATGAATCGGACAATAATGACCTTCGCCGACATGACGCCGGATCGGTATCCGGCCATCCTCGAGAATGCGTCCGCGCGCAGCCGCTTCCTCTTGGTCTGCGAACATGCCTCGCATGCGATTCCGGGCCGCTGGGGCGATCTGGGGCTGCCGGAAGAGCTGCGGCAGGCCCATATCGCATGGGATCCGGGTGCGCTCGGACTGTCGCGCGGGCTGGCGCGGCGGCTTGACGCAGGCCTTGTTCACGCACCGGTGTCGCGGCTCGTCTACGATTGCAATCGGGCGCCGGATCAGCCGGGCGCGATGGCGGAGCGTTCCGAGATGCACGAGATCCCCGGCAATCGCCGCCTCTCTCCCGAAGAGCGCGCCGCGCGCACCGCGGCGATCTACGCGCCCTTCCACGCCGACCTGCGGGCCGAGATCGTGCGGCGCCTTGCCCAGGGCGTGCCCCCGGTGCTGGTGACGATCCATTCCTTCACCCCGGTCTGGCACGGAAAGCCGCGCGCGGTCGAGTTCGGCATCATCCACGACCACGATCCGGCCTTGGCGCTGGCCGTGCTCGAGGAAAGCCGCGACAGTGGACTCGTCTGCGGACTGAACGAGCCCTATTCTGCCGCCGACGACGTGACCCACACGCTGCGCCTTCAGGCCCTGCCCTATGGACTTGCGAATGTGATGCTCGAGATCCGCAACGATCTGATCGCCACGCCGGAGGCCGAAGAGGCCATGGCGGACCGGCTGGCCCCCATCCTCGCCCGCGCGCTCGGATCGCTCGCGGCGCCGGCCATGGCGGGCTGAGCCGATGCCGCGGGCCCTTGTCGCCTTCGTCCGGCTGGTCGACCGGCTGAACTACGGGATCGGCCGCTTCGCCATGTATCTGCTGTTCGTGCTGATGGGCGTGCTGCTCTGGTCCTCGGTCTCGAAGGTCTTCTTCAACCCGTCGCTCTGGACGCTCGAGATGGCCCAGTTCGTGATGGTGGCCTATTTCATCCTCGGCGGGCCCTATTCGCTGCAGATGGGCAGCCATGTGCGGATGGACCTGCTCTATGCCGACTGGCCTCTGCGCAAGAAGAGCTGGTGGGACGCGATCACGATCTTCGCCGTGATCCTCTATCTCGGCGTCATGCTCTGGGGCGCGGTCGACAGCACCCTCTATTCGCTGCAGTACAACGAGCGCAGCCCGACCGCCTGGCGCCCCTATCTCTGGCCCATCAAGATTGTGATGTGCGTGGGCTTCGTCCTGATGATCCTGCAATGTCTCGCGATCCTCGTCCGTGACATCGCCACGCTGCGCGGGAAGACGATCTGATGTCCTACGAGATGATCGCCATCCTGATGTTCTCGGCCATGCTGCTCATGATGCTGACCGGGCAGCGCGTCTTCGGCGTGATCGGCTTCGTGGCCGTGGTGGCCTCGCTCGCGCTCTGGGGCACGGGCGGGCAGAGCATGGGCTTCTCGGCCGCGATGAAGCTCATGAAATGGTATCCGCTGCTGACGCTGCCCATGTTCATCTTCATGGGCTATGTCATGAGCGAGAGCCGCCTCGCCGACGATCTTTACCGCATGTTCCATGTCTGGTTCGGCCCCGTGCCCGGCGGCCTTGCCATCGGGACGATCCTCCTCATGGTGCTGATCTCGGCCATGAACGGCCTTTCGGTCGCGGGCATGGCCATCGGCTCGACCATCGCGCTGCCCGAGCTTCTGCGGCGGCGCTACGACAAGCTGATGGTGACGGGCGTGATTCAGGCGGGGTCGAGCCTCGGCATCCTGATCCCGCCCTCGGTGGTCCTCGTGCTCTATGCGATGATCGCGCGCCAGCCGGTGGGGCAGCTCTGGCTGGCCGGCGTGGTGCCGGGGCTGATGATGGCGGGCATGTTCGTGGCCTACATCTGGCTCCGCTGCCGGCTGAACCCCGCGCTCGGCCCGGTGCTGCCGCCCGAGGAACTGGCCGCGGTGCCGCGGTCGGAAAAGATGCGCCTGCTGGCCGCCGGTCTCCTGCCGCTCGGCATCTTCGCCGCGATGATGGTGCCCTTCGTCAACGGCTGGACGAGCCTCGTCGAAAGCTCGGTGATCGGGGCGCTGGTGACGGTGCTGGCCGCGGTCGTGAAGGGCCGCTTCACCCGCGAGGTGTTCGAGACCTCGACGCGGGCGACGCTCGCCATCTCCTGCATGTTCATGTGGATCATCCTCGCGGCGCTGGCCTTCGGCGCGGTCTTCGACGGTCTGGGCGCCGTGCGCGCGATCCAGGGCTTCTTCGTCGACCGGCTGGAGCTGTCGCCCTGGACCATCCTCATCATGATGCAGCTCTCCTACCTCATCATGGGGATGTTCCTCGACGACACGGCGATGCTCGTCATCGTCGCGCCGCTCTATGTGCCGCTGGTGGGGGCGCTGGGGTTCGATCTGATCTGGTACGGCGTGCTCTACACGATCACCTGTCAGGTGGCCTATCTCACGCCGCCCTTCGGCTACAACCTGTTCCTGATGCGCGCCATGGCGCCGCCCGAGATCACCATCGGCGACATCTACCGCTCGATCGTGCCGTTCGTGGGGGTCATGGTGCTGGCGCTGGTGCTGGTGATGGCCTTCCCCGAGATCGCGCTCTGGCTGCCGGAGACGCTCTACGCCAAGTAACGATTCACCAACGAGAGGCGGCCCGAACCGCCCCGACCCATCAACGGAGGTATGACATGACGACCAGACGGAAGTTCATCACCACGGGCGCGCTCGCGGGGGCTGCGGGCCTTGCCGCGCCGGCCGTGACGCGGGCGCAGGCGCCGATCAAGTGGCGGATGCAGACCTATGCGGGCGCGGCCTTGGGCGAGCATGTGGTGAAGCCCGCGGTGGAGGCCTTCAACACCATCGCCCAAGGTCAGATGGAGATCGAGCTCTATTACTCCGACCAGCTCGTGCCCACGGCCGAGCTCTTTCAGGCGATGCAGCGCGGGACCATCGACTGCGTCCAGTCGGACGATGACTCGATGGCCTCGCCGACCGAGGTGACCGTGTTCGGCGGCTACTTCCCGCTGGCGCTGCGCTATTCGCTCGATGTGCCCGCGCTCTTCAACAAATACGGGCTGGGCGCGATCTGGGCTGAGGAATATGCCAAGGTGGGCGTGAAGCACATCTCGGCGGGCTCGTGGGATCCGTGCAACTTCTCGACCAAGAAGCCGATCAACAGCCTGAGCGACCTTCAGGGCCTGCGCATCTTCACCTTCCCCACCGCGGGGCGCTTCCTCACCCGCTTCGGCGTGGTGCCGGTGACGCTGCCGTGGGAGGATGTGGAGGTGGCGCTCCAGACCGGCGAGCTCGACGGGCTGGCCTGGTCGGGCATCACCGAGGTCTATACGGTCGGCTGGGCCAACGTCACCGACTATTTCCTGACCAACAACATCTCGGGCGCCTGGATCGGGCATTTCTTCGCCAACATGGACCGCTGGAACGAGGTGCCGCCGCATCTGCAGGAGCTGCTGCGCGTCTGTTTCGAACAGTCGCACTACTACCGGCAGCACTGGTACTGGGCCGGCGAGGCCTATCTGCGGGTGAACGAGACCAAGCTCAAGCTGACCACGATCCCGGATGCGGAATGGAAGCAGGTCGAGGATGCGGCCGTCGAGTTCTGGGACGAGATCGCGCAGGAATCCGAGGTGAAGGCCAAGGTCGTCTCGATCATCAAGGACTACAATGAGACGATGAAGAAGGCAGGCCCGCCCTACCGCTTCTCCTGATCCCCCGCTCCCGGGCGGCCCTATGCGGGCCGCCCCTCCGCACGCCCGCCCGCCCGCGACTGAACGAGGAAGAACATGCCCGGCAACATGACATTCGATGAGCTGAAGGAAGCGGTGGAGAGCGGCGGGATCGATACCGTGCTCGTGGCCTGTGTGGACATGCAGGGCCGCCTGATGGGCAAGCGCTTCCACGCGCAGTATTTCATCGACGGCGGGCATCACGAGACCCACTGCTGCGACTATCTCCTGGCCATCGACATGGAGATGACCACCGTCCCCGGCTACAAGAATTCGGGCTGGGAAAAGGGCTACGGCGACTATGTCATGAAGCCCGACATGGCCACGCTGCGCGCCCTGCCCTGGATGCCGGGCACGGCGCTCGTGCTCTGCGACCTGCTCGACCATCACCACAACGACGTGCCCCAGAGCCCGCGCGCCATCCTCAAGCGCCAGATCGCCCGGGCCGAAGCCATGGGCTTCAAGGCCATGATGGCCACCGAGCTCGAGTTCTTCCTGTTCGAGACCTCGTTCGACGCGGTGCGCAACTCGATGCAGGCCTCGGGCCAGATCCGCGACCTGAAGCCGATTTCGGCCTACAACGAGGATTACCACATCTTCCAGACCTCGAAGGAGGAAGAGGTGATGCGCGCCCTGAGGAACGGCCTCTATGGCGCGGGAATCCCTGTGGAATGTTCCAAGGGTGAGGCTGACGCGGGGCAGGAGGAGATCAACGTCAAATATTCGGACGCGCTCGACACGGCCGACAATCACGCGATCACCAAGACCGCCGTCAAGGACATCGCCCATGCCGCGGGCAAGTCGGTGACCTTCATGGCGAAATACGACCACCGCCGCGCGGGCTCGTCGAGCCATGTGCACCAGTCGCTCTGGACCCTCGACGGCAAGCCCGCCTTCTTCGACCCCGAGGCCCCGCACGGCATGTCGGAGCTGATGCGCCAGTTTCTCGCGGGCCAGCTGGCCCATGCCGAGGAGATCACCGCCTTCCTCGCGCCCTATGTGAACAGCTACAAGCGGTTCTGCGTCGGCATGTTCGCCCCCACGAAAGCCGTCTGGAGCCGCGACAACCGCACCGCGGGCTTCCGCGTCTGCGGCGAGGGCACCAAGGCCATCCGCGTCGAATGCCGGATCGGGGGCGCTGATCTCAACCCCTATCTCGCCTGCGCGGCGCTGCTTGCGGCGGGGCTTGACGGCATCGAGAAGAAGATGGATCTCGAGGCGGAGATGCGGGGCGACATGTACAGCACCGCGGGCGTCCGCGAGATCCCGAAGACGCTCCGCGCGGCGGCGGAACGGCTCAAGGGCTCGACGATGCTGCGCGAGGCAATGGGCGACGAGGTCGTCGAGCATTATCACCATGCGGCGGAGTGGGAGATCTCCGAGCAGGACCGCGTGGTCACCGATTTCGAACTGGCCCGCCTCTTCGAGCGCGCCTGAACGGGGAACATCATGACGAAACCGATCCAGCTGATCTCGCCCGTCGACGGGCGGGTCTATGCCGAGCGGATGCCGCTCTCGATGGCCGATGCCAAGGCGATGGCCCGCCGGGCGCGGGCCGCACAGCCCGCATGGGCCGCACGCCCTCTGGAAGAGCGCATCGCGCTGGTCAAGGCCGGTGTGGCGAAGCTGAACGAGATGAAGGACCTCGTGGTCGAGGAACTGGCCTGGCAGATGGGCCGTCCCACCCGCTTCGGCGGCGAGTTCGGCGGCGTGAACGACCGCACCTCCTACATGGCGGAGATCGCCGCCGAGACGCTGGCGCCGACCGTGGTCGAGGCCTCGGACCGGTTCGAGCGCCGCATCGTGCGGGAAGCCGTGGGCGTGGTGCTGATCGTGGCGCCCTGGAACTACCCTTACCTCACCACCATCAACACGCTGGTGCCGGCGCTGATCGCGGGCAACAGCGTGGTTCTGAAACATGCGAGCCAGACGCTTCTCGTGGGCGAACGGCTGGCGGACGCCTTCCATGCGGCGGGCGTGCCGGAGGATGTGTTCCAGAATGTCGTGCTGGATCACGGCACCACCGAGGCGCTGATCGGCGCGCGGGCCTTCAACTTCGTGAACTTCACCGGCTCCGTCTCGGGCGGCTATGCCATCGAGCGCGCGGCGGCGGGCACCTTCACCGCGACCGGGCTCGAGCTTGGCGGCAAGGACCCGGGGTATGTCCGGGCGGATGCGGATCTCGATGCGGCGGTCGACAGCCTGATGGACGGCGCGATGTTCAACGCGGGCCAGTGCTGCTGCGGGATCGAGCGGATCTATGTCCACGAGAGCCTCTACGATGCCTTCGTCGAGAAGGCGGTCGCCTGGGTCAAGGCGCTGAAGCTCGGCAATCCGTTCGAGCCCGAGACGACGCTCGGGCCGATGGCGAATGTCCGCTTCGCGCGCGTCGTGCGCGAGCAGGTGGCCGAGGCGGTGGCCGCCGGCGCCAAGCCGCTGATCGACCCCGCCCTCTTCCCGGCCGATGACGGCGGCGCCTATCTCGCGCCGCAGATCCTCGTGAACGTCACCCACGACATGCGGGTGATGAAGGAAGAGAGCTTCGGCCCCGTGGTGGGCATCATGAAGGTCTCGGGCGACGAGGAGGCGATCGGCCTCATGAACGACAGCCCCTATGGCCTGACCTGCTCGCTCTGGACCGAGGACGCCGAAGCCGCGGCCGAGATCGGCGCGCGGCTCGAGACCGGCACCGTCTACATGAACCGCTGCGACTATCTCGATCCCGCCCTCTGCTGGACGGGCTGCAAGGACACCGGACGGGGCGCCGCGCTCTCCGCTCTGGGCTACATGTCGGTCACGCGGCCGAAATCCTACCATCTCAAGAAGGTGACGAAATGACCCTCCGGGCGAACTGGTCCTATCCGACTGCCGTGAAGTTCGGCGCGGGCCGCATCGCGGAACTGGCCGAGCAGTGCAAGGCTGTCGGGCTGAAGAAGCCGCTCCTCGTGACGGACAAGGCTCTGGCCGCGCTGCCGATCACGGCGGCGGCGCTCGACCAGCTGGAGGCGGCGGGTCTCGGGCGCGCCTGCTTCTCCGACGTCGATCCGAACCCGAACGAGAAGAACATGGAAGCGGGCATCGCGGTCTACAAGGCGGGCGGCCATGACGGGGTGATCTGCTTCGGCGGCGGCTCGGCGCTGGACCTCGGCAAGATGATCGCGCTGATGCACGATCAGACCGTCTCGGTCTGGGATCTCGAGGATATCGGCGACTGGTGGACCCGGGCCGACGCCGCGAAGATCGCGCCGATCCTCGCGGTGCCGACCACGGCCGGCACCGGCTCGGAAGTGGGCCGAGCGGGTGTGCTGACCAACTCCGAGACGCACAAGAAGAAGATCATCTTCCATCCGAAACTTCTGCCCGCGGTCACGATCTGCGACCCCGAGCTGACGGTGGGGATGCCGAAATTCATCACCGCGGGCACCGGCATGGATGCGCTGGCCCACTGTCTCGAGGCCTATTGCTCGCCCTTCTACCATCCGATGAGCCAGGGCATCGCGCTGGAAGGGATGCGGCTTGTGTTCGAGAACCTGCCGAAGGTCTATGCCACGCCGGGCGACCTCGAAGCGCGCGCCCACATGATGAGCGCGGCCGCGATGGGGGCGGTGGCCTTCCAGAAGGGCCTCGGCGCCATCCATTCGCTGAGCCATCCGGTGGGCGCGGTCTACAACACCCACCACGGCACGACGAACGCCGTGGTCATGCCCATGGTGCTCGACTTCAACCGGCCCGCCATCGAGGAGAAGATCGAACGGGCGGCAGCCTATCTTGGAATCGAGGGCGGCTTCGACGGCTTCCGGGCGAAGATCATGGCGCTCCGGGCCGAGCTTGCGATCCCCGAGACCCTCTCGGCCATGGGCGTCGAGGCCTCGCGGCTCGACGAGCTGACCGAGATGGCGCTGGAAGATCCGTCCTGCGGCGGCAACCCGGTCGAGATGACGCGCGAGAACACCCGCGCGCTCTTCGAGGCCTGCCTCTGAGACGCGGCGGGCGGCCCGATCTTCGGGCTTCCCGCGGACCAAAGCGATGATCCAGCATCTTTCCTCGGACACGGTTGTCATCGGCGGAGGCGTGGTGGGTCTGACCATCGCGCTGACTGTCGCGCGACGTCACCGCTCGGTCATCCTGCTCGACCCCGAAGAGCCGGGGTCGGGCGCCTCCTACGGCAATGCGGGCACCATCGCCGATTATGCGGTGCTGCCCGTGGGCACGCCCGACGTGCTGCGGCAACTGCCCTCGCTGATGTTCGACCGGAACTCACCGCTGGCGATCCGGCACATGGCGCTGCCGTCGCTCGCGCCGTGGCTCGCGCGCTTCCTGCGCCAGTCGCTGCCCGCACCGGCGCGCCGCAATGCGCAGGCCATCGCGGCGCTTCTGGGCTCGGCCACGCGAAGCTGGGAAGATCTGGCGGTCGAGGTGGAGGGCACGGCGCTTCTGAACCGGCGCGGCTGCCTCTATGCCTACGAGACCCCGCAGGCCGCCCGCGCCGCCGAGACCGACATGACGTTCCGCCGCACGCTGGGCGTGACAGTCGAGCTGCTCTCCGCGGCCGAGTTCGCCGCGATGGAGCCCTCGCTGCCGCCGATGGCGGGCGCGGCCTATTTCCCGAAAGCCATCTTCCTGTCGGATCCGGGCCGGATGGTGGCGCTGATCGCCGAGGCGGCGCGCAAGGCGGGGGTGCAGATCGTGAAGGCGCGCGCCACCGGTCTCGAGCGCCGGGTCGACGGGGTGATCGTTTCGGGCCGCGCCCTCCAGATCCATGGACGGCGCGCAGTGATCGCGGCGGGCGCGCATTCCCGGGCGCTCGCGCTGTGCGCCGGAGACCGGGTCCCGCTCGACACCGAACGCGGCTACCATGTCGAGTGGGACATGGCGCAACCGCCGCTCACGCGGCCCACCTGCCCCACCGCGCGCGGCTTCTATCTCTGCCCGATGGCCGGGCGGCTGCGCGTCGCGGGCACGGTCGAGCTGGGTGGCCTTACCGCCCGGCCCTCGCCGCACCGGATCGCGCGGCTGGTGGCCGGCGCCCGCGCGATCTTCCCCCACCTGCCCGAGCCCACGCGCAGCTGGATGGGTTTCCGGCCCTCGATGCCCGACAGCCTGCCGGTGATCGGCCCCTCGGCGGCCGGCCCCGAGATCCTGCATGCCTACGGGCACGGCCATATCGGCCTCACCCTCGCCCCGATCACGGCACGGATCGTGGCCGACCTGCTCGATGCGAAGACACCGGAGCTCGACATCGCGCCCTATCTGCCGACGCGGTTCTGAAGCCGCGGCGACGGGCGCGGAGCGGGGCCTTCCTCCTTCGCGGCGAACGGTCCAGCGGTGCTCGCGGCGAGGGACAGGCCCTGTTCGGCAGCGGGAAGGCGCGGCCCCTGAGGGTCGCGAAGCGGGCAAAGCGGCCGATGGCGCTTGCGGCCAGGGACGGGCGCGCGCCGCCCCCTTGGTCTCAGCTCCCGAACTGCGGCACGAAGAGGCAGATCGTCTTGCCGTCCGGCTTTCCGTCGGTCGTGCAGAGATGGAAGCTGTTGCCCGCCTGTTTCGGCGTCTGCCGCAGCCGCTCGTCGTCATAGCCGATGATCTCGCCGGTGCGCCGGATCACCCAGCCTTTCGGCCCCGCCGTTACTTCGGTCTCGGCGATCGGGTGGCAGTCGCGGTCCGAGCAGCAGGTGAAGGGATACCAGTTGTGGGCGAACGCGCCCTCGGGCAGGACGAGGCAGGTCAGGAAGGCGGCGGATCGGAGCGGATGCGGCATGGAGGGTCCTCCGGAACGGACGCCGGCGGCCGGGGTCCGGCCGTCAGCCAGCCAACTTCGGCGGATCCTTCCAGCTCCTCTGCCGGGCGATCAGCCGAAGCTCTGCGGATCGGGACCGGTGCGCGTGCCCGCATCGAGGGCGGAGATCGCCGCGTGATCGGCCTCGGTCAGTTCGAAATCGAAGAGGGCGAGGTTCTCGGCCAGCCCCGCGCGCCGGGTCGAGCGCGGGATCACCGCGCAGCCGAGCTCGATGTGCCAGCGCAATACCACCTGCGCCGGGCTGCGGCCCGTCCGCTCGGCGATCTCGCGGATGGCCGGCGTCTCGAAGGCCATGCCGCGGCCGAGCGGGCTCCAGCTCTGGGTGACGATGCCGCGCTCGGCATGGCCCGCGCGCAGCTCGGCCTGCTGCAGCATCGGATGCAGCTCGATCTGGTTCAGCACCGGCGTCACGCCGGTCTCGGCGGTCAGCCGGTCGATCTGGTCCAGATCGAAGTTCGAGACACCGATCGAGGTGATCCGTCCCTCGTCGCGCAGCCGGATGAGCGCGCGCCATGTCTCGACATAGAGGTTCCGCTTCGGCGCGGGCCAGTGGATCAGGCAGAGGTCGAGCCGGTCGAGCCCAAGCCGCTTGAGGCTCTCCTCCACCGCCCGCAGGGCGGACTCGAAGCCCTGCGCATCGTTCCAGACCTTCGTGGTGACGAAGACCTTGTCGCGGGGCAGGCCCGAGGTCCTGAGGCCGTGGCCCAGACCCTCCTCGTTGCCGTAGATCGCGGCGCCGTCGGCCAGCCGGTAGCCCAGCTCCAGCGCCTCGCGCACCACCTCGGCCGTCCGATCCTCCGGCACCTGCCAGAGGCCGAAGCCGAGTTGCGGGATCCGGCTCCCGTCATGGAACTCGAGCGTGGCGGTCATGGCAGTCTCCTTGGTCTGTCGGTGGAAGGAGGATGGGCCGGGCGCGCCGCACGTCAAGGGCGAGCGGTGCGGAGGTCGGCCCGCATGCGCCACGGTGAGACAGGTGCGGCCCGAGCACAGCGGACGAGATCGGACCGCGGCGGCGCACCCGCGGAAGGACGGCCCTCTCGCCGATCCGTCGGACAACTGCTCCGGGAGAGAAGGCGACCCTCATGCCGGCCACAGTCCGGGCAGGGTCGCAGGGGCCCGGCCGGCGATGCCGTCAGCGCCCCGAGGCCCGCACCTCATCCCCGCAGGCGAGCCCTGCCGTTCCCCGGCGAGCGCCTGTCAGAGCATCGAGGGCAGCACCTGATCCGGCGGGCGGTGGCCGTCGGCGAAGGTCTTGATGTTCAGGATGACCTTCTCGCCCATCTCGATGCGGCCCTCGAGCGTGGCCGAGCCCATGTGCGGCAGGAGGACGACGTTCGGCAGCTCGCGCAGGCGGGGATTGATCTCGTGGCCGTGCTCGAACACGTCGAGACCCGCGCCCGCGATCTCGCCCGCGCGCAGCCCGCGCGTCAGGGCATTCTCGTCGATCACCTCGCCGCGCGAGGTGTTCACGATCACCGCCGTGGGCTTCAGCAGCTTCAGCCGCCGCGCGTTCAGCAGGTGGAAGGTCGAGGGCGTGTGCGGGCAATTGACCGAGATGATGTCCATGCGCGTCACCATCTGATCGAGGCTCTCCCAGAAGGTCGCGCCGACCTCGGCCTCGATCTCGGGGCGCAGGCGCTTGCGGTTGTGGTAGTGGATCTGCATCCCGAAGGCGTGGGCGCGCCGCGCGACCGCCTGCCCGATCCGGCCCATTCCGAGAATGCCGAGCCGCCGGCCGCGGAGCCGCCCGCCCAGATGCGCCATCGGCGACCAGCCGGGCCAGTCGCCCGATTGCATCTCGGTCAAGCCCTCCGGAATGCGGCGGGTGACCGCAAGGATCAGGGCGAGGGCCATGTCCGCCGTGTCCTCGGTCACGACATCGGGGGTGTTCGACACGAGGATGCCGCGCTGGCGCGCCGAGGCCACGTCGATGTGATCCACGCCCGCGCCGTAGTTCGCGATCAGCTTCAGCCTGGGCCCGGCCTGTGCCAGCATGTTGGCGTCGATGTCGTCGGTCAGGCACGGCACCAGCACGTCCGCACGCCCCATCGCCTCGATCAGATCCTCGCGCGACATCTGGGTATCGGGGTCGCGGAGCTCGACCCGGAACAGCTCCTTCATGCGGGCCTCGACCACGTCCGGCAGGCGTCGCGTGACGACAACAGTGAGGCGTTCCCCGGGCATTCTCTCTCTCCCTGCACTTCCAAATCCGGACATGTGGTGGCAAGGTGCCGCCAAGCGGGGCGCGGCACAAGCCCCGGCAGAGGCAGGACGGCGCGGCATGAAGGCATGTGCGCGCGAAAGGCGGAAAAGAGCGATGGGACGCAGGATCACGACGCTCGCGGCGGCGCTGGCGCTGGCAGTTTCGGTGGGGGCAGCGGGACAGGCCCGGGCGCAGGACGCCGAGGAGCCGGCCGACGACCTCGCCGCGATCGCCGCCGAGGCGGCGCCGGCCCCCGATCCGGGCGTGGGGCAGGTCACGAACCTGCCGCTGCCGCGCTATGTCTCGCTCAAGACCTCCGAGGGCAACGCCCGCCGCGGCCCCGGCCTCACGCACCGGATCGACTGGGTGTTCACCCGAGCGGGCATGCCGCTCCGCGTGACGGCGGAATACGAGCACTGGCGGCGGGTGGAGGATTTCGAGGGCGCCGGCGGCTGGGTGCATTATGCGCTGCTGTCGGGGGCGCGGACCGCAATGGTGGTGGCCGAGATGGCGGACCTGCACGAGGACCCGGCCAGCGGCTCGACCGTCACCGTCCATGCCCAGCGGGGGGTCGTGGTGCGGCTTCTCGAGTGCATGCGCGACTGGTGCCGGGTGAGTGCCGACGGCAACCGCGGCTGGGTCATCAAGACCGCCCTCTGGGGCGTGGATCCCGACGAGATCCTGCAATAGCCCCTTCCCTGCCCATTGCAGCCTGACGCCCGGCGGCCCGCCATTCGCGAAGCGCGAATGGCACGGAGGAGCGTCACCCCGCCCCCTGACCGGAAGGGCAACGCATGACCGAGCTCGGCGTGATCCTCGACCCGTTCCGGCGGATGCGTCCCTCGGCCTGATCCGCGCCCCGTTCCTGTGCAGGCGTCCCTCGGTCTGACCGGCGGATGCGCATGAGAAAGGGGGCCCGGAGGCCCCCTTTCGATCCGACCGACATGCGGTGGATGGATTACATCATGCCGTCCATGCCGCCCATGCCGCCCATGCCCGGGCCGCCGGCCGGAGATTTCGGCTCCGGCTTGTCGGCGATCATGGCTTCGGTGGTGATGAGCAGCGAAGCGACCGAGGCCGCGTCTTCCAGAGCGGTGCGAACCACCTTGGCCGGGTCGATCACGCCGAACTTGAACATGTCGCCATATTCTTCGGTCTGGGCGTTGAAGCCGAAGGACTTCTCGTTCGACTCGCGCACCTTGCCGGCCACGACCGAACCGTCCACGCCCGCGTTCTGGGCGATCTGGCGCAGCGGAGCTTCCAGCGCGCGACGCACGATGGTGATGCCCGCGTTCTGGTCGGGGTTCTCGCCGGTCAGGCCGTCGAGCGCCTTGCCGCCCTGGATCAGGGCCACGCCGCCGCCGACGACGATGCCTTCCTGCACGGCCGCACGGGTCGCGTTCAGGGCGTCATCGACGCGGTCCTTGCGCTCTTTCACTTCGACTTCGGTCATGCCGCCGACGCGGATGACGGCCACGCCGCCCGCCAGTTTCGCGACCCGCTCCTGCAGCTTCTCGCGGTCGTAGTCGGACGAGGTTTCCTCGATCTGGTTGCGGATCTGGGCCACGCGCGCGTCGATCTCGGCCTTGTCGCCGTTGCCGTCCACGATCGTGGTGTTGTCCTTGTTGATCGAGATCTTCTTGGCGCGGCCGAGCATGTCGATGGTGACATTCTCGAGCTTCATGCCGAGGTCTTCCGAGATCACCTGGCCGCCGGTCAGGATCGCGATGTCCTGCAGCATGGCCTTGCGACGGTCACCGAAGCCCGGAGCCTTGACGGCAGCGATCTTCAGGCCACCGCGCAGCTTGTTGACCACGAGCGTGGCGAGGGCTTCGCCTTCCACGTCCTCGGCGATGATCAGCAGCGGCTTCTGCGACTGGATCACGGCCTCGAGCAGCGGGACCATCGGCTGCAGCGACGAGAGTTTTTTCTCGTGGAGCAGGATGTAGACGTCGTCGAGCTCGGCCGTCATCTTGTCGGCGTTGGTGACGAAGTAGGGCGAGAGGTAGCCGCGGTCGAACTGCATGCCTTCGACGACTTCGACTTCGGTCTCGAGGCCCTTGTTCTCTTCGACGGTGATGACACCCTCGTTGCCGACCTTCTGCATCGCGTCAGCGATGAAGCGGCCGATCTGCGCTTCGCCGTTGGCCGAGATCGTGCCGACCTGAGCGACTTCGTGCGAGTCGTTCACCGGACGGGCGGCGGCCTTGATCGCCTCGACGACTTTCGAGGTCGCGAGGTCGATGCCGCGCTTGAGGTCCATCGGGTTCATGCCGGCGGCGACGGCCTTGAGGCCTTCCTTGATGATCGCCTGGGCGAGCACGGTGGCGGTGGTGGTGCCGTCACCCGCCTCGTCGTTGGTGCGGGAAGCGACTTCCTTCACCATCTGGGCGCCCATGTTCTCGAACTTGTCGGAGAGTTCGATCTCCTTGGCGACCGACACACCGTCCTTGGTGATGCGCGGCGCGCCGAACGACTTGTCGATCACGACGTTGCGGCCTTTCGGGCCCAGCGTGACCTTCACCGCATCGGCGAGGATGTTCACGCCACGCAGCATGCGGTCGCGGGCATCGGTGTCGAACTTGACGTCCTTGGCAGCCATGTTGTTGCTCCTGTTTGTCTGGTTGATGCGATCGTCTCGGGGACGGCTCGAAGCCCCTGGCGCATGGCCGGGACCAAGCCGCGGTCAGCTCGGGATCAGCTGAGGATCCCCAGGATGTCGCTTTCCTTCATGATGAGCAGCTCGGCACCGTCGATGGTGACTTCGGTGCCCGACCATTTGCCGAACAGCACGCGGTCGCCCGCCTTCACCGACATGGCGATGAGCTCGCCCGAATCCTTGCGGGCGCCTTCGCCGCAGGACACGACTTCGCCTTCAGCCGGTTTTTCCTTGGCGGTATCGGGGATGATCAGACCGCCCTTGGTCTTTTCGTCGCTCTGGACGCGGCGGACCAGCACACGGTCATGCAGCGGTTTGAAAGCCATCTGAGAACACTCCCTAGGTTCCAGGTTGAATGTGATTAGCACTCACCCGAGGCGAGTGCCAACGACGCGAGAGATATGAGAGCGTCCGGCACCTGTCAACGGGGGGATGCATCAAAATGCACGCTCCGCCTTGGCGCGGGAGGCGTGGCGTGCCACCTTCTGCCTGCCGTCGCAAGGACCTGAGCATGACCCGCCTCACCTCGATCATCTGTGCCTTCTTCCTCGCCTCCGCGCCGCTGGCCCACGCCGCCTGCACCGGCACGGACCTCATCGCGGCCCTTCCCCAGCCCGACCGAGCGGAACTGGAGGCCGTGGCCGCAGGACAGCCCTTCTCCGAAGGCAACTTCTGGCAGGCAACGCGCGAGGGACGCGAGGTGACGGTGGCCGGAACCTATCATCTGGGAGACCCGCGACAGGCGGCCCTGCTCGACCGGCTCCGGCCGCGGATCGAGCAGGCCACCGCGCTGCTCGTGGAAGCAGGCCCCGAGGAGGAGGCGCGGCTCAAGGAGGCGATGGCGAAGGATCCCTCGATGCTGCTCTCGGACGGGCCGACCCTGCCTGAGGTGCTGAGCGAGGAGGAATGGCACACCCTGTCGGATGCGCTGCGCGCGCGGGGCATTCCGCCTGTCCTCGCCTCGAAGTTCGAGCCCTGGTACGTGTCGATGACCCTCGCCCTGCCCCCCTGCGCCGTGGAGGCGACGCAGAACCCGAACGGGCTCGACAAGCTCGCCATGCGGGCGGCCGAGACGGCCGGGGTGCCCGTGCGCTCGCTCGAGCCCTGGAACACGGTGTTCCAGCTCTTCGCCGAGCTCACCCCCGAAGAGCAGCTCGCCATGGTCCGCACAGCGCTGCCGCTCGAGGACCGGGTGGAGGATCTGGCCGTGACGCTGGCCGACCGCTACTTCGCGGGCCAGTCGCGCACCGTGTGGGAATATATGCGGCTGCAGGCGCACGGGATGCCGGGCTACACGCCCGAGAAGGCCGATGCCGAATTCGCGAAGATGGAAGAGACGCTCATCAGCCGCCGCAACCGCGACTGGCTGCCGGTGATCGAGGCGGCCGCGGCCGAGGGGCCGGTGGTGGTTGCGGTGGGCGCCCTGCATCTGCCGGGGCGGGAGGGCGTTCTGGCCCTTCTGCGCGACGCAGGATACGCGGTGACGCCGCTCGACTGACCGCCCGCTGCCGCCGTCAGCCGCGCTCGGGCGCTCCGAGAAGACCCGCCACAACGGAGGCGGGCTTCAGCGAGCGGCTGAGTTCGGCCAGAACGAGTTCGTAGGGCACGCGGGCACGCGGGTCGCGCATCGGATCCTCCTCGCGGATGGGCGCGGCCGGGGCCGCAGGCTGACGCGCAGCCTGCCCGTCCATCGGCAGCCGCACAAATTCCCGTTCGGCACACCCGCCATGACTTTGGCGCAAAGGTTCGCCCGGCGGGAGGCTCATGGAAGCTGTGGGGCCGAGCCAAGCACATGCTGCATCGCAGCAAAACCGCGGGAGCCGGGCGTGACAAGGGGCCTCGCGGCTTCTATAAGGCGGGCAAACTCATCCGCATCGGGAAACATCATGATCAAGGTATTCGGCCACAAGTCCCCCGACACCGACTCGACCGGCTCGCCCATCATCTGGGCCTGGTATCTGACCGAGGTGAAGGGCACCCCCGCCAAGGCGGTCCTCCTCGGCGAGCCGAACACCGAAGCGGCCTTCGTGCTGAAGCACTGGGATCTCGAGAAGCCCGAGATCATCTCGGACGTGACGGCCGACGACAGCTGCGTGATCGTCGACACCAACAACCCGGCCGAGCTGCCGCCCTCGATCAACGAGGCGAAGGTGGTGGGCATCATCGACCACCACCTGCTCGTGGGCGGGATCAAGACCAAGTCCCCCATCGAGATCACCGTGCGTCCGCTGGCCTGCACCGCCACGATCATGCACGACCTGATGGGAGAAGACCTCGCCCGCGCGCCGCGCGGCATCAAGGGCGCCATGCTCTCCTGCATCCTCTCCGACACGCTGGAGTTCCGCTCGCCCACCACGACGGCGCATGACCGGGCAGTGGCCGAGAAGCTGGCGGCCGATCTGGGCGTCGACATCCCGGCCTTTGCGGCCGAGCTTTTCGCCGCGAAGTCGGATGTCTCCGCCTTCTCCGATGCCGAGCTTCTGCGCATGGATTCGAAGGAATACGAGATCGAGGGCAAGCAGTTCCGCATCTCGGTGCTCGAGACCACCGCGCCGCAGGTGCTGCTCGACCGCAAGGCGAGCCTGATGGCCTCGATGCCCGGCGTGGCGCAGGAGGATGGCGCGGATCAGGTGGTGCTCTTCATCGTCGACATCCTGCGCGAGGAAGCGACGCTGCTCGTGCCGAACGACCTCGTGAAGACGCTGGCGGAAAAGAGCTTCGGCGCGACCGTCACCGGCGATACCGTCGTGCTGCCGGGCGTCATGAGCCGGAAGAAGCAGATCATTCCGGTCCTCAAGCTCTGACCCTGACCGGCCGCCGCTCCCGTCCTGCCGGAGGGGGGCGGCGCCCGCAGCCCGCGTCACCGCGGGCTCTCCTTTTTCCAGATCCGGGCGCCAGGCGCGGGATCTGTCCGCTTCCGGCCCCGAGGGGTCGATCCAGGAAAGGCCCATCGGATGACCCGCATCATCGCCTCGCTCTCGGAGGTTTCCGCCGGCTACAGCGCCCTCTTCTGCGACCTCTGGGGCTGCCTGCATGACGGCAAGCGCCCCTTCGCCGAGGCGGTCGAAGCCCTGCGCGCCTTCCGCGCCCGGGGCGGCACGGTGCTGCTCATGACGAACGCGCCGCGGCCGAAGCCCTCGGTCGTCCGCCAGTTGGAAAGCATCGGCGTGCCGCCGGACTGCTATGACGAAGTGACCTCCTCGGGAGACGCCGCGCAATATGCGCTCGTCACCGGCGCGGTGGGCCGTCGGGTCTACCATCTCGGGCCGCAGAAAGACGAGACCTTCTTCACCGAACTCTCGCCCGACCTGCAGAAGGTGGCCGCGACCGAGGCGCCCATCGTCCGCGTGCCGCTGGAAGAAGCCGAAGGCATCGTCTGCACCGGCCTCTTCGACGATCTCACCGAGACGCCTGAGGATTACCGCGCGACGCTGCTCTATGCCAAGACGCAGGGGCTGAAGCTCCTTTGTGCCAACCCCGACATCGTGGTGGATTTCGGCGACAAGCGCATCTACTGCGCCGGAGCCATCGCCGAAGCCTACGATGCGATGGGCGGCCAGAGCCTCTATTTCGGCAAGCCCCATCCGCCGATCTACGATCTCGCGCGCCGCAGGCTCGAGGCGCTGCGGCCGGGCGTGCCCGCCGACGAGATCCTCTGCGTGGGCGACGGGATCGCGACCGACATCCGCGGCGCGGTGGCCGAGGGGCTCGACTCGCTCTTCATCACCGGCGGCCTCGCCGCATCCGTCTTCGGCGAGAATGGCGAGTCGCTCGATCAGGACCGTCTCGAGCACTGGCTGGCCGAGGCAGAGCTTTCGCCCACCCTCACCATCGCGCGCCTGCGCTGACGGCCGCTCTCGCGCGTCCTTTCCCGCCCCGCAGCCCCTGGCTGCGGGTTTTCTCATGGCAGAGAGGTTCGCCGCTCCGAGCCATGGGACATCGCGCGCCCCGCCTTAACCTCAGGGAAATTTTATTGCGGCTTTAGTCGGTGTTGGGAACTTATCTTGCCGCGAAGTCTTGTGCTGCATCGCGGCACGCTTTAGGCTCGCAGCAAAGGAAGAGGGATTCGCCGGATGCTCGACAACATGCCCCGCGGGACGATCTGCATCGAAGACCTCGAGATCGGCATGAGCCGGCATCTCCGCAAGGAAGTGACGGATCGCGACATCGAGCTGTTCGCCGAAGTCTCGACCGACCGGAATCCCGTGCATCTTGATGAGGACTACGCCCGCGACACGATCTTCGAGGGGCGCATCGCCCACGGGATGCTGACCGCGGGCCTGATCTCGGCCGTGATCGGCGAGCAGCTGCCGGGGCACGGCACCGTCTATCTCGGGCAGTCGCTGAAGTTCCTGGCGCCGGTGCGGCCGGGCGACACGGTGCTGGCCGAGGTGACGGTCACCGCCATCGATCACGCCAAGCGCCGGGTTACGCTTGAAACCCGCTGTCTGGTGGGCAATACCACCGTCCTGAAGGGCGAGGCGCTGGTGCTGGCGCCGAGCCGGAAATTCGACTGACGGCGGGGTCCCCGCCCGCGGGGACCGATGCGCATCTACAACCACTGGCAAGGGCTCGAGGCTTCGGACCGTGGCGCCTCGATCGCCATGGGCAATTTCGATGGCGTGCATCTGGGCCACCAGCATGTGATCGATCTGGCCCGCGGGCGCGGCCCCTTGGGCGTCGTCACCTTCGAGCCCCATCCGCGCGAGGTCTTCGCCCCCAACGGCGAGCCCTTCCGGCTGATGAATGCCGAGGCGCGGGGGAACCGGCTGGCCAAGCTCGGGGTCGAGCGCCTCTATGAGCTGCCCTTCACCCGCGACCTCGCGGCCCTCACCCCCGAGGACTTTGCCCGTGAGGTGCTGGCCGAGGGCCTGGGCGTCACGCATGTGGTCGTGGGCACCGATTTCTGCTTCGGCCGCGGCCGCGCGGGAACGGCCGAGGATCTGGCGCGGCTAGGCCGCACCCACGGGTTCGAGGTCACCGTCGCCGACATCCTGACGGTGGAGGGCACCGGCATCTCCTCGACCGCGATCCGCGCGGCGCTGACCGAGGGACGGCCGCGCGATGCGGCGGCCATGCTCGGCCACTGGCACCGGATCGAGGGCGAGGTGCTGCACGGCGACAAGCGCGGCCGGGATCTGGGTTATCCCACCGCCAACATGTCGGTGAGCGGGCTCCACCTGCCGCGCCTCGGCGTCTATGCGGTCAAGGTCGACGTGCTGACCGGGCCGCTCGCGGGCAGCTATTCGGGCGCGGCCAGCCTCGGCGTGCGGCCGATGTTCGGCGAGAACCGCCCCAATCTCGAGAGCTTCCTCTTCGACTTCTCGGGCGACCTCTACGGCCAGCATCTGTCCGTCGCCTTCGTGGACTATCTGCGCCCCGAGCTGGTGTTCGACGGCCTGCCCGCGCTCATCGCCCAGATGGACCGGGACTGCGCCCGCGCCCGCGAGATCCTCGGCAGCTGACCCCTTCCCTTTCGGACCACGAGAGCGCATCTAGCGCCGATGACCAAGCCCCCCACCCTCCGCCCGCGATTCTGGGAGACCGTTCCTCTGGACCGGATGACGCCTTCTGAATGGGAGGCGCTCTGCGATGGCTGCGGCAAGTGCTGCCTGAACAAGATCGAGTTCGAGGATACGGGCGAGGTGGCCTTCACCCGCATCGCCTGCCGGCTGCTCGACGGCGACAGCTGCCGCTGCTCGAACTACGAGATCCGCCGCCAGTTCGTGCCCGATTGCGTGCAGCTCTCGCCCGCGACACTGCCGAAGATCGTCTACTGGATGCCGCGCACCTGCGCCTATCGGCTGCTCCACGAGGGCAAGTCCCTGCCCGGCTGGCATTACCTCCTGACCGGCGACCGCAATTCGGTGCATGACGCCGGCGCCTCGGTGCAGGGCTGGACGGTGCCCGAGTTCGAGGTGGCCGAGGAAGACTGGGAAGACCACATCATCGAGGAAACTCCCTGATGTTCTTCGCCTCGGACAATGGCTCGGGCGTGGCGCCCGAGGTCATGGCCGCGCTTGCCGCCGACCGCGGCTATGCCCGGGCCTACGGCGCGGACGAGGCGACGGAAGAGGTGACGGCCCTCGTGCGCACGGAGTTCGACGCGCCCGAGGCCGAGGTGGTGCTGGTGGCCAGCGGCACGGCGGCCAATGCGCTGGCGCTTTCCACCCTCTGCCCGCCCTGGGGCGTCGTCTTCTGCCGCGAGGAGGCCCATGTCGCGGCCGACGAATGCAACGCGGCCGAGTTCTTCTCGGGCGGGGCCAAGCTCGAGACGCTTCCGGGCAGCGACGGCAAGCTCCGCCCCGAGACGCTGGCTGCGGCCCTTTCCCGCTATGCGCCGGGCGATCTGCACATGGCGCGGCCGGCGGCGCTCAGCCTCACGAACCTGACCGAGATGGGGAGCCTCTACCGGCCGGCCGAGATCGCGGCGCTGACGGAGGTGGCCCGCGGCCGGGGCCTCGGCTGCCACCTCGACGGCGCGCGCTTCGCCAATGCACTGGCGGCGGCGGGCGCAGCCCCGGCCGAGATGAGCTGGCAGGCGGGCATCGACATCCTGTCCCTCGGCGGCACCAAGAACGGGCTGATGGGCGTCGAGGCAGTGGTCATCTTCGATCCGGCCCGCGCCGAGGAGCTGCGCATCCGCCGCAAGCGCGCGGGGCATCTTCTGTCGAAGCACCGCTATCTCGCGCTGCAGATGCGGACCTACCTGAGGGACGGGCTGTGGCTGCGGCTCGCGGCGCAGGCCAATGCCGCGGGCAAGCGGCTGGCCGAGGGCGTGGCCGCCCTGCCCGAGGCGCGGCTTCTCGGGCCCGTCGAGGCCAACCTCCTGTTTGCCGAGCTGCCCGAGCCGCTCGTGCGGCGCGCCCGCGAGGCGGGGGCCGTCTTCTACGAGATGGGCCGCACCGGCGACCGGGTGACGGTGCGCCTCGTCGCCTCCTGGAGCACGACGGAGACGGAGGTCGACGCATTCCTCGCTACTTTCGGCTGAGGCATGCGGCCAAGTCTGCCCGCCACGGCGGAGCCGCGCTCTCGGTGCGGTTTCCAAGGGGGCGGACCGGTGCTAGAGGGAAGGCGCAATCACGAATCCGCCCCTCCCGCGGGACCCTCGAGGAACATCCGATGCCAGCCATGAACGAGCCGAAGCTGATCTCCGGCAATGCGAACCTCACGCTTGCGAAATCCATCGCGCGGCGCATGTCGGTTCATCGCGGCATGGCGGTCTCGCTGGTGGATGCGCGCGTCGAGCGGTTCAACGATCAGGAGATCTTCGTCGAGGTCTACGAGAATGTCCGCGGCGAGGACATGTATGTGATCCAGCCCACCTCGAACCCGGCCAACGACAATCTGATGGAGCTGCTCATCATCGCCGATGCGCTGCGCCGGTCGTCGGCGGACCGGATCACGGCCGTGATCCCCTATTTCGGCTATGCCCGTCAGGACCGCCGCGCCAAGGCCCGCACGCCGATCTCGGCCAAGCTGGTGGCGAACCTGATCGTCGAGGCAGGCATCGACCGGGTGCTGACCCTCGATCTGCACGCGGCCCAGATCCAGGGCTTCTTCGACATTCCGGTGGACAACCTCTATTCCGCCCCGGTCTTCGCGCTCGACATCGAGCATCATTTCAAGGGCCAGTTGCAGGATCTGATGGTGGTCTCGCCCGACGTGGGCGGCGTGGCCCGCGCCCGCGAGATCGCCAAGCGGATCAATGCTCCGCTCGCCATCGTCGACAAGCGCCGCGAGAAGCCGGGCGAAATCGCCGAGATGACGGTGATCGGCAACGTGGCCGGCAAGAAATGCATCATCGTCGACGACATCTGCGACACGGCCGGCACGCTCTGCAAGGCGGCCGAAGTACTGATCGAGAATGGCGCGGTCGAGGTCCATTCCTACATCACCCACGGCGTCCTGTCGGGTCCGGCGGTGGAGCGCGTGACCAAGTCGGTCATGAAGAGCCTTGTCATCACCGACTCGATCGAGCCCTCGGCGGCTGTGCGCGGCGCGCCGAACATCCGCATCGTGCCCACCGCACCGATGTTCGCCCAGGCGATCCTCAACATCTGGAGCGGCACCTCCGTCTCGTCGCTGTTCGAGACCGACACCTTGGTGCCGATCTACGAGGGCATGTATCAGCGCGGCTGACCCTGCCCGGGCGGCCGAAAGGCCGCCCCATTGCTGCTGTTCTCCTTCACCCCCGCCCCGGCGCCACTCTCCCGCGGTGTGGCCGGCGGAATGCCCGGCCGGCCACACCGCGTCTGCCTTCCGCCGCGGCCCGAGCGCTCGCGCGTCCCGGGCACCCTCGGGCCTGCGCCGTCGCTGCGCCCTGTTCCCCCAGCTTCTGCAACACATTCGAGGTCAGGTCTCACCTGCCGCCGTGGCTCAGGACTGCCCCTTCCCCGTGATGGGCCGAGATCTGACGGCGCCTCCTCTCTGCAGGCCCACCCGCACCGGGCTTTCGAGGCGCCATGGGCGCCCGGCAGCTCTCACTCGGGAAAGAACGGGCGGGTCTCTCCAAAGCAAAAGGGCCCCGGAAATCCGGGGCCCTTCGTTCCTTGTCCTGAGGCCGGTCAGTGCCCGGACGAAGCCTTGAGCGCCAGCATGTCGTTCAGCGTGCGCTCGGCCATGTCGCGATCCTCGGGCAGCGCGACCGAGGCCAGCTCGCGCGCTTCCGCGATGAACTCGTCGAGCACGGTGCCGGTCAGCTCCTCGACCGCGACGGCCTTCTCGGCCAGCACCGAGATCGAGGTCGCGTTGATCTCGGCAAAGCCGCCGGTCACGGCATAGGCCTGCACGCCCGAAGGGCCGTGGGCCCGCAGGATGCCGGGGCGCAGGGTGGTGATGGTGGGGGCATGCCCCTCCATCGCCGTCATGTCGCCGTCGGTCCCCGGGACCTGCACCTCGGTCGCGGCGAAGGAGGCGAGCCTCCGTTCGGGCGACACGATGTCGAATTGCAGCGTTCCCGCCATGGTTCCCCCTTACGCCGCCTGCGCCGCGAGACGCTGGGCCTTGGCGATCACATCCTCGATGTCGCCGACCATGTAGAAGGCGGCTTCCGGCAGGTGGTCATACTCGCCGTTCACCACCGCCTTGAAGGAGGCAATGGTTTTCTCGAGCGGGACCTGCACCCCGTCCGACCCGGTGAAGACCTTCGCCACGTCGAACGGCTGGCTCAGGAAGCGCTGGATCTTCCGGGCGCGGGCCACGGACAGCTTGTCCTCTTCCGACAGTTCGTCCATGCCGAGGATGGCGATGATGTCCTGCAGCGACTTGTAGCGCTGAAGGATCCCCTGCACCGCACGGGCCACGTTGTAGTGCTCTTCGCCGACGATCTGCGGATCGAGGATCCGCGAGGTGGAGTCGAGCGGGTCCACGGCCGGGTAGATCCCGAGTTCCGAGATCGCGCGCGAGAGCACGGTCGTGGCGTCGAGGTGGGCGAAGGAGGTGGCCGGCGCCGGGTCGGTAAGGTCGTCGGCCGGAACGTAGATCGCCTGCACCGAGGTGATCGAGCCGGCTTTCGTCGAGGTGATGCGCTCCTGCAGGGCGCCCATGTCGGTGGCGAGCGTCGGCTGGTAGCCCACGGCCGAAGGAATACGGCCGAGAAGCGCCGACACTTCCGAACCCGCTTGGGTGAAGCGGAAGATGTTGTCCACGAAGAACAGCACGTCCGTCCCCGACTGGTCGCGGAACTGCTCGGCGAGCGTGAGGCCGGTCAGCGCCACGCGGGCACGCGCCCCCGGAGGCTCGTTCATCTGGCCGTAGACCAGCGCCACTTTCGACTCCGAGAGGTTGTCGATCTTGATAACCCCGGATTCGATCATCTCGTGGTAGAGGTCGTTCCCTTCACGGGTCCGCTCACCCACGCCGGCGAACACGGAGTAGCCCGAGTGCACCTTGGCGATGTTGTTGATGAGCTCCATGATGAGAACGGTCTTGCCCACGCCGGCGCCGCCGAAGAGGCCGATCTTGCCGCCCTTCGAGTAGGGCGCGAGAAGGTCGATCACCTTGATGCCGGTGACGAGGATCTCCGAGGTGGTCGACTGCTCGGCGAAGGTCGGGGCCGGCTGGTGGATCGCGCGGGTCGAGGCCTCGCCGAGGTCGCCCTTCTCGTCGATCGGCTCGCCGATCACGTTCAGGATGCGGCCGAGGGTGGCGTCACCCACCGGCACCGAGATCGGGCTGCCGGTGTCCGTCACCCGGGCGCCGCGCACCAGACCTTCCGTCGCGTCCATGGCGATCGTGCGGACGGTGCTCTCGCCGAGGTGCTGGGCCACTTCGAGGACCAGACGCTTGCCGTTGTTCTCGGTTTCGAGCGCGTTCAGGATGGGCGGCAGGCCACCGTCGAACTGCACGTCCACCACGGCGCCGATGACCTGCGTCACCTTGCCTTGGGATGCTGTTGCCATGTCGTTTCTCCGTCGGATCAGAGCGCCTCGGCGCCCGAGATGATTTCAATGAGCTCTTTGGTGATGGCGGCCTGGCGCGACCGGTTATACTCGATGGTGAGCCGGTTGATCATGTCGCCCGCGTTGCGGGTGGCATTGTCCATGGCGCTCATCCGGGCACCCTGTTCGGAGGCGCCGTTCTCGAGCAGAGCGGTGAAGATCTGCGTGGCCACGCCCCGCGGCAGGAGGTCGGCGAGAACGCCTTCCTCGGACGGTTCGTAGTCGTAGAGCGAGCTGACCTCGCCCTCGCCCTCGAACACGGCGGGGATCACCTGCTGCGCGGTCGGCACCTGGTTGATGACCGACTGGAAGCGGGCGAAGAAGATCGTCGCCACGTCGAACTCGCCCTTGTCGAAGCGGTCGAGCAGGTCGCGCGCGATGCCTTGCGCCACCGGATAGCCCATGCGCTTGACCTCGGAGAGGTCCACATGGCCGATGAAATGCTGGCCGAGGTCACGACGCAGCTGCTCGCGCCCCTTCTTGCCGACGGTGAGGATCTTCACCGTCTTGCCCTGCGTCAGCAGCTTCGCCGCATGCGCCCGGGCCAGCCGGACGATGGACGAGTTGAAGCCGCCGCAGAGGCCGCGCTCGGCGGTCATCACCACGAGGAGATGCACCTTGTCGCTGCCGGTCCCCGCAAGGAGACGCGGCGCGCTTTCGGAAGAGCCGACGGAGCCCGCGAGGCCCGTCATGACGGCGGTCATCCGCTCGGCAAAGGGACGGGCGGCCTCGGCAGCCTCCTGGGCGCGGCGGAGCTTGGCCGCCGCGACCATCTGCATGGCCTTGGTGATCTTCCGCGTGTTCTTGACGCTTCCGATCCTGTTCTTCAGGTCCTTGAGGCTGGGCATCCGTTATCTCCCTGCCCCGCCCTCAGGCGAAGTCTTTGGCGTAGGTGTCGAGCGCGGCGCGGATCTTGTCTTCCAGCTCACCCTTGACCTTGCGGTCGTTGTTGGTGATGTCCGCCAGCAGGTCCTTGGCATTGGTGCGCAGATGCTTGAGCAGGCCCTGCTCCCAGCGGCCGACGTCCTTCACCGGAACCTTGTCGAGGTAGCCCTTGGTGCCGGCGAAGATCACGCAGACGATCTCGGCGTTGGTCAGGGGCGCATATTGCGGCTGTTTCATCAGCTCGGTCAGACGGGCGCCCCGGTTCAGCAGCTGCTGGGTGGCGGCGTCGAGGTCGGAGCCGAACTGGGCGAAGGCCGCCATCTCGCGATACTGCGCCAGTTCCAGCTTCACCGGGCCTGCGACCGACTTCATCGCGTCGGTCTGGGCCGAGGAGCCCACGCGCGACACCGAGAGGCCGGTGTTCACGGCCGGGCGGATGCCCTGGTAGAACAGTTCGGTCTCGAGGAAGATCTGGCCGTCGGTGATCGAGATCACGTTGGTCGGGATGAAGGCCGACACGTCGCCGCCCTGCGTCTCGATGATCGGCAGAGCCGTCAGCGAGCCCGCGCCGTGGTCCTTGTTCAGCTTCGCCGACCGCTCGAGCAGGCGCGAGTGGAGGTAGAACACGTCGCCCGGGTAGGCTTCACGCCCCGGCGGACGGCGGAGCAGCAGCGACATCTGGCGGTAGGCCACGGCCTGCTTGGAGAGGTCGTCGTAGATGATGAGGGCGTGGCGGCCGTTGTCGCGGAAATATTCCGCCATCGCGGTCGCGGCATAAGGGGCGAGGAACTGCATCGGCGCCGGGTCCGAGGCGGTGGCGGCCACGACGAGCGTGTAGTCGATGGCGCCGGTTTCCTCGAGCTTCTTCACCAGCTGCGCCACGGTCGAGCGCTTCTGGCCGATGGCGACATAGATGCAGTAGAGCTTCTTGCTCTCGTCGTCGCCGGCGGCTTCGTTGTAGCTCTTCTGGTTCAGGATCGTGTCGAGCGCGATGGCGGTCTTGCCGGTCTGACGGTCGCCGATGATGAGCTCGCGCTGGCCGCGGCCGATCGGGATCATGGCGTCGACCGACTTGAGGCCGGTGGCCATCGGCTCGTGCACGCCCTTGCGCGGGATGATGCCCGGGGCCTTCACGTCGGCCACGCGACGCTCGGTCGCCGCGATCGGACCCTTGCCGTCGATCGGGTTGCCGAGGCCGTCGACCACGCGGCCGAGGAGCGCGTCACCGGCCGGCACGTCCACGATGGACTTGGTGCGCTTGACGGTGTCGCCTTCCTTGATCGAACGGTCGTCGCCGAAGATCACGACGCCGACGTTGTCGACCTCGAGGTTGAGCGCCATGCCGCGGATGCCGCCGGGGAACTCGACCATCTCGCCGGCCTGGACATTGTCGAGACCATGAACGCGGGCAATCCCGTCGCCCACCGAGAGAACGCGCCCCACTTCGGCGACTTCAGCCTGCTGGCCGAAGTTCTTGATCTGCTCCTTGAGGATCGCAGAGATCTCAGCAGCTTGGATACCCATTTATCCGACCTCTTTCATTGCATTCTGGAGTGCTGCGAGCCGTGCCTTGACCGAGGTGTCGATCATGGAGGAGCCCAGCTTGACGACGAGACCGCCGATGAGGCTTTCATCGACGGTGGTTTTCAGTTTGACATCCTTGCCCGCGCGCGCCTTGAGCGTGGCGGCGAGCCGCGCGGCCTGCTCGGGGCTCAGCGGCGCGGCGGCGGTCACCTCGGCGGTGATCTCGCCCTTCTCGGTCGCGATGCGGTTCTGGACGTCGGCCACCATCTGCGGCAGCACGAAGAGACGGCGCTTCGAGCCCATGAGGGCCAGCGTGTTCGCGGTCACCGTCGAGAGGCCCATCTTCGCGGCGACCGCGGCGATGGCCTTCTGCTGCTCCTCGCGCGCATAGACCGGCGAGGTCGCGAGATCGCGCAGATCGGCGCTCTCGGACCAGGCTGCGCCGAGCGCATCCATGTCCTTCTCGAGGGCGGGAAGGGCACCTTCGTCCTTCGCCAGTTCGAAGACAGCGGCGGCGTAGCGCGCGGCAATGCCAGAGGAAATCGAAGCCGGTTCGGACACGTCAACCCTTTCGATATCATGGCCTCCGGCGCGGAAGGCGGTCCCGCAGGCCAGAGGCATTGTATGGCGCGAGGGAACCTACCCGCGCGTCTCAAGTTTCGCGGCGGGTGTAGCAGAGGACTTGCAGCCTCGCAACCATGAAGCACGGCCTTCGGCGCATGGGCGAACCCATTGTTTCCTTGGTCCTCCGCGCCATCCTCAGCCTTTCGCAGGATGCCTGCGAAAAGGGCTTTCAAGGCCGCTTCGTGTCATGCGACGACATGACCGGCGATGGTGCCGCTAACATCGGAATCGTGGTGACGCTAACATCCGCCCGGACAGCCGCAGGAACCGTCCGATGTGCGACCTGCGGGCGCAGGCAGCGGCTGGGGGATGCCCTCGAGCACGCGGAGCGGCTTCGACACCGCCGCCTTGAGGCCGGTGCGGGTCGGCGCATAGACCTGTTTCGAGGCCTCGACGATCAGCACGCCCCCGACCAGCCACGGGGCGAAGCGGCGGCCTCCCGTCTCCCAGAAGTCGGCCGTCTTGAGCCAGAACCGCTGGTGGAGCGGCGGCGCGAACAGGGCCGCGAGCGCACGCTCGGGCGTGAAGTCATGCCGCTTGAGCTGCGCCTCGAGCTGGTTGAGCGAATAGGGCCGGCCGAAGCCGAAGGGCGTGCCGTCGCGGCGCGCCCAGAGCCCCGAGCGCGACGGCACGATGAAGAGCGCCCTTCCGCCCGGACCCAGCACGCGCCAGGCCTCGGACAGGACCTCGGACGGGTGCTCGGACGTTTCCAGACCGTGCAGCATCACCAGCTTGTCGACCATCCCGGTGGACAGCGGCCAGGCGCCCTCTTCGCACAGGACCGAGACATTGCCCATGCCGACGGGCCAGGGCATCACTCCCTGCGGCCCGGGCATCAGCGCGATCAGACGGCGGGCCTGCTCGAGATAGGGTCGCAGCAGAGGCACCGAAAAGCCGAAGCCCGCGACCGTCTGCCCCTGCGCGTCGGGCCAGAGTTTCTGCACCTGATCGCGCACGGCGCGCTGCGCGACCCGCCCGAGCGGCGTCCTGTAATAGAAATTGTGCAGGTCGAGCACGTCGAGATGCATTGAATTGGCCTTGTCCGGGCAGAGTTCCGGGCCACACTACAAAGGAAAGGGAGAAGAAACCATGCCGCTCGAACTGGTCACGGTGCCCTGTCTCAGCGACAATTACGCCTTCCTCGTCCATGATGCGGGGACGGGCGAGACGTCGGTGGTCGACGTGCCCGAGGCAGGGCCGATCCTCAAGGCGCTCGAGGAGCGCGGCTGGCACCTCTCGCAGATCCTCCTCACCCACCACCATTCCGATCATGTGGCGGGCGTGGAGGAGCTGCGGGCGGCCACCGGGGCACGCGTGGCGGGCGCCGCCGCCGACGCCCATCGCCTGCCCCCGCTCGACCTCGAACTGGCGGAGGGCGACCTCGTGCGGGTGGGCGCCTCCGAGGGCCGGGTGATCGAGGTGCCGGGGCATACGGTGGGTCATATCGCCTTCCATTTCCCAGACTCGTCCCTGGCCTTCACCGGCGACAGCCTGATGGCCATGGGCTGCGGGCGCCTCTTCGAGGGCACGGCAGAGGCGATGTGGCAGAGCCTGCGCAAACTTTCCGCGCTGCCGCCCGAGACGATGATCTGTTCGGGCCACGAATATGCCGCGTCGAATGCGCGGTTCGCGGCCACTCTTGAACCCGACAGTCCGATGCTTATCTTCCGCGTCGGATCCATTGCCGCGGCCCGAAAAGAGGGCCGTCCCACAGTCCCTTCACATCTTTCCGACGAAATCGCGACAAATCCCTTCCTCCGGGCCGGGGAGGCCAGCCTGAAGGCCGCCGTTGGCATGGTCGATGCAGAGGATGCCGAGGTTTTCGCCGAGATCCGAAGGCGGAAGGACAAATTCTGATAGCTGCGCGAACCGTCGATCACTTTTTGCAAGGAGCCTGTCGGAAAGCGGAAGTTATCCGAAATAACACTTGAAGGGCGGCGAAGAAAACCGAACTTTAAATCTTACGAGGCCAAGGTTGGAGGGACCTCCGCCCCTCCGGCCCGCAGGACAGGAGCACCCGATCGTGCCATCTTTTTCGACCACTCTCGAGCAAGCCATCCACGGCGCTCTGGCGCTTGCGAATGCCCGCCGTCATGAACTCGCCACGCTCGAGCACCTGTTGCTTGCGCTGATCGACGAGCCCGACGCCTCGCGCGTCATGAAGGCCTGCTCGGTCGACCTCGACGAGTTGCGCAAGACGCTCGTCGACTTCATCGACGATGATCTGTCCACCCTCGTGACCTCTGTCGAGGGCTCCGAGGCCGTGCCGACGGCCGCCTTCCAGCGCGTGATCCAGCGCGCCGCCATCCATGTGCAATCCTCCGGCCGGACCGAGGTCACGGGCGCCAACGTGCTCGTCGCCATCTTCGCCGAACGGGAGTCGAATGCCGCCTATTTCCTGCAGGAGCAGGACATGACCCGCTACGACGCGGTCAACTTCATCGCGCATGGCGTGGCGAAGGACCCGTCCTATGGCGAGCCGCGCCCGGTCACCGGCGCGGAAGAGCATCATGAGACCCCGAAGGCTGAAGCTGGTGAGGCGAAGGAGTCTGCGTTGTCGAAATATTGCGTTGACCTGAACGTCAAGGCCCGCAAGGGCGACGTCGACCCGCTCATCGGCCGCGAGCACGAGGTCGAACGCTGCATTCAGGTTCTCTGCCGCCGGCGGAAGAACAACCCGCTCCTGGTGGGCGACCCGGGCGTGGGCAAGACGGCCATCGCCGAAGGGCTCGCGCGCAAGATCGTCAACGGCGAGACGCCCGACATCCTCGCCCGCGCCACGATCTTCTCGCTCGACATGGGCGCGCTGCTCGCCGGCACCCGCTACCGCGGCGATTTCGAGGAGCGGCTGAAGGCCGTGGTCAAGGAGATGGAGGATCACCCCGACGCGATCCTCTTCATCGACGAGATCCACACCGTGATCGGCGCCGGCGCCACCTCGGGCGGCGCGATGGATGCCTCGAACCTGCTCAAGCCCGCGCTGCAGGGCGGCAAGCTGCGCTGCATGGGCTCGACCACCTACAAGGAATATCGTCAGCATTTCGAGAAGGACCGCGCGCTCAGCCGCCGGTTCCAGAAGATCGACGTGAACGAGCCCTCGGTCGAGGATACGGTCAAGATCCTGATGGGCCTCAAGCCCTATTTCGAGGAGCATCACGACCTGCGCTACACGCAGGACGCGATCCGGACCGCGGTGGAACTGTCCGCGCGCTACATCCATGACCGCAAGCTGCCGGACAAGGCGATCGACGTGATCGACGAGGCCGGCGCGGCCCAGCACCTGCTGGCCGACAGCAAGCGGCGCAAGACTATCGGTCCGCGTGAGATCGAGGCGGTGGTGGCCAAGATCGCCCGCATCCCCCCGAAGAGCGTCTCGAAGGACGATGCCGAAGTGCTGCGCGACCTCGAGAAGACCCTCAAGCGGGTGGTGTTCGGTCAGGACCGGGCCATCGAGGCCCTGTCCTCGGCCATCAAGCTGGCGCGCGCCGGCCTGCGCGAGCCCGAGAAGCCGATCGGCAACTATCTCTTCGCGGGCCCGACCGGCGTCGGCAAGACCGAGGTGGCGAAGCAGCTGGCAAGCATCCTCGGCGTGGAACTGCTGCGCTTCGACATGTCGGAATATATGGAGAAGCACGCCGTCTCCCGACTGATCGGCGCGCCTCCGGGTTACGTCGGCTTCGATCAGGGTGGGATGCTGACCGATGGCGTGGACCAGCATCCGCATTGCGTGCTGCTGCTCGACGAGATCGAGAAGGCCCACCCGGATGTCTACAACATCCTGCTGCAGGTGATGGACCACGGGAAACTCACCGACCACAACGGCCGGTCGGTCGATTTCCGCAACGTGATCCTGATCATGACCTCGAACGCAGGCGCGGCCGAGCTGGCCAAGTCCGCGATCGGCTTCGGACGCGACCGGCGCGAGGGCGAGGATACGGCCGCCATCGAGCGGACCTTCACGCCCGAGTTCCGCAACCGTCTCGATGCAGTCATCTCCTTCGCGCCCCTCGGCAAGGAGATCATCCTGCAGGTGGTCGAGAAGTTCGTCCTCCAGCTCGAGGCCCAGCTCATGGACCGTGGCGTGCATATCGAGCTCTCGCCGGAAGCGGCGGCCTGGCTCGGCGACAAGGGCTACGACGACAAGATGGGAGCGCGCCCGCTGGGCCGCGTGATCCAGGAGAACATCAAGAAGCCGCTGGCCGAGGAACTCCTGTTCGGCCGGCTGGTGAAGGGCGGCGTCGTGAAGGTCGGCGTGAAGGACGATACGATCGACCTGCAGATCGAGGAACCGAAGCCGCGCCTCACCGGGTCCAAGCCGCCGCTTCTGACGGCCGACTGAGACGGGCTCTCCAAGTCGAAGATAGGGGACAAGGGCGGGGGAAACCTCGCCTTTTTTCCTTTCACATATCAGAGGTCGCCGAGGTCAAG
This sequence comes from Cereibacter sphaeroides 2.4.1, assembly GCF_000012905.2. NCBI lineage: Bacteria > Pseudomonadati > Pseudomonadota > Alphaproteobacteria > Rhodobacterales > Paracoccaceae > Cereibacter > Cereibacter sphaeroides. The sequence goes on along the minus strand of NC_007493.2, from coordinate 914,618 downwards.
ACGCGACTGCCGCGCCCTAGGGTTCATACCCACCGGCGAACCAGCCGGCATCGCTCCCGTTCGAACCCAGGCGCCCCCCCCCGACATCAGCCGCCTCCTTCATGCGTCATGACCGACACGTGGTAATCGTATCGTCTTTCCCCATGCGGCCCGGCTTGACGTCTGCCGGCATTGCGACGGCATCAGGTCTTCGATCCGGCCTGCCGGGTGACCATTGAGGATCGCGCGCAGGGTTTCGGCGACGAGCGACGCGACCCCTGTGAGCTACCGAGAACGCGCACCGCGCCGAGGACCTTCGGGCTGAAGATGGGATCGGTGACGCGAAGACGCGGGAGACCCGGGCGCGCAAACTTGCCGACGGAAGCGCGGTCCTCGAGGGCATCGTGGACGCCATGTTGCGGGCGCGATGCCTGCTCTTCGGCGACCTTGCCTGCCTCGACAGCCAGTTGGTGGCACTCGCGAAGTCCAACCCCGTGACACGGCTACCGATGGCGACCCCGGGCGTGGGGGTGAGGGTGATCGTGGCGCCGACCTTCCGAAGGGCCGTCAACGACCCGGACCGCTTCCCACTCAGCAGGGATCTCGGCGCCGGGACGGGACTGATTCCGCGAAGGTGGCAATCGGGCAAGACCGATATCTCCGGACGGATTACGAAGGCCGGTGATCCGCCGGGGCGCGTCATGCCCTTCGAGGCCGCTGCGAGCCTTCTCGGCCGGGCCCGGGTCATGTCGCCCTTGACGTCCTGAGGTTTGAGGATCGCGAAGCGGACATCGATGAAAAAGGCGGTCGCACTCGCAAGCCGCCCCGCAGAACGGGTCGAGCCTCAGGATCTTCTGCACCGCGAGCGCCAGCCCGTCCGTGCCCCGCGGAAATCGATCGGCCGCGTCGCCACGAACACCCGTGGTTGTCCGTTCGGCGCGATCATCGCGCCGCCATGCGGGCCGCCCGGATCATCCGGACCGTGGTCAACGTCCTGGCCCGCCCGGATCGTCATGCCCTCCATGACGAGTTCAACAACGGCCCCCTCCGAATTGGCTGCCGGGGCCGAGCGCGCGATTTCCGGCTCGACCACGACCGCCGCAAGGACAGGGTGCGCCCGCACCTCCGCCGGAAGCCCCAGCAGGTCCGTGGTCAGGTGTCGGCGCCACTCTTGGATCTGCCGCCACGTCGTCCCGCATCGCCGCGCAACATCGGCGACATGAACGCGGGGGCGGTAACGTTCGGAGGCGATCCGGGCCTTCTCCAGCGCCGCCGACCCGACGGACCCTCGAACCTCGAGCCGCCCCGCGAACCCATCCGGCGGGACGTCCGTATAGCCGTCCATTTCGACGCCCGCTCCCGTCGAACCACCGGATCATTCGCAGGTTCGGGAGTACGCGGGCAGGAGGCGATCCGCGGGGCGCTTACGACGCGCGAGTTCGAGCCGATCCGTTCGCAGGACGTCAGGAGGTCAGGAGGTCGACACCCCGCCTGTCCGCTGTCGTGGCAGGCCGGGGACGAGACTCGCGGCGCGCCGCTTCGGGCCGAGGCGCCTCTTGTCCTCGCCCGGAGGTTTCGCCCTGTTCGCCCTCGCCGGGTGAATTGGATTGTCCCCGCCCGGCAACTGACCCTGTCGCTCGGCGCAGCGCGTGGCCACGCGTCGTCGCATGGGGGATCTAGCGCTCGGTCAGCTTCAGTTCGATCCGGCGGTTCTGCGCCCGCGCATCGGGACTGTCGCCCGGCGTGACGGGGCGGTATTCGCCGAAGCCCGTGGCGGCGAGGCGGGAGGGCGGGAAGCCCAGGCTCTGCTGCATGAACCGCACGACCGAGAGCGCGCGGGCGGAGCTCAGCTCCCAGTTGTCGCGGAAGGCGCCGAAGCCGGACAGGGGCACGTTGTCCGTGTGCCCGTCCACGCGGATGATCCAGTCGATGCCCTCGGGGATCTGCGTGCGGATCTCGTTCAGCGTCTGCACCACCCCCGAGATCTGCGCGCGGCCCTCGGGCGCGAGCTCGGCCGAGCCGGGCTCGAACAGGACTTCGGAGGAGAAGACGAAACGGTCGCCCACCACGCGGACGCCCTCGCGACCCGCGAGGACCTGGCGCAGCTGGCCGAAGAATTCGGAGCGGAAGCGCGCCAGATCCTTGTTTTCGGCCTCGAGGCGCAGCCGCTCGGCCTCTTCCAGTTCGGCGCGGCGCTTCTGCTCGGAGGCGACCTGCGCCAGAGCGGAGTTGAGCTGGGTCCCGAGGCTCTGGAGCTGCACCTTGTTGGCCGCGTCCTGCGCTTCGGCGGCCTCGAGGAGGCCCTGCAGCGAGCCGAGCTGCGCCCGCAGCGCCGCGACCTGCTCGTTCAGGAGCGCCACGCGACGGGCGGCCTCGGCCCCCTCGCCTTCGCGCGCATTCAGTGCCTCGCGTGCGGCGGCCAGCGCCGCGGCGCGCTGATCGGCCTCGCTCACCGCCCGCGCCGCATCGGTCTTGGCCGCGGCGAGCAGGGTGAGGGTCTCTTCGGCCTTCCGTCGTTGCTCCTCGAGCGCGAGCGTCATGGCCGTCAGTTCGGTCTCGGAATTCTTGAGCCGGTCACGCAGGGCCTCGGCTGCCGCTGCGTCGGCCAGCCGGGCGGCCTCCTCGTCCGAGAGCTTCTTCTCGGTCTCGCTGACCTTGCCGCGCAGCTCGGCCACCAGCGCATCGAGCGCCTCGCGGCGGGCGGCGGCGAGGCGGGCGGCCTCGGTCTGCGCGTCGATCTCGGAGCGCGCCTTCGCCAGCGCGAGTTGTGCCGCCTCCTGCTCGGAGAGGAGCGTCTTGCGGGCCGCTTCCAGTTCCTCGACCGAGGCGGTGAGCCGGGCGGTCTCGCCCCGGGCGCGGTCACGGTCCGCCAGAAGGGTCGCCACCTGTTCCTCGAACGAGGCGATGCGGCCCTGCGCGGCGGCCAGCTCGCCCTCGCGGGCCGAGAGGGTGGCGGTCAGGGTGGCGATGGTCGCGGCCTGCCGCTCGCCCTCGGCGCGGGCGGCATCGACCGCAGCGGTCAGGTCCGAACTCTTCTGTCGCTCGAGCCCCAGCGCATCGGCCAGATCGGCCAGCTGACCGGTGAGGCTGTCGAGTTCGCTGTCCTGGGTCGTGATGGTCTCGCGCAGGAGAGACTGGATCGCGAGAAAGATCGTCAGCACGAACATGAGGACAAGGAGCAGCGCGGTCATCGCATCGACGAAGCCCGGCCAGATGTTGACCTCGCGCCGTCCGCCGCGCCGCACCAGTCCCATGGGCTAGCTCCGCGCCGCGGCGGTGCGCGACAGCTGCCTGACCGCTCCGGTGAGGGCCGCGAGGTCGCTGCGCAGGTCGGAAGTGCTTTCCTGCCGCCCGGCCGCGATCTCCTCGAGGATGCGCAGAAGCTGCACGTCGATCGAGCGCAGGCGCATCCGCGCCTCGGCATCGGCGAAGGCCGAGGCTTCGGCGCCGGTCAGCGCCATCACCAGCCGCTCCTGCCCCGCCGCGACGCGCTCGAAGAGCTGGGCGTTGCCGCCCGACTGCGCCTCGATCCGCTCGGCCAGCGTCTGCACCGCGCCCGCGAGGTCCGCCATCCGCGCATCGACCATGCTGCGGCTGAGGTCGGCCTGAGCCTGCAGCTCCTGCAGACGATCCATCTGCTGCACCATCTGCTCGAGCACGCCTGCGACGAGCGAGATGTCGCCCCCCTCGCCCTCGGCGCCCGCGGGCGTGAGGCGCGTGAAGGAGGACAGCCATTCCTCGAGCTGGCGGTAGAACCGGTTCTGCCCGTGGCTCGCGAACAGCTCCAGGAGGCCCACGACGAGCGAGCCCGCCAGCCCCAGCAGCGAGGAGGAAAAGGCCGTGCCCATGCCGCCGAGCTGGCCCTCGAACCCTTCCATCAGCTGCCCGAACAGTTCGAGCCCGCTCTGTCCCTCCTGCGGCGCGAGGGCGCGGATGGTCTGGACGAGACCGGGCACGGTGGTGGCCAGGCCGTAGAAGGTGCCCAGAAGCCCAAGGAAGATCAGCAGGCTCGCGAGATAATGGGTGATGTCGCGCGCCTCGTCGAGGCGGGTGCCCACGGAATCGAGGATCGAGCGCGAGGAGGTCGAGGAGATCTGCATCCGCTTGCCGCGGGTACGCAGCAGCGCAGCGAGCGGCGCCAGAAGCCGCGGGGCAAGGACATAGTCGAAGCCCGGGCGGTCCTTCACGAAATTCTCGATCCAGCTGACCGACTGCATGAGCTGCACCATCTGCAGGAAGCAGGTGGTCACGCCCAGCAGGAAGACGAAGCCGATCAGCGCGTTCAGGTAGGGGTTGGATTCGTAGATCTTCTGCAGCGTGGCGAAGGCCACGATGGCGCCGCCCCCGACCAGCGCGACGACGACGAGCATCATCACGATCTGCCGGACCGGCTGGGTGAAATGCGGCTCGGCCTCGACGGCGGTTCTCGGCATTGCGGGTTTCGGCCCCTTTCTTTTGCCAGCGCACCATAGGCCGGGGCCCTTCGGCTGCCAACGGGGAATGAGGTCAGGAAACCGGATCGTTGCCCAATGCACGCACCCGTGTTGCAAGCCAGCACAGGTCGGGGTCGCTGATGCCGAGGCTCTGGAGGTGGGCCACCGTGTGCAGCAGATAATCGCGGTTCGGCCCCCGCTCGCCCGCGGCGCGCGCAATGATCTGCGCCTGCGCCTCGAGATCGAGGCCGCCGCAATATTGGCCGTGGTCGGGGTCGATGACGTAGCTCACGGCCTCGACGGTCTCTCCGGTGGCAAGCGTCACCGGAAGCCAGCGCTCCAGATAGGCGTTGCTGATGAGTTCACGCTTGCGGAGCGCCGCGAGCGTCTCGGCCTCGGCGCCGGGCGTGACCTGAAAGCCCACACCGAGGCACGCCCCCCCGGGGGCTGCATCCAGCGCCAGCACGAGGCCCGGATCGGTCGCGGTGCCGCGATAATGGATCGAATGCATGCAGAAGCTGCGGTGCCAGCCGTCAAGGCGCGCGATGACGCTGCGGGCCACGGGAAACCCCGGGTCCCAGATCAGCGATCCGTAGCCGAAAACCCAGAGCGGCGGCTCCATGCTGGTCCTCCTGATCCCTGCCCTGTAGCATCGGGGCGCGGGGATGGGAAAGGGTGCGGAATGCGCAAGTTGCTCGGTCTGGTTCTGGTGCTGGCCCTTCTCTGGGCAGGATGGTGGGTGGCAGGCTCCGCCCTCGTGCGTCAGGCGGCAGAGGCCTTCTTCGCCCAGCAGCGCGCGGCGGGGCGGCTGGCCGAGCATGAGGGTCTGTCGGTGCGCGGCTTTCCGAACCGGTTCGACCTGACGGTCGAGAACCTCCGGCTGGCCGATCCTGCAACGGGCCTCGGCTGGCGCGCGCCCTTCGTCCAGCTCTTCGCAATGAGCTGGAAGCCCTGGCACCTGATCGCGGCGCTGCCGCCCGAGCAGGAGATCGACCTCGACGGCCAGACCGTCACGCTGAATGCCTCGGCGCTCCGGGCGAGCCTCATCGTCTCGCCGAGCGCGACTCTGCCGCTCGACCGCACCGCCTCTGCCGGTCAGGCGCTGGTCCTGCGCTCGTCCGCGGGCTGGAGCGTGCGGCTCGACGAGGCACAGCTTGCGACGCGCCGGATGGGTGACGATGCCACGCGGCACGAGATCGGTCTCGACTTGGCGGGGGTGGCCCCCGAGGGCGCCTTCGCCGCGGCGGCCGAACGCGCGGGCCTGCCGCCGCGCCTGTCCCAGCTGCGCCTTCTCGCCGAGGCCGGCTTCTCCGCGCCGATCGACCGCGAGCTGGGCACGTCGCGGCCGCAGTTGCGGTCACTCACGCTGCGTGAATCCCAGCTCGACTGGGGATCGCTGCAACTGACGGGCTCGGGCGAGCTCACCTTCGACGCCGCGGGGATGCCCGAGGGGCGCATCGATCTGGCACTCGGCAACTGGCGACAGGCGATCCGCGCGGCGGCCGAGCTCGGCTATCTGGACGCCGAGTCGGTGCCGGCGTGGGAGCGCGGGCTCGGCATCTTCGCTGCCCGCTCGGGCGGCGAGAAGCTTCAGGTGCCGCTGAACTTCAGCAAGGGCTGGATGAGCCTCGGCCCCCTGCCCCTCGGCCCTGCCCCGCGCCTCGGCCCCGCCGGCTGAGCTCAGCGGCAGTAGGGCGTGCGGCGCGCCACCGTGTCGAAATGCAGATGGTCTTCGTGGAACCCGTCCGAGCCGGGCCCGAGGGTGGTGCCGAAGATGCCGCAGGCGGCCTTGTGCGAGGCCCGGATCATCTTCTCGCGATGATAGTCCCGCGCGATGGAAACGGACTTGCCGTTGGCCAGCGTGAAGCCCGAGACGTCGACCGCCTTGCCGCGGCCGTGCTCGCTCACCGGCGCGCCGCGCTGGTTGTTGCGGCTGCGGCAGGTATAGGCGCCCGCAATCTGGAGCTTCACGACCTCGGAGGGCACGTTCGGCCGCAGGCCGCGATTGATCCAGCTCTTGAGCGCGCGGGCGGTGCCGCAATCCATCGTGGCGGCCATGCTGAGCGCCACCCCGTCGATGGAGGTGACCTGCACCGGCTCGGCGATGCCGCAGCCGCGCAGCTTGCCCGCAATCGGCGCGAGCGTGGCGCCGCGGATCGTGGGATCGCCGCAGACCGACCCCCTGCGGGTCTGGACCATGGCGCTGCCCGGCAGGGTGCGCACGGCGGCGGCCTTCACGACGGTCTCGGGCGGACGGGCCTTCGGGCGGAACAGCGAGCCCAGAAAGCCCTTGCGGGCAGGCTCGGGCCTCGCAGGAGCGAGGAAGCTCATGGCGGGCTCGGCCGCGGCGACCGCGGCCAGTTTCACCGCCGGCCGGGCTCGGGGACGCAGCGCCTCGGCAGGCGCGGCGCTGTCCGGCGCATCGGCCATCACGGCCACGGTGCGCGGCGCCGGGCGCGGCGACGTCTGGGGCGCATCCGCGAAAGCGGTTCCCGCCATGAGACCGGTGACGAGAACCAGCGCCCCGAATGCCTGCATCGTGTCTAGCCCTTTTCTGTGCCCTTGCCGGCCTCGGCCGCGCGGCCGAAGTCCGGTGCTGCCGTGTCCTGACCCGCCTCGATGATCCCGCGGCGGATCGCGCGCGTGCGCGTGAAATATTCGAACAGGTGATCCCCATCACCCAGTCGAATGGCCCTTTGCAGCGCGAAAAGCTCTTCGGTGAAACGCCCGAGAATGTCCAGCGTCGCCTCCTTGTTTGTCAAGAAGACATCTCTCCACATGGTGGGGTCCGAGGCCGCGATGCGCGTAAAGTCGCGGAAACCCGCCGCCGAGTAGCGGATTATTTCCGACTGGGTGACGCGGCGGAGATGATCGGCGACCCCCACCATCGTGTAGGCGATCAGGTGCGGCGTGTGGCTCGTCACCGCCAGCACGAGGTCGTGGTGGGCGGCATCCATCTCCTCGACATTGGCGCCCATCCCCTCGCAGAGCGCGCGGAGCCGCGCGACGGCCTCGGGATCCGCGCCTTCGGGCGGCGTGAGCAGCCACCAGCGATTGCGGAAGAGCGTGGCGAAGCCCGAGCGGGGACCGGAATGTTCGGTGCCCGCAAGCGGGTGGCCGGGAACGAAATGCACGCCTTCGGGGACATGCGGCGCCACCGCCGTGATGACGGCCTGCTTGACCGAGCCCACGTCGGTCACGGTCGCGCCGGGGGCCAGATGCGGTGCGATCTCGGCGGCGATGGCGCCCATCGCCCCCACCGGCACGGCCAGGACCACCAGATCCGCGCCCGCCACGGCCTCGGCCGCAGTCTCGAACACCCGGTCGCAGAGCCCGATCTCGACCGCCGCCGCCCGCGTCTCGGCGCTGCGGGCATGGCCCGTGATCTCGGTCGCAAGGCCCGCGGCGCGGATCGCATGGGCCATCGACGAGGCGATGAGCCCGAGGCCGATCAGCGCAACGCGTTCGTAGAGGGCCATCAGCGCATCCTCTTGAACTGGCCGATCGCATGGGCGACGCGGCGGCACGAGGCCTCGTCGCCGATGGTGATGCGCAGGCAGTGCGGCAGCTTGTAGCCCGCAACGCGGCGCACGATCAGCCCCTGCGTCTGCAGATGGAGGTCGCAGGCCTCGGCCTCCTCGGTATCCGAGAAACGGGCGAGGATGAAGTTCGCCATCGATGTATCGGACGGCACGCCGATTTCCGCCAGCGCCTCGGCCAGCCAGATGCGCCAGCGCGCATTGTCGGCGCGGCAGCGGGCGACATGGTCCTGATCGCGCACCGCGGCCTCGGCGGTCTCGAGCTGTGTGGTCGAGAGGTTGAAGGGCCCCCGGATCCGGTTCAGCACGTCGATGATGGCTTTCGGCCCGTAACCCCAGCCCACGCGCAGCCCGCCCAGCCCGTAGATCTTCGAGAAGGTCCGCGTCATGACGACGTTGCCGCGCTCCTCGATCAGGGCGAGGCCCGCGTCATAGCCCGGCACATATTCGGCATAGGCCCCGTCGAGCACGAGGATCGCCTGCGCCGGCAGCCCCGCGGCCAACCGCGCGAGATCGGCCTGCCCGATCATGGTGCCCGTCGGGTTGTTGGGGTTGGCGAGGAACACCAGCCGCGTGTGCGGCGTGCAGGCGGCGAGGATCGCATCCACGTCGGTCGTGCGCTCGCGCTCGGGCACCTCGACCGGATTGGCCCCGACCGCCAGGGCCGAGATCCGGTACATGAGGAAGCCGTGCTCGGTGAAGACCACATCCGTGTGCGGCCCGGCATAGGCCTGGCACAGGAAGGTGATGATCTCGTCCGAGCCCACGCCGCAGATCACGCGGGCGGGATCGAGCCCGTGCACCTCGGCGATGGCATGGCGCAGGCCCGCATGGTCGGTCGAGGGATAGCGGTGCAGCGTATGGACCGAGCGCAGGAATGCCTCCTTCGCCTTGGGCGAGGGGCCGAACGGGTTCTCGTTCGACGACAGCTTCAGCGCGTTCTGGATGCCCGCCACATGGCTCTTGCCGCCCTCGTAGAGGGCAATGTCGAGAATCCCGGGCTGGGGGCGTATGGCGTCACTCATGGGTCACCTTCCTCTGCCAGCGGGTTCTATCCGCGGCGGGGCGGCGAGGCCAGTGCGAACTCAACGGGAACGGGCGGTCCTAGAGGCAATGCTGCCCTCAGGCCACAAGGTCTGGAGGACATCCCTGCATATGGCGGACAAAAAAAGCCGCCCCACAAGGCGGGGCGGCGGAAGGTTGGGCGGTGGCGCAGTCCGGAAAGACGCGCCCGCGCCCGGGGACGGGGCGGCGATGCGCCCCTCGCCTCAGTTCTTCGCGTAGAATTCGACCACGAGGTTCGGTTCCATCTGAACCGGATAGGGCACGTCGCCCAGACCCGGGGTGCGGACGAAGGTGGCCGTCATCTTGGAATAGTCGACTTCGATGTAGTCCGGCACGTCACGCTCGGCGAGTTGCGTGGCCTCGAGCACGAGGGCCAGCTGGCGCGATTTCTCGCGGACCTGGATCACGTCGCCTTCCTTGCAGCGGTAGGAGCCGATGTTCACGCGCTGGCCGTTCACGGTCACGTGGCCGTGGTTCACGAACTGGCGGGCGGCGAAGATGGTCGGCACGAACTTGGCGCGGTAGACGATCGCATCGAGACGGCGCTCGAGCAGGCCCACGAGCATTTCGCCGGTGTCGCCCTTGACGCGCTCGGCTTCCGCGAAGATCTTGCGGAACTGCTTCTCGGTCAGGTCGCCGTAGTAGCCCTTCAGCTTCTGCTTGGCGCGCAGCTGCGTGCCGAAGTCCGAGAGCTTGTTCTTGCGGCGCTGGCCGTGCTGGCCGGGGCCGTATTCGCGCTTGTTCACCGGGGACTTCGGACGGCCCCAGATGTTCTCGCCCATACGGCGGTCGATCTTGTATTTGGCAGAGGTGCGCTTGGTCACCGCTGATCTCCTTCGATTGTGAAGGGCGTTGTCCTTTCCCGGAGACCGGGCGACAGGTCATCCCCTCGCGGGGGCCACCAACACCAATGAAAACCCCGGGCCGATTGCCCGGGGATGCGCGCTTATACAAGCCCCGGACCGGGTGTCAACAGCCCCCGCACCGCGCCCTCGCCACCGATCTCCGGGCGGTTCGATCCCCTTGCCCGCCGGGTGCCTGTCGCCCGTGCATCGTCCACGGTCTCACGCTCCATCCGCCCTTGCCCTTGCCCTTGCCCTTGCCCTTGCCCTTGCCCTTGCCCTTGCCCTTGCCCTTGCCCTTGCCCTTGCCCTTGCCCTTGCCCTTGCCCTTGCCCTTGCCCTTGCCCTTGCCCTTGCGGGCGAGGCAGGATGCGCGCACCTTCCCTGCCGTCAAGCGGAGCCGCTCATGCACAGCGACAAAGGCGGCCGGGCGGCCGAGGTCTTCCTGGCCTTTCTCAGGCTCGGGCTGACCTCGTTCGGGGGACCGGTGGCGCATCTGGGCTATTTCCGGGCCGAGCTGGTGGAGCGACGGCGCTGGATGGACGACCGCGCCTATGCCGATCTCGTCGCCCTCTGCCAGTTCCTGCCGGGGCCGGCCTCGAGTCAGGTGGGCTTCGCCATGGGCCTGCACCGCGCCGGGCCTAGCGGCGCGCTGGCGGCCTGGGCGGGGTTCACCCTGCCCTCGGCCCTCCTCATGGCGGCCTTCGGGCTTGCGGCGGGCCAGATCGCCCATCCCGCAGCGCTGGGCGCGCTCGCAGGGCTGAAGGTGGTGGCGGTGGCCATCGTGGCGCAGGCCGTCTGGGGGATGGCGGCGAGCCTCTGTCCCGACCGGGAGCGGGCAAGCCTTGCCGCGGCGGCGGCCGCCCTCGCCGTGCTGGTGCCCGAGGCCCCGGGCCAGATCGGCGCGATCCTCCTCGGGGCGCTTGCGGGCCTCTGGATCGCCCGCGACACGGCCCCCGCGGCGACGGACGGCGGAGCAGGGCCGCCACTCCTCTCCCGACGCGCGGGGATCGCCTGCCTTGCCGCCTGCGCGATGCTCCTTGCCATCCTGCCGCTTCTGTCCGGGCTCTCGCCCCTCCTTGCGCTGGCCGACGGCATGGCGCGGGCGGGGGCGCTGGTCTTCGGCGGCGGCCATGTCGTTCTGCCGCTGCTCGAGGCCGAGACGGTCCGGGCGGGTCTTGTCACGCCGGATGCTTTCCTCGCGGGCTACGGGGCGGCGCAGGCGATGCCGGGGCCCCTCTTCACCTTCGCGGCCCATCTTGGGGCGGTGGCGGCGGGCCCCGTCGGCGCGGCGGTGGCGCTGGTCGCGATCTTCGCGCCGGGCCTCCTCCTTCTCTGCGGGGCGCTGCCCTTCTGGGACCGGCTGCGCCGGATGCCCCACGCGCAGAGGGCGATGCGGGGCGCCAATGCCGCGGTGGTGGGCCTCCTCGGCGCCGCGCTCTGGGAGCCGGTCTTCACCGCGGGCGTGACGGGCCCCCTGCCCTTCGCCATGGCGCTCGCGGGCTTCGTGCTGCTCACCCAGTGGCGCACGCCGCCGCTCTGGATCGTGCTGGCGGGCGCGGGGCTGGGCGCGGCCTTCTTCTGAGGCGGCCGGCTCAGCGCCACTCGACCTCGCCCAAGAAGATGTAGCCCGCGCCATAGATCGTCTTGATGAGCGTGGGGTTGCGCGGGTCCTCGCCGAGCTTCGTGCGCAGGCGCGAGATCCGCACATCCATAGCCCGGTCGAAGCTCTCGCCCGCGGCGCCGCCGAGGCTCTCCTGCATCTGCGCCCGCGAGATCAGTCGCCGCGGGCTTTCGAGAAAGAGCCGCAGCACCTCGCCCTCGGCATGGGAGAAGGCGACTTCCGCCCCGTCTCCGGCCACGAGGAGGTAGCGGTCGAAATGCGCGGTCCAGCCGGAGAAATGCGCGGTCTGGGTGGCGGGAACGCTCTCGGCGCGTCCCTTTCTCAGCCGCGCGCGCACCCGCGCCACCACCTCGGCCGGATCGAAGGGCTTGATGATGTAGTCGTCGGCGCCGAGCTCGAGGCCCGTCACCCGGTCCTGCACCTGCGCGCGGCCCGAGACGATGATGATGGCCGCCCCCGATTCGAGGGCGAGCCGGTGGACGACGGCCAGCCCGTCGCGGTCGGGCAGGCCCAGATCGACGAGGCAGACATCGGGCGCGCGCCGCTTCAGCGCCGCCTCGAATTCGGTCGCGCGGCCGAAGGCGGTGGTCTGGAAGCCAGCCTCCTCGAGGGCCAGGGCCAGCATCCGGCGGATCTCGGGCTCGTCGTCGAGGATGGCCACGAGGGGCGCGCGGCTCATGCGGAGGCTCCGAGGCAGGCGGCGAGATCCGCCGCATCGAAGGGCTTGGCCAGAACCGGCGCCAGCGTCTCGGCGCGCGCCCGGCGCGCGTCGCCTGCGGGCAGCGAGGTCATGAGCACGAGCCGCGCGGCCCCCGCCCGCCCGGCCAGCGCCTCGGCCAGATCGATCCCCGAGAGGCGGCCCGGCAGGTTCACGTCCGACAGGACGAGCTCCACCCCCGGCAGGTCGAGGAGCGTCAGCGCCTCGTCGGCACTGGCGGCCTCGATCACGCTATGGCCCCCGGCGCGGAGCATCCCGCGCACGGTCTCGCGGATGTCGGGATCGTCCTCGACGAGGAGCACGAGCATCGGCGGCGCGGCCTCGTCGGCCCGCCGCAGCGGCAGGCGGAGCTGAACCGCCGCCCCGCCGCCGGGGCGGTTGCCGAGGCGCACGGTGCCGCCTGCAAGCTTGATCTGGTCGTAGACCATCGAGAGGCCCAGCCCCGAACCCATGCCGCCCTTGGTGGTGAAGAACGGATCGAGCGCCCGTTCGAGCGCCGCCTCGGTGAAGCCCGGCCCGTCATCCTCGACGAGGATCTCGATCCAGGCGTCGCGCACGGGGCGCGCCGTCAGGCGGATGGTGCCGCCCGCGGGCCCGATCGCATCGCGCGCATTCAGGATGAGGTTCAGCGCCGCATCCTGCAGCCCGCCCGCATCGAGCATCACCGGCGGGATCGGCTCGGGCATGGCGATCTCGAGCGCCACCCCCTCGGGCAGGGTCGGGCCTGCCATGAGCCGCAGGTCGGCGAGGAACCGCGCGAGCTCCGTGGCGGTGGGCTTCAGCGCCCGCTTGCCCGAGATCGAGGCGATCTGGTCGAGAAGCCCGCCCCCGCGCCGCGCCGCGGCCACGGTGGCCGCGACCAACTGGCGGCCCTCCTCGGGCAGGTCCATCCGCTCGAGCCGGCCCTGCAGCCCGAGGATGACGGTCAAGAGGTTGGCGAAATCATGGGCGAGCCCCGAGGTGAGCTGCGCCGTCAGCTCGCGCTTGCGGGTCTGGATAAGCGCCTCGCGCGCCTGCGTCTCGGCGGTGACATCCATCGACAGGATATAGACGCCATTGATCGGCCCGTCGCCGGTGCGGTCGGGGGTGAAGGCCGCGCGGATGCGCGAGCCGCTGTCCTCGTCGGAGAATTCGAGCACCGAGGCCTCGCCCTCGAGCGCGCGGAGCAGGCACGGGCGGATGCGGGCGAAGAGCCCCTCGCCCAGAGCCTCGCGCCCGGTGAGGCCGAGAATGTCGGACGGCCGGCCGGGGATCACCTGCGACAGGCGACGGTTGGAATAGGTATAGCGCAGATCGCGGCCGACATGGGCGATGTGGGCGGGCATCATCTCGGTGGTCAGGCGGGTGCGCGCCTCCATCTCGGTCAGCTCGCGCTGCGCCTCTTCCAGCGCGGCGTTGGTTGCGGCGAGCGCGCGGTTGGCCTGCGCCAGCCGCTCGGCATGGGCCAGCACCTCGCCCGACAGAACCTCGGACCGGGCGCGCAGCAGGCTCTCCTGCAGCTTGATCTCGGTGATGTCGGTATAGACCGTGACCCAGCCGCCCTGCGGCAGCGGCGCGCCCTCGACCGAGATCCAGCGCCCGGAGGGCCGCTCGCGCTCCATGTAATGCGGCTGGAAGGTGCGCGCGGCGGCGACGCGGATGCGCACCGCCTCGTCGGCATCCTCGACGGGGCCGTATTCGCCGCGCTCGACGAGATAGCGGATCGTCTCGGTGAAATCCGCGCCGGAGCTGGCCAGCCGCTCGGGCAGGTCGAACATCTCGCGGAAGCGGCGGTTCCAGACCGCGAGCTTGAGGTCGCTGTCATAGATCGACAGCGCCTGCTGGATCAGGTTCAGCCCCGCCCGCGTGAGCGGCTCGAGCGGCTCGTCTCTCTCCGGCATCCCGCATCCTCCCACCTCTTGGCTAGCACCGGCCCCCCGTCCCGCGGAAGGGGCATCCGCGCGGACGGCCGCCGCGTCACTTCCGCCGCGTGCGCGGCCAGCTCCGCGCCGGGAACGGCTGACTGGAGGGACTGGAGGGAGGTGCCGGTTGCGGGGGCATCGAACCCCCGCAACCGGCGCTGCCGCGGACAGGCCCGGGCGGCCGATTGCGCCCGTCCGTGGGTGCGCGGGTGATATCGCGAAACCAGATGCTCTGCCGGACTGAGAGGCTGAGAGGCTGAGAGCTCATGATCCCGGGGGGATGGCGGAAGAGCCGCAACCGCCGGGAGGGTGCCTGCCCGGCCGTTGGGAGGCGCGCACCGCCGGGCGGAGGCGGCCACAAGACCGCGGGAGCGGGGACGGCGCGACCTTCTCGACCTGTTACAATTCGCAAGGATTGCGAAAAAGTCGCGCAACCATTGCAGGCGAGGCTCCTCGGGCGAAGGGCGGGATCGCCAAGAATCCTCCCCTCGCCCGACCGATCCCGGAGGAGGGGGCCGGTCGCATCAGGGAGGATTGGAATGGCCGAAACGGGGGACCTCGTCTCGATTCCGGCGCTGCTGCACAGGAACGCCACCGCGTTCCCGCGCCAGCCCGCCTATCGGGAGAAGGAATTCGGCATCTGGCAGGTCTGGAGCTGGGCGGAGGCGGCGTCCGAGATCCGCGCCATCGCGCTGGGCTTCCTCGCGCTCGGCATGCAGCGCGGCGACCATGTGGCGGTGGTGGGGCGCAATCGCCCGGCGCTCTACTGGTCGATGGTGGCGGCGCAGATGTGCGGCGCGGTGCCCGTGCCGCTCTATCAGGACGCGGTCGCCGAGGAGATGGTCTATGTTCTCGACCATTGCGGCGCGCGCTTCGTCATCTGCGGCGATCAGGAGCAGGTCGACAAGGTCATCGAGGTGCAGGACCGGATCCACCATATCGAGCAGGTGGTCTATGTCGACAAGCGGGGCATGCGGAAATACGACCATTCCCGCATGAACTGGCTCGAGGATGTCGTGGCCGAGGGCCGGGCCGCCCATCGCCGCTTCGACGAAGAGCTCGACCGCCGGATCGCCGAGCTCGACTACGGCTCGACCTGCGTGATGCTCTATACCTCGGGGACGACCGGCAAGCCCAAGGGCGTGGTCCTGTCGAACCGCAACATCATCGAGACCTCGAAGAATTCGGTCGCGTTCGATGGCTTGCGCCCCGGCGACGAGGTGCTGGCCTATCTGCCGATGGCCTGGGTCGGCGATTTCATCTTCTCGGTCGGTCAGGCGATGTGGACGGGCTTCTGCGTGAACTGCCCCGAGAGCGCGACCACCATGATGAACGATCTGCGGGAGATCGGGCCCACCTATTTCTTCGCCCCGCCGCGCGTCTTCGAGGGCCAGCTCACCAATGTGATGATCCGCATGGAGGATGCGGGCCGGATCAAGAAGGCGCTCTTCCGGCACTATATGGAGGTGGCCCGCCGGGTGGGCCCCGCGATCCTCGACGGCAGACCTGTGAGCACCGCAGACCGGATCGCCTACTGGATCGGCGACAAGCTGATCTACGGGCCGCTGAAGAACACGCTCGGCTTCTCGCGCGTGCGGGTGGGCTATACGGCGGGCGAGGCCATCGGGCCGGAGATCTTCGACTTCTACCGCTCGCTCGGCATCAACCTGAAGCAGCTCTACGGCCAGACCGAGGCCTCGGTCTTCATCACCCAGCAGCCCGATGGACAGGTGCGCTCGGACACGGTGGGCGTGCCCTCGCCCGGCGTCGAGGTGCGGATCGCCGAGACCGGCGAGGTGTTCTACCGCTCGCCCGGCACCTTCGTGGCCTATTACAAGAACCCCGAAAGCACCGCCTCGACCAAGGATGCCGAGGGCTGGGTCGCCACCGGCGACGCGGGCTTCTTCGAGGAGGCCACCGGCCACCTGCGGATCATCGACCGCGCCAAGGACGTGGGCAAGATGGCCGACGGGCGGCTCTTCGCGCCGAAATATGTCGAGAACAAGCTGAAGTTCTATCCCTCGATCCTCGAGGCCGTGGTCTTCGGCAACGGGCGCGAGCGCTGCACCGCCTTCCTCAACATCGACCTCGCCGCCGTGGGCAACTGGGCCGAGCGCAACAACATCGCCTATTCCTCCTATCAGGAGCTGGCGGGCCACCCGAAGGTCTACGAGATGATGAAGGGCCATGTGGAGGAGGTGAACCGCTCCGTGGCCGAGGATCCGATGCTGTCGGGCTGCCAGATCCACCGCTTCCTGATCCTGCACAAGGAGCTGGACGCCGACGACGGCGAGATGACCCGCACCCGCAAGGTGCGCCGCAAGGTCATCGAGGAGAAATACCACGACCTGATCGCCGCGCTCTACGACGGGCGGACCAGCATCCACACCGAGACCGAGGTCACCTACGAGGACGGCCGCAAGGGCGCGATCCGCGCCACGCTGAGGATCGAGGACGCCGCCACCCACGGCGCCTCCGCGCAGAGGATGGCTGCCGAATGACACTCTCAGCGTTGATCTGCCCACGCCCAGAGCCTGATGCGAAGTTCGACCTCGACCTCGACCTCAACCTCACCGGCGCAGGCGGCCGCAGCGAACGGACACATACTCAGCCGCTCGAAGGCGCGCTGAACACCCAACTCACAAACGAGGTCCACCCGTTCGACGAACAAGTCCATCTGGAATGCCATCCTGTCGCTCCGCTTTGCCTTCACACGGCGGGAGCTTCTCCGAAGCGTGACGGGCCACCGATGCACGCTCGACGTCGACAGATAGAAGGGAAGACGCGGCATGACAGCGCTCATCGATATGCCTGAAGCCATGGTCAGGGGTCCGGAGCCAACCGACGAGCGCCGCATCGGCGGGGTGCTGATGGAGATGAAGAACATCACGCTCCGCTTCGGCGGCGTGAAGGCCATCACCGACATCAGCTTCGACATCCGCGAGGGCGAGATCCGCGCGATCATCGGGCCGAACGGGGCCGGCAAATCCTCGATGCTGAACGTGATTTCGGGCTTCTATGTGCCGCAGGAGGGCGAGGTCTGGTTCCGCGGAAAGCGGCGGCCGCAGATGAAGCCCTATGAGGTGGCCCAGCAGGGCATCGCCCGCACCTTCCAGAACATCGCCCTCTTCGAGGGGATGAGCGTGCTCGACAACATCATGACGGGGCGCCTCACGCTGATGAAGACCGGTCTCTGGAGCCAGGCGCTCTGGTGGGGCCGCGCGCAGGCCGAGGAGGTCGAGCACCGCGCGAAGGTCGAGAGGATCATCGACTTCCTCGAGATCCAGCATATCCGCAAGACGCCGGTCGGCCGCCTGCCCTATGGGCTCAAGAAGCGGGTGGAGCTTGCCCGCGCGCTGGCCACCGAGCCGAAGCTCCTGCTCCTCGACGAGCCGATGGCGGGCATGAACGTCGAGGAGAAGGAGGACATGTGCCGCTTCATCCTCGACACGAACGACGAGTTCGGCACGACCATCGCGCTGATCGAGCATGACATGGGGGTGGTCATGGACCTCTCGGACCGCGTCGTGGTGATGGACTACGGCAAGAAGATCGGCGACGGCACCCCCGACGAGATCCGCAGCAACAAGGCCGTGATCGACGCCTATCTGGGGGTGCAGCATGACTGAGGCCCCGATCCCCGGCGCGCGCCTGCCGGAGGTGCCGCACCCGCGGCTCCTGGGCGACGCTTCCCTGCGGGCGGAAGCCCCGCATGCCCGCGCCCCGTCCGCCCCGTTCCCGCCCGCTGCCGAGGAGGCGCCCGATGCTGCCTGACCAGCTTGTCTACGCCATGGAAGTCACCCTGAACGGCCTGATGGCCGGGGTGATGTATGCGCTCGTGGCGCTCGGCTTCGTGCTGATCTTCAAGGCCTCGGGCATCTTCAACTACGCGCAGGGGGTGCTCGCGCTCTTTGCCGCGCTGACGCTGGTGGGGCTGCAGAACGGTCAGATCCCCTTCGCCCATCTCATCAACGCGGCCCTCGGCACCAACCTGCACAGCTTCGGCTGGACGCTGCCCGCGGCTCTGGCCATCGCCCTCACCGCCCTCGTGATGGTGGGCCTCGCCTGGGCCATCGAGCGGCTGATCCTGAAGCATCTGGTGAACCAGGAGCCGATCATCCTCTTCATGGCGACCATCGGGCTTGCCTATTTCCTCGAGGGGCTGGGCGACGTCATGTGGGGCGCAGACATCAAGATGCTCGACGTGGGCCTGCCGCAGGGCATCTCGGAGGGGATCGAGGCGGTCACGGCCGAATGGTTCGGCTACGGCTTCTTCATCGACAGGCTCGACATCGTGGCGACGCTGGTCGCGGCGGCGCTGGTCGCGGCGCTCACGCTCTTCTCGCAATATACCAAATACGGCCGCGCGCTGCGCGCCGTGGCCGACGACCATCAGGCGGCGCTGTCGGTCGGCATCTCGCTCCGCTTCGTCTGGGTGCTGGTCTGGTCGATCGCGGGCTTCGTGGCCCTCATCGCGGGCATCATGTGGGGGGCGAAGTCGGGTGTGCAGTTCTCGCTCTCGCTCATCGCGCTGAAGGCGCTGCCCGTCCTCATGCTCGGCGGCTTCACCTCGATCCCCGGCGCCATCGTGGGCGGGCTCATCATCGGCATGGGCGAGAAGCTGTTCGAGTTCTTTGCGGGCCCCCTGATCGGCGGCGCGACCGAGAACTGGTTCGCCTATGTGCTCGCACTCCTGTTCCTCGTCTTCCGGCCGCAGGGCCTGTTCGGCGAACGCATCATCGAGAGGGTCTGATCCATGCTTTACCGTGAAGCGGGCGAGTTCAAGACGAGCTACGCGCAGGACAGCCAGACCTTCCCGATCTGGTGGGACCGGCTCTGGTATCAGGTGGCGCTGGTCGTGGGCTTCGCCATCCTGCCCTTCGTCATCAACGACTACTGGGCCAATGCCGTGGTCGTGCCCTTCCTGATCTATGCCATCGCGGCCATCGGGCTCAACATCCTGACCGGCTACTGCGGGCAGGTGAGCCTCGGGACGGGCGGCTTCATGGCGGTGGGGGCCTATGCGGTCTACAAGCTGATGACCGCCTTTCCCGACGTGCCGATCCTGATCCATGTGATCCTCGCAGGCGCGATCACCGCGGGCGTGGGCGTGCTCTTCGGCCTGCCCTCGCTCCGGATCAAGGGCTTCTATCTGGCCGTCGCCACGCTCGCCGCGCAGTTCTTTCTCGTCTGGCTCTTCAACAAGGTGCCGTGGTTCTACAACTACTCGGCCTCGGGCCAGATCACCGCGCCCGAGCGGACCATGTTCGGCATCGCGGTGACGGGGGCCAACACACCCGCTTGGGCCAAGTATCTCTTCTGCGCGGCCTTCCTCTTCGCGCTGGCCTGGATCGCGCGGAACCTCACGCGCGGCACCATCGGCCGGAAGTGGATGGCCATCCGCGACATGGACATCGCGGCCGAGATCATCGGGGTGAACCCGCTCACGACCAAGCTATCGGCCTTTGCGGTCTCGTCCTTCTTCATCGGCATCGCGGGGGCGCTGTTCTTCGCGGTCTATCTCGGCGCGGCCGAGGTGGGCGAGGCCTTCGGGATCCAGAAGTCCTTCCTCATTCTCTTCATGATCATCATCGGGGGCCTCGGCAGCATCTTCGGCAGCTTCGCGGGCGCCGCCTTCCTCGTGCTCCTGCCGGTCTTTCTCAAGAACGTGCTGGTGGGCGGGCTCGGCTGGCCCTCGGATCTCGCGGCCCACATCGAGCTCATGATCGTGGGCGCGCTCATCATCGGATTTCTCATCCTCGAGCCGCACGGGCTGGCCCAGCTCTGGCGCGTGCTCAAGGAGAAGCTGCGGCTGTGGCCCTTCCCGCACTGACGCGGGGGCGGCCGGACGAAGGCCGGGACAACCGGCAAAGGACCAACGGGAGGAGTGTCCATGAGAAAGAGTTTCACCCTGCTCGCCGCGACGGCGCTCGCCGCCGCGACGGCGGGCGCGGCGCAGGCGGATCTCGTCGTGCCGAACCTCAGCTACCGCACCGGCCCCTTCGCCGCGGGCGGCATCCCCTATGCCGACGGCTTTCAGGATTACTTCACGCTGCTGAACGAGCGTGACGGCGGCATCGGCGGCGAGATCGTCAAGACCCCGGAATGCGAAACGGCCTACAACACCGAGAAGGGCGTCGAGTGCTACGAGGCCACCAAGGGCCAGGGGGCGCTCGTCTACAACCCGCTCTCGACCGGCATCACCTACCAGCTCATCCCGAAGATGCAGGCGGACGGGATCACCCTCTACACGCCGGGCTACGGGCGGACCTCGGCCGCCAACGGCCGCGTTTTCGAATGGGTGTTCAACTACCCGGCCAACTACTGGGACGGCGCTTCCGTCGCGGTCAAGTATCTGCTCGACCAGAACGGCGGCAGTCTCGAGGGCAAGAAGATCGCGCTGCTCTATCACAACTCCGCCTACGGCAAGGAGCCGATCCGCACGCTCGAGGAACTGTCGAAGAAACACGGCTTCACCCTCTCGACCCTCCCCATCGACAGCCCCGGCCAGGAGCAGAAGAGCCAGTGGCTCCAGGTCCGGCGCGAGAAGCCGGATTACGTCCTGTTCTGGGGCTGGGGCGTGATGAACTCGGTCGCGATCCAGGAGGCCGCGAACATCCGCTTCCCGATGGAGAATTTCATCGGCATCTGGTGGTCGGGCTCCGAGAATGACGTGGCCCCCGCGGGCGCCGGCGCGAACGGCTACAAGTCGCTGACCATGCACGGTGTGGGGTCCGACTATCCGGTCTATGCCGACCTGAAGCAGTATGTCGTCGACGCGGGCAAGGCGGCGGGCGACGGCTCGAACGTGGGCACCGTGATCTACTCCCGCGGCATGTATGCGGCCATGGTCATCGCCGAGGCGATCCGCAAGGCACAGGAGCTGGCCGGCACCCCGGCCGTGAACGCGGCCCAGGTGCGTGACGGCTTCGAGGCGCTCGAGATCACCGAGGCGCGCATGAAGGAGCTGGGCCTGCCCGACTTCGGCCAGCCCTTCAAGGCCACCTGCGCCGACCATGGCGGCCCGGGCATGGCGCGCATCCAGCAATGGGATGCGAGCGCCAAGCGCTGGACGCTCGTCACCGACTGGATCGCCCCCGACGATGCGGTGCTCGACCCGCTCGTGGCCGAGGATTCCGCGGCTTACGCCAAGGAAGCCGGCCTCTCCGAGCGCTGCAACTGATCCGGCGCGCCGGCCCTCCGGGGCCGGCCGCATCCGCTCCCGGCGGGCCCGCTGCGGGCCCTCCCTCCCCTGCCGAGGCCATGCCCATGTTCGACGACCGCCCCTCCCCCCGGACCGATACCCTGCTCGAGGTCAACAACATCGAGGTGATCTACAACCATGTCATCCTCGTCCTGAAGGGGGTGAGCCTGCAGGTCCCGAAGGGCGGCGTCACAGCCCTCCTCGGCGGCAACGGCGCGGGCAAGACCACCACGCTGAAAGCGATTTCCAACCTGCTCCGCTCCGAGCGGGGCGAGGTCACGAAGGGCGCGATCCTTTACCGCGGCGAGCGGGTGCAGGATCTCGACCCCGCGACGCTCGTCCGCCGCGGCGTGATCCAGGTGATGGAGGGCCGGCACTGTTTCGAGCATCTGACCGTGGAGGAGAATCTTCTCACCGGCGCCTATACCCGCAAGGACGGGCGCGCGGCGGTGATGGAGGATCTCGAGATGGTCTATACCTACTTCCCGCGCCTGCGCGAACGGCGGAAAAGTCAGGCGGGCTACACCTCGGGCGGCGAGCAGCAGATGGTCGCCATGGGCCGCGCCTTGATGAGCCGGCCCGAGATGATCCTGCTCGACGAACCCTCGATGGGCCTCGCGCCGCAGCTTGTCGAACAGATATTCGAAATCGTGCGCGCGGTGAACGAGGGCGAGGGCGTGACCTTCCTGCTGGCCGAGCAGAACACCAACGTGGCGCTGCGCTACGCCCACACCGGCTATATCCTCGAGAGCGGCCGGGTGGTGATGGAGGGCACGGCGCAGGAGCTGCGCGAGAACCCCGACGTCAAGGAATTCTACCTCGGCATGTCCGACAAGGGCCGCAAGTCGTTCCGCGACGTCCGCTCCTACCGGCGGCGCAAGCGGTGGCTGGCATGAGGGGAGAGAGACGGATGACCCATTACGACGATCTCGAGACCCGCTCCGCCGACGCGCGCGCGGCGGACCTTGCCCGGAGCCTGCCGCGGCTCATCGCCCATGCGAAGACGACGCCCGCACTGGGCCGGAGCCTCGCAGGCGTGGATCCCGCGTCCATCACCACGATCGAGGCGCTGGCCTCTCTGCCGGTGATCCGCAAGGCCGACCTCGTCGCCGCGCAGAAGACGCATCCCCCGCTCGGCGGCTTCCTCCCCGAGGGCGGCGCCTTCGAGCATATCTTCCAGTCGCCGGGGCCGATCTACGAGATCGGCCGCACGACGCCCGACTGGTGGCGGATGGGCCGCTTCCTCCATGCCTGCGGCGTGGGCCCGGCCGACATCGTGCAGAACTGCTTCGGCTACCACTTGACGCCTGCCGGCATGATCTTCGAATCCGGCGCCCGCGCCGTGGGCGCCCGCGTCCTGCCCGCGGGCACCGGCCAGACCGACCTGCAGGTCCGCGCCGCGGCGGATGTGGGCAGCACCGCCTATGCCGGCACGCCCGATTATCTCAAGGTGATCCTCGACCGCGCCGAGGAGATGGGCGAGCGGCTGGGCATCGTCCGCGCCGCGGTGGGCGGCGGCGCCCTCTTTCCCTCGCTGCGCAAGGACTATGCCGATCGCGGCATCCTCTGCCTGCAATGCTATGCCACGGCCGATCTCGGCAACATCGCCTACGAGAGCGAGGCGATGGAGGGGATGATCCTCGACGAAGGCGTGCTGGTCGAGATCGTGCGCCCCGGCACCGGCGATCCGGTGCCCGAAGGCGAGGTGGGCGAGGTGGTGGTCACCACGCTCAACCGCGACTATCCCCTCGTCCGCTTCGCCACGGGCGACCTCTCCGCCCTGATGCCGGGCCAGAGCCCCTGCGGCCGCACCAACCGGCGCATCCGCGGCTGGATGGGGCGCGCCGACCAGACCACCAAGATCAAGGGCATGTTCGTGCGCCCCGAACAGGTGGCCGATCTCGTCGCCCGCCACTCCGAGGTCAGCCGCGCCCGAGTCATCGCCACCCGCGAGGGCGAGATGGATGCGATGACGGTCCAGATCGAAAGCCGCGCCACCAATCCGGCCGTCTACGAGGCCTCGGTGCTGGCCGCGCTGAAGCTGCGTGGCCGGATCGAGATCGTGACGCCCGGCACCCTGCCCAACGACGGCAAGGTGATCGAGGACCGGCGCACCTACGGCTGAGGCGCCCGTCTTTCACGCTGGCCCAAATATCCCGCGGGGGTCCGGGGGCGCGAAGCCCCCGGCCTCGGCCGGGATCAGTTGTGCGGGCAGCCTGTAAGCCGGATTCTGTTCCGGGGTTGCCCCCTTCGATGACCATTCCTCTGGCCCCGCCGTTGCCGACGGGATCGAGCTGCCAACCCGGGTTCCTCGGGCTGAGACGTCCCTGCGGCGATATCCCCGGAAGGATCAGGCCCGCGCGGAACCCCTATTCGGCATTGCTCCGGGTGGGGCTTGCCATGCCGGTCCTGTTGCCAGTCCCGCGGTGGGCTCTTACCCCACCGTTTCACCCTTGCCCCGGGCCCGAAGGCCGGTGGGGCGGTCTGTTCTCTGTGGCGCTTTCCCTCGGGTTGCCCCGGCCGGGCGTTACCCGGCACCCTTGTCCCATGGAGTCCGGACTTTCCTCGCGCCCGAAGGCTCGCGGTCATCCGGCCACCCGCACGGCGGTGGCTTACGCTTGGGACGTCTCTCCGTCAACCGGATAGCGCGCCGCAAGATCGGCCATCACCCCCGCGTCCTCGCCCGTGAGCGGCCCCCGCGCCCAGGGCCGGAACCGCAGGCGGACCGCCGCGAGCAGAAGCTCCGCCTCCACGGCGGGATAGCCGAAGGCGCGGGCCGAAGCGGCAAAGGTCTCCGCCTCCGCAGGCGGACAGCCGTCCGAGGGCCAGACCGAGAGCCCGCCGCGGGCCAGACGGCGCCAGTCGAAGCGCGGTCCCGGATCGCATTTCCGCTCCGGCGCCATGTCGGAATGGCCGATCACCCGCGCGGGCGGGATCCGCCACCGTGCGAGGATCCCCGCCAGCAGCCGCTCCAGCGCCGCCATCTGCGGCTCGGAAAAGGGCCTGTCGCCGGGATTGGCGAGCTCGATCCCGATCGAGCGCGAGTTGACATCCGTCACGCCTCCCCAGGACCCCGCCCCCGCGTGCCAGGCGCGCAGCTCCTCCGGCACCAGGGCCAGCGGCTCACCCCGCTCCGGGACCAGCCAGTGGGCGGAGACTTCCGCCGCCGGATCGCAGAGCCGGACGCGGGCGGCCTCGGCGCTGGCCATGGCCGTGTAATGGATCACCACGAGATCGGGCCGCGCACCCTCGCGCCGCGGCCCGCAATTGGGCGAGAGGCTCACGCCTCAGCGGACAGCGCGGAACGGCCGGGGGTCCCAGCCGCAGGCGAAGCCGTCGCCGTCCGGATCGAGGCCCTTGCGGTCGCGCTCGGGGCCGCCCGAGGCGAGGAAGGCCTGCTGCGCCAGATCGGGCGAGGCGAATTTCGCGCAGGCCGCGCCCGGATCCGTCAGGCGCAGCGAGGAGCGCTTGTACATCTGCGTTCCCGGCGCATGATTGGTCGAGAGCGCGAACTGGACGATGTTCGGTCCGTCGGACTGGGTGCGCTGCGGCACCGGCTGGGGCGCGATCACCGTGTAGTTGGCGCGGTTCTGCGCCATGAGCTGCGCATCGTCCTCCCGGCTCCGGCGCTCGGACACCGCGCTGAAGTCGTTCTCGTCCGAAATGCCGGTATGGCTGCCCACGCCCGCCATCTCGCCCGATTCCTCGCGAATCCCCACCGGTGCGTTGCCGCGCGGCCGGTTGGCGGGCAGGCCCGCCTCGCCGGTCGTGTAGCTCGTCGTGCCGCCGATCAGCGCGCCCGGAGCCGCCTGACCCGGAACGGTGGACCCTTGCCCGCCGTAGCCCGCACCGCCGTCGGCCGCGTCGATCGCCGAGCCGATGGCTTCGGTCGAGAAGCCGGGCTGCGCGGCCGCACCCGCCGGCCCGTCGGGCAGCGGCATGGTCGTGGAGCGGCCCTGCCCCATCAGCTCCGCTTCCCGGCGGTGCAGGTAGCTCGAATAATCCTCGAAGCCCGCGCCCGATTGCGGCGGCGCAGGCTGGCAGGCCGCGGTGGCGACGGCGAGAAGAAGTGCCGCGGAAGCGCGCATGGTATCGGTCCTGTGTCGCATGGATCCGAGGGGCCTTACCACCATTTCCGGGGTTTTTCCACAAAGCCCGCCGCCCGTTCGAGCACATGGGCGTGATTGAGGAGCCCCGCCTCGTCCCACGGACGGCCGATGAGCTGAAGCCCGAGCGGCAGTCCCTTGGCGTCGAGACCCACCGGCACCGAGATGCCCGGCAGCCCCGCGAGGTTCACCGTCACGGTGAAGACGTCGTTGAGATACATGGCCACCGGATCGGCATCGGCCATCTCGCCTAGCCCGAAGGCCGAGGAGGGCGTGGCGGGCGTCAGGATCGCATCGACCCCGGCCGCGAAGGCCTCGTCGAAGTCGCGCTTGATCAGCGCCCGCACCTTGCGCGCCCGGTTGTAATAGGCGTCGTAGAAGCCCGCCGAGAGCACATAGGTGCCGATCATCACCCGGCGCTGGACCTCCTTGCCGAAGCCTTCGGCGCGGGTCTTCTCGTACATGTCGACGATGCCGTCGCCCTGCCCGAGCCGCGCGCGGTGGCCGTAGCGCACCCCGTCGTAGCGGGCGAGGTTCGACGAGGCCTCGGCCGGCGCGATGACGTAATAGGCAGGGAGCGCATATTTCGTGTGGGGCAGCGAGATGTCGACGATCTCGGCGCCCGCATCGGCCAGCATCTCGCGGCCCCGAGCCCAGAGCGCCTCGATCTCGGCGGGCATGCCCTCCATGCGATATTCGCGCGGGATGCCGATCTTCCTGCCACGGATGTCGCCCGTCAGCGCCGCCTCGAAATCCGGCACCGGAATGTCGGCGCTGGTCGAATCCTTCGGATCGTGCCCGGCCATGGCGCCGAGCAGGATCGCCGCATCGCGCACGCTCTTGGTCATCGGCCCCGCCTGATCCAGCGACGAGGCGAAGGCCACGATCCCCCAGCGCGAGACGCGCCCGTAGGTGGGCTTGATCCCCACGATGCCGGTGAAGGCGGCCGGCTGCCGGATCGAGCCGCCGGTGTCGGTGCCCGTGGCTGCGAGGCAGAGATCCGCCGCCACCGCCGCGGCCGAGCCGCCCGACGAGCCGCCGGGCGTCAGCCTGCGGTCGTCCACCTTCCAGGGGTTGACCGCGTCGCCGTAGCAGGAGGTCTCGTTCGACGAGCCCATGGCGAACTCGTCCATGTTGAGCTTGCCGAGCATCACCGCCCCCGCCTCGAACAGCTTCGAGGTGACGGTCGATTCATATTCCGGCTTGAAGCCCTTGAGGATGTTCGAGGCCGCCTGCGAGGCCACGCCCCTGGTGCAGAAGAGATCCTTGATCCCGAGCGGGATGCCGTTCAGCGCGCCCGCCCCGGCGCCCCGGCGCGCATCCGCCGCCCGCGCCTGATCGAGCGCGATCTCGGGCGTCGCATGGACGAAGGCATTGAGCGGCGTGCCCGCATCGATGGCCGTGAGGCAGGCCATGGTCAGGTCCACCGCCGAGAGCTCGCCCTTGGCCAGCGCGTCGCGGGCGTCGGCGATCGTCAGTTCGTTCGCGTTCATTCCACCACCTTCGGCACGGCGAAGAAGCCCTCGCGGGCGTCGGGCGCGTTCGACAGCACCTTGTCCTGCATGTCGCCGTCGGTCACCACGTCCTGCCGCCGCTTCAGCCGCATGGGCGTGACCGAGGTCATGGGCTCGATACCCTCGACATCCACCTCGTTCAGCTGCTCCATGAAGGTGAGGATGCCCGAAAGCTCGCCGGCCAAGGCCGGCAGGTCCGCCTCGTCCACGCGGATCCGCGCGAGATGCGCCACCCGCCGCGCGGTCTCGATGTCGATCGACATGTCCTTCGCTCCGCTTGCCGTTTGGGTCCGTTTAGCGAGGCCGCCCTGCGGCTGCAAGCCGGTGCCGCCGCCAGACCTCGATCATCCAGCCGAGGAGGAGCGCATTCAGGAGATGCCACAGGAAATGCGTGCCGATCGGAAAGGCCGGGCAGAGCGGCCCGTCGAGCGTGCGGAAGGCGAGCGAGAGAAGGAGAAGCGCCCCGCCCCCGGCAAGCCCCCGCGCCGTGGGGGGCGCCCGCGGCGCAAGCCAGGCGGCCACGCCCAGGATGAGGACCGGCACCGGCGCATAGCCTGCCGAGGAGCCGAGCCCGGGCAGGCGCGCGAAAAGCGGCACGGTGAGCGCGGCGTAAGGCAGGAAGGCCGCCGTGGCGAGCAGCGCCGCTCCGCGGCCCATCCCCAGCAGGTCGCGCGCCGCGGCATGGAGATAGAGAAGGATGAAGACGAGGATCGGCAGCACGTCGAGAAGCCCGGTCAGCCGGTTCGCCGCCGTGTGAAAGAGCCCCGAGCCGAGCCCGATGGCCGCAAGCGAGAGGCAGAGCGCCCGGCCGCGGGCCAAGCCCCGCACCCGCGGCCAGAGCAGGGCGGCCGCGATCAGGAAGGCCGCGTTCGTCGCGGCATTCAGCGGCTCGGCCCAGAGCCCTGTCCCTCCGCGCTCGCAATAGCCGTCGACCGCGGCGAACCACTCCATTTCCCTCGCCCTCCCCTGCCCTAGATTGCAGCCGAACCGAATCCGCTACGGGAGATATCCCCATGAAGATCACCTGGCTCGGCCATTCCGGCTTCCGCATCGCCATCGAGCAGGCCGTGCTGCTTGTCGACCCCTGGCTCACCGGCAACCCGCTCTTCCCCGCCGACCGGCGCGAGGAGGCGCTGGCGGGCGCCACCCATATCCTCATCACCCACGGGCATGGCGACCATACCGGCGACACTGTGGCCATCGCGAAGGAGCGGGGCCTTCCGGTGGTCGGCATCTACGATCTCGTGACCTGGCTGCAGGAGAAGGAGGGGATCGACGGGATCGGCTTCAACAAGGGCGGCACGGTGACGCTGGGCGGGGCCCGGGTCACCATGGTGCAGGCCACCCATTCCTCCTCCATGTCGGGCGAGGCGGGCCCGATCTATACCGGCACCGAATCGGGCTACATGATCGCGGGCGAGGGCCATGTGATCTACCTGTCGGGCGATACCGACATCATGGCCGATATGGGCTGGATGGGCGAATATCACCGCCCCGACGTGGGCATCCTCTCCGCGGGCGGTCATTTCACCATGGACATGAAGCGGGCGGCCTTCGCAGCGCGCAAATATTTCGACTTCCGCACCGTGATCCCCTGCCATTACCGCACCTTCCCGCTGCTCGAACAGTCGGCCGAGGCGCTGAAGGAGGGCCTGCCCGGCGTCGAGGTGATCGAGCCGCAGGTGCTCGTCCCGATCGACATCTGAGCGCCCCGGCTCAGCCCGGCCGCCGCGCGGAGAAGAAGCCGCGCAGGAGCGCCGCCGCCTCGGCCTCGCCGATCCCGTCATAGACCTCGGGCACATGGTGGCACTGCGGGTGCGCGAAGACCCGCGCCCCCTGCGCCACCCCGCCCGACTTGGGATCGGCCGCGCCGTAATAGAGCCGGGCGATCCGCGCGGCCGAGATGGCCGCCGCGCACATCGGACAGGGCTCGAGCGTCACATAGAGATCGCAGCCGGTCAGCCGCTCGCCCAGTGTCGCGCAGGCCGCCCGGATCGCCAGCATCTCGGCATGGGCCGTGGGATCGGACAGTTCGCGGCAGCGGTTCCCCGCCCGCGCGACAACCTGCCCGCCCGGCGCCACGACGACGGCGCCGACCGGCACCTCGCCCCGCGCGCCCGCCGCGCGGGCCTCGGCAAGCGCCGCCTGCATGTGACTGCGAAACTCCATGCCCCCTCATGCCGCGCCCCCCGCGCCCGCGCAAGCGGCGCCCGTTGCGGGTCATATCGGCAGCCCACTCATCGGCCGCCGCGCACCCGCTTGCGGTGCCGGTCCCGGCCGCCCCTTTCGGGAACTGCCGCCTTCTCTCGCCCCGCAGGCTCCGAACCTCCCTTTCACCTCCCAGCTCACATGCACACGCCGCCTCAGGACGCGGGGGCTGCCGCGAGGTTGGTCCCCTCCCCGCCTTGCCCTTTCACTCTGGTCCAAATATCCTCCGGGGGTCCGGGGGTGGAAAACCCCCGGGGGTTCCGCCAGCGGAACAGCCTCAATCCGGGACCCCTCATGACCGACAGCAAAGACGGCGAGCGCATCGCCAAGGTTCTCTCTCGTGCGGGCATCGCCTCGCGCCGCGACGCCGAGCGGATGATCGAGCTTGGCCGCATCGCGGTGAACGGGCGCACCATCGACAGCCCGGCGCTGAATGTGGGCCCGAAGGACCGCATCACCGTCGACGGCCAGCCCTTGGCCCCGCCCGAGCCCGCCCGCCTGTGGCTCTATTACAAGCCCGAAGGGCTCGTCACCTCGGCCTCGGACGAGAAGGGCCGCGAGACGGTCTTCGACCACCTGCCCGAGGGGATGCCCCGCGTCATGTCGGTGGGACGGCTCGATCTCAATTCCGAGGGTCTCCTCCTCCTGACCAATGACGGCGAGTTGAAGCGCCGGCTCGAGCTGCCCTCCACCGGCTGGCTGCGCAAGTACCGCGTGCGGGTGAAGGGCAACCCGACCGACGCCGACCTCGAGCCGCTGCGCAAGGGGATAACGGTCGAGGGCGAGAGCTTCCAGCCGATGACCGTCTCGCTGGACCGGGTGCAGGGCGCCAACGCCTGGCTCACGGTGGGCCTCCGCGAGGGCAAGAACCGCGAGATCCGCCGCGCCATGTCCGCCCTGGGCCTCACCGTGAACCGGCTGATCCGCGTGAGCTACGGTCCCTTCCGGCTGAACGAGCTCGAGCCCGGCATGGTCGAGGAGGTGCGCCCCAAGATCCTGCGCGACCAGCTCGGCCTCGATCCGCATGCCGACGGCGAGGCACGCCCGGCCAGGGGACGAAAACCCGAGGGCGCCGCGCGTCCGGCAAGATCCGAAGGCGCCGCACGTCCCGCACGAGCGGAAGGTGGTGCACGCCCTGCACGAGCCGAAGGCGCCGCACGCTCCGAAAGAACCGCGCGTCCGCCGCGCGGCGCCGCGGCGGAGGGACCCGCCCGCGCGGGTCGGGGGGCGGGGTCCGAGGGCGCCGCAGGCCCGGCCAAGGGACGCTCGCCCCACGGGGCGGCGCGCAGGGCAGGGGCACCGAAGGACAGCGCGCGCTCGGCGGGCAAAGGCGCGGCCGAGGCTGCGCGCCCGGCGCGGGGCGCCGGAGCGGGCCCGGCGCGCACCTCCCGCCCGGGCAGCGCCGAGGGCACGGCACGCACCCGGCCGGCGGACGGCAAACCCGCCGCTGCAGGACGGTCCGGCAAGACCGAGGCGGCCGACGCGCCGCGTGCGTTCCGTAGCCGCAGCGCCGAGGCGCCCGCCAAGGGTCCGCGCGGTCCGGCCAAGGCCGCGGGTCCGGCCCGCAGCCGGCGAGAAGCCCTGCCCGACACGCCGATCGACGCCCGTGCGCCGCGGGGTCGCGCCGCGGCGGGTCCGAAGGCCAAGGGCGGCGGCGCGGCCAAGGTCGCCCCCACTCCGCGCGCCAAGGGACCGGGCGAGACCGCCGGCGGACGGGGCCCCCGGACGGGCACGCCGTCTGCCCAGGGGGACCGGAAACCGCAGCCCACAGGCCCCCGCCCGCCCTCGCGCGGACCGAAAGGCCGGCCCGGCGGGCGCTGACCCCGGCACCCCCGGGCCGCGGGTCTCCGCGCCTTTTCTGGCGAGCCGGTCCCGGGCATCCTATATTGGCCGGGACCAAGGACCGGAAAGGGGATGGCGATGAACTCGAAGGGCCTGCGCACGCTGGCTTTCCTGCTGCTCGTGGGGCTCACCCTCTACGTCGCGGCGCAGGGAGGCGCCTGAGATGGCCGAACGCTACGGCGGCCGCTTCAGCCCCGCCAATGCCCGGCGCGAGGGCCCTCCGGGGCCGCCGGTCAGCCGCTGGGACCGCAAGCGCCGGAGCCGCGCGGGCGGACGCTCGAACATCCTGTTCTTCCTGCCGTTCCTCTTCCTGTGGGATGCCTTCCTCGGCCCCGCGCAGGATTTCGTTCCCGCCTTTGCAGCCTTCGCCGCGCTCTTTCTCGCCGCCTGGCTGACCCGGCAGGGCATCCTCGCCGAGGAAGCCTACGATGCCCGCCCCGTGGCCAAGCGCCCGGCGATCCCGCGCAAGATATTCGCCTCGGTCCTGACCGGCGCCGGGCTCCTGGCGGGCGGGCTTGCGGGCGATGCGGGCCTGCTGGTGGCGGCGGCCTGGGGCGGGATCGGCGGCCTTCTGCATCTGGCGGCCTTCGGGCCCGATCCGCTGACCGACAAGATCCCGGACGGCGTCGACGGCTTCCAGAGCGACCGGGTGAGCCGCGCCGTGGCGGAGGCCGAGAGCCACCTGACGGCGATGCGTGAGGCGGTGGCGCGCCTCCGCGATCCAAGCCTCGACCGACGGCTCGAGACCTTCGCCACCACGGCGCGCGGGCTCTTCCGCAGCGTCGAGGCCGATCCCGGCGATCTCACGGCCGCGCGCCGCTATCTCGGCGTCTATCTGATGGGCGCGCGCGACGCGACGCTGAAGTTCGCCGACCTCTACGGCCGCGAGCGCGATCCGCAGGTGCGCGCGGATTACGAGCGGCTGCTCGAGGATCTGGGCACCAGCTTCGCCGACCGCACCCGGCGGCTTCTGCAGAACGACCGGGCCGGGCTCGACCTCGAGATCGAGGTGCTGCGCGACCGTCTGGGGCGCGAGACCTGACCCCCCTGCGGCAGGCTTGCATCGCCTGCCGCCCGATTGGCCGCGGCCGCGCGCTTCGATTGAGAAGAGGCCGGGGCCTGCTATACAGGAGGCTGACGCCGCATCGCGGCGCGGCCGGCAGCGATCTTCCAGAGAGCGAGGTTTTCAGATGACCGACAGCAGCCGCCGCGAGGCCGCCGAAGCCCTTCCCCGGCTTGCGGAAGTGACCGCCCCCGACCTGCCCGAGCCCGCTCCGGCCGTGACGCCTCTGGCCTCCGCCCCGCCCGAGAAGGCCCAAGAGATCCGCCGCCGCATGGCCGAGCTGAACGTGAGCGATTCGCAGTCGATCATCGGCTTCGGGTCCAAGGCGCAGGCCGAACTGCAGACGATCAGCCAGCAGATGCTGGCCGACGTGAAGAACAAGGACGTGGGGCCTGCCGGCGATTCGCTGCGCGAGGTGGTCTCGACCATCCGCGGCTTCTCGGTCTCCGAGTTCGACGTGCGCCGCAAGGCCAGCTGGTGGGAGCGGCTTCTGGGCCGCACCGCCCCCTTCGCCCGCTTCGTCGCCCGCTACGAGGATGTGCAGCAGCAGATCGACCGGATCACCCAGTCGCTCCTGACCCACGAGCACCGGCTGCTGAAGGACATCAAGGGGCTCGACATCCTCTATGCCCGCACGCTCGACTTCTACGACGAGCTCGCGCTCTACATCGCCGCGGGCGACGAGGTGCTGGCCGATCTCGACGGACGGGTGATCCCGGCCAAGGAGGCCGAGGTGGCGGCGACGCCGGAGGGCGACCGGATGATCAAGGCACAGGAGCTGCGCGACCTGCGCGCCGCCCGCGACGATCTCGAGCGCCGGGTGCATGACCTCAAGCTCACCCGTCAGGTCACGATGCAGTCGCTGCCCTCGATCCGCCTCGTGCAGGAGAACGACAAGGCGCTGGTCACGCGGATCAACTCGACCCTCGTCAACACGGTCCCGCTCTGGGAGACGCAGCTGGCGCAGGCCGTGACCATCCAGCGGTCGCGCGAGGCGGCCGAGGCCGTGCGCGGCGCCTCGGACCTGACGAACGAGCTGCTGACGGCGAATGCCGAAAATCTCCAGCAGGCCAACAAGATCGTCCGCAAGGAGATGGAGCGCGGCGTCTTCGACATCGAGGCGGTGAAGAAGGCCAATGCGACGCTGATCGCCACGATCAACGAAAGCCTCGCCATCGCCGACGAGGGCCGCGCCCGCCGTGCCACGGCAGAGACCGAGCTTCAGCGGATGGAGGCCGAGCTGCGCGACACGCTCGCCTCCGCCCGCGCCCGCCGCACCGGGACCGGCGACACTGCCGGAACATCCGTCCGACCCTGAGGAAAGGCCATCATGCACCGGGGCGTCCGCCTCTCGACCCTTCTCCACGGCGGCCTCTCGCTGGCCGCCTGCGCGATCCTGTCGGCCTGCACGCCGCCCGCCCCGCGCGAGCCCGCGCACGGACTCGGTCCGCGCGCGCGGCCGGCGGATCTTCAGGGTCCGGTGAAGGAGAGCCCCGAGTCGCAGGCAATACGGGCCTATTTCGCCAAGGTGCAGACCGACCTTCTGGCGCAGGGCCTTTTGCGGACCGACGGCGGCGGGCGCGACACGCCCTATACCGACCGGATGCTGGCCGAGAACTTCATCCGCATCGCGCTCTATGACGAATACGAGCGGCAGGGCGGCGGCTTCGCCCAGCGCGAGGTCGAAAGCCGGCTGCGCCGCTGGGAAGCGCCGGTGCGCGTGGGCCTGCGCTTCGGCGCTTCGGTTCCCGAGGAGCGGCGGGCGACAGACCGGGCGCGCATCGCCTCGTATCTGGCGCGGCTGGCCAAGATCACCGGCCACCCGATCGCGCTGGCCGACAGCGGCATCAACTTCTGGCTTCAGGTCGTCTCCGAGGACGAGCGCCGCGCGCTCGGGCCCCAGGTGGCCGAGGCGCTGCCCACCCTCTCCGCCGCGGAGATCGCGGGGATCACGCAGCTTCCCACCACCACCTACTGCCTCGTCTATGCGCTCTCGGACGATGCGACGAGCGTCTACAACCGCGCCTTCGCGGTGATCCGCTCCGAACATCCCGACCTGCTGCGCCTCGCCTGCCTGCACGAGGAGATCGCGCAGGGGCTGGGGCTGGCCAACGACAGCCCGAACGCGCGGCCCTCGATCTTCAACGACGACGAGGAATTCGCGCTTCTGACCACCCAGGACGAGCTGATGCTGAAGATCCTCTACGACCGGCGCCTGAAGCCCGGCATGACGGTCGAGGAGGCCCGGCCCATCGTCCAGACGATCGCCTACGAGCTGCTCGGCGGCGAAAGCTGAAGGCGCGACCGGGCGATGAACAGCCTGATCACGCCCGACAATTTCGAGTTCTTCGCGCGCTACCTGCTGGCGGGACTGATCGTGATCTCGGTGCGCTCGCGCTTCGTGGTGGGCGAGCGGCCGAAGCTCACCGAGCAGCTGGTCGAGGCGGTGGCGCTCTCGCTCATCAACCAGCTCGCCTTCCTGTTCCTCGCAAGCCTCTGGTCGCTCGTGCCCGCGGCGCCCGTCCTGCCCGCGCGCGGCGTCTTCTTCCTCGAGGTGCTGGTGCTGCCCGCAACCCTCGGCGCGCTCTTCGGCTGGAACCTCTCGCTCGGCTGGAACCGCTCGCTCCTGCGAAGGCTTTCCATGCCGGTGCAGAACCCGGCGCGGCGCGCCTACGATTTCGCCTTCGGCAAGCACAGGGGACCGAGCTTCGTGATCGTGACCTTCACCGACGGAACGGTCGTCCATGGCCTCTTCGGCGAGGAGTCGCTGGCGGCGAGCGATGGAAACCGTGGCGACATCTATCTCGAACGCCTATATCATGTCGCAGACGACGGGCAGTGGGCCGAGGTGGTGCCGCCGCGCGCGATGCTGCTGTCGCTGGAAGGGATGCGCTCCATCGAGTTTCTCGAACTGGAGGGCGAGCGGGAGAGGACCGACGATGCCGGATGACAGACGGACCCTGCTGATCGACGGCTACCAGCCGAGCCGCGCCCGGCCCGACCGGGGCTGGTTCGCGCGCGCGCCGCGGAAGCCCGCCGAAGGCGCCGCGCCGAAGCCGCCGAAGGCGGTCTCGGCCATCGTCGTTCCTGCGCGGGGCGACTGGTCCACGGCGGCTCCCAAGAAATAGCCATGGCTCTGTTCGATTTCCTCGGCGGCGAATTCATCGACGTCATCCACTGGGTCGATGACACCCGCGACACGATGGTCTGGCGCTTCGAGCGGCAGGGTCATGCGATCAAATACGGCGCCAAGCTGACGGTGCGCGAGGGGCAGGCCGCGGTCTTCATCCACGAGGGCCAGCTGGCGGATGTCTTCACCCCCGGTCTCTACATGCTCGAGACCAACAACCTGCCGATCCTGACCACGCTCCAGCACTGGGACCACGGCTTCCGCTCGCCCTTCAAGTCCGAGGTCTACTTCGTCAATACCACCCGCTTCAACGACCAGAAGTGGGGGACGAAGAACCCGATCATCTGCCGGGATCCCGAATTCGGACCCGTGCGCCTGCGCGCCTTCGGCACCTATTCGATGCGCGTGACCGATCCCGGCCGCTTCATGACCGAGATCGTGGGCACCGACGGCGAATTCACCGCCGACGAGATCAGCTTCCAGATCCGCAACGTGATCGTGCAGGAGATGGGCCGCGCGCTTGCCGCCTCGTCGATCCCGGTGCTCGACATGGCGGCCAACACCGCCGATCTGGGCAAGCTCGTGGCCGAGGCCATCGCGCCCACCATCGCGGCCTACGGCCTCTCGATCCCCGAGCTCTACATCGAGAACATCTCGCTGCCGCAGGAGGTCGAGAAGGCGCTCGACAAGCGCACCTCGATGGGGATCGTGGGCGATCTGGGCAAGTTCACCCAATACAGCGCGGCCGAGGCCATGGCGGCGCC
The DNA here is from genome assembly GCF_000012905.2 of Cereibacter sphaeroides 2.4.1. Taxonomy (NCBI): domain Bacteria; kingdom Pseudomonadati; phylum Pseudomonadota; class Alphaproteobacteria; order Rhodobacterales; family Paracoccaceae; genus Cereibacter; species Cereibacter sphaeroides. Next base: position 878,686 of record NC_007493.2, on the reverse strand, counting down.
GAATTCGGCCGCCGGCGCCGCGGTGGCAAGCGGCATGGGCGCGGCCATGGGCTTCGGGATGGCGCAGCGCATGGGCCCGTGGGGCGCAGCGCCTGCGGCGGCCGAGCCCGCGGCTCCCCCACCCCCTCCGCCGCCCACCGAGCCGGTCTGGCATGTGGCGGCGAACGGCCAGTCCGAGGGACCCATCGCGCAGGCCGATCTGGCCCGGCGCGTGGCGGCGGGTCAGGTGACGCGCGCCACCCTCGTCTGGACCCCCGGACAGGAGGGCTGGGTTCCCGCGGGCGAGGTCGCGGCTCTGGCGCCGCTCTTCGCGCGGATCCCGCCGCCGTTGCCGCCGGGCGCCTGAGGTGCAGGACGTCCGGCACTGGCCCTGCGAAAGCTGCGGGGCCGATCTCCGCTTTGCGCCGGGGCAGACCCGGCTCGTCTGCGACCATTGCGGACATGTGCAGGAGATCCCCGCGACCGCCCCCACCGACCGCCGCGGCATGGGCGAGCTCGACCTCCATGCCGCGCTGGCCGACAGGCTGCCCGCCTCGGCCTCGGAGCAGGTGCGCACGACCCCCTGCCCCTCCTGCGGCGCGCTGGTCGAGTTCGAGGGCGCGACCCACGCGACCCAGTGCCCCTTCTGCGCCACGCCCGTGGTGGCGGGCACCGGCGAGACCCGGCTGCTGAAGCCGCAGGCCGTCATCCCCTTTCGCCTGACCGAGCGCGAGGCGCGTCAGGCGATGACCGACTGGCTGGGCCGGCTCTGGTTCGCGCCGAACGGGCTCGTGCAATATGCCCGCAAGGGCCGTGCGCTCTCGGGCCTCTATGTCCCCTACTGGACCTTCGACGCCGCCACCCGCAGCCGCTACACCGGCCAGCGGGGCGACGCCTATTACACGACCCGCACCGTCACGGTCGAGGTGAACGGCCGCCCGCAGCGGCGCACCGAACGCGTGCGCCAGATCCGCTGGACCCCGGTCTCGGGCCGCGTCGCGCGCGAGTTCGACGATGTGCTGGTGCTCGCCTCGCAGAGCCTTCCGCGCCACTATACCGAGGCGCTCGAACCGTGGGACCTGTCGGCGCTCGAGCCCTACCGCGCCGACTGGCTCGCGGGCTTCACCGCCGAGGGCTACACGGTCGGGCTGCCGGAGGGCTGGTCCCGCGCGCAGGAGATCATGGCGCGCACGATCCGGGGCGACGTGGCGCGCGACATCGGCGGCGACGAGCAGCGGGTGGGCCAGGTCGAGACCGCCTACGACCGCGAGACCTTCAAGCATGTGCTGCTGCCGGTCTGGATGGCGGCCTACCGCTACGGCGGCAAGAGCTACCGCTTCGTGGTCAATGGCCAGACCGGCCGCGTGCAGGGCGAGCGGCCCTGGTCGGCCTGGAAGATCGCCTTCGCGGTCCTGCTCGGGCTGATCGCAGCCGGGATCGCGGCCTATATCTCGCAGGCGCGCTGATCCGGTGGACGGCCTCTCCGCGGTCCTCCTGCTCGCGCTCAGCGCCTTCGCCTCGGCGACCCTGCTGCCCGGCTCCTCCGAGGCGCTCCTGCTGACCCTTCTGGCCGCCGGAGAGCCCGCAGCGCCGCTCGTGGCGGTGGCCACGGCCGCCAATCTCGCGGGCTCGCTCGTCAACTGGGCGCTGGGGCGGTTCCTCATCCGCTTCCGCGACCGCCGCTGGTTTCCCGTCTCCGCGGCCGCCCTCGCCCGCGCCGAGCGGGGCTACCGCCGCTGGGGGCTCTGGTCGCTCCTCTTCGCCTGGGTGCCGGTGGTGGGCGATCCGCTGACGGTGGCCGCCGGCATGCTTAAGGTGGGCTTCTGGCCCTTCCTCCTCCTCGTGGGTCTCGGCAAGGCCGCGCGCTACGCGCTTCTCGCCGCGGGCTTCTCCGCCGTGGCGGGCTGAGGCCCCTTCCCCGTTGACAGACGGACCCGTGGGGCAGATAGAGCCCGCACCAGCAGCGGAGGCCCCATGCCCGACCTCTCCCGCGTCCTTCCCGAGGCGCATATCCCCGAGCTTCCCGATCCCTATTACGGCAAGGTCCGCGACTGCTACGACCTGCCCGACGGGCGGCGGCTCCTGATCTCGTCGGACCGGATCTCGGCCTTCGACCGCATCCTCGCGGCGATCCCGTTCAAGGGGCAGGTGCTGACCCAGACCGCGCGCTTCTGGTTCGACGCCACCTCCGACATCTGTCCGAACCATGTGCTCTCCTACCCCGACCCGAACGTGGTGCTGGCCAGGCGCGTGACGATCCTTCCGGTCGAAGTGGTGGTGCGCGGCTATCTCGCGGGCACCACCGGCACTTCGGTGCTCACGCTCTACAAGCAGGGCGTGCGCGAGATGTACGGCCACCGCCTGCCCGACGGGCTCCGCGACAACGAGGTGCTGCCCGCACCCCTCATCACCCCCACCTCGAAGGCCTTCGACGGCGGTCATGACGAGCCTCTGACCGAGGCCGAGATCGTGGCGCAGGGGCTTCTCACCCGCGCCCAGTGGGACGAGGTCTCGGCCAAGGCCCTCGCGCTCTTCGCACGCGGACAGGCGATGGCGGCCGAGCGCGGCCTGATCCTCGTCGACACGAAATACGAATTCGGCCTCGACGAGGAGGGCCGGATCCTCATCGCCGACGAGATCCACACGCCGGATTCGAGCCGCTACTGGATCGCCTCGGGCTATGAGGAGGCCTTCCGCACCGGCCAGCGCCCGCCGTCCTTCGACAAGGACGTGATCCGCGCCTGGGTCGCCGCGCGCTGCGACCCCTACCGCGATCCGATCCCCGAGATCCCCGACGAGATGATCCGCCGCACCTCCGAGGTCTATATCGAGGCCTTCGAGACGATCACCGGCCGGCCCTTCGAGCCCGATCTCTCGGGCGCCACGCCGCTCGAGCGGATCCGGGCGAACCTCGCGCCCCACTTCACCCGCTGACCGGGAGACGGCCATGATCCTCTGCTGTGGCGAGGCCCTGATCGACATGCTCCCCCGCGAGACGACGGCAGGAGAGGCGGCCTTCGCGCCCTATGCGGGCGGGGCCGTCTTCAACACGGCCATCGCGCTCGGGCGGCTCGGCGCGCCCGCGGGCTTCTTCTCGGGCCTCTCGACCGATCTCTTCGGGGTGCAGCTCGCCGAGACGCTGGCCGCAAGCCAGGTCGAGACCGATCTCTGCGCCCGCTCGGACCGGCCGACCACGCTCGCCTTCGTGCGGCTCACGAACGGGCAGGCGAGCTACGCCTTCTACGACGAGAACACCGCCGGCCGGCTTCTGGCCCCGGCCGACCTGCCCGCCCTGCCCGACCGGGTGAGCACGCTCTTCTTCGGCGGCATCTCGCTGGTGAACGAGCCTGCGGCCGCCACCTACGAGGCGCTGATGGCGCGCGAGGCGCCGCGCCGCGTGACCATGCTCGATCCGAACATCCGCCCGGGCTTCATCGCCGATGCGGCGGCCTACCGCGCCCGGATCGGCCGGATGATCGCGCTGGCCGACATCCTGAAGCTCTCGGACGAGGATCTGCACTGGCTCGAGGGGCCGGGACAGATCCTGTCCCTCGCCCGCGGCCTCCTGGCCCGCGGCCCGAAGCTCGTCCTCGTGACGGAGGGCGCGGTGGGCGCGCGCGCCGTCACCGCCACGGAAGACCGGTTCTGCGCCGCAACGCCGGTGCAGGTGGCCGACACGGTGGGCGCGGGCGACACGTTCAACGCAGGCGTTCTGGCCGCGCTGCACGAGGCGGGTGCGCTGTCCAGGTCGGCAGTGGCGTCCCTCTCCCCTGAAACCCTCGCCGCGGCCCTCGCGCTCGGCACGCGGGCCGCGGCGGTCACCGTTTCGCGGCCGGGCGCCAACCCGCCCTGGGTGGACGAGCTCTGATGCGCGCCCTGATTCAGCGGGTAAGCGAGGCCTCCGTCACCGTCGAGGGCGAGCTTCTGGGCGAGATCGGCCCGGGCCTCCTGATCCTCGTCTGCGCCATGCAGGGCGACGGCGAGGCCCAGGCCAGCGCGCTGGCGGCCCGTATCGCCAAGCTGCGGATCTTCAGGGACGAGGCCGGCAAGATGAACCGCTCGGTCCGCGACACGGGCGGCGCCGCGCTGGTGGTGAGCCAGTTCACGCTCGCGGCCGACACCAGCCGCGGCAACCGTCCCGGCTTCTCGGCGGCCGCCCCTCCCGCCGACGGCGAGCGCCTCTACCGCCATTTCGCCGCCGAGATCGCGGCCTGTGGCATCCCCACCGCCACCGGTCGCTTCGGCGCCGACATGAAGGTGCGCCTCCTGAACGACGGCCCCGTCACGATCTGGATGGAGACCTGACGACCGGGCGGGTCCGGTCACCGCCCCCCCGACGACGCGCCGTCTCCGCTCGATGGCGCCCGTCCGGCCGGCCCCACCCCCGATCCGCTCCGCGCCGCGACGCCCCCGGCACCGCTCTTCCCCGTCAGCGGACCGCCCGCACCCCGGGACCCCTGACGTCCGGGCGTTCCGGCCGCCACGGCCGACAGGCTCCGGGCCCCAGCCGCCGGCCAGCCGCACCCCCGCATCCGCCCGCCCCGAGCCCGGCAATCAGACGGCCCCGGCGGGGCTGCCCCACCCGCCATTCACTCTGCCCAAATATCCTCGGGGGTGCGGGGGCAGACAGCCCCCGCGCGCCGGCGGCCCCCGGTGCCTCCCGCCGAGGGCACGCGCTCAGGCCCACTCCCACGGCCTTGTATATTCCCCGAGCACATGGGCCAGCCGCTCCTCATCCACCTCGCCCGCCCGTTCCAGCCGCGCCACGAGGCCGCGCTTGCGATCCTCGACAACCTCGGCCACACGGACGGGGAGCCCGGCAGAGGCCAGCGCCGCATCGTAGACCCGCGCGATGGCGAGGCGGCGCAGGTCGGGCTTGAACACCTTGCCCACCGCCGTCTTGGGCAGTTCGGGCAGGATCTCGATATGTTTCGGCACGGCCGCCCGTTCGTGGATATGGGCCCGGGCATGATCGAAGAGCGCCGCCGTCTCGACCTCGGCCCCTTGCACCAGCTCCACATAGGCGCAGGGCAGCTCGCCCGCGAAGGCGTCGGGCTGGCCGATGGCGCCGACGAAACTCACCGCCGGATGGCTCATCAGCGCCGCCTCGATCCCGGCCGGGTCGATATTGTGCCCGCCCCGGATGATGAGGTCCTTGGCGCGACCGGTGATGAAGAGATAGCCCTCGGCATCGAGGCGCCCGAGATCGCCCGTGCGCAGGAACCGGTCCTCGGCGAAAAGCCCGTGGTTCTTGTCGAGCTCCGTGTAGGTCGAACCCTCGTAGACTCCCGGATTGGCCACGCAGATCTCGCCCACCTCGTCCACGCCGCATTCCTTCAGCACATGACCGCTGCCGTTGGAATGGAGGATGCGGACATGGGTGTGCGGGAACGGCAGCCCGACCGAGCCGATCTTCTTCGCCCCCTCCGGCGGATTGACCGAGACGAGACAGGTGCATTCGGTCAGCCCGTAGCCCTCGACAATCTGCACGCCCGTGGCCTTCTCGAACCGGTTGAAAAGCTCGACCGGCAGCGGCGCAGAGCCCGAGAAGGCCCCGCGGAGCGAGCTCACGTCGGCATCGATGGGGCGCTGCATCAGCGCGGCGAGCGCCGTGGGCACCGTCACCAGATAGGTGCAGCGCCAGCGCTCAATCAGCTTCCACAGATTGTCGAAGACCCCCTCGCCTCGGTAGCCCGCGGGCGTCGGAAAGACCACATGCGCCCCGCTCGCGATCATCGACATCAGAATCGGATAGGCCGCGAAGACATGGAACAGCGGCAGCGGACACATCACGGTGTCGGTCGGCTGGAACAGCAGACGCTGCCCGCACCAGCCGTTGTAGATCATGCCCGATACCTTGTGCTGGGCCACCTTCGGCATGCCGGTGGTGCCGCCGGTGTGGAAATAGGCCGCCACCCGGTCGATCTCGGGATCGGGGAAGGCCAGCGTCGCGGGCTGTCGGTCAAGCTCCGCGTTGAACGAAAGCACCCGGGCGTGATGCGCGGGCTTCAGCTTCGGCCGGATCAGCGGCACGATCAGGCTCTTCGGCGGCCCGAGGTAGCGCAAGAGATCGACCTCGAGCACCGTGCGCACCTCGGGCGCATGGCGCACCGCCTCGGCCACCTTCTGGGCGACGTCGGTCTTCGGAAAGGCGCGCAAGGTCACCACGACCCGCGCCTTCGTCTCGCGCAGGATGGCCGCGATCTGGTCGGCCTCGAGCAGCGGATTGATAGGATTGACGATCCCCGCCACCGCGCCGCCGAGAAGCGTCACCGCCGTCTCGGTGCAGTTCGGCAGCACAAAGGCCACCACGTCGCGCTCGCCCACGCCGAGGCTGCGGAAAAGGTTGGCGGCCTGCGTCACGCGGCGGTGCAGCTGGCTCCAGCTCAGCGTCTCGGCCCGGCTCTTCGGCGCGGACAGGAGCTGGAAGCTCACCGCCGGCCGGTCGCCATGTTCGGCCGCGGCCCGGCCCAGAAACCGGTGCATGGTGCGCGGCGTCCCGAGATCCGCCCACGCCCCTTCAGCCCCGATCGCCCTGAGATCGGCGGCGCAGGCGAAACTCCCCATATCTTCCTCCTCCCGGCTCCCGTTCCCCGGAAACCCCTTTATTGGTCGGAACGATGGGGTCTTTTGTCGCGCACGGCAAGGCACCCGCCCGCGACAAACGCAACGTCAGACCGACCCGTCGGTGAACTGGAGCCGCGCGAGACGGGCATAGAGCCCCCCCTCGGCCACCAGCGCATCGTGGGTGCCGGTGGCCACGATGCGGCCCTTGTCGAAGACGACGATCCGGTCCGCGCGCTTCACGGTGGCGAGCCTGTGGGCCACCACCAGCGTCGTGCGGTTCTGCGCCAGCGCCTCGACCGCGGTCTGCACGGCGCGTTCGCTCTCGGCATCGAGTGCCGAGGTCGCCTCATCGAGGAGCAGGATCTTCGCGTCGCGCAGGATCGCCCGCGCCAGCGCCACGCGCTGCTTCTGCCCGCCCGAGAGCATCACGCCGCGCTCGCCCACATAGGTGTCGTAGCCCTGCGGCAGGAGGCTCAGGAAATCGTGCGCGGCGGCGGCGTGGGCCGCAGCCTCCACCTCGGCATCCGTGGCCTCGGGACGGCCGAAGCGGATGTTCTCGCGCGCGGAGGTGGCGAAGATCACCGGATCCTGCGGCACGAGGGCGATGGCACGGCGGAAATCGTCGCGCGTCATGTCGCGCAGATCCACCCCGTCGATGCGCACGGCCCCCTGCTGGGGATCGTAGAAGCGCAGGAGCAGCTGGAGGATCGTGGTCTTGCCCGCCCCCGACGGCCCCACAAGCGCCACCGTCTCGCCCGGCCGCACGACGAGATCGATCCCGTCGAGCGCCGAGACCTCGGGCCGCGCCGGATAGCGGAAACGCACGCCCTCGAAGCTGATCTCGCCCTTCACCGGCCGCGGCAGCGCCACCGGCGTGGCCGGATCCTGCACCGGATCCTCGGCCGTCAGCAGCTCGTTCAGCCGCTCGGTCGCGCCCGCCGCCCGCTGCAGCTCGCTCCAGATCTCGGAGAGCGCGCCGACCGAGCCCGCCACCATCACCGCATAGATGAGGAACTGCACCATCTCGCCCGGCGTCATGGTGCCCGCGCGCACATCGCGCGCGCCCACCCAGAGCACGCCCACGATCCCGGTGAAGACGAGGAAGATCACGATCACCGTCATCAGCGCCCGCGTCCCGATCCGGTCCTTGGCCGACAGAAAGGACTTCTCCGTCACATCGCCGAAGAAGGCGCGCGACTGGCGCTCGTGGGTGAAGGCCTGCACCGTCTGCACCGACAGGAGCGCCTCGGACGCATTGCCCGAACTCTGGGCGATCCAGTCCTGATTCTCGCGCGAGAGGCGGCGGAGCTTGCGGCCGAGGATGACGATCGGCACCACCACGAGCGGCACGAGCAGCATCACGAGGCCAGTGAGCTTGGTCGAGGTGAACAGGAGAAGCACCAGCCCGCCGATCAGGATCAGGAGGTTGCGCAGCGCCACCGAGATCGAGGAGCCGATCACCGACAGAAGCAGCGTCGTGTCGGTCGTGAGCCGCGACAGCACCTCGCCCGTCATGATCCGCTCGAAGAAGGCGGGGCTCATGCCCATCATCCGGTCGAAGAGCGCGCGGCGCATGTCGGCCACGACCCGCTCGCCGAGCCGCGTCACGAGATAGTAGCGCAGCCCCGTGCCTGCAGCGAGTGCGGCCGCAATGAAGAGGGCGGCGGCGAAATACTGGTCGAGCAGGGCCGCATTGTTCTCCATGAAGCCGTCGACCACGCGCCGGACCGTCACCGGCAGGATCAGGCTGATTATCGCGGTGAGAACGAGCGCGCCCAGCGCGCCGAAGGTGAGCTTGCGGTAGGGCGCGAGGAACGGCACGAGGCCCCGCAGCGCGCTCATCCTCCTCGACTTCGGACGATCCTCGAGCTGGGTGGTGGGTCTTCATGCCATGCGTCCCGTCCTCCTCTTGTCGCGGCGTGGTTTAGGCCGCAATGCCCCCCGCGGCAAGCGCACCCTTCGGACTGACTTCACGGCAGAAGGTTTCACGGAGTGGAAGCAGGCGGATCATGTGCCGGCCGGCGTGCCGCGCGGAGGCCCGCAGCCGGAGCATCCCCGGGTTGCTGCCCACCGCACGGTGCAGGCCATCGGGGGCACCTGACCTGCCCCTCCACCGTGCCTGCGCCTCTCGCCCGGCCCGCGGCGTCCCGAGGCAGACCCGTCCGGCCCCCATCGCCACACGCGCGGGGCTTCCGCCGCGGGCGAAGCTGTGCAAGGCTCTCGCCCGACCGACGCCACGAGAGCCTTCCCATGACCCAATTCTTCACCGCGAGCGACGGTGCCCGCCTGGCCTTCACCGACGAGGGCGAGGGCCTGCCGCTCCTGTGCCTCTCGGGACTCACCCGGACCGGCGCCGACTTCGACTATCTGGCGCCGCACCTGTCCGGCGTCCGGCTGATCCGGCCGGACTATCGCGGACGGGGCCGCTCGGACTTCACCGGGGCCGCCACCTACACCGTTCCGCGCGAGGCGCGCGACGCGGTGGAGCTTCTCGACCATCTGGGCTTGGGCGCGGCGGCCATCCTCGGCACCTCGCGCGGCGGGCTGGTGGGCATGTTCCTCGCCGCGACCGTCAAGGACCGGATGCGGGGCCTCTGCCTGAACGACGTGGGGCCCGAGATCGAGCGGTCGGGCCTCGAGAAGATCTTTGCCTATGTCGGCCGCAACCCCTCGCCCGCCACCCATGCCGAGCTGGCGGCGGCCCTGCCGAAGCTCATGACCGGCTTCTCGGACGTGCCGGCGGAGCGCTGGCTGGCCGAGGCGCAGCTCCACTACACCGAGACCCCGCAGGGGCTGCGCATCACCTATGACCCTGCGTTGCGCGAGGCCTTCCTCGCCGCCTTCGAGGGCGAGCCCGCCGATCTCTGGCCGCTGTTCGACGCCTGCGAGGGCCTGCCGCTCGCGCTGATCCGGGGCGCCAACTCGGATCTCCTGTCGCCCGCAACGGCCGCCGAGATGCGGCGGCGCAGGCCCGACATGATCTTTGCCGAGGTGCCCGGGCGCGCCCATATCCCCTTCCTCGACGAGCCCGAGAGCCTTTCCGCGATCCGCGCCTTCCTGGAGCGGGTGGCATGAGCGACATCGCGATGATCGAGGCTGCAGCGGCCCGGCTTGCGGGCCATGCCCGGCGGACGCCGCTTCTCTCCTCGCCCTTTCTCGACGAGATCGCGGGGCGGCGGGTGCTGGTGAAGGCCGAGTGCCTGCAGCACACGGGCTCGTTCAAGTTCCGCGGCGGCTGGTCGGCGCTCTCGGCGCTGGAGCCGGCCCGGCGCGCGCAGGGCGTGATGGCCTATTCCTCGGGCAACCATGCGCAGGGCGTGGCGCTGGCCGCGGCCCGCCACGGCGCGCCCGCCGTGATCGTCATGCCCGCCGATGCGCCGCAGCTGAAGATCGAGAACACCCGCGCGCTCGGCGCCGAGGTGGTGCTCTACGACCGCGCGACCGAGGACCGCGATGCGATCGGCGCGCGGCTGGCCGACGAGCGGGGTCTCACCCTGATCCGCCCCTTCGACGAGCCCCTCGTGATCGCCGGTCAGGGCACGACCGGGCTCGAGATCGCCGAGCAGGCGGCCGAGGAGGGCGTGACCTCTGCCGATGTCCTCACCTGCTGCGGCGGCGGCGGGCTCACCGCGGGCATCGCGCTGGCGCTCGAGGCGCGCGCGCCCGGCCTCCGGGTCCGCCCGGTCGAGCCGGTGGGGTTCGACGATACGGCACGCAGCCTCGCCGCCGGCGAGATCCGGTCGAACGCGGCGCTCTCGGGCTCGATCTGCGATGCGATCGTGACGCCCCAGCCGGGCCGGATCACCTTTCCGATCCTCGCGCGGCTCTGCGGGCCGGGCCTCGCCGTCACCGACGCGGAGGCGCTCCGCGCCATGGCGCTGGCCTTCCTGCGGCTCAAGATCGTGCTCGAGCCCGGCGGGGCGGTGGCGCTGGCCGCGGCGCTCTTCCGGCCCGACGCGCTCGAGGGCGACGCCGTGATCTGCACCGCCTCGGGCGGCAATGTGGATCCGCCCCTCTTTGCCCGCGCCCTCGCGGAGGCCGCCGACTGAGCGCGCGCCGATGAGCCTTACGGCCCGCAAGCCTTCCTGCGGGCCGCACGACCCCTCCTGCCGTTCGCGCGTCGCGGATGGCGCCCTCGAAGCCTCCCGCCGTTCACGAATGGCAACCCCAAGCCCCCTGCCGTTCGCGCGTTGCGAGTGGCACCCTACTGCCTCCTGCCGTTCGCGCTTCGCGAATGGCGGCCCCTGAAGCCTCCTTCCGCGCCCCGGAGCCAGCGATGCCCCATATCGAAATCGGCGATCTGCGCCTCAACTATCTCGACGAGGGCCGCGCGACCGGCGCGCCCGTCGTCTTCGCCCATGCGCTCGGCTCGGACCTGCGGATCTGGGACAATCTCATCCCCCTCCTGCCGCAGGACCTGCGCCTCGTGCGCTACGACCTGCGGGGCCATGGCCGATCCACCACACCCGAGCCGCCCTATGCGATGGGCGCCCTCATCCGCGACGCCGAACGGCTGATGGAGGCGCTGTCCATCCGCGAGGCGGTCTTCGTCGGCTGCTCCATCGGCGGGATGATCGCGCAGGGACTCGCGGTGAAGCGGCTCGATCTGGTGCGCGGGCTCGTCCTCTGCGACACGGCGGCGAAGATCGGCACGCCCGAGATCTGGCAGGACCGGATCGATCAGGTGCGCAGCTACGGGCTCGAGTCGCTGGCCGATCCCACGATGAAGCGCTGGTTCGCGCCGGCCTTCCGGCAGGGACCGGAGGGCCAGCTCTGGCGCGAGCGCTTCATCGAGGGCGATCCGGACGGCTATGCGGGCGGCGCGGCGGCCATCGCGGGCACCGACTTCTACACGACGACGGCACGCCTGACCCTGCCCACGCTGGCGCTGGTCGGATCCGAGGACGGCTCGACCCCGCCCGACCTCGTGCGCGAGACGGCCGAGCTGATCCGCGGCAGCCGGTTCGAGATCGTGCGCGGCGCGGGCCATGTCCCCTCGGTCGACAAGCCGGCCGAGGTGGCCGCGCTCGTCACCGAGTTCCTCCGCTCCATCGGCCATGTCTGACATCCTGCTCGTCCATGGCTCGGGCTATGGCGGCTGGTGCTGGGACGCGACGATCCGGGCGCTGGCAGCCCACGGCGCCCGCGCCCGGGCCCTCGACCTGCCGGGGCGGATCTTCACGCCCGGTCTGAGCCTCGCCGACCATGCCGCGGCAATCCTTCAGGAAATCCGCGCGCCCGTCACGCTGGTGGGGCATTCGGCGGGCGGTTTCTCCATCGCCGCTGCGGCCGAGGCCGCAGCCCCCGGCCTCATCGAGCGGCTGATCTTCCTCTGCGCCTATGCGCCCCGCGACGGCGCGTCCGTGGCCTCGATGCGCCGCGCGCAGGCGCGCCAGCCGCTCCGCCCCGCGATCCGGCTCGCGCCCGACCGGCTGAGCTACAGCTTCGACCCCGACCTCGCGGGCGAGGCGCTCTTTCACGATTGCCCGCCCGAGGTGCGCGCCGCGGCGCTGGCCCGCATGGGCGCCGAACCCGTGGGCCCGCAGGAAGAGAGGATCCGCCTGAGCGCGCGTTATCACGCCCTGCCCAAGCACTACATCCGCTGTCTCGAGGATCGCGCCATCCCGCCCGAGACGCAGGAGGCCATGACCGCGGACTGGCCTGCGGGCAGCGTCTCGACCCTGCCCGCAGGCCACTCGCCCTTCCTCTCCTGCCCCGAGGCTCTGGCAAAACGTCTCATCTCGGTGGCGGCAAATCCGCTTTCCTGCCGCCCGACCCCCGGCTAGGGTCCGCCCGCCCTTCCCCGCGGATGCATCATGCAACAGCCCCGGCTCGCCCTTGCCTTCATCCTGATCACCGTGGCGCTCGACGCGATCGGGATCGGGCTGATCTTTCCCGTGATGCCCGACCTCATCCTCGAGATCACGGGCCAGCCGCTGTCCGAGGCGGCGGTCTGGGGCGGCCTTCTGTCGGCCTCCTTCGCCGTGATGCAGTTCCTGTTCGGCCCGACCATCGGCAGCCTCTCCGACCGGTTCGGCCGGCGGCCGATCCTTCTCGGCTCGCTCGTCCTCATGTCGGGCACATACCTCGCCATGGCGCTCGCCCCCACGATGGCGATCCTGCTTGCAGCGAGGATCGTGGCGGGGATCGTGTCGGCCACCTATGCCACCGCCTCGGCCTTCATCGCCGACGTGACCCCGCCCGAGGACCGCGGCAAGCGCTTCGCCCTGGTGGGCGCGGGCTTCGGGATCGGCTTCGTGCTGGGGCCGGCGCTGGGAGGCCTTCTGGCGGGGCTCGACACGCGCGCGCCCTTCTATGCGGCGGCGCTGATGGCGCTGCTCAACCTCGGGCTCGGAAGCCTGATCCTGCCCGAGACGGTGACGGACGCCACCCGCCGCGCCTTCACGCTCTCGCGCGCGAACCCTCTGGGCGCCCTGCGCGCGGTCGCCCGCCTGCCCGGCCTCAGCCGTCCGCTCGCCGTGTTCCTGATCCTCGGGATCGCCATGAACGTCTATCCGGCGGTCTGGGCCTTCTATGGACAGGCGCAGTTCGGCTGGGGCGCGGGCATGGTCGGGGCGTCCCTCGCGCTCTACGGCATCAGCTTTGCGGTGGGACAGGTGGCGCTGGTGGGGCCGGCGATCCGGCACCTCGGCGAGCACCGCACGGCGCTGGTGGGGATCTGGGTCGACATCGTCACCCTGGCGATTCTGGGCGTCCTTGCATCCGGCACGGGGGTGCTCTTTCTCATCCCGGTGACGGCGCTCGGCGGCGTGGTGGTGCCCGCGCTCCAGTCCATCCTGTCGCGCGCTACTCCGGCGGATGCGCAGGGCGAGCTGCAGGGCGTGCTGGCCTCGCTGAACGCCATCGCCATGATCGCCTCGCCGCTGGTCATGACCGCGACCTTCCGCGCCTTCACCGCGCCGGGCGCGCCGCTGCACCTGCCCGGCGCGCCGTTCCTGCTCGCCTCGCTGCTGATGGTGGGCGCGCTGGTGCTGCATGTCCGAGGTGCGGGACAGCCGGAGAGGGACGCTGCCTGAGGGGCGGGGCGGACGCGCCTCTGCCACCGGAGGGGCAAGCGGGAGCGCCCCCGCGGATGACGGTAAAGCCAGCACCTCCGCCTCCGGCACCGAGGAAGGGGCGGCCCGGATGCCGACGCCGCCCCTCCCGCTTCAGGCCTGTTCGGCCAGGATCTTCTCGGCCTCGCGGCCCGACAGTTCCTGCAGATGGTCGAACCGGCAGCTGTAGGTGCCGACGCCGAGGCTCTGCGAGCGGATCTCGACGATCAGCCCGTCCATCTCGCCCTGCGGGATCAGCGCCTGCACCTCGTCCCATCCCGGCCAGCCGTCCTTGGCATCGAAGCCGAGAAGCTGGCCGCGCCGCCCGGTGACGATCCGCTGCACCTTGGGCGTGAACTCGGACGGGACGGAGATCGCCACCGTCAGCACCGGCTCGAGCAGGACCGGCCCGCAGCCCGGCATGGCCTCGGCCATCCCCTTCTGCGCGGCCTTCTGGAAGGCCATGTCCGAACTGTCGACCGTGTGATAGCTGCCGTCGGTCAGCGTCACCGCCACATCGACGACCCGGTGCCCGAGCGGCCCCTTGCCGAGATAGGACTGCACCCCCTTCTCGACCGCGGGGATGTAGGACTTGGGCACCACGCCGCCGGTGATCCGCTCGTCGAAGGCGAAGCCCGCCCCGCGCGGCTGCGGCCGGATCTCGAGATGGACGTCGGCGAATTCGCCGTGCCCGCCGGACTGCTTCTTGTGCCGGGCATGGATCGTGGCGGCCTTGGTGATCGTCTCGCGGTAAGGGATGGCGGGTTTGGCCGCGGTCACGGCCAGCCCGTATTCGTTCTTCATCCGCGCCAGCGCGATCTGAAGCTGCATCTCGCCCTGCCCGCTCAGCACCAGCTCGGACGTCTCGGCCTGATGGGCCGCCGCGAGCGAGGGATCCTCCTCGGCCAGCCGCGCGAGGGCCGCCTGCAGCTTCACATCGTCGGACTGTTTCTCGGCCCGGATCGCCAGCGCATGAAGCGGCGCGGGCGGCGCGGGCCAGTCGGCCTCGACCACGCCGCTCTCGGTCAGAAGATCGCCGGTCGCGGCCCCGGCCATCCGGCCGAGCGCCACCACCTCGCCCGCCCGCGCCACGCCACGCGGTGCGGTCTTGCGGCCCATCAGCGACAGCACCGCGCCCACGCGATCCTGACCGAGCCCGATCCCGTCCTTCACCTCGCCCGACCAGATGCGGGCGAGCGAGATCTTGCCGGACTGGCCCGCGTAGACCGTCTTGAAGACCTGCGCCATCGTGCCCGCGGTGGCGATGCCCAGCCGGTCGGCCGTGACCTCGGCCCCGGGCGCCTCGTGACGCAGCGCCTTCAGGAGCCGCCGGATGCCGTTCTCGTTCTCGGCCGAGCCGAAGAAGACCGGCACGATCAGATCCTTCTGCAGATCGCGCGTGAGATTGGCGTAGATCTCGTCGGTCGAGGGCACCGCATCCTCGAGAAGCTCGGCCATCAGCGCATCGTCGAAATCGGCAAGCGCCTCGAGCATCCCCGTCCGCGCCTCGCCGCTCGCATCCGCCAGCGTGTCGGGCAGGGCCACGAGATCCGAGGGCTTGTGCGGGTTCCAGCGCCAGGCGCGCTCGGAAACCAGATCGACCATCCCCGTGACCTTGCCCGCGCCGTCCCGGATCGGGATCTCGCGCAGCACGAGCGGCCGGCCCGAGATCGCCTGCAGCGCCTCGAAGGTGCCGCGCACGGTGGCCTCAGGAAGGTCCATCTTGTTGACATAAATGAGGTGGGGGATGTTGCGGTCGTCGAGAAAGCGCAGGATCGGCGAGAGCGTGACCGCGCGTTCGGGCAGCGGCTCGGCCACCACCACGACGAGGTCGGCTACCATCATGGCGCATTGCGCCTCGTAGGTCAGCTCGACCGAGCCGGGGCAGTCGATCAGCGCCCACGGTTCGCCGAGATAGTCGAAGTTCGCCACCGACAGTTCGGTGCTCATCGTCCGGGCGCGCGCCTCGGGGGCCGCGTCGCCCACGGTATTGCCGTCCTTGACCGCGCCGCGCCGGTCGATGGCGCCCGCGGCAAAAAGCAGATCCTCGAAGAGGGTCGTCTTGCCGCAGGTATAGCTGCCGACCAGAGCGGCGCAGCGCGGGCCTGATGGTTGATGGCTCATGGATCGTTCTCCCATCGCACAATCCGGAGGCGGAGAGCCGCCAACGCGCCTCTCCCCGGCTCAGTGTGCGTCCTTGCCGGAAGTCTGGCCAGTGTTTCGTGGCCTGCCTGCGCCCATTGCTCCACCTGCGCCCGCGCCACTGCCTTGACCTGAATCAATGGATTTCGGCCTCTCCCGCGGCCTTCCCTCGGACCCGGCAGTTTCCTATAAGGTGGCCGACCGAGAAGGAGCCGCCCATGCGCAAGGCCGAGATCAGCCGCAAGACCGCCGAGACCGACATCTCCGTGACGGTCGATCTCGACGGCACGGGGCGCTACGACATCCGCACCGGCGTGGGCTTCTTCGACCACATGATGGACCAGCTCGCCCGGCACGCGCTGATCGACATCACGCTGCGCTGCGAGGGCGACCTGCATATCGACGACCACCACACGGTCGAGGATTGCGGCATCGCGCTGGGGCAGGCCCTGACGCGCGCGTTGGGCGACAAGCGCGGCATCCGCCGCTACGGCAGCTTCCACCTCGCGATGGACGATGCGCTGGTGCGCGCGGCGCTCGACCTCTCGGGGCGTCCCTTCCTCGTCTGGAACCTGCCCTTCCCGACCGAGAAGATCGGCAGCTTCGACACCGAGCTCGTGCGCGAGTTCTTCCAGGCGCTCGCGACCCACGGCGGGATTACACTGCATGTCGACCTGATCCACGGGGTGAACAGCCACCATATCGCCGAAGCGGCTTTCAAGGCGGTGGCGCGCAGCCTGCGCGAGGCGGTCGAGCCCGACCCGCGCCGGGCGGATGCCATTCCCTCGACCAAGGGGATGCTGTGATGCTGACGGTCCTCGTCGATTACGACAGCGGCAATCTCCACTCGGCCGAAAAGGCGTTCCAGCGCATGGCGACCGAGACCGGGGCCGGGCAGGTCCTCGTGTCGGACAGGCC
Organism: Cereibacter sphaeroides 2.4.1; assembly: GCF_000012905.2. Taxonomy (NCBI): domain Bacteria; kingdom Pseudomonadati; phylum Pseudomonadota; class Alphaproteobacteria; order Rhodobacterales; family Paracoccaceae; genus Cereibacter; species Cereibacter sphaeroides. The sequence goes on along the minus strand of NC_007493.2, from coordinate 862,025 downwards.
CGAGGATGTGGCGCGCGCCGACCGGATCGTGCTGCCGGGCGACGGCGCCTTCCCGGCCTGCCGCCGCGCGCTCGGCAGCTACGGCGGCCTGTCCGAGGCGATCGAGGAGGCGGTGACGCGGCGCGCACGGCCCTTCCTCGGCATCTGCATCGGCATGCAGATGATGGCCACGCGCGGTCTCGAACATGAGGAGACGCCGGGCTTCGGCTGGATCGCGGGCGAGGTGGTGCGGATCGCGCCCTCCGACCCGCATCTGAAGGTGCCGCACATGGGGTGGAACGACCTGACGGTCGACCATCCCCACCCGGTGCTGACGGGGATCGAGACGGGCGATCACGCCTATTTCGTCCATTCCTACCATTTCCAGGTGGCCCACGATGCCGAGCGGCTGGCCCATGCCGACTATGGCGCGGACATCACGGCCATCGTGGGGCGCGACACGATGGTGGGCACGCAGTTCCACCCGGAGAAGAGCCAGAAGACCGGCCTGCGGCTGATCGCCAACTTCCTGACCTGGAAGCCCTGAGCGGCGGGAAGGTCCGGCCGGGCGGACTCTGTCCGCCGATGGCCCGGTCCGGCGACGACCGCTCGAGGGCTCGGCCACCGCGCCCCGCGGCCCCCACCCCGGCAGGTCCGCCCGCCCTGATATGGGCGAAAGGCAGAAGTCCCTCCCGCACTCCGCACCGCGGCGCCAGACCCCGCGGTTTCCCTTTGTCCGGACGGCCGGAACCGCACGCCCCGGCCCCGGCCTCACTTCACCCGGACCCAGGTCTGGCCCCGGCAGAAGGGCCCGATGCAGCCCGAGACCTTCAGCCGGTCGCCCTCCAGCGCCATCTTCGAGCGGTAGATCTTGCCCGTCGAGGGCTGCCAGATCCTGCCCTCGCCGTAGCGCCCGCGGCCCTCGGGCACCATGTCCCAGACGATGGCCTTGCCGCGGTTGGGCGAGACATATTCGGCGCCTTCCCTGAAGGTGCGGCCGATCGTGCCGCAGATCTTCGGCCCGCAGGGCGCCATCGTCACATGCGCGAAGGCGCCCTCGTCGGGCTCCGTCTGCCAGACCCCCTCGACCGGATCGGCCAGCGCCGCCCCCGCCGCCAGCGCCAGACAGGCCGCCAGTATCCCGAGCCTCATCCTCATCTCCTCCCCGAAGATCCCTGCGGCCGAGGATCGCGGCCGAAGCCGCCCGCGGGCAAGCATGACGTCGGGTCCTTGGCATCGGGGACGGGGCGTGCCAGAAGCCGCCCGAGAGAGTGACATCCCGGAGAGCGCCATGATCCTCTATCCCGCCATCGACCTGAAGGACGGCCAGTGCGTGCGCCTCTTGCGCGGCGAGATGGAGGCCGCGACCGTCTTCGGCGACGATCCCGCGGCGCAGGCGGCGGCTTTCGAGGCGGCGGGCTGCGAATGGGTGCATCTCGTCGATCTGAACGGCGCCTTCGCAGGCCGGCCCGTCAATGCGGCCGCGGTCGAGGCGATCCTCGCGCGGATCGCGGTGCCGGCCCAGCTCGGCGGCGGCATCCGCGACATGGCCACCATCGCTTTGTGGCTCGAGAAGGGGCTCGCCCGCGTGATCCTCGGCACGGTCGCGGTCGAGAACCCCGGCCTCGTGCGCGAGGCGGCCCGCGCCTTCCCGGGCCGGGTGGCGGTGGGCATCGATGCCCGCAAGGGCCGGGTCGCGACGAAAGGCTGGGCCACCGAGACCGACGTGATGGCGACCGACCTCGCGCGCTCGTTCGAGGATGCGGGCGTGGCGGCGATCATCTACACCGACATCGACCGCGACGGCGCTATGGCGGGGCCGAACATCGAGGCCACCGACGCGCTCGCCCGCGCGGTCTCGATCCCGGTCATCGCCTCGGGCGGCGTCTCCTCGCTGGCCGACCTCCTGGCCCTCCGCGACACAGGCAGCATCGCCGGCGCCATCTCGGGCCGCGCGCTCTACGACGGCGCCCTCGACCTGACGCAGGCCCTGCAGGCGCTCCGCGCCTGAGCCGCTTTCACTCTGCCCAAATATCCCGGGGGTGAGCCGCAGCGCGGCGAGGGGGCGGAGCCCCCTTCCCCCCGCTCCCCCGAGGCGCTACGACAGGCCCTGACGCGGCCGCCCAGGGTTCAGGAGATCCCGCCATGCTCAAGACCCGCATCATCCCCTGCCTCGACGTGGCCGACGGCCGCGTGGTCAAGGGTGTCAATTTCGTCGATCTGCGCGACGCGGGCGATCCGGTCGAGGCCGCCCGCGCCTACGATGCCGCAGGGGCGGACGAGCTCTGCTTCCTCGATATCCACGCCACGCATGAGAACCGCGGCACGATGTATGACCTCGTGACCCGCACCGCCGAGCAGTGCTTCATGCCGCTGACCGTGGGCGGCGGCGTGCGGACCCATCAGGACGTGCGGGCGCTCCTTCTGGCCGGAGCCGACAAGGTCAGCTTCAACTCGGCCGCCGTGGCCGATCCGGGCGTGGTGGCCGAGGCCGCCGACCGCTTCGGCAGCCAGTGCATCGTGGTGGCGATCGACGCCAAGACGGTGGCTCCGGGCCGGTGGGAGATCTTCACCCACGGCGGGCGCCGCGCCACGGGCATCGATGCGGTGGCGTTCGCCTGCGAAATGGCAAGCCGCGGCGCGGGCGAGATCCTGCTGACCTCGATGGACCGCGACGGCACACGGGCGGGCTTCAACCTCCCCCTCACCCGCGCCATCTCGGACGCCGTGCCGATCCCGGTCATCGCGAGCGGCGGAGTGGGCACGCTCGATCATCTCGTCGAGGGCGTGACCGAAGGCGGTGCGTCCGCTGTGCTCGCGGCCTCGATCTTCCATTTCGGCGAATTCACCATCGGCGAGGCCAAGGCCCACATGGCCGCCGCCGGCATCCCCGTGAGGCTCGCATGACCGTCCTCGAACGGCTCGCCGCCACCGTCGAGGCGCGCAAGGGCGCCGATCCCGACAGTTCCTGGACCGCGAAGCTCTTTGCCAAGGGCCCGGAGAAATGCGCCGAGAAGTTCGGCGAGGAAGCCGTCGAGGCCATCATCGAGGCGGTGCGCGGCGACCGCGCGAAGCTCGCCTCGGAAGCGGCCGATGTGCTCTATCACCTCCTCGTCATGCTCGCGGCCCGGGACGTGACGCTGGCCGAGGTGATGGCCGTGCTCGAGGCGCGCGAGGGCACCTCGGGCATCGCGGAGAAGGCCGGGCGGGGCTGACCTGCCGGGCTTCTGCATGGGCGGCGGAACCTCCGGCCTCGCGCCCGGTCGTCCGGTGGGAGCCTCCGGCGGGGATATTTGGGCCAGAATGAAAGCCGGGGGCGGGATCTCGGCCTGATCCCCCGGTTTGACGGTGCGGTCCTTCGCCGGAAGGGCGGGGGCACCATGGGACGCGCGCCGGGACCGCTCGCTCCGGATCGGTCAGAGGCCGAGGCGCGGGATCTCGATGGCGGGACAGCGGTTTTCCACCACATCGATGCCGCGGGCGCGCGCCTCCTGCGCAGCCTCGGGATTTCGGACTCCGAGCTGCATCCAGACGGTGCGCAGGTCCGGCAGATGCGCGAGAGCGGCTTCGACCACCTCGGGCACATGATCCGAGCGGCGGAAGATGTCCACCATGTCAACCCCTTCGCCCGCCAGCGCCGCGAGATCGGGGCGGATCGTCTCGCCCAGCGCCTCCTGCCCCGCCTGCCCCGGATTGACGGGAATGACCCTGTAGCCGCGCGCCTTCAGGAAGGCCGCGACCTGATGGCTCGGCCGGTCGGGGTTGGGCGACCATCCCACGACCGCGATCGTGCGGGTGAAGGCGAGGATCCGCCGCACCTCCTCGTCGGTCAGGGGCATGTCCCGCGCGGCATCGTCGGTCATGAAGCCTCCTTGCCCGCCCCGTGTCTGTCAAACTCGGGCGGGTCAAAAAAAAGCGCCCTGACCGAAGGGCCGGGCGCTAGTGCGGAACGAGGGACAGTGAAGGTAGAACGGGGGTTCCGGCCCCGCTCCTCCTGTAACATGGGCGCCACAACGGCAAAGAAAAGAGCGGATCGCGCGTCCGTGAACATTTATCTGCTTGCGGCGGCGTAAAGGGCCACCGCCGCAGCGTTCGAGACATTGAGGGAGCCGAATCCCCCCGCGGCCGGGATTCGCACCAGACGGTCGCAGGTCTCGCGCGTCTTCTCGCGCAGGCCCGGCCCCTCGGCGCCGAGGACCAGCGCCACCGGCCGGCCGGCCGTGCCCTCCAGGCCCTCGGCCAGCGTCATGGAGGCTTCGCCCTCGAGACCCACAAGAATGTAGCCCATGGCCTTCAGCTTCTCCATCGTCTCGCCGAGATTGCCCACGCGCAGATAGGGCTGGCGCTCGAGCGCGCCGCTTGCGGTCTTGGCCAGCGCCCCCGTCTCGGGCGCCGAATGGCGGTGCGGTGCGATCACCGCCCGCGCGCCGAAGACCTCGGCCGAGCGCAGCACCGCGCCCACATTGTGCGGATCCGTCACCCGGTCGAGGAGCACGAGAAGCGGCTGTCCTGCGCCCGAAGCGGCCAGATCCTCGAGGCTGCCCCAGTCGAGCGGCTTTACCTCGAGCGCCGCGCCCTGATGGACCGATCCCTCGTCGATGGGGACCGAGAACTTGCGCGGGTCGACGATCTCGGGCTCGAGCCCGCTCTCGGCGATGGCCTCGCCCAGACGGTCGGCGGCGTTCTTGGTCAGGACCAGCCGCAGCTTCTGCCGCAGCGGATTGGCAAGGGCGTCGCGCACGGCATGGATGCCGAACAGCCAGACGGTCTCCTGGGCGGCGGCGCGGCGCGACCGCTCCTTCTCGATCACCCAGGCGGGCTTGACGGGTTTCGGCATCTGGAACTCCTGAAAAACGGGCCGCAGAATGATCCCTCCCCGGGGGCGGCGCAAGGCGAAAGAAATGCGCAGATCGGCCCTTGACCGCCCCCGAGCCCTCGGATAATCACGCCGCCAGTGGGCGACGTGCTGCAAGGTGCGGCAGCGGACTGTAACTCCGCCGAGGCGACTCGTGCCTGGTTCGATTCCAGGGTCGCCCACCATCTTCCTGACAAGCGGTCTTTCTGTGGGATCCGGCGGGGCATCGGCCGAAGCCGACCTGCCGAAGGCGTCGACCGGCCTGCAAGCGGGCCACTTCGCCGCGTTGAACCTTCCACGGGCTGCGTCCCACCATGGGCGCGTATCGAGTCCGGTGGAGACACCCGTTTGCACGAAGAAAGCGACCGCGAGGGACCGGCATCCAAGAGCCCCTCGTTCCGCCGTCACAACCCTCCCGATGCTTCCGACTTCCGCTCCCGACTGGCGATCGGGGCGCATGCGCTTCTGATCTCGCTCGCGGCCGGGGCCGTGACGGCCCTCCTGAGCGGCGCGCTCCGCGCGTTCTGACGGGGTCGGATGCAGCAGGGTTCTGGGCGCGGGGGAGTGTGGCGGGGAGACCGAAAGCAGCGCGCCGCTCGGCCCTGGCCCGCCGCCGCACCGGGCGGGGGGCAATGCGTCGCAAGCCCTGCCCTTGCGCCCGTCTGCCGGATGCTTATGTCCGCTGAGTGGCCCTTCCGCGTGTCCCTTCCGCACCGAGGGCTCTGGCCGCGGGCGACCTCCCCATTGCGCCCGCGGCCACTTTCCCCCTCTCAGTCCGCGTGAACGGTGACCGGCGCGCCGCCCACCCTGGGCTTGCGCAGCAGGAGCGCCAGCGGAAGCGCCGCCAGAGTGATGAGCATCATCAGGCGGAAATCGTCGATATAGCCGATCATCGTGGCCTGCTGCGTCACCAGCCGGTCGATGACCGCGAGCGACTGCAGGCCACCCTGCGCGGCGTCGGGCGAAAGCTGCCAGAGCTGCGGATTGTAGGGCGTCACATTTGCCCCGAGCTCGGCATGGTTGATCTGGCTGTTGTGGGTGAGCATCACCGTTACCATCGAGATGCCCACCGACGAGCCGATGTTGCGCACGAGGCTGAAGAGGCTCGTGGCATCGGCGCGGAAGCGCGGCGCGATGGTGGCGAAGGCCACGGTCGAGAGCGGCACGAAGACGAGGCCCAGACCCAGACCCTGCACGACGCCCGAGAGCACGATGGGCGTGCTGTCCATCTGCGGGCTGAAGCCCGTCATCATGTGCAGCGACAGGGCGGTGAGCGAGAGACCCGCCGTCACCATCAGCCGCGCATCGACGAAGCGCAGCATCCGCCCGGCGATCAGCATCGAGATCATCGTCCCCACCCCGCGCGGCGCCATCACGAGGCCGGTGGTGATGACCGGATAGCCGAAGATGTGCGACAGCATCGGCGGCAGGAGCGCGAGGCTCGCTAGCAGGATGATCCCCACCACGAAGATGAAGACGAGGCCGGTGGCGAAGTTGCGGTCGGCGAACATCGCGGGCTCGAGGAAGGGCTTTTCGGCGCCGAGGATGTGGATCACGAACACCCAGAAGCCGGTCAGCATCAGGAACAGGTAGATCCAGATCTCGAGGGCCGCGAACCATTCCACCTCGGCACCGCGGTCGAGCATGAGCTGGAGCGAGCCCAGCGCGATGGCGAGCATGGCGAAGCCGAAGAAGTCGAAGCGGCGCACCACCCGCTCGGCCCGCGGCAGCCAGGCGGCGCAGCCGAGAAAGGCCACGATGCCCACGGGAAGGTTGATGAAGAAGACCCAGCGCCAGTCCCAGCTCTCGGTGAGCCAGCCGCCGAGCGTGGGCCCGATGATCGGCCCCACCATGATCCCCGCCCCCCAGAGCGCCATGGCCTGCCCGGCCTTCTCGCGCGGGTTGATGTCGAGCAGGAAGGTCTGCGACAGCGGCACGATGGCCGCGCCGAAGACGCCCTGCAGCAGCCGGAAGCCCACCATCGAGGGCAGGCTCCAGGACAGGCCGCAGGCCATCGAGGCGAGCGTGAAGCCCACGATAGAGACGAGGAACAGCTCGCGCTTGCCGATCCGGTCGGCGAGCCAGCCGGTCACGGGCGTCATGATCGCCGCGGCCACGATGTAGGAGGTGAGCACCCAGTTGATCGTATCGGCCGAGGCGTCGAGGTCGCCCGTCATCGAGGGCAGCGCCACGTTCGCGATGGTCGTGTCGAGCACCTGCATGATCGTGGCGAGCATGATCACGAGGGTGATCAGCCCGCGGTGCTCCACGGGCTGTTTCTGAGCAGCGGTCATGGCACCCTCCGGATCAGTCGGCGGTGGCGGCGAAACTCGCGAGCCCCGGGATGTGGCGGACGCGGCCGGTATCGACCGACACTTCCGCCGACAGGCCCGAGGCGAGGCCCGCGATGTCGGCCCCCTCTTCGAACCGCAGCCGCACCGGCACGCGCTGGGTCACCTTCACCCAGTTGCCGGTGGCGTTCTGCGCCGGCAGCAGCGAGAATTCCGAGCCCGTGCCCGCGCCCACCGCCTCGACCGTGGCCTCGTAGGGCCGGTCGGGGTGCAGGTCGAAGGTGACTTCGGCCTTCTGGCCGGGGGCGATGCCGGCCAGCTGCGTCTCCTTGAAGTTCGCGTCGATCCAGACATCGCCTGTCTCGACCAGCGAGAAGAGCGACTGGCCGGCGGTGACCATCTGGCCCGGCTTGAAGGAGGCGGCCTGATAGACGATGCCGTCGGCCGGCGCGCGGACCTCGGTCCGCGCCAGCTGGTAGGCGGCGTCGTCGCGCGCGGCAAGCGCAGTGCGCACCTTCGGATGCTCGTCCACCGGCCCGTCCGCGACCCCGCCGAGCGCCGCGAGCGCGCTTGCGGTGGTCTGGCGCGCGACCAGCAGCAGCTCCTTCGCGCGCAGCGATTCGTGGCGCGCATCGTCGAGCGAGGTCGTCGAAGCCACGCCCTTCTGCGACAGCGCCTGCTGGCGCTCGAGCTCATTGGCGAGATAGGCCGCGTCGTCCGCCGCGAGCTTCTCCTGCGCCTGAGCCTGAGCATAGGCCACGCGCAGCTGCTCCACCTCGAGACGCGCCGAGGCCACCGCCGCCTCGGCCTTGGCCAGCGCGATGCGGTGCGGCTCGGGGTCAATCTCGAACAGGACCTCGCCCTTCGACACGGGGCGGTTGTCGGACACGGAGACGCGCGTCACGCGGCCCGAAAGTTCCGAAGCCACGCCGACCACCGCCTGATGCAGATAGGCATTGTCGGTGGTCTCGTAGCGCCCGCCGGTCACCCACCAGACGCCCGCGCCGCCCAGAAGGGCCGCGGGAAGGGCCGCCATCAGCAGGATGCGGCGCGTCTTGCGGGGATTCGGCTCGGCCACCACGGGCGTGGAGCGGGCCTTCTCGGGAGAGGTCTGGGCGTTCATCCGTTTGCCTTGATGCAGGGAACGCGGGGCTCGGCCTCCGCGTCGTTGAGGTTGGTGACGATGGTCCGCAGCATCGCGACGAGCTCCCTGCGGCGGTCCGCCGGGATCCCCTCGAGCGCCTCGTCATAGACCTCGTCGGCAATGGTCTTGATGGTCGCGTAAGCGGCCTTGGTCTTGTCGGTCGGCGCCACCAGCCGCGCGCGGCGGTCGCAGGGGTCGGCCTCGCGGCGCACCCAGCCGCCCTGCTCCATCCGGTCGATCAGCCGCGAGACGCTGATCGGCTCGATGTCGAGCAGGTCGGCGAGCCGCGCCTGCGTGGCCCGCGGCTCGCGCGAGAGTTGCGCCAGAAGCCGCCACTGCGCCGTCGAGAGGCCGAGATGGCTGGTTCTCTGCTCGAAGCGCTTGCGGACGGCGCGGGTGGCGTCGTGCAACAGCAGTCCCAATCTGTCGGTGTCCTTTTCCATGTGCGGGACATATAATAAGCGTGCTTATCATTGCAAGGCCGCCCTCGCTGCGCGCGAAATCGTGAGGAGGCGGCGCGGTTGATGCCGGAGGCCGGCGGGCCATGTGCGCTGGAGCCCCCGGAGGTTTCATGATCCTGTCCCGCCGTCTTCTTCTCGCGGCCGGCGCCGCGCTCGCCCTGCCTAGCGCCCTCCGCGCGCAGGCGCCGCGCCGTCCGCCCCTTGCCGCCACGCTGGAAGCCGCGCGCGGGCTTGACCAGCTTCATGCGATCGTCGTCGCGCAGGGCGGCGAAACGCTGGTGGCCGAGGCGCTGCGCGGACCCGCTCCGGATCGCGCGGTCAATGTGAAGTCAGTCTCGAAGACGCTCGTCGCAGCCCTGCTCGGCGCGGCGCTCGACCGGGGCGCCGTGCCCGCCCTCGGGGCCACGCTGGGCGAGGTCGCGCCCGGCCTCATCCCTGCCGAGGCCGACCCCCGCGTCCGGGACCTGACGCTCGAGGATCTGGTGACGATGCGCGCGGGGCTCGAACGCACCTCGGGCGGCAACTACGGCGCCTGGGTCTCGAGCCGGAACTGGCTGGCCTATGCCCTGTCGCGCCCGATGGTGGCCGAGCCGGGCAGCCGGATGCTCTATTCCACGGGCAGCTTCCACATCCTCGGCGCCGCCCTCTCCGAAGCCACGGACCGCAGCCTGCTCGCGCTGATGCGGGACTGGCTCGGCCGCCCGCTCGGGATCGAGATCCCGCCCTGGACGCAGGATCCGCAGGGCTTCTACCTCGGCGGCAACGAAATGGCGCTGTCGCCTCTGGCGCTGCTGCGCTTCGGAGAGATGGTCCGCCAGGGCGGCCGGTGGGACGGGGAGCAGGTCCTGTCCGCCGACTGGGTGCGCCGTTCGCTCGAGCCGCGGACGCGCTCGCCCTTCTCGGGCTTGGGCTACGGCTACGGCTGGTTCGTGGGCCGCGCGGGCACCGAGCGGATCGCACTGGCCCGCGGCTACGGCGGCCAGCTCGTCTGCCTCCTGCCCGATCTCGAGGCCACGGTGGTCGTCACCTCCGACCCGACGCGGCCCGCCCGGAGCGAAGGCTATTTCGGCGACCTGATGCGGCTGATCGGCGAGGTGGTTGCCCCGGAGCTAAGGCGCGCCTGAAGAGGGCCCGCCGCTGCTTCACGTTCCGGTCATGATTGGTTCTGCGCTTGCTTTCGAACAGCTAGGAACATATTAAGAACAGATGAAGAAAGACCTCGCCCGCAAGCTGGCTATCCTGTCGGACGCCGCGAAATACGATGCCTCCTGCGCCTCGAGCGGGGGCACACGGCGCGATTCGAAGGATGGCAAGGGGCTGGGATCCTCGGGCGGAAGCGGCATCTGCCACGCCTATGCGCCGGACGGGCGCTGCATCAGCCTTCTGAAGATCCTGATGACCAATTTCTGCATCTTCGACTGCGCCTATTGCGTGAACCGCGTCTCCTCGCGGGTCGAGCGGGCGCGGTTCTCGGTCGAAGAGGTGGTGACGCTCACCGTCGAATTCTACCGGCGGAACTATATCGAGGGGCTCTTCCTCTCGTCGGGCATCATCCGCTCGCCCGATGACACGATGGCCGACATGGTGCGCATCGCCAAGACCCTGCGCGAGCGCGAGCATTTCCGGGGCTATATCCACCTCAAGACCATTCCCGACGCCGCGCCCGAGCTGATCGAGCAGGCGGGCCTCTATGCCGACCGGCTGTCGATCAATGTGGAGCTGCCGACCGAAGCCGGGCTCGACCGCTTCGCGCCGGAGAAGTCGGCCACCGGCATCCGCAAGGCGATGGCCGAGGTGCGGCTGAAGCGCGAGGCCTCGCGCGAGCCGAGCTTCTCCGGCCGCAGACCCTCGCGCTTCGCGCCCGCGGGCCAGTCCACGCAGATGATCGTGGGAGCGGACGGGGCGGACGATGCAGCCATCCTCGGCAATGCCTCGACGCTCTATGCCAACTACGGTCTGAGCCGGGTCTATTACTCGGCCTTCTCGCCCATTCCCGATGCCTCGAAGGCGCTGCCCCTCGTGCGTCCGCCGCTCCTGCGCGAGCATCGGCTCTATCAGGCGGACTGGCTCCTGCGGTTCTACGGCTTCGAGGTGGGCGAGATCGCGGACAAGGGGATGCTCGATCTCGAGGTCGATCCGAAGCTCGCCTGGGCGCTGGCGCATCGCGAGGCCTTTCCGATGGATGTGAACCGCGCCCCGCGCGAGATGCTGCTGCGCGTGCCGGGCTTCGGCACCAAGACGGTGGGCCGCATCCTTGCCGCGCGGGCGCACGGGGCGGTGCGCTACGAGCATCTGGTGGCGATGGGCGCGGTGGTGAAACAGGCGCGCCCCTTCATCGTGGCCCCCGGCTGGCGGCCGCAGGGGCTGGACGACGCCAGCCTGCGCGCGCGCTTCGTGCCGCCGCCGGAACAGTTGAGCCTCTTCTGATGCCCGAGGTGGTCCTGCCGCGTCTGGGAACCGTGGCGGCCTGGCGCGCCGAGGCCCGGCGGCTGGCGCAGGCGGGTGTTCCGGCGGAAAGCGTCGTCTGGCGCGTGGGCGCGGGCGAAGCCGACCTTTTTGCCGACCTGCCCGCCCTGCCCGCGGGCCCGGCGCGCCAGATCCGGCTGTCGCGCGAGGCGGTCGGCTCATTGGAAACTGCCCTCTGCCACGCCGATCCCGAGCGGTTCGGCCGTGCCTACGGTCTTCTCCTGCGGCTGGCGGACGGCACTTTGCGCTGGGGCGACCGGAGCGATCCCGCGCTGCGCAAGCTCCTTGCGCAGGAGAAGATGGTTCGGCGCGAGATCCACAAGATGCACGCCTTCGTCCGCTTCCGCGAGCTTCCCTCGGAGGGCCCCCGCCGCGCCTTCGCGGCCTGGTTCGAGCCGGACCATCCGGTCGAGGAGGCGGCGACGCCCTTCTTCGCCCGCCGGTTCGGCGACATGGACTGGGCCATCGTCACGCCCGAGGTTACCGCGCGGTTCGTGGCAGGGCAGCTCGATTTCGCCCTGACCGAGGAGCGCACCGCGCCACCCGCCGATGGAACGGAAGAGCTGTGGCGGACCTATTACGCCAACATCTTCAATCCGGCGCGGCTGATGGTGAAGGCGATGCAGTCCGAGATGCCGAAACGCTACTGGAAGAACCTGCCCGAGGCGGAGCTGATTCCGGGCCTGATCCGGGGTGCGGCCGAACGGGCGGCCGAGATGCAGGCCGCAGCGCCGACCGAGCCGCCCGCGCGAACGGCGGCCGTGGCGCGGCAGCGTGCGGCGGCGGCCGGCGGACCGGCTGCGGCCGGCGACGGCTCAGCGCCCGGCACGTTGGCCGAAGCGAAGACCGCGGCCGAAGGATGCCGGCGCTGCGGCCTCTGGGCCAATGCCACGCAGGTCGTGTTCGGGGAAGGACCCGCCACGGCGCGCATGATGATCGTGGGCGAGCAGCCGGGGGATCGCGAGGATCTGGCCGGCCGGCCCTTCGTGGGCCCTGCAGGACAGCTCTTCGATGAGGAGGCGGCAGCGGCCGGCCTCGATCGCGGATCGGTCTATGTCACCAATGCGGTCAAGCACTTCAAGTTCGCCCCACGCGGCAAGCGCCGCATCCACCAGAAGCCCGATGCGGGCGAGGTGACCGCCTGCCGCTGGTGGCTCGATCTCGAGCGGGATCTGGTGCGCCCCCGCCTGATCGTCGCGATGGGCGCAACGGCGCTCGCCTCGCTCACCGGCTCGGGGGCGGGGATCCTGAAGCGGCGCGGGTCGGTCGAGAGGCTCGACGACGGGACGCCGGTCTTCGTGACGGTCCATCCCTCCTACATCCTGCGCCTGCCGGACGAGGCCGCGCGCGTCGAGGAGCGCAGGCGGTTCCGGGACGATCTTCAGGCGGCCCGACAGCTGCTGGAGCGTCTGGACTGATCGATTCCGCGCGTCGATCCGCGCTGCGTGACTGACGCCGGTATCGCGGGAACACGAGGGTCCTGCCTGAAGTTTCTCCCTGCGGGAACCTCGCAGGCCTCGGCGAAGCGCAAGGCTGCGGAACCTCTGCCGGGCAATCGGATGCAAGACGGTGTTGGGAGGAAGGACTCCGGGCTCTGGCTGGAGCCGGTGCCCGCGGGAAAAAGTCGATGCTGAAGGACCGCCCGCGCCTCCCTGTCGGCAGATCCGGTCCGCGGCGCGATCTGGAGAGGTGGCCGGCCGCGCCCAGAAGCCCCTTCGAGGCGCCAAAACCAAGGGGCGCTGCTGCGCCCCTCATGATCTCGGCCAGGGGTGGTCCGCCACGGCTTCGGAACAGGAGCGTCCTGAGACGCTTTTAAACTTCCGGCGCGTCGGGCTTGGGGATCGTGGTGGGCACCCGCTCGACCCGCTTCTCGTCCCATTGGGGGTCGGTGCGCTTGATCCGGCGCGAGATGAGGTAGCCAGCCGGCCACGACAGGAGGATGCCGGCCCCTGCTCCGATGGCGATCGGGGTCCAGCCATACCAGCCCATGCTGAAGAACAGGATCACGAGGACGCCCGTGATGACCGCTCCGGTCATCAGGGTGAGGAGGATGCTCAGCCGGTCCATCAGCGCCCCCGCTGACGCACCCGGGCCGGCACCGTGACGGGAACCAGCCGCTTCTCGCGGCGCGCCATGGCGATCGCGGTCACCACGATCGTCGCGGCGACAACGAGGGTCAGGCTCAGGGACAGGGTCTCGCTGGACATGGGCTTCATCCTCCGATGCGGCGGGGCCACCGCCTTTGAAGCTCAACGTCCCGCTGCCGCGCTTGTTCCCGGCAGCGCCCTCCGGTTCAGCCTTCGGAGGCGCAGGCGGCGGAGTTCAGCGCGCGCTCCAGCGCGGCCGGTGTCACCGGCTTCTCGATGACGGTCGCCCGGGGATCGGCCGGCAGGCTGGAACTGGCATAGCCGGTGGCGAAGACGACAGGCACGCCCTCGCCCAGAAGGCGGCTTCCGAGCTCGAACGAGGTCCGCCCGTGGCTCAGGTTCACGTCGAGCAGGGCGATGTCGGGCAGTGCCTCGGCCACGAACTTTTCGGCCGCCGGCAGGGAGTAGGCCATGTCGATCTGCTCGAACCCCATGTCTCGCAGCGTCTCCACCGTTTCCATCGCAATGATGGCTTCGTCTTCAAGGTAGAGGATCCGCATGGCGGAGGGGGTCCAGGTCACTGTCATAGTCCACTTCGGTTGCTGCATTCCATGGCAGGGCCACAACGAGGCGAAGACCGGCCGGTTCCCAGTTGCTCTCGATGCTGCCGTAGAAGGAGCCCTCTACCATCGAACGCATCAATTGCGTGCCGAAACCCTCGCGCGAGGGCGGATTTACCGCCGGACCGCCGCTCTCCTGCCACACCAGACGGAATTCCTCGCCTTCTCCCTCGTCCACCCGCGACCAGCGCACCGACACGCGCCCCTCGGGCCGCGAGAAGGCACCGTATTTCGACGCGTTGGTGGCGAGTTCATGGATCACCATGCCGAGGCTCAGCGTGGCGCGGGCGTTGAGCCGCATCTCGGGGCCGCGGAGCGTCACCCGCTCCTCGCCATAGACGTTCAGAAGCTCGAGCGCGAAGATGTCGCTGAGCGAGGTCGAGGCCCAGTTTTCCGAGGTGAGCAGATTGTGGGTGTTGGCGAGCGCCCGGATCCGCTGCGCCAGCGTCTCGAGGATCTCCTGCGGGTCGCCCTGCTCGCGCCGCGCCCGGTTGACCAGCGCGATCACGTTCGAAAGCATGTTCTTCACCCGGTGCTGCAGCTCGCGCATGATGCGGCGCAGGTCGGCCTGAAGTTCCAGAAGCCGGGTCACGTCGGTGACGTTGAAGCCCACGGCCCGCACCCCGTCCGAGCGATGGACGGGATACCAGTCGATCTCCCAGACGCGCGGCACGTCGGGATCGGCGGGCGTCGTGCCGCGCACCACCTGCCGCAGCACCGGCTCGCCGCTGTCGAACACCCGGCGGACCGAGGCCACCATGCGCCCCGCCACGTCGGGATGGACCTCCGAGATCGACCGGCCGATGAGGTTCTCATTGGGCAGGCCGCTGAAATCGGCCATCTTGGGATTGGCGCGCAGATAGCGGAAGTCGCGGTCGACGAGGCCCATCGCGCCGGGACTGCCGAGATAGAGTTCCTCGATTTCCTCGGCACTGGCGCGGGCGTCGGCCGAAGCCTCCTCGGCGGCGCGGGCGAAGCGGGTGACGGCGGTCACATCGAAGATCGAGAAGACGACCCCGCCCCGATCGCCCGAACCGCTGCGATAGGGCGCGAACCGCACGATCACCTCGGACTCGCCATCGGTCGAGACCATCGCCACCTCTTCGGCCGGGCCCTCCGCCATCACCCGACGGCAGACGTCGGCGATGGTCCCGATATCGAGACGCGCGCGGATGTCGGTGATCTCGCGCCCGCGGTCCTGCTCCACGAAGCGGAACCAGGTGGCGGCCTCGGGGGTGAAGGAGCGCAACCGCAGCTCGCGGTCGAGGAAGACGGTCGCGATCTGGGTGGAGGACATGAAGTTCGCGAGGTCCGCATTGACCTCGGCAAGTTCGGCAAGCTTGGTCTGCAGCTCCTCGTTGGTGGTCGAGAGCTCCTCGTTCGCCGACTGGAGCTCCTCGTTCATCGACATCATTTCCTCGTTCGAGCTCTTCAGCTCCTCGTTCGACGTCTCGAGTTCCTCCACCGTGGTGCGCACCATCAGGCGCGCCTCCTCGAGCTCGTCCTCGATCTGGCTCACATAGGCCTCGTCGAGCACGATCCGCGTGTCGGGGTCCGCGGCGGAGCCGGAGGAGGGGCTGGCGATGGTGCCGAAGGTCACGAGACGCAGACCGTTCGACAGGGTCTCGCAGCCGATCGTCACCTCCTGCGCCTCTCCGTCCCGGGAAAGCTCGACCCGTGTCTGGCGGAAGCTGCCGCCGGCGAGCCCGCTTCCGGTCAGAAGCCGCTTCAGCGGCTGCTCGAGCTCGGGAAGGATCAAGGCGCGGATGCCGAGCGACGCGGTGCCGGGATTGAGACGCACGAACCTCTCGGCGCCCGCCCCCACGCGCGTCACCTCGTCCTGCGGTCCGATGAGCAGGAACGGCGGCACATGGCGCACGACCAGCGCCTCGGCCGCGGCATAGGGCAGCCCGAAGATCTGCTCGGGCAGCGCATCGTGCGTTGCCTCGGAGGCAAGCGAGATGCTGCGGAAGCCGCGCGGCAGGTCGAGCGAACGCGCCAGCGCATCGTTGCGCCGGTAGATCCGGTGCTCGGGCACCACATTCACGAAGGGGTCGCCCTCGGCCTTGGCCGTCTCGGAGGGGCCGAGCATCAGGAAACCGCCGGGCCGGAGCGCGTAGTGAAACACGCGCTGCGCCAGCTCCTGCAGCTCGTGATTGAAGTAGATCAGCAGGTTGCGGCAGGTGATGAGGTCGAGGCGGGAGAAGGGCGGATCCTTGACGAGGCTCTGGGACGAGAAGCGCACCATGTCGCGCAGCTCTCCGCGCACCTCGAAACCGTGCCGGGTGGGGGTGAAGTAGCGCTCGAGAAACTGCGGCGGCACCTCGGAGGCGATGGAATTGGGATATTGCGCCCGCCGCGCGATGGCGAGCGCATCCTCGTCGATGTCGGTCCCGAAGACGCAGAGCCGGGCACGCACGTCGAGCCGCGTCATCGCGTCGGCGAGGATCATCGCGACCGTATAAGCCTCCTGCCCCGTCGAACAGCCCGGCACCCAGACCCGCAGCTCGTCGCCGCGGCCCTTCTCCTCGAGGATCCCGGGGATCGCCACCCGCGCCAGCGCGTCGAAGGCCGCAGGGTCGCGGAAGAAGCTGGTGACATTGATGAGCAGGTCACGGAACAGCCGATCGGCCTCGCCCCGGTTCTGCACCAGTTCGCGCAGATAGTCGCCGGGCTCCGTAAGCCCCAGCACCGACATGCGCAGCGTGATTCGCCTGAGGAGCGTGCCGCTCTTGTAACCGGAGAAGTCGTGGCCCGTGCGGTAGCGCACGTTGCGCACCACCTTCTCGATGAACTCCGCGTCGCTCTCGATGGTCGGCGCGATCCCCGAGGCGCGGTCGTGGAAATCGCGCAGCACGCCGATCATCTCGGCCGCAGGCAGCACGAGATCGACCGCCCCCGTGCCGATGGCCGAGCGGGGCATCCCGTCGTAGCGGGCGTCCTTGGGATCCTGCGCGAAGACGAGACCGCCCGCCTCCTTGATCGCCCGGACGCCGTTCGATCCGTCCGATCCCGTGCCCGACAGGATCACGCCCGCCGCATTGCTGCCATGCTCGCGCGCGAGCGCCTGGAAGAAGCTGTCGATGGGCCGGCGCAGCCCCCGCGGCGCCTCGAACGGCACGAGCTTCAGGACCCGGCCGCGGATGTCGAGGCCGAAGGCCGGCGGGATGAGATAGACGTTGCCGCTCTCGATCTCCATTCCGTCCTCGATGGACTGCACCGGCAGCCGCGTGCGCTTGGACAGAAGCTCGGGCAGCAGGCTTTCATGTTCCGGATCGAGATGCTGCACGAGGATCAGCGCGAACCGGTCGGTGGGCCTCAGCGCACCGAGCAGGCTCTGGAACGCCTCCAGCCCGCCGGCCGAGGCCCCGATCCCGAGAAGGACCAGGTCGCGATCGGCCGCGGATTCGGCGGCGGAAAGCATTTCCGTCATGTCGTAAACTTTCGGTCTGGAACTGCGACAACCCGACGCATACGCTCCGGCGGCACAGGAGGCGAGGGGGAATGGACCAAAAACAGTTCGAGAAGATCCGCGGGATCTTCGATCGCTCGGGCGTGGCCCTGACGCTGGTGGACATGTCCCTGTCCGAACAGCCGCTGGTGCTGGCCAACCCTCCGTTCCTGCGGATGACCGGCTATACCGAAGGGCGGATCCTCGGGTTCAACTGCCGGTTCCTCCAGCGCGAGGGCGAGAACGAGCAGGCGCGGGCCGACATCCGCGAGGCGCTGTCCAAGGGGCAAGAGACGCAGGTCGTGCTGCGCAACTACCGATTCTCGGGCGAGCGGTTCGACAATCTCCTCTTCCTGCATCCCGTGGGAGGCAGCATCGGGCATCCCGACTATTTCCTCGGCTCGCAGTTCGAGCTTGGGCGGTCTGGGAGTTCCGAACAGGAGGCCGCGGCCGGTCATGCGGGCGCCTTGACGCGCGAGCTGGCCCGGATCGGGGCGGTGGCCGCCCGGCTCGAGATGGACAGCCGCCGGCAGCTCGCGGATGCGGCGGCGGCGCTCGTGCGGGCCTGGCAGCGCCGGACCTGACCGACGCCGCGGACAGCCGCACCCCCGTCCGGTCTGCGCGCCGTCGCGGCAGATGCCCGGCGGGGCGTGGTGCGGAAGCTGCTGTCGGCCATGCGCGACTCCTCGGATCTGGGCAGAGGAACGTCCCATGAAGTTGCCGGTTCCGCCAGCATCTCTGCCCGAACGGCCGCTCCGCCCGCCGGACCGGATCGGTGGCTCAGGCCGGCCGCAGGTTCCGCATCCTGTCCCGTCCCGAGGCGCGCCATGCGCGCCGGACCGCGGACGCGGACGTGCCTCGCGACGTCGTGCGGCACCCCAGTCCTGACCCGCAAAGAGCAGGCCTGACCGAGAGCCGCAGCCGCCTGCACAGCGGACAGGCAGCCGGTGGCACAGGCTCCCGGATCGCAAGCCTTTTTTCATGCCGCCGCGGAACCGCGGGACAGCCGGGCGGTTGAAGCGCGCAACTTCACGACAACTGGATGCGAACCCCATGCGCGACGCCCAACGGCCGGACCTGTCCACCACCTTTACGGTCCTCCTCGCGGGAGGTCGCGGCTCCCGCCTGCATGAGTTGACGTCCCGCGAATGCAAGCCCGCCCTGCCCTTCGCCGGGCCGCGGCGGATCGTCGACTTCACCCTCGCCAATGCGGCGCGCTCGGGCCTGACCCGGATGATCGTGGCCACGCAATACCGCCCGGAGACGCTGGCCCACCACCTCGAGAGCCGCTGGGCCAGCCGCTTCGCCGGGGGCAGCCTGCGTCTGCGCGAGGGCACCGCGGTGACGGGCAGTCCTCAGGGCTATGGCGGGACGGCCGCGGCGGTGGCCGCGAACCTCGCCGAGCTTCAGTCCGAAGGGGTGCGCGAGCTCGTGGTGCTCGCGGCCGACCATGTCTATGAGATGGATTACGCGGACATGGTGGCGGCCCACCGTGCGTCTGGCGCCTCCGCCACGGTGGCCGTGGATACGGTGCCCACCGACCGCGCCTCGGAATTCGGCGTGGTGCGCACGAGCGAAGGCGGCCGCATCGAGAGCTTCCTCGAAAAGCCCGCGGTGGTGCCCGCCGATCCGGCCATTCCCGGACGGGCGCAGGTCAGCATGGGGATCTATGTCTTCGACCTCGACTGGCTTGCCTCGGTGCTGCGGATCATCCCCGGCGCAACGCAGGACTTCGGCCATGACATCCTGCCGCTCGCGGTGGCCCTGGGCGAGGCCCATGCCTACCGCGTGCCGGGCGACAACTTCTACTGGCGCGACGTGGGCACGCTCGATGCCTACCGCCTGGCACAGCTCGAGTTCCAGACGGGCGAGGCACCCTGCGCGCTGCCGCCGCGCATCGCGGCGAGCGAGCACGAGATGAAGGCCGCGACCGGCGAGCTGATCCAGTTCGCCTTCCGCATGCAGACCGGCGGCATCGCGCTTCATTCCCCGCGGCTCGGCGGGGACCTGCCCGGCCGCTGGACCATGCTCGACGAGAGCGTGCTGCTGCCCGGCGCGCGCGTGGCGCCCGGCGTGCGCCTCACCCGCACCATCGTGGCCCCCGGCACCTCGGTGCCCGCAGGTCTCGTCATCGGCGAGGATCCCGACGAGGACGCCCGCTGGTTCCGCCGCACCGAGGAGGGCACGGTTCTCGTGACGACCCCCATGCTCGCCCGCCGCGCCGCCGACCGCGGCCGGCTGGTCGCGCCCTTCGCCGACTCCCGCATGGGTCGCTCGGCATGAAGCGCCCGACCCGCCCGGCCCCGCCGCTCAAGTTCGACATGTCCTCGGCCCATCCCAACCGGCTCGGGGCGGATTTCGACGGCGAGGGCACCAATTTCCCCCTTTTCTCCGAGAATGCCACGCGGGTCGAGCTCTGCCTCTTCGACGAGACCGGCCAGACCCAGACCCACTGCCTCGATCTGCCCTCCTACGAGGGCGGGATCTGGTACGGCTACCTGCCCGGCATCCGCGAAGGACAGACCTACGGCTACCGTGTCCACGGCCCCCATGCGCCCGAAGAGGGCCATCGCTTCAACCCGAACAAGCTGCTGATCGACCCCTATGCCCGCGAACTGCGCGGGGACCTGATCTGGGACGATGCGCTCTTCGGCTATCCGATCGGCGGCGACGATCTCGAACTCGATCCGCGCGACAGCGCACCCTTCATGCCGAAGGCGGTGGTGGTCGATCCGGCCTTCGACTGGGAGGCGGACAAGGCGCTCCGGCACCGCTGGCAGGACACCGTGATCTACGAGGCCCATGTGAAGGGTCTGACCATGCGCCATCCGGGCGTGCCGGAAGAGGATCGCGGCACCTTCAAGGGCCTCGCCTCGCCGGCGGTGATCGACCATCTGAAGGCCATCGGGGTCACGGCGATCGAGCTTCTGCCCATCCACGGCTTCCTCAACGACCGCCACCTGATCGAGAAGGGCCTGTCGAACTACTGGGGCTACAACACGCTCTCCTTCTTCGCGCCCTATCGGCCCTACACGAAGTCGGGCTCCATGCGCGAGGTGAAGCGGGCGATCAAGCGGTTCCACGATGCCGGCATCGAGGTGATCCTCGATGTGGTCTACAACCACACCTGCGAGGGCAACGAGAAGGGCCCGACGCTCTCGTTCCGCGGCATCGACAATGCCTCCTACTACCTGCTCTCGCCCGAGGCGAAGCGCCATTCCTTCGACACGACTGGCACCGGCAACACGCTCAACGTGGCCCATCCGATGGTGCTGCGCATGGTGATGGACTCCTTGCGCTACTGGGTCGAAGTCATGCATGTCGACGGCTTCCGCTTCGACCTCGCCTCGACACTCGGCCGCGAGCCCGAGGGGTTCGAACGCGGCGGCACGTTCTTCGCGGCGATCCGGCAGGATCCGGTGCTCTCGATGGTCAAGCTGATCGCCGAACCCTGGGACATCGGCGAGGGCGGCTATCAGGTCGGCGGCTTCCCCTGGCCGTTCCGCGAATGGAACGACAAGGCGCGCGACGACCTCCGCGCCTTCTGGCGGCGCGACCCCGGGCTGATCGGCGACGTGTCGCAGCGTCTTCTGGGCTCGCCGGTGCAGTTCTCCCATTCGCACCGGCCTGCGACCTCGTCGGTCAACTTCATCGCGGCCCATGACGGCTTCACCGCCTGGGACCTCGTCTCCTACGACGAGAAGCACAATGAGGCGAACGGCGAGGACAACCGCGACGGCCATTCGCACAACCTGTCGCACAATCTGGGCGCCGAGGGGCCGACCGACGATCCCGGCATCCTCGAGGCGCGGCTGCGGCGGGTGAAGGCCATGCTCGCCACGCTGTTCCTGTCGCAGGGCGTGCCCATGATCCTCGCGGGCGACGAGTTCGGCCAGAGCCAGCAGGGCAACAACAACGCCTACTGCCAGGACAATGAGATCGCCTGGCTCGACTGGGAGGAGGCGCGCGACGAGTTGATCCGCGCCGTGGCGGACCTCGCCGAGTTCCGCAAGGCCGACGGCGGCATATCGCGTGCCCGCTTCGCCGTGGGCCCGGACGCGGTGCAGCACGACACGCCGGTGGCTACGTGGCTCCATCCTGCCGGGCGCGAGATGGAGGAGGGCGACTGGAACGAGGGCGAGCTCAGGCTCTTCGCGCTCCGGCTCGACCTCCCGCGCGGGCGCGACCTCCTCGTGGTGCTGAACGCGGGCGACGACGGCGACTTCGCGCTGCCCGAGGGCGAGTGGCGGCTGAAGATCGACACGTCGCGCGAGCGCATCGCCTGCGACGAGCCCGCTCTGGGCACCCTCCCGGTCGGCTGGCAGAGCGTGATGGTGCTGGTGGCCGCCGAAGAGGCCGACTGAGACCGCCTCCCAAGGCGGGCATTACCCGGCGGCGGCTCCTCGGATCCGCCGCCCGGAACACAGCAGGACCGCTCGAGCTCTCTCGGGGTCCGCCTCCAGCCTGCACCCTGCGCCCCTTGCCGCCCTAGCTCCTCGTCAGGGCCGCAGCCTCCGCCCGCCGCCCCCCGGCAGCCCGCGGGCCCTGGCGTTCGGCTGAACCTCCCGTCTTTCACTCTGCCCAAATATCCCGGGGGTCCGGGGGCAGCGCCCCCGGCCTTCGCCTCAACCGGCCGTCGCCTCAGCCCGACAGCGCCGCCAGCCGCGCATGCGCCGAGACCCCTCGCATGTCGAGCGCCACGTCGCGCAGGAAGACATTCTCGAGGAGGTTGATCCGCAGCAGCTTCCGTTCGGTGAGCGGCGCGCCGAACAGGTCGCGGCGGATCATGGCCTCCTCCTCGCGGCTCAGACGGACCACCTCCGGCTCCGCTTCCGACTGGACCGAGACGAAGGTCAGCGGCGTGATATAGGCCATGTCCGACTGTTCCACGACCAGATGCAGAACGCCGGACGCAAGCTGCCGCCGTGCCGCGATCCGCGTCAGGATCGCCCGCCCGCGCACCTGCAGCAGGTCGAGCCCCCGGTCGGCCTCGGCGCGGTCGATCATCTTCGCTCGCCTTTCCTTCGGGATGCGCAGCACGTTCGTCTCGACATAGAGGATGGCCACGATCATCAGGAGCGGCGCCTGCGCGATGGCGAGCGCGCTCTGCCGCCAGACGAACATGGCCGCCACGAAGGGCGCGAGCACGCCCAGAAAGCGCAGCATCTGCGTCTCGAACGCCATCCGCCAGACGAGGCGCAGCGGGAAGCCGCGGCGCGGCAGCAGCATCACCCGCCCGAAGATCCGCCGCGGCACCTGCCGCGTCTCGAGCGCGTTCCGGTTCCATATCGTGGAGGGACTGACGATGAACATGGGTGACCTCGGGCGACCGCAAGTCTCAATGATAGCAGGGCGCGCCGCGTTTCAAGTTCCGCGCCGAAAGCGCACGTCCGCGTGAACCCGCGCCGCCCTCCCCCGCCGATCACGCATTTGTGCCATGATGTGCAGGCTCCGGCGGGGATGGGGCTGCGATCTTTACAGCCTTCGCGCTAGAAGAAACGACGGAACGAGGCAGGCGCGGCGTATCAGGGGCCGCGACAACCGAGGAGGGACGATGTCACTGGTGAAGCAGGGCCTGCTCGTGCTGGCCGTCGCCGCGGCGGTTCTGGTCATCTGGGTGCTCTATGTGCCCGCCGCCCGGCCCATGCTGGCGCGGGTGGGGCTGCTCGCCCCGATGGAGCGGATAGGCCTTGTGGCGCAGGACAGCGAGGCGCAGGCGGCTCCGGGCCCGCGGGGCGGCCCGGGCGGCGCGCCCACCACCCGGGTCGTCGCAGCGCCGCCCGAGGAGCGCCCGCTCAATGCCATCGTCACTGCGGTGGGCAGCGCCCGCGCCGTCCGCGCCGTCACCCTCGCTCCCGAGGTCGAGGGCCGGATCGACGCCATCCCCATCGAGCCCGGCAGCCGCGTGGCGGCGGGCGACCTCATCGCCTCGCTCGACAGCGAAGCCGCGCGCATCGCCGTCAACCGCGCCGAGCTGATCCTCGCCGACGCGCGCGAGGATCTGGCCCGCGCCGAGCGGCTCGCAGGCTCGGGCGTCACCAGCGACCTCGCGCGGCAGGAGGCGCTTTTGGCCGTCCGCACCGCCGAGCTCGAGCTGCAGCAGGCGCGCTTCGAGCTCTCGCAGCACCGAATCGTCGCGCCCTTCGACGGCTGGGTCGGCATCATCGAGGTCGAGGTCGGCGACCAGATCAGCCGGGGCGACCTGCTGACCCAGCTCGACGACCGCACGAGCCTCCTCGTGGATTTCCGCGTGCCCGAGCGCGTGGTGGGCAAGGTGGGCATCGGCGACCGGGTGACGGCCACGCCGCTCTCGGGCCCGCAGGAGCCGCTCGAGGGCCGGATCAGCGCGCTCGACAACCGCGTGGACGAGGCGAGCCGCACTCTGCGCATCCGCGCCACCATCCCCAATGCGGACGACCGGCTGCGCGCGGGCATGTCCTTCTCGATCCGGCTCGAGCTTCCGGGCGAGCCGCGCCCCGCCGTCGATCCGCTGGCGATCCAGTGGGGCGCCGACGGCTCCTATGTCTGGGTGGTGCGCGAGGGCCGCTCCGAGCGGGTCTCCGCGCGGATCCTGCAGCGCGACGCCGATGCGGTGCTGGTGCAGGCCACCTTCCGCCCCGACGATCTGGTGGTGGTCGAGGGCGTGCAGACGCTGCGCCCCGGCGGCCCGGTGGCGCTGGTGGAGCCCGAGGCGGCCGCCCCCTCCGGCTCGAAGAGCTGACCCATGTCCACGCTTCCCGAACCCGACGAGCGCGAGCTTGCCCATTCCAACACGGCGCTCTTCATCCGCCGTCCGATCCTCGCCTTCGTGCTGAATGCGCTGATCCTGATCGCGGGGCTGGCCGCGCTCTACGGCGCCGACGTGCGCGAGCTGCCCGACGTGGACAGCCCCGTCATCACCGTCACCACGACCTTCGACGGCGCCTCTTCCGAGACGATCGATCAGGAAGTGACCGACGAGATCGAGGGCGCGGCCTCGCGCGTGGCGGGGGTGAAGTCCATCTCCTCCAGCTCGCGCTTCGGGCGCAGTCAGGTGACGGTTGAGTTCAACGACGACACCAATCTCGACGTGGCCGCCAGCGACATGCGCGATTCGATCTCGCGCATCCGCAACAATCTGCCCGACGACGCCGACGAACCGCGCATCGTGAAGGCCGATGCCAATTCCGAGGCGGTGATGCGGGTGGCCGTGACCTCGGCCCGCCGCTCGGCGCAGGAGCTGACCCAGATCGTCGAGGACCAGATCGAGAGCCGGCTTCTCGCCGCTCCGGGCGTGGCGGACCTCCAGATCTACGGCGACCGCACGCCCATCTTCCGCGTCGATGTGGATCAGATGCTTCTGGCCTCGCGGGGGCTGACGCTCGCCGATCTGCGCACCGCCCTCGGCAATGTGGCCTACGATGCGCCGGCGGGCTCGCTCACCTCGGACCGCCAGAGCCTCGTGGTCCGCACGACCGCGACCGTCACCACCCCCGCAGCCTTCGAGGCGCTCGAGATCGCGCCCGACGTGCGGCTGGGCGATGTGGCCACGGTCGAGCTCGGCCCCGAACCCGGCGCCTCCTATCTGCGGGCGAACGGCGAGAACGGGGTGGGCCTCGGGATCATCCGGCAGGCCCAGAGCAACACGCTCGAGATCTCGAAGGCGGTGCGCGAGATCGTGGCGGGGCTGCAGGCCGACCTGCCGCAGGATGTCCGCATCTTCGTGACCTCGGACGACGCGACCTTCATCAACGGCGCGATCCACGAGGTCGAGATCGCGCTCGGCCTGTCGGTCCTGATCGTGGTGGCGATCATCTACCTCTTCCTGCGCGACATGCGCGCCACCCTGATCCCCACGCTGGCCATCCCCGTGGCACTGGTGGGCACGCTCGCCGCCATCTGGATCGCGGGCTTCTCGATCAACATCCTCACGCTCCTGGCCCTTGTGCTGGCCACCGGGATGGTGGTGGACGATGCCATCGTCGTGCTGGAGAACATCGTGCGCTGGCGGGCGCAGGGGATCGGGCCGCGGGCCGCGGCCGTGCTCGGGACCCAGCAGGTCTTCTTCGCCGTCATCGCCACGACGACGACGCTGGCCGCCGTCTTCATCCCGCTCTCCTTCCTGCCCGGCCAGACCGGCGGCCTCTTCCGCGAGTTCGGCTTCACGCTGGCGATCTCGGTCCTGCTCTCGTCGGTGACGGCGCTGAGCCTCTGCCCCGTCCTCGCCAGCCGCTTCCTGCGCGCGGGCGACGAGAGCCACGCCCGCGGCCCGGTGGTCTGGCTCGGCCGGACGCTCGCGGCCTTCTACCGCCGGACGCTGCACTGGGCGCTCGACGCGCCAGCCGTCACGCTGGCCATTGCCACGGGCTTCGCGCTGACCGCCGTCTTCCTCTTCGGCACGCTGAAGCAGGAGCTGACCCCTTCCGAAGACCGGTCGGTGATCCTGATGTCGGTGCAGGCGCCGCAGGGCGTGGCGCTCGAATATACCGACGGCAAGATGCGCGAGATCGAGGATCTGATCGCCCCCCTGCGCGAGAAGGGCGAGGTCTTCAGCGTCTTCGCCATCGCGGGCTCGGGCAGCCGCGACAACCGCGGCTTCATGGTGATCTCGCTCGCCCCGTGGGAGGACCGCGACCGCAGCCAGCAGGAGATCGCAGCCGAGCTGAACGAGGGGTTGAGCCGCATCGTGGGCATCCGCGCCTTCGCCATCCAGCCGAACTCGCTTGGCGTCCGCGGCGCGGGCCAGGGGCTGAGCTTCGCGGTGGTGGGCGACAGCTACGCCCGGCTGGCCGAAGGCGCGCAGGAACTCGTCGACCGGATGGAGGAGAACCCGGCCTTCGGCCAGGTGCGGCTCGGCTACGAGACGACGCAGCCGCAACTCTTCATCGAGGTCGACCGCACCCGCGCCTCCGACCTCGGGATCGAGATCACGGGGCTCGGCGAGGCGCTGCAGGCGGTGCTCGATGGCCGCACGGTGGGCACGGTCTTCCTCGACGATGCGAGCTACGACATCCAGATGCTCTCCACCACCGATCCGGTGAACGATCCCGGCGACCTCGAACGGATCTTCGTGCAGTCGGGCGACGGGCAGATGGTGCCGATCTCGAGCTTCGTGACCCTCACCGAACGGGCCGTGGCGCCCGAGCTTTCGCGCGAGGGGCAGCTGCGGGCGGTGCCGATCTCGGCCAGCCTCACGCCCGAGCTGGCGCTCGGCGAGGCTCTGGAAGAGGTGGAGCGGCTGGCGGCCGACATCCTGCCCGGCGACAGCCGGATCGAGCCCCTGGCCGAGGCCGCGACATTGGGCGAGACCTCCTCCGGGCTGACGGCCACCTTCGGCTTCGCCATCGTGATCGTGCTTCTGGTGCTGGCCGCGCAGTTCGAGAGCTTCGTCTCGGCCTTCATCGTGATGGCGACCGTGCCGCTCGGGCTCGCCTGCGCGATCTTCGCGCTGGTGGCCACCGGCGGCAGCCTCAACGTCTACAGCCAGATCGGGCTTGTCCTGCTGGTGGGGATCATGGCCAAGAACGGCATCCTGATCGTCGAGTTCGCGAACCAGCTGCGCGACGAGGGCCTGCCGGTGCGGCGGGCCATCGAGGATGCCTGCGCGATCCGCCTGCGCCCGGTGATGATGACCATGATCGCCACCGTGCTGGGAGGGCTTCCTTTGGTCTTCGCGGCCGGCGCCGGCGCCGAGGCGCGCGAGGTGCTGGGCTGGATCATCGTGGGGGGCCTCGGCCTTGCCACGGTGGCCACGCTCTACCTCACGCCGGTGGCCTATCTCCTGCTCGCAGGCCTTTCGCGGCCGAAGGCCGAGGAGCAGACCCGCCTCCTGCGCGAGCTGCACGACGCCACGCGGATGCCGCCCCCGGTCGAGGGCCGGCCGGCCGAATGACCGTCAGGCCGAGCCCGGTCCCGCGCCGCCGCCGTCCGATTTTCGCCGCCCCGCCCCCGCATCCGGGCACAGCCCCTTGCGGCGGGCGGGCCGCGCTGTGAAGATCGGACACGACCCCGCCCGCTCTCCCTGCCCTGCTCTGGCCCAAGGCTTCCCCATGTTCCTCTCCCGCGCGCCGCTCCTCCTCATCCTCGCCCTGCCGGCCTGCGGCGGTCCCGATCCCACGCCGGTGGCCGCGCCCGGCGACCTCCACCGGTCGGGCATGGCCAATCCGGCCTCGGTCTATTGCACCCAGCGCGGCGGACGGCTCGAGATCCGCAGCGAGGGGGCGGGCCAGACCGGCTACTGCCACCTGCCCGATGGCCGAACTCTCGAGGAATGGGAGCTCTACCGCGACGCCGAGCCGCTCTGACCCGGGAGCGGCCGCCTGCCCCGGCGGCAAGCGATCCGCGCCCCGAAGCCTTGCCAGCACCGGCCACGGGCGCTAAGGCGACCCCGCCGGTAGAAGGAGAGGCCCCGATGATCCCGCGCTATTCCCGCCCCGACATGGTGGCCATCTGGTCGCCCGAGACGAAGTTCCGCATCTGGTTCGAGATCGAGGCCCATGCCTGCGACGCGCAGGCCGCCCTCGGCGTGATCCCGAAAGCGAATGCCGAAGCCGTCTGGAAGGCCGCCGAGGCGACCTTCGACGTGGCCCGCATCGACGAGATCGAAGCGGTGACGAAACATGACGTGATCGCCTTCCTCACCCATCTGGCCGAGATTGTGGGCGCCGACGAGGCGCGCTTCGTCCATCAGGGCATGACCTCCTCGGACGTGCTCGACACGACGCTGAACATCCAGCTCGTGCGCGCCTCTGACCTGCTGCTCGCGGGGCTCGACCGGGTGCTGGCCGCGCTGAAGGCCCGCGCGCTCGAGCACAAGGACACCGTCCGCATCGGCCGCAGCCACGGCATCCATGCCGAGCCCACCACCATGGGCCTGACCTTCGCCCGCTTCTATGCCGAGATGGCGCGCAACCGCACGCGCCTCGTCAATGCGCGCGCCGAGATCGCCACCGGCGCCATCTCGGGTGCGGTCGGCACCTTCGCCAACATCGACCCGGCGGTGGAAGAGCATGTCTGCGCCCAGCTCGGCCTCGTGCCAGAGACGGTCTCGACGCAGGTGATCCCGCGCGACCGGCATGCGATGTTCTTCGCGACGCTCGGCGTCATCGCCTCCTCGATCGAGAATGTCGCCATCGAGATCCGCCACATGCAGCGCACCGAGGTGCTCGAGGCCGAAGAGTTCTTCTCGCCCGGCCAGAAGGGCTCGTCGGCCATGCCGCACAAGCGCAACCCGGTGCTGACCGAGAACCTGACGGGCCTCGCCCGGCTGGTGCGCATGGCCGTTGTGCCCGCGATGGAGAATGTGGCGCTCTGGCACGAGCGCGACATCTCGCATTCCTCGGTCGAGCGCGCGATCGGCCCCGACGCCACCATCACGCTCGATTTCGCGCTGCACCGCCTCGCGGGCGTGATCGAAAAGCTCGTGGTCTATCCCGAAAACATGCTGAAGAACATGAACAAGTTCCGCGGCCTCGTCATGAGCCAGCGCGTGCTGCTGGCCCTGACGCAGGCGGGCGTCAGCCGCGAGGATGC
This sequence comes from Cereibacter sphaeroides 2.4.1, assembly GCF_000012905.2. Classification (NCBI taxonomy): domain Bacteria; kingdom Pseudomonadati; phylum Pseudomonadota; class Alphaproteobacteria; order Rhodobacterales; family Paracoccaceae; genus Cereibacter; species Cereibacter sphaeroides. Next base: position 833,160 of record NC_007493.2, on the reverse strand, counting down.
CTACCGGCTCGTTCAGCGCAACGCGATGAAGGTCTGGGAACAGGGCCGCGACTTCAAGGAGGAGCTCTTGGCCGATCCCGAGGTGACGGCCGCGCTGAGCCCGGCCGAGATCGAGGAGAAGTTCGATCTCGGCTATCACCTCAAGCATGTGGACACGATCTTCGCCCGCGTCTTCGGCGCCTGAGCGGGAAAGCTCGTCCTTCACGCGTGCGTGACGCCCCGCGGTCTCCGCCGCGGGGCGAATCATGTTAGCCTCCGTGGGTGCGATTGACGCCGGCCTTTGCCATCCCACCCCTGACAGGAGGAATGAATGACGAAGCTGACCCTCGCGACCCTCGCCCTGATCGCCGCCCCCGCGCTGGCGATGGCGGACTGCCCGATGAAGCACCAGACCACCGCCTCGGCCTGTGGCGACGGGCAGGTCTACGACAGCGCCACCAAGGCCTGCACGACCGTCACCGGATAAGGCGGCCTTAACCGCCGGGCCGCCAAGCTGGACCCCGAGGATCAGCGATTCGGGACAGCATGGCACAGGCTCTGGCACGGTTCCGCCCCGCTCGCGGGGCGGTGTCCTTAGATGGGGAGGAGGACGGCCCCCGTCCCCTCTCGCGCCGCGAGAAGGCGGCGATCATCGTGCGGCTTCTTCTGGCCGAAGGCGCACCCCTGCCCCTCACTTCCCTGCCCGATGACATGCAGGAAGGCCTCGCCGAGCAGATGGCCCGGATGCGGACGGTCGACCGCTCCACCATGACCGCAGTGATCGAGGAATTCGTCGAAGAGCTCGAGTCCGTAGGCCTCTCCTTCCCCGGCGGGCTCGACGGCGCGCTGGCCGTGATGGACGGCCACATCAGCCCCTCGGCGGCGACCCGTCTGCGCCGGCAGGCGGGGGTGAAGGGCGATCCGTGGGAGCGGATCGTGACCCTGCCGGCCGAGAAACTCCTGAAGGTGGTGGAAGAGGAGAGCGTGGAGGTGGCCGCGGTCATGCTCTCGAAGCTGCCGGTGCCGAAGGCGGCCGAGGTTCTGGGCAAGCTGCCGGGCGAGAAGGCGCGGCGCGTGGCCTATGCCGTGTCGATGACCGGCTCGGTCGAGCCCGAGACGGTGCGGCGGATCGGCCTCTCGCTTCTGGGTCAGCTCGAGGCCGAGCCGCCGCGCGCCTTCACGGCGACGCCGGTCGAGCGGGTCGGGGCGATCCTCAACGTCTCGGCCGCGGTTACCCGCGACGAGGTTCTGAAGGGGCTCGACGAGGCCGACGCGGCCTTCGCCGAGCAGGTGCGCAAGGCCATCTTCACCTTCGAACATGTCCCGCGCCGGGTGCTGGGGCGCGATGTGCCGAAGGTTACCCGGGTGGTGGAGCAGGCGCGGCTGGTGGCGGTGATCGCCGCCGCCTCCAGCCGCCCGGAGCTGTCCGAGGGGGTGGAGTTCCTGCTCTCCAACATGTCCCAGCGCCTCGCCCAGTCGCTGCGCGAGGATGCCGCCGCGCGCGGACGGGTGAAGGACAAAGAGGCGGAGGAGGCGATGAACGCCGTGGTGGCCGGCATCCGCCAGCTCGAGGCGGCCGGTGAGCTCGTTCTGGTGGTGGAGGAGGAAGAGGGCGGATGACCTCCGGTGCCACCGCATGACCGTCATCATCGCAGCCCGCAATGCCGAAGCTACCCTTTCGCAGGACAGGCGGTGGACACCCGCGGAACCGGCCAACAGGCTCAGCCGTCCGACCTTCCGGGCGCAGCCATTGGGATCTGCGACCGTCGTCGCCCGGGTCCGGCCTGCGGGATCCCTGCGGCGCGAAGCCGCCCGTGGAAGCGTCGGGCACGGTTCCCTCGCCCCCTCCGCTTGAGGTTCGCAGGACGGGTCTCTATGTCTGGACCACCCAACGAAGGCGGCGCTGACCGCGGAGACCATGGCTTCCAGACGAACCGGACCTGCCGCATGGGCGCAAGACCGCCTTCTGCGCGCCCTGATCGGGGCGCTACTTCTGCTGCCCTACGCGTGGCGGGTACCGCTCTGCGGCTGGGTCATGTCGCGCCTCATCGCGCCCTTCGCGGGCTGGGACCGGCGGGTGCGCGCCAACCTCGCACGGGTGCTGCCCAACCTGCCGGAGGCCGAGGTGCGGCGCCTCATGCGCAGGGTCCCGGACAATGTGGGCCGGGCGGTGATCGAATCCTATTCGGGGCAGGCCTTCGTCGAGCGGGCCGCACGCGCGCCCGTCACAGGGCCGGGGCTCGCCACGCTCGAGGCCGCCCATGAAGCCGGGCGACCGGTCGTGATCGTGACCGGCCATTTCGGCAATTACGATGCGAGCCGCGCCGCGCTCCGCGCCCGCGGCTTCGAGATCGGCGGCCTCTACCGGCCGATGAACAACCGCTATTTCAACGAGCATTACGTCCGCGCCATGGCGGCGATCGGCGGCCCGGTCTTCGCCCGCGGCAAGGCGGGGCTCGCGGGGATGCTGCGCCACCTCAAGGGCGGCGGGATGCTGGGCCTGCTGATCGACGTCCACATGCGCGACGGCGCGGTGCTGCGCTTCTTCGGCCATCCGGCCAAGACCGCGCTTTCGGCCGCCGATCTCGCGCTGAAATATGACGCGCCGCTGGTTCCGGTCTATGCCATCCGCGCCGAGAACGGGCTCGACTTCGAGATCCGCGTGGATGCGCCGATCCCGCGCGGCACCCCGGCCGAGATGACACAGGCGCTGAACGACTCGCTCGAGGCCGTGGTGCGCGAGCATCTCGACCAGTGGTTCTGGATCCACCGCCGCTGGCGCGTGGCGCCGGCGGCCTGAGGAAGGCCACGAAGGCGGGCTCTCTGCCCCGCCGTCAGACCAGCCGCACCTGCGTGCCGACTGTGGTATGGGCAAAGAGCTCCGCGATATGGGCATTCGAGAGGCCGATGCAGCCATGGGCCGTCACGCCGCCGATCGTCGAGGGGTCATGCGTGCCGTGGATGCGGTAATGCTGCCATTCGAGATGGAGCGCATGGGTGCCGAACGGGTTGCCCGGCCCGGGCGGCAGGCTCCAGGGCAACTCCGGGTCGCGGGCGCGCATCGCGGGGGTCGGACGCCAGGTCGGCCCCTCGACCTTGCGGATGATCCGGGTGCCGCCCAGACGCGGGAAGGCGCGCGTGTCGGGCATGGCCGCCGGATAGCGGCGGTGCACCGTGCCGTCCTCCGACCAGAACAGCACCACACGCTGGCGCAGGTCGGCCAGCACCGCCCCATGCTCGAGCGTTTCGAAATGATCCTGCCAGTCGGTCGACTCTTCCGCCAGGCCCTCGCGCGCCCCGCCCGCCAGAGCCAAGCCGGCGAAGGCCGCCGCCGCGGCCGATAGGATCCCCCGCCTTCGGAGGTTCAGCTTCTGCATCGAACGTGTCCTGCTCATTGTCTTTTTTTGAGAGGCTGCGACTCGTGACCGCGCCCTGCCCCCAAGGTGGTGCCGCCGGGGAAGCCCGGCAATTCACGAATTCTTTCCGCTGGCGAATTCCGCCGATCCGGGGGTGAAGCGTCCGGGCCCTGCCCGCGCACCGGGCGGGACGCGCGCTTCCGCTCAGTCTCTGTGCGGGGCCGCACCTGTCCTGCGGGCCGCGGCGGGGCTACCCTCGGGCCAGCAGTTGCAGGAGTGCGCCATGACCCTTCCGCCTCAGACCCGCATCGGACATGTCCATCTGAAGGTGGCCGACCTCGACCGCGCCATCGCCTTCTACGGGGGCGTCCTCGGCTTCGAGCTTCAGCAGAAGCTCGGCAGCCGCGCGGCCTTCCTGTCGGCCGGCGGCTATCATCACCATATCGGCCTGAACAGCTGGGAGAGCCTCGGGGGCGAGCCGCCCGCCCCCGGCACGACCGGCCTCTATCACACCGCCATCCTGTTTCCCGACCGCGCCTCGCTCGGGGCTGCGGTGCGGCGCGTTCTCGATGCCGACGTGGCGCTGGAGGGGGCTGCCGATCACGGCGTCTCGGAAGCGGTCTATCTGCGCGATCCGGACGGCAACGGGGTGGAACTCTACCGCGACCGGGCGCCCGAGGACTGGCCACGCGACGCCCACGGCGCGCTGGCCATGGGGACCGGGCGGCTCGATCTCGCGGCGCTGCTGGCCGAGGCGGACTGAGGCGGCACGCCGTCTGGACCCCGCCCCTGCGCGGTGCTTTAAGGGGGGCCGCAAGAGGCAGGAGATCACGATGGCATTCGGCAGGAACATCCGCACCTTCTTCGAGGGCCGCTGGCACGAGGGCGACGTGGCCGTGATGCGCGCAGCCGACCACGGGATCTGGCAGGGCTCTTCGGTCTTCGACGGCGCGCGCTGGTTCGACGGGGTGGCGCCGGATCTGGAGGCCCATTGCGCGCGGGTGAACCGCTCGGCCGAGGCGCTGATGATCACGCCCACGGTGGGCACCGAGGAGATGGTCGCCATCGCGCGCGAGGGGCTCAGGGCCTACGGGCGCGATCAGGCGGTCTATATCCGGCCGATGTACTGGGCGCTCGACGGATCGGATCTGGGGGTGGCGCCGAAGCCCGGCGCCACGGGCTTCGCGCTCTGCCTCGAGGAGGTGGCGATGCCCGCGCCCGAGGTCACGACCACGCTCACCCGCACCCGCTTCCGCAGGCCGGTGCTCGAGGACAATGTCTGCAACGCGAAGGCGGGCTGCCTCTATCCGAACAATGCCCGGATGCTGGTCGAGGCGCGCTCGAAGGGCTTCGGCAATGCGCTGGTGGCGGACGCGATGGGCAATGTGGCCGAGACGGCCACGGCCAACGTCTTCATGGTGAAGGACGGCGTGGTCTTCACGCCGGTTCCGAACGGCACCTTCCTGTCGGGCATCACCCGGGCGCGCCACATAGCCAACCTGCGCGCCGACGGGGTCGACGTGGTCGAGACGGTGCTGACCTTCGAGGATTTCCACGGCGCCGACGAAGTGTTCCTCTCGGGCAATTTCGCCAAGGTCACGCCGGTCACGGGCTTCGATGAGACCGTCTATCAGGTGGGTCCGGTCACGCGGCTGGTGCGGCAGCTCTACTGGGACTGGGCGCATTCGGTGGGCTGAGCCTTGCGCGCCGGGACAGGCTTCGCCATGATCCCGCGGTCAGGGAGGACGTGATGCGCAAGTTTCTGGTCGTTCTGGATGACAGCCGCGAGTGCCTGAACGCGATGCGATGCGCTTCGCCGCGCTGCGCGCCGCCCATACCGGGGCCGGCGTGCAGATCCTGTCGATCATCCCGCCCGAGGAATATCAGCACTGGATGGGCGTCTCGGACCTGATGCGGACCGAGGCGCGCGAGCGGATCGAGGCCCATTTCGAGGTCTTCGCGAAGTGGATGCGCGACCGGCAGGGGATCGATCCCGAACTCGTGATCCGCGAGGGCGATCCGGTGCAGGAGATCCTCGCGCAGGTGAAGGAGGATCCGGCGATCGGGGTGCTGGTGCTCGGCGCCTCGACGGAGAAGGCGGGGCCGGGGCCGCTGGTGACCCAGATGAGCCGCAATTCCGGCAACCTGCCCATCCCGATCACCATCGTGCCGGGCGAGATGTCGAAGGAGCGGCTGGAGGCCATCACCTGAGATCCGGCGAAAGGCCGGGGGCGCTACCCCCGGACCCCCGGGATATTTGGGCAGAGTGAAAGCGCGCGGGGCGCGCGCGGAGGGGGCCAATTCTTGACTTGGCGGGTCGGGAAGCGCATATCGGGGCCTGATCGCGGAGGCTGCCCATGTTCATCCAGACCGAATCCACGCCGAACCCGGCGACGCTGAAATTCCTGCCCGGCCAGATGGTGCTGGAGGCGGGCACCGCCGATTTCGCAACGGCCGAGGCGGCCGCGACCTCGCCTCTCGCCCGGCGCATCTTCGCCGCGGGCGGCGTGTCGGCCGTCTTCTTCGGCACCGATTTCGTGGCGGTGACCAAGGCCGATGAGGTGGCCTGGGATCATATCAAGCCCGCGATCCTCGGCGCCATCATGGAACATTACCAATCGGGCGCGCCGGTGCTCGAGGGCGAGCAGGCGGCCTCGGGGCACGCGAGCCACGACGGGCCGGACGAGGATGTGGTGCGCCAGATCAAGGAGCTGCTCGACACCCGTGTCCGTCCGGCGGTGGCGCAGGACGGTGGCGACATCACCTTCCACGGTTTCGACCGCGGCATCGTCTATCTGCACATGCAGGGTGCCTGCGCGGGCTGCCCCTCCTCGACGCTGACGCTGAAGATGGGGATCGAGAACCTGCTCCGGCATTACATCCCGGAAGTGCTGGAGGTGCGCCCGGTTGCGGCCTGAGCCCGCGATCCTGGCCTTCGACACGTCGGCCGCGCATTGCGCGGCCGCGTTGCTTTCGGGGGACCGGCTGCTCGCCCTCCGGACCGAACCGATGGAGAAGGGCCAGGCCGAGCGGCTGATGCCGCTCTTGGAGGAGGTTCTGGCCGAGGGAAGCCTGGGCTGGGCCGATCTCGACGCGCTGGCGGTGGGGACCGGGCCCGGCAATTTCACCGGGGTGCGGATCGCGGTCGCGGCCGCCCGGGGGCTGGCGCTCGCGCTGGGGAAGCCGGCCCTGGGCGTCTCGCGGTTCGAGGCTCTGGCGCTGGGTCTGCCCGCGCCCGTGGCGGTGCTCGAGGATGCGCGGCGGGGCGAGGTCTATCTGGCCGACGGGGCCCTGCCGCCACGGCTCGTGGCCCTCGAGGGGCTCTCGGTGACGGCGCCCCGGCAGGTGGGCAGCGCGGCCTTCGCCGACCGGCTCGAGCCGCTCTACCCCCTGGCCGAGGCCATTGCGCGGGTGGCGGCAACTAGGCTCGGCCAGCCGCAGCCCCGGCCCGCGCCCTTCTATCTGCGCGGCGCCGATGCCGCGCCGGCCGCCGATCCCCCGCCGGTGATCCTGTGACCGCGGCCCCTGCCCTATCGCCCGTCGGACCGAACGCGCTTGCCGCTTTGCACGGCCGGGTGTTTCAGACGCCCCGGCCCTGGTCGGTGCCGGAGTTCCGGGCGCTTCTGGGCGAGCCATCCGTGTTCCTGCTGACCGAACCGCGCCCGGGCTCGGCGTCCGAGGCGCTGCAGCCTGCCGCGCCGGACGGGTTCCTGATGGGCCGCGCCATCGCGGGCGAGGCCGAGATCCTGACGCTGGCCGTGGCCCCCGAGGCGCGGCGGCAGGGCCTCGGCGCCCGGCTGGTGGCAGCCTTCCTTTTGGCAGCCCGGGCCCGGGGCGCGGAGAGCGCCTTTCTCGAGGTGGCCGCCGACAATGAGCCGGCGCTTGCGCTCTACCGCGTCGCGGGCTTTGCCGAGGCCGGGCGGCGGCGCGGCTATTACCGCACCCCCGAGGGCCGCCCGCTCGATGCGCTTGTGATGAGCCGCCCGCTCGGCTGACGCCGCGGCAGGCGCAGGACGCCGCGGAAGCGCCGCCCGGGCCTCACAGAATCCTGTTGACCCTGTTCCGTCGTTCAGCCCTAGATTGACCCGGACCTGCCGCGACCGGACGGGCAAAGAGCCGGCCGCGCCAACGACAACCGGGAGAGCTCCATGACCCTATTCCAGACCCTTGCCGGCACTGCCGCGGCTCTTGCGCTGACGGCAGGGGCAGCGCTGGCCGATCCGGCGCTGATCTTCGATCTCGGGGGCAAATTCGACAAGTCCTTCAACGAAGCGGCCTTCAACGGGGCCCAGCGGTGGAAGGAGGAAACCGGCGGTTCCTACAAGGAGCTGGAGATGCAGTCCGAGGCCCAGCGCGAGCAGGCGCTGCGCCGGCTGGCCGAGACCGGCTCGAACCCGATCGTGATGACGGGCTTCGCCTTCGGCGAGGTGCTCGACAAGGTGGCGCCCGATTATCCCGACACGAAATTCGCCATCATCGATGCGGTGGTCGAGCAGCCGAACGTCCGCTCGGTCGTCTTCTCCGAGCACGAGGGGTCCTATCTGGTGGGCATGATGGCCGCGATGGCCTCGAAATCGGGCACGGTGGGCTTCGTGGGCGGCATGGACATCCCGCTGATCCGCAAGTTCGCCTGCGGCTATGCGCAGGGCTTCAAGGCGGTGAAGCCCGATGGCAAGATCATCATCAACATGACGGGCACGACGCCCGCGGCCTGGAACGACCCGGTGAAGGGCACCGAGCTGGCCAAGTCTCAGGTCTCGCAGGGGGCGGACGTGATCTATGCCGCCGCAGGCTCGACCGGCATGGGCGTGCTGCAGGCGGCCGCGGACGAGAACGTGCTCTCGATCGGGGTGGACAGCAACCAGAACCACCTGCATCCGGGCAAGGTGCTGACCTCGATGATCAAGCGCGTAGACAATACCGTCTACGAAGCGTTCAAGTCCGGCACCGATCTGGAGACGGGCACAGTGGTGGCCGACCTCAAGGGCGACGGCGTGGGCTATGCGCTCGACGAGAACAATGCCGCGCTCGTCAGCGACGAGATGAAGACCGCCGTCGATGCGGCTGCCGAGAAGATCAAGTCGGGCGAAATCGAGGTCCACGACTACATGACCGACAACACCTGCCCTGCCGCGACCTTCTGAATGGCCGAGCGGCAGGCTCAGGGGCGGCCGGAGGCGGCCGCCCTTCCCCCGGCCATCGAGCTTCGGGGGATCTCGAAGGCCTTCGGGCCGGTGCAGGCGAACCGCGACATCAGCGTGCGGGTCGCGCGCGGCACGATCCACGGCATCGTGGGCGAGAACGGCGCGGGCAAGTCGACGCTCATGTCGATCCTCTACGGCTTCTATCGCGCGGATGCGGGCGAGATCCTGATCGGCGGCCGCCCCACCGCCATTCCCGACAGCCAGAGCGCCATCCGCGCCGGCATCGGCATGGTGTTTCAGCATTTCAAGCTGGTCCCGAATTTCACCGTCCTCGAGAATGTGGTTCTCGGGGCCGAGGAGGGCGCCCTGCTGCGCCCCTCGCTGGCCAAGGCGCGGCGGGAGCTGACGCGGCTTGCCGAGGATTACGAGCTCGACGTCGATCCCGATGCGCTGGTCGAGGATCTGTCGGTGGGCCACCAGCAGCGGGTCGAGATCCTGAAGGCGCTCTACCGGCAGGCCGACATCCTGATCCTCGACGAACCCACGGGTGTGCTGACGCCCGCCGAGGCGGACCATCTGTTCCGCATCCTCAAGGGGCTGAAGGCGCAGGGCAAGACCATCGTCCTCATCACCCACAAGCTGCGCGAGATCATGGAGATCACCGACGAGGTGAGCGTGATGCGTCGCGGCGAGATGGTGGCCACGGTGCGCACCGAGGCCACCAGCCCCGAGGCGCTGGCCGAGCTGATGGTCGGGCGCAAGGTGCTTCTGCGGGTGGACAAGGCGCCCGCCGCGCCGGGGCGGACCGTGCTCGAGATCGAGGATCTGCGGGTGCGCGACGGCCACGGGGTCGAGCGGCTGAAGGGCGTGAACCTCACGCTGCGCGCGGGCGAGATCCTCGGCATCGCGGGCGTGGCGGGCAACGGCCAGTCGGAGCTTCTGGAGCTTCTGGGCGGGATCGCGCAGGGAACGGGCCGGGTGCGACTGAACGGGACCGAGCTCGATCTGTCGGGGCGCGGCTGCAACGGGCGCGCGCGGCGGGCCGCGGGCATCGCCCATGTCCCCGAGGACCGGCAGCATCTGGGCATGATCCTCGATTTCGCCGCTTGGGAGAACGTGGCCTTCGGCTATCAGGATGCCCCCGAATATCGGGCGGGGCGGTTCTTCATGGACAACGATGCGCTTCGGGCCGAGTGCGAGGGCAAGATGGCGCGCTTCGACGTGCGCCCGCCCCTGCCCGCCCTTGCGGGCAAGAACTTCTCGGGCGGCAATCAGCAGAAGCTGATCGTGGCGCGCGAGATCGAGCGCAACCCGGATCTGCTGCTGATCGGCCAGCCCACGCGGGGGGTGGACATCGGCGCCATCGAGTTCATCCACAAGCAGATCGTGGCGCTGCGCGATGCGGGCAAGGCGATCCTTCTGGTGAGCGTCGAGCTCGACGAGATCATGAGCCTCTCGGACCGGATCGCGGTGATGTTCGACGGGCGGATCATGGGCCTGCGCGATCCCGCCCGAACCGACGAGCGCGAGCTGGGCCTGATGATGGCCGGGATGGACGGCACGAGGGGGGCCGCCTGATGGAGAGGATGCCAGCCTGGGCCGATGCGCTTCTCGTGCCGCTGATCTCGCTCGTGGTGGCCTTTGCCATCTCTTCGGGCGTGATCCTCGCCATCGGCGAGAACCCGTGGGAGGCCTTGAAGATCATGGTGACGGGGGCGCTCGGCTCCAGCTACGGCTGGGGCTACACGCTCTATTACGCCACCAACTTCATCTTCACCGGCCTCGCCGTCGCGGTGGCCTTCCATGCGAGCCTGTTCAACATCGGCGGAGAGGGCCAGGCGACGCTCGGCGGGCTCGGCGTGGCGCTGGCCTGCCTCTTCGTGCCCTGGCCGCACTGGTCCTTGGCGCTGATCGGGGCGGCCGCCATGGGCGCGGCCTTGGGCGCGGCCTGGGCAGCCGTGCCCGCCTGGCTTCAGGCCCGGCGCGGCAGCCACATCGTCATCACGACGATCATGTTCAACTTCATCGCCGCCTCGCTTCTGAACTACATCCTCGTCAATGTGCTGCGCCCGACGGGCAGCATGGATCCGGCGACGGCGCGCTTTCCGGGCGCGACCAGCCTGCCCGGCATCGGCGACATGCTGACGGCCGTGGGCATTCCCTTCGCCAAGACCACCCCCGCCAACGTCACCCTCTTCATCGCGCTCGGCGCCTGCTTCCTCGTCTGGGCGCTGATCTGGCGCACGCGGCTCGGCTACGAGATCCGCGCCTTCGGCAAGTCCGAGAAGGCCGCCGTCTATGCCGGGATCTCGCCCGTCCGCATCACCATGCTCGCCATGCTGATCTCGGGCGCGCTCGCGGGGCTGATGACGATCAACAATGTGATGGGCGAGGCCGAGCGGCTGGTGCTGAACTCGGTCGAGGGGGCGGGCTTCATCGGCATCGCGGTGGCGCTGATGGGCCGGTCCCATCCGTTCGGCGTGCTGCTCGCGGCGCTCCTCTTCGGCTTCCTCTATCAGGGCGGCGCCGAGCTCGCGCTCTGGACCTCGATCCCGCGCGAGCTCATCACCGTGATCCAGGCGCTGGTGATCCTCTTCACCGGCGCGCTCGACAACATGGTGCGCCAGCCGGTCGAGGCCCTGTTCCTGCGCGCGCGGAAGGGGGCGAAATGATGGATCTGCCGACCCTCCTTCAGATCCTCGATTCCACCATCCGGCTCGGGACGCCGCTGCTTCTCGCCTGCCTCGCCGGGCTCTTCTCCGAGCGGGCGGGCATCTTCGACATCGGGCTCGAGGGCAAGATGCTGGCGGCGGCCTTCCTGTCCGCCGCCGTGGCCTTCGTCACGGGCTCGGTCTGGCTCGGGCTCATTGCAGGCATCGTGGCCTCGCTGCTGATGTCGGCGATCCACGGGCTCGCCTCGATCACCTTCCGCGGCAATCAGCTGATCTCCGGCGTGGCGATCAACTTCCTCGCCTCCGGCCTGACGGTGCTGCTCGGACAATACTGGTTCGCGCTCGGCGGCCGCACGCCCTCGCTCGAGGGGGCCGCGCGCTTCGCGCCGATCACGCTGCCCTTCGCGGAAGAGCTGCGCGGCGTGCCGGTGCTGGGGCCGATCTATCGCGAGCTGATCTCGGGCCATACGGCGCTGGTCTACATTGCGCTGCTCGCGGTGCCCGCGTCCTGGTGGCTCCTCTACCGCACGCGCTTCGGCCTGAGGCTGCGCGCGGTGGGCGAGAACCCGGCCGCCGTCGACACGGCGGGCGTGTCCGTCGTGGCCATCCGCTATGCGGCGGTGGCGATCTGCGGGCTCCTCACCGGGCTCGCCGGCGCCTATCTGGCCTGCAGCCTCTCGGCGGGCTTCGTGAAGGAGATGACCGCGGGGCGCGGCTATATCGCGCTCGCGGCCCTCATCTTCGCCAAGTGGCGTCCCTGGCAGGCGCTGGGGGCCACCATGCTCTTCGGCCTGCTCGAGGCGGTCGCCAACCGCTATCAGTCGCTCAATCTCTGGGGTCTGCCGCTTCCGGTGCAGTTCATGCAGGCGCTTCCCTACATTCTCACGGTCATCATCCTCGCCGGGTTCGTCGGCAAGGCGATCCCGCCGCGCGCGGGCGGCCAACCCTATGTGAAGGAACGCTGAGATGCAGGTCGAACGGCTCGCAAGCCTGATCCGCGCCCGGGCGGGGCACCAGCCGGTGCGGCTCGGCCTCGTGCTGGGCTCGGGCCTCGGCCATCTGGCGGAGGCCGTCGAGGGCGTGTCGCTGCCCTACGAGGAGCTGGCGGGTTTCCCCGAGGCCGGCGTCTCGGGCCATCAGCCGCGGCTCGTGGTGGGCGACCTCGAAGGGGTGCGGGTCGCGGTCTTCGGCGGCCGGGCGCATTACTACGAGAGCGGCAATCCGGCCGCCATGCGGGTGCCGCTCGCGGTGCTGAAGCATCTGGGCGCCGAGGCGCTGATCGCGACCAATGCCGCGGGCAGCCTGCGGGCCGACCTGCCGCCGGGCAGCCTCATGCTGCTGTCGGACCACATCAACCTCTCGGGCGCGAACCCGCTGATCGGTGAGCCGTCGGAGGCGCGCTTTGTGCCGATGACGGATGCGCACGACCCCGACCTCCGCGCCCGGCTGCGCGCGGCCGCCGAAGCGGCGGGCGTGCCGCTCGGCGAGGGCGTCTATGCCTGGTTCTCGGGGCCCTCGTTCGAGACCCCGGCCGAGATCCGCATGGCGCGGGTTCTGGGCGCCGATGCGGTCGGCATGTCGACCGTGCCCGAGGTGATCCTCGCACGCTTCCTCGGGCTGAAGGTCGCGGCCATCTCGACCGTCACCAACATGGGCGCGGGCCTCTCGGACGAGGCCATCAGCCACGAACACACCAAGGCCATGGCGCCGCTCGGGGCCGCCAAGCTCGAGACGCTGCTCAGGGAATTCCTCCGCCGCCTGCGATGAGGGACGCCCGCGCCCCCGTCATTTGACAAGCCATGCCACAGCGCGCATGTCTTGAGCACGTCCCCTCCCCCCCGCGAACGGCCCCATGCAGCTTTACCTGCCCATCGCCGAGGTATCGGTCAATATCTTCCTCCTCCTCGGGCTCGGCGGGATCGTCGGCTTCATGTCCGGCATGTTCGGCGTGGGAGGAGGCTTTCTCATCACGCCGCTCTTGTTCTTCATCGGCATTCCGCCGGCCGTGGCGGTGGCGACCGGCGCCAATCAGGTGGTGGCCTCGTCCGTCTCGGGAGTGCTCGCGCAACTCAAGCGCAAGACGGTCGATTTCCGCATGGGCCTCGTGCTGCTGGCGGGAGGCGTGGCGGGATCGGCCTTCGGCGTGGCGGTCTTCGCCCGGCTGAACACGCTGGGGCAGGTCGATCTCTTCGTCCAGCTGTCCTACGTCCTGTTCCTCGGCCTCGTGGGTGCGCTCATGCTGCAGGAGAGCGTGCGCGCCCTCCGCCGTGCCCGGCGCCCCGATGCGCCCGTCAAGCGCGCGCGCCAGCACGGCTGGGCGCACAAGATGCCCTTCAAGATGAAGTTCCGTGCCTCGGGGCTCTATATCTCGGTGATCCCCCCGCTGATGGTCGGGGCCTTCGTGGGCTTTCTCGCCGCCATCATGGGCGCGGGGGGCGGCTTCATCATGGTGCCGGCCATGATCTACCTGCTGGGTATGCCCACCAAGATCGTGATCGGCACCTCGCTCTTCCAGATCATCTTCGTCACCGCCTTCACCACTGTCATGCATGCCGTCACCAGCCAGACCGTCGATATGGCGCTGGCCTTCCTGTTGATCGTGGGCGGTGTGGTGGGGGCTCAGATCGGCGCGCGGATCGGGGTGCGCCTGCGGGCCGAGCAGCTGCGCATCCTTCTCTCGCTTCTCGTGCTGGCCGTCTGCGGCAAGATCGCGGCGGATCTTCTGATCCGCCCGAACGAGCTCTACAGCCTCACCGTGGGGGTGCTGCCGTGATCCGCCTGCTCGTCCTGATCCTCGCCCTCTGCGCCCCGGCCGCGCTGGCGCAGGACGAGCGCATCGTGCTCGGCCTGTCCGAGACGCGGGTGGCGATCACCGCCGACTTTCAGGGATCGCAGATCATGATCTATGGCGCGGTGCAGCGCTACAGCCCCGAGCCCGACGGCGATCTCGGCGTGATCGTCACGGTCTCGGGCCCGCCCACGCAGGTCATGGTGCGCAAGAAGGAGCGCCGCCTCGGCATCTGGATCAACCGCGAGAAGGTGCGGATCGGCCGCGCGCCGAGCTTCTATGCGGTGGCCACGTCGGGTCCGATCGGCGAGGTGCTCTCGGCCACCGACAATCTGCGCTACAAGATCACCATCCCGCGCGCGATCCGCGCCATCGGCATCAGCGCACAGGCCGAGAATGCGCCGAGCTTCGTCGAGGCGCTGGAGCGGATCCGCACCCGCGAGGACCGGTATGTGATGGCCGAGGGCATGGTGCGGGTGACGGGGGGCACGCTCTTCCGCACCGACGTGCAGCTGCCCGCGAACCTGATCGAAGGCAATTACGACGTGCGGGTGTTTCTCACCCGCGACGGCCATGTGGTCGACATGTTCGAGGATTCGATCGGCGTGCAGAAGGCGGGGGTCGAGCGCTTCATCCATGCGCTCGCCCACGAGCAGCCTCTGATCTACGGGCTCCTGTCGCTCGTGATGGCCGTGGCCGCGGGCTGGGGCGCCTCGGCCGCCTTCCGTTTCGTGCGCTGACCCTCGGCGGGTCAGACGCGCGCCGCCGACCGCTCTACCCGCGGATAGAGAAGGGCCATGGTGACGCCGCGGGCCGCGTTCAGGACCGCGAGCGCGGCCCAGAGCCCATGGTTGCCGAGGAGCGGCACGAAGAGCAGCAGAGCCAGCCCGTAGAGTGTGACCGAAACGATGATGGCCTGCATCATCTCGCGCGTCCGGGTGGCGCCGATGAAGATGCCGTCGAAGATCCAGCTCGCCACCCCGATCAGCGGCGCGGCAACGAGCCAGGGCAGATAGGCCCGGGCCTCGGCCCGCACCTCGGGCGCGGTCGAGATCAGGTCGATGACCGCCGGGCCGAAGAGCGCGATCCCGAGCGCGATCAACGCGGCCCCGCCCGCGCCCCACTGGCCGAGCATGATCGAGGCCCGCCGCACCCGGCCGACCGAGCGCGCGCCCACCGCCTGCCCGACCAGCGCCTCGGCCGCGAAGGCGAATCCATCCAGCGCATAGGCCGAGACCTCGAGGAACTGCAGAAGCACCTGGTTCGCGGCCAGCGTCACGTCGCCGAAACCCGCGCCGAGGAAGACGAAGGCGGTGAAGCTGCCCTGAAGCAGCACCGAACGGATCATGATGTCCCGGTTCACGCCCAGCATCCGCCGGATCGCCTCGGCATCGGCGAGGCGCGCGCGCGCCGCGGCCAGCACCGGGCCGAAGGCGTCGCGGCAGAGCCAGAGCCCGAGCGCGAGGCCCGTCCATTCCGCGATCAGCGTGGCCACCGCCACGCCGCCCACGCCATAGCCCAGCCCCAGCACGAACAGCAGGTCGAGCCCGATGTTCAGCCCGTTCATCCAGAGCTGGAGGACGAGGATGCCCCGCGTCCGCTCGAGCGCCACGAGCCAGCCGGTGACGGCATAGAGGCCGATGGTCGCGGGCGCCCCCCAGATCCGGATCGAGAGATAGGTGCGCGTCAGCGCCTCGACCTCGGCCGAGGCGGGCGCCACGCGGAAGGTGGCCCAGATCACCGGCAGCTGCAGCAGGATGAAGCAGAGCCCGGCCGCGAGCCCGATCAGAAGCGAGCGCAGGAGGATGGCCGACCGTTCGGCCTCATCGCCCGCGCCATGGGCCTGTGCGGCCAGCCCCGAGGTGCCCATGCGCAGGAAGGAGAAGATCCAGTAGAGCGTGGCCAGCACCACGGCGCCGAGCCCCACCGCCCCGATGGGGGCCGCCTGCCCGAGCTGGCCCACCACGCCTGTGTCGACCGCGCCCAGCAGCGGCACGGTCGCGTTCGAGATCACGATGGGCAGCGCCATCCGCAGGATGCGGGCATGGGTGAGCTCGGGCGGCGCGACCGCCGGGGTGTCAGTCATTCCGCGCAGGCATCAGGAAGTGCCCCGTGGCCTGTGCGAAGGGCCGCAGGCGGTTGTCCTGCCAGGCCTCGACATGGACGCTGGCATAGCGGCGGCCCGAGCGGTTCACCCGCGCCCGCGCATAGGCGTCGCGCGGCAGGCCGGAGCGGAGGTAATCCACGGTGAAATCGATCGTCTTCGGCAGCCGCGGCAGCCGGGCCTCGATCTGGTCGGGATCGAGCCGCCCCTGCTCCATCTCGTGCCAGAGGACCGACCAGGAGAGCTCGATGATGGAGGCCACCTCGAGGAAGGCCGCCGTCACGCCGCCGTGGATCGCGGGCAGCATCGGATTGCCGATCAGCTTCTCGTCGAAGGGCAGGACGGCTGTCAACTCGTCGCCGCGCCGGTCGAACTGGATGCCGAGATAGGTGATGTAGGGCACCCCCGAGACGAGCGCGCGCAGCGCCGCATCGCGCCGCTGCTTGACCACCTGGACGGGTTCGGGCTGGGCGCGGGTCATTCGGCGGTCCTCCCGGCTTCGGCGGCGCCCGCCACGGCCGCGGTGGCGCGGGCCGGATCCCCGGCCGCGGCACGCGCGCGCTCGACCGTGAAGGCGCCGGTCGCGGTGGCGACGGGGCGCGTCTCGTCCTCGTCGGTGGCCACGGCCCGCACGAAGGCCACGGTCCGGGTGACATGGTAGCACTCCGCCACCGCCCGGATGCGCTGGCCGGGCGCCGCGGGGCGCATGTAGTCGATGCGCAGATCGAGCGTGGCCGTGGTGGCCCCGGCCTCGGGATGCGACATGACGGCGGCCCCGCTCGCCGTGTCCATCAGCGCCGAGACCGCGCCGCCATGGATCACCCCCGTCGACGGGTCGCCCACGAAGCGCGCGTCCCATGGCATCGAGATGACCGCCCGGCCCGCGCCGATCTCGTCGACCTGCATGGCGAGCGCGCGAGAGTGCGGAATGGCCTCGATGAACTGGCGGGCGAGCGCGATGTCGGTCATGGGTCACCTTCTTCAGGGGCCTGCATAATCGCCCATCGCGCGCGGGCCGCAAGGCCAGATTGCACCCGCCGGACCGACGGCTTACGGTGCGGCCACGGAGGAAGCCCATGTCCGATACCCGTCTCACCTTCAAGGAAATGTGCGCCCGGTTCGACGTCACGCCGCGGACCCTGCGCTACTACGAATATATCGAGCTTCTGCAGCCCGAGAAGGAGGGCCGAGCCCGCTTCTATGGCCCGCGCGAGATCGCGCGGATGACCCTGATCCTGCGCGGGCGCCGTTTCGGGTTCGGGCTCGAGGAGATCCGCCAGTGGCTGCTCATCTACCAGCAGAAGGGCACCCGGCCGCAGCTCGAGGCGTGGATCGAGATGGCCGACCGACAGCTCAAGGAACTGGCCCGGCAGAGGGCGGAACTCGAGGTCGCGATCGCCGATCTGCAGGCTCTTCGGGACTCGACGGCGGCGGAACTGGCGGCCCCCGGAAGCTGACACAGCGTCACGCGGCGATCTGACGTCACGTCACGTTTACGTCAACGTCAAGCACTCTGGTATCTCTGTCCGGGCGATCCATCTGGAAGGCTGTCGAAGCCCGTCCAGAGCCTGCGAGAGAGTGATGACCAGCGACGTGATGACCATCCGCGAGATGTGCGACGCCTATGACGTGACGCCGCGCACGCTGAGATTTTACGAGTCGAAAGAGCTGCTGTTCCCGATCCGGGACGGCACGCGCCGCCTTTTCACGCGGCGCGACCGCGCGCGGCTGAAGCTGATCCTGCGCGGCAAGCGCTTCGGCTTCAGCCTCGAGGAGATCCGCCAGCTTCTCGACCTCTACGACCGCGACGGCAGCCAGGAACTGCAACTGGCGCGCACCTATCAGGTGGCCCAGCAGCGGCTGGAGCAGATGGAGCGGCAGCGCGCCGAGCTCGATGAGGCGATCGCGGAGCTGAAGGACCAACTGGCCTGGGGCGAGGAGGCGCTGGCCGCCTTCCGCCGCGCTGCGGCCGAATAACGGCAAAGGGGGGAACGAATGCCGATCTACAATGCGCCCGTGACCGACATGCAGTTCATCCTGCACGAGGTGCTGAAGGTCTCCGGCTCGGGGATCCCGGGCTATGACGAGCTGGAGCCCGACTTCACCTCCGCCGTGCTGGAAGAGGCGGGCAAGCTCGCCCGCGATGTGCTGGCGCCGCTCAACCGCGTGGGCGACATGCAGGGCTGCCGGCTGGAGAATGGCGTGGTGCGCACGCCCGAGGGCTTCGCCGAGGCCTTCGCCCAGCTCAAGGAAGGCGGCTGGACCGCGCTCGACTGCGACCCGGAGTATGGCGGTCAGGGCCTGCCCTATGTGATGCAGACGGCGGTGGGCGAGATCTTCGTCTCGGCCAACATGGCCTTCAACATGTATCAGGGCCTGACCCACGGCGCCTATTCCGCGATCCATGCCCACGGCACCGAGGAGCAGAAGCGCACCTGGCTGCCGAAGATGGTCACCTGCGACTGGACCGGCACCATGAACCTGACCGAGCCCCATGCGGGCACGGATCTCGGCATGATGCGCACCAAGGCCGAGCCGCAGGAGGATGGCTCCTATCTCGTTACCGGCGAGAAGATCTTCATCTCGGCGGGCGACCATGATCTCGCCGAGAACATCGTGCACCTCGTGCTGGCCAAGGCCCCGGGCGGCGGCGAGGGGACGAAGGGCGTCTCGCTCTTCATCGTGCCGAAATATCTGGTGAACCCGGACGGCTCGCTGGGCGAGCGCAACAACGTCACTGTCGGCAAGATCGAGCACAAGATGGGCATTCACGGCAATGCCACCTGCGTGCTGAACTACGACGGCGCGAAGGGCTGGCTACTGGGCGAGCTTCACAAGGGGATGCGCGCCATGTTCACGATGATGAACGAGGCGCGCCTCGGCGTGGGGCTGCAGGGCTACGCCGTGGCCGAGACCGCCTATCAGAATGCGGTGGCCTACGCCCGCGACCGGCTGCAGGGCCGCTCGCTCTCCGGTCAGGGCACGACGGCCGGTCCGGCCGATCCGCTGATCGTCCATCCCGACATCCGCCGCAACCTGATGGACCAGAAGAGCTTCGTCGAGGGCGCGCGCGCGCTGACCTTCTGGGGCGCGCAGCTCATCGACCGCTCGGTGCGGCAGGGGGATGCCGAGGCCGAGGGGCTGATCTCGCTGCTGACGCCGGTCATCAAGGGCTTCCAGACCGACAAGGGTCTGGAAAGCGCGGTGGCCGCGCAGCAGGTCTGGGGCGGGCACGGCTATGTCGAGGAGAACGGCATGAGCCAGTTCGTCCGCGACGCGCGGATCGCCATGATCTACGAGGGCGCGAACGGCATTCAGGCGCTCGACCTCGTGGGGCGCAAGCTCGCGGCAGAGGGCGGCAAGCCCGCGATGGCCTTCTTCCAGATGATCCGCAGCTTCCTCAAGGAGAACGAGGAGGATGCCCGGCTGAAAGGCTTCCTCGAGCCGCTGAAGCAGGCCTCGAAGGACACCCAGAAGGCCGCCATGTTCTTCGCCGAGAAGGGGATGAAGAACCCCGACGAGGCGCTGGCAGGTTCCTACGACTTCATGACCATGATGGGGCATCTCTGCCTCGGCTACATGTGGGCGCAGATGGCCAGGGCCGCGATGGCGGCGCTCGATTCGGGCCGCGGCGACCGCGACGCGCTCGAGGCCAAGATCGCGACGGGCCGCTATTACATGGCGCGGCACCTGCCCGCGACCGCGCTGCATCTGGCGCGGATCGAGAGCGGGGCGGAGCCGGTGATGGGACTGCCCGCCGAAGCCTTCTGAAGCACGGATTGGCCGGGGAGGGACCGATGCGCGAGGGATGGAGAGACGAGCCCGCCGCCCGCGGCGGGTGCCAGTGCGGCAGGGTGCGCTACAGCGTTCCCGCCGGGCCGAAGAAATCGACGGTCTGCCACTGCCGCATGTGCCAGCGCGCGACGGGCAACGCCTTCGCGCCGCTCCTCGAAGTGCCAACCGCCGACGTGGTCTGGGAAGGCACCCCCGCCGTCTGGGCCTCGTCCTCGGTGGCCGAGCGCGGCTTCTGCGCCACCTGCGGCACCCCCCTCTTCTATCGCAGCGACGAGACGACCGAACTGATGGCGGGCACGCTGGCGGGCTTCGACTTCCGCCCCATCGCCAACCACGGGATCGAGGGCCGCGTGGGCTGGCTCGGCGGTCTCGCGGCCCTGCCCGACCGGGCCACGCGGCCCGAGCTTCTGAGCCGGGTCGTCTCGCATCAGGCCCCCGACGAATGACGCGGCGCGCCCCCGCGGCGCGCGCACCGACCACGAGAGCCGGATCCCGACATCCGGCCGAGGAGGACAGATGACGGAAGCCTATATCTACGACGCCCTGCGCACCCCGCGCGGCAAGGGCCGGCCCGACGGCGCGCTGCATGAGGTGACCTCGGTCGCGCTGTCGGCGAAGGTGCTGAACGCGGTCAAGGAGCGCAACCATCTCGACGGCGCCGCGGTCGAGGATGTGATCTGGGGCAATGCCACGCAGGTGGGCGAACAGGGCGGCTGCCTCGCGCGCTCGGCGGTGCTGCTCTCGGATCTCGACGAGTCGATCCCCGGCCTCTCGATCAACCGCTTCTGTGCAAGCGGGATGGAGGCGGTGAACCTCGCCGCGAACCAAGTGCGCGCCGGGGCGGGCGAGGCCTATATCGCGGGCGGCGTCGAGATGATGAGCCGCGTCGCCATGGGCTCGGACGGGGCGGCGGTGGCGGCGGACCCTTCTCTCGCCATGAAGACCTATTTCGTGCCGCAGGGCATCTCGGCCGACATCATCGCGACCCGCTACGGCTTCAGCCGCGACGAGGCCGATGCGCTGGCGGTGGAAAGCCAGAAGCGCGCCGCCGCGGCCTGGGCCGAGGGCCGCTTCGCCCGGTCGGTCGTGCCGGTGCGCGACCAGAACGGCGTGACGATCCTCGAGCGCGACGAATATCTGCGGCCCAACACCGACATGCAGTCGCTGGGCGCGCTGAAGCCCGCCTTCAAGGAGATGGGCGAACAGATGCCGGGCTTCGACAAGCTCGCGCTGATGAAATATCCCGAGCTGGAGCGGGTCGAGCATATCCACCACGCCGGCAATTCCTCGGGCATCGTGGACGGGGCGGCGGCCGTGCTGATCGGCAGCCGTGCCTTCGGCGAGGCCCATGGCCTGCGCCCGCGCGCGCGCATCCGCGCCACCGCGAAGATCGGCACCGACCCTACGATCATGCTGACGGGTCCGGTGCCGGTGACCCAGAAGATCCTGCGCGAGGCCGGGATGCAGATCTCGGACATCGATCTCTTCGAGGTGAACGAGGCCTTCGCGGCGGTCGTGCTGCGCTTCCAGCAGGCCTTCGGCGTGGATCCCGCGCGCGTGAACCCGAACGGCGGCGCCATCGCCATGGGCCACCCGCTGGGCGCGACCGGCGCCATCATCATCGGCACGCTCCTCGACGAACTCGAGCGCACCGACCGCTCGGTGGGCCTCGCCACGCTCTGCGTGGCCTCGGGCATGGGCGCCGCCACCATCATCGAACGCGTCTGAGGGAGGGCCACCAGATGACCGATTTCACCAGCCGGACCGACGCGGACGGGGTCTGCACCATCACCTGGGACGTGCCGGGCAAGTCGATGAACGTCATGTCGATGGCGGGATTTGCCGAGCTCGACGGGCTGATCGCCGCGGCGCTCGGCGATCCGTCTGTCAAGGGCGTGATCCTCACCTCGGGCAAGAAGGACTTTGCCGCGGGGATGGATCTCAATGTCATCGCCCGCATGAAGGAGGAAGGCGGCGACGATCCGGCCCGGGCCGTGTTCGAGGGCGTGATGGAGATGCATGCCGTCCTGCGCCGGATCGAGCGCGCGGGCATGGATCCGAAGACGCTGAAGGGGGGCAAGCCCATCGTGGCGGCCCTGCCCGGCACCGCCCTGGGCCTGGGGCTCGAGCTGCCGCTGGCCTGCCACCGCATCATCGCGGCCGACAATCCCAAGGCCAAGATCGGCCTGCCCGAGATCATGGTGGGGATCTTCCCCGGCGGCGGCGGCACGACGCGGCTCGTCCGCAGGCTCGGCGCCATGATGGCGGCTCCCCTCCTCCTCGAGGGCAAGCTGAACGATCCCAAGGGCGCCAAGGCCATGGGTGTCGTCGACGAGGTGGTGCCGGCCGATCAGCTGCTCCCGCGGGCGAAGGAATGGGTGCTCGGCGCGAAGGACGCGGATCTGGTGAAGCCGTGGGACGCCAAGGGCTACAAGATGCCTGGCGGCGCGCCCTACCATCCGGCGGGCTTCATGACCTTCGTCGGCGCCTCGGCCATGGTGACGGGCAAGACGATGGGCGTCTATCCGGCGGCCAAGGGCCTGCTCGCCGCGGTCTACGAGGGCGCGCTCGTGCCCTTCGACACCGCGCTGAAGATCGAGGCGCGCTGGTTCACCCATGTGCTGATGAATCCCTCCTCGTCGGCGATGATCCGGTCGCTCTTCATCAACAAGGAGGCGCTGGAGAAGGGCGCCGTCCGCCCTGCCCTGCCCGACCAGTCGGTCCGGAAGCTGGGCGTGATCGGGGCGGGCATGATGGGCGCGGGCATCGCCCATGTCGCGGCCAATGCGGGCATCGAGGTCGTGCTGATCGACGCGACGCAGGAGGCGGCCGACCGCGGCAAGTCCCATTCGGAAGGTCTCCTCGACAAGGGGATGAAGCGGGGCAAGGTCTCGGCCGAGAAGAAGGCCGAGGTGCTGGGCCGGATCGCCGCCACCACCGACTATGCGGCCCTCTCGGGCTGCGATCTGATCGTCGAGGCGGTGTTCGAGGATCCCGCGGTGAAGGCCGAGGTCACTCAGAAGGTCGAGGCCGCGGTCGGGCCCGACTGTATCTTCGCAACCAACACCTCGACCCTGCCGATCTCGGGGTTGGCCAAGGCGAGCCGCGATCCGGCGCAGTTCATCGGCATCCATTTCTTCTCGCCCGTGGACAAGATGATGCTGGTCGAGATCATCCGCGGCAAGGCCACCGGCGACCGCGCCGTGGCCAAGGCGCTCGATTTCGTGCGCCAGATCCGCAAGACGCCCATCGTCGTCCACGATGCGCGCTTCTTCTACGCCAACCGCTGCATCATCCCCTACCTCAACGAGGGGATCCGCATGGTGGCCGAAGGCGTGGCGCCCGCGCTGATCGAGAATGCGGCGAAGCTGGTGGGGATGCCGCTCGGCCCCCTTCAGCTGGTGGACGAAACCTCGATCGACCTCGGGGTGAAGATCGCCAAGGCCACGAAGGCCGCCCTGGGCGAGGCCTATCCGGACGCGGCGGTGGATGCGGTGATCTTCCCGCTGGCGGACGAGGGGCGGCTCGGCCGCAAGGCGGGCGCGGGCTTCTATGCCTACGACGCCGCCGGCAAGCGCGAAGGTCTCTGGCCGGGCCTCGCCGACCGCTGGCCGCAGGCCGAGGCGCAGCCCGAGCTTGCCGAGGTGCAGCACCGGCTTCTCTTCGCGCAGGTGCTCGAGGCGGTGCGCGCGCTCGAGGAGGGCGTGCTGACCGACATCCGCGAGGGCGACGTGGGCGCCATTCTCGGCTGGGGCTTCGCGCCCTGGTCGGGCGGCCCGTTCAGCTGGCTCGACATGATCGGCGCGCCGCGCGCGGTGGAGATCTGCGAGGGGCTGGCCGAGCGTCACGGCAGCCGCTTCGCGCCGCCGAAGCTGCTGGTCGAGATGGCCGGCAAGGGCGAGAGCTTCTACGCCCGCTTCGCACCGCAGGCCCGCGCGGCCTGACGGGCGGCCTTTCGGGAGACGGAATGCCGTCTCCCGAACCCGCCGGAGGCCGCAGGGCCGCCCGCTCCCGGGCCGCGGAGGCTCGGAGGCTCGGAGGCTGGGATTGCCGAGGGGCCGATGCCCGAAGGTTGCCGACACGAGAAAGGGCGGGGAACTCCCCGCCCTTTTCCGTCTTTCAGGAGGCCCAAGCTATTGTGCGGCGATGCTGTAGCTTTCCACCGGCGGACAGGTGCAGACGAGGTTGCGGTCGCCCCACGCATTGTCGACGCGGCCGACGGGCGGCCAGTATTTGTCGACCCGGAACGAGCCCGGCGGGAAGCAGCCCTGCTCGCGCGGATATTTGCGATCCCAGTCCGCCACCAGATCCTCGACCGTATGCGGCGCATGGCGCAGCGGGCTGTCCGCCGCGGCGATCTCGCCCTCCTCGACCGCGCGGATCTCCTCGCGGATCGCCAGGAGCGCCGCCACGAACCGGTCGATCTCGGCCTTGGTCTCGGATTCCGTGGGCTCGACCATCAGCGTCCCCGGCACGGGCCAGCTCATGGTCGGCGCGTGGAAGCCGTTGTCGATCAGCCGCTTGGCGATATCGTCCACCGTCACGCCCGCCTCGGCGAAGGGCCGGGTGTCGAGGATGCACTCGTGGGCCACGCGCCCGCGATTGCCCATGAACAGCACCTTGTAGGCCCCGCGCAACCGCGCCGCGATATAGTTTGCGTTCAGGATCGCGACCCGCGTCGCCTGCGTGAGCCCCTCGCCGCCCATCATCAGGCAATAGGCCCAGGAGATGAGCAGGATCGAGGCCGAGCCATAGGGCGCGGCCGAGACCGGCCCCTCGTCGGCCGCCTCGTCATGGCCTCCGGTCAGCGGCCCCGTCACCTCGGGATGGCCCGGCAGGTACGGCGCGAGATGCGCCTTGACCCCGATGGGCCCCATGCCGGGGCCGCCGCCGCCATGCGGAATGGCGAAGGTCTTGTGCAGGTTCAGGTGGCTCACATCGCCGCCGATGGCGCCCGGCTGCACGAGGCCCACCATCGCGTTCATGTTGGCCCCGTCGATATAGACCTGACCGCCGTGCTCGTGGGTGATGCGGCAGACCTCGCGCACCGTCTCCTCGAAGACGCCGTGGGTCGAGGGATAGGTGATCATGCAGGCCGCGAGCCGGTCGCCCGCCGCCGCCGCCTTGTCGCGAAAATCCTCGAGATCGACGTCGCCGTTCGGCGCCGACTTCACCACGACCACCTTCATCCCTGCCATCTGCGCCGAGGCCGGGTTGGTGCCATGCGCCGAGACCGGGATGAGGCAGATCGTGCGCTCCGCGTCGCCCCGCGCCCGGTGATAGGCGAGGATGGTGAGAAGCCCCGCATATTCGCCCTGCGCGCCCGAGTTCGGCTGCATCGACATGGCGTCGTAGCCGGTGATCCGGCAGAGCCGCTGGGCCAGATCGCCGATGGCCTCGTGATAGCCCGCGGCCTGATCGGCCGGCGCGAACGGATGCAGCGTGCCGAATTCGGGCCAGGTGATGGGCATCATCTCGGCGGCGGCATTCAGCTTCATCGTGCAGGAGCCAAGCGGGATCATCGCCCGGTCCAGCGCGAGGTCGCGGTCCGAAAGGCGGCGCATGTAGCGCATCATCTCGGATTCCGCCCGGTTCATCTGGAAGACCGGATGCGAGAGATAGCCGGTCTCGCGCAGGAGCGGCTCGGGGAAGCCCAAGCCCACCTTCGCGGGGGCGGGCTCGTGGATCCCGAAGGCATCGAGCACGCGCGCGATCACGCCGGCATCGGTCGTCTCGTCGAGCGAGATCCCCACCCGGTCGCGGCCCACCTTGCGCAGGTTGATGCCCCGGTGACGCGCAGCGGCGAGGATCCCCGCCTGCCCCACGCCCACCTCGACGGTGATCGTGTCGAAGAAGGCCTCGGGGCTGACGCGGGCTCCCGCCTCCTTCAGCGCGGTCGCGAGGCGGACGGTGTTCAGATGCACCCGCTCGGCGATGGCGCGGAGGCCGCGGGGGCCGTGGAAGACGGCATAGAAGCTCGCCATGACCGCCAGAAGCGCCTGCGCGGTGCAGACGTTCGAGGTGGCCTTCTCGCGGCGGATATGCTGCTCGCGGGTCTGGAGGGCGAGGCGATAGGCCTTGTTGCCGCGCGCATCGACCGAAACGCCGACGAGCCGGCCGGGCATCGACCGTTTCAGATCGTCCTTGCAGGACATGAAGGCCGCATGCGGACCGCCGTAGCCCATCGGCACGCCGAACCGCTGGCTCGAGCCGATGGCGATGTCGGCGCCCATCGCGCCCGGCTCCTTGAGGAGGCAGAGCGCCAGAAGGTCGGTCGCCACCACGGCCAGCGCCTTCGCCTCGTGCAGCGCCGCAATATCGCGGGTGAAGTCGCGCACGAGCCCGTAAGTGCCGGGATACTGGAACAGCGCGCCGAACACATCCTCGGGCACGAGCTGCGCGGGATGGCCCACGATCACCTCGATGCCCAGCGGCTCGGCGCGGGTGCGGATGACCGAGATCGTCTGCGGATGGCAGTCGGCATCGACGAAGAAGGCCCGCGCCTTCGACTTCGAGGCCCGCTCGGCCATGGTCATGGCCTCGGCCGCCGCCGTCGCCTCGTCGAGAAGCGAGGCATTGGCGACCGGCAGGCCGGTGAGGTCCGCGACCATGGTCTGGTAGTTCAAGAGCGCCTCGAGCCGCCCCTGCGCGATCTCGGGCTGGTAGGGCGTATAGGCCGTGTACCAGGCCGGATTCTCGAGGATGTTGCGCTGGATGGCAGGCGGCGTGACCGTGCCGTAATAGCCCTGCCCGATGAGCGAGGTCATCACGCGGTTCTTGGCAGCCACCTCGCGCATCCGGGCGAGCAGCTCATGCTCGGCGAGCGGCGCCCAGTCGAGCGGCGTCTCCTGCCGGATCGAGGCGGGCACCGTCTCCTCGATCAGCTGGTCGAGCGAGGACACCCCCACCACGCGCAGCATCTCTTCCATTTCGGAGGGCGATGGGCCGATGTGCCGGCGGTTGGCGAAATCGTAGGCGTTATAGTCCGTGGGGGTGAAGCTCATGATTCAGCCGATCAGATCCTGATATTCGTCCTCGTCCATGAAGTCGTCGAGCACCGAGAGGTCGTCGACCTTCATCTTGAAGAACCAGGCGGCCATCGGGTCGTCGTTGACGAGGCCGGGCTTGTCGACGAGCTTCTCGTTCACCGCGACGATCTCGCCGTCCATCGGCGCCGAAATGTCCGAGGCGGCCTTCACGCTCTCGATCACCGCCACCTCGTCGCCCTCCGCGACCACGGTCTCGATCTCGGGCAGCTCGATGAACACGACATCGCCGAGCTGCGTCGCCGCATGTTCGGTGATGCCGACCACGACGAGGTCGCCCTCGACCCGCAGCCATTCATGCTCCTTGGTGTATTTCATCTTCAGCCTCAGCGTTTGTAGGTGGAGGGTCGGAAAGGAAGATCGACAACCGTCACGGGCAGGCGCTTGCCGCGCACCTCGCCCACGAGGGCCGTACCGGGGGCGGCGTGGGAGGTCGCCACATAGCCCATGGCGATCGGCGCCTCGACCGAGGGGCCGAAGCCGCCGGACGTGACACGGCCGACGGGCGTGCCGTCGGGCGTGAAAAGCTCGGTGCCCTCGCGCATCGGCGCGCGGCCCGACGGGGAGAGCCCCACGCGCAGACGCTCGGGTCCCGCCTCGAGGTCGGCGAGGATGCGCTGGTCGCCGGCAAAGCCGCCCGCGCGGGCGCCGCCGGGCCGCCGGGCCTTCTGGATCGCCCAGGCAAGGCCCGCCTCGACCGGCGAGGTGGTCGTGTCGATATCGTGGCCGTAGAGGCAGAGCCCGGCCTCGAGCCGCAGGCTGTCGCGCGCGCCGAGCCCGATCGGGGCCACCTCCTCGCGGGCGAGAAGCGCCTCGGCGAAGGCGGCGATCGCCTCGACCGGGACCGAGATCTCGAACCCGTCCTCGCCGGTGTAGCCCGAGCGCGAGATCCAGAGCTCGGCACCCTGCCAGTCGGCCGCGATCACATCCATGAAGCGCATTGCCGCTGCGGCGGGAACCAGCGAGGCCAGCACCGCCTCGGCGGCGGGGCCCTGCAGGGCAAGGAGGCCGCGGTCATCGACCGTCACCACCTCGGCCGCGTCGCCCAGCGCCGCGCGGAGATGGGCCGTGTCCTCGGCCACGCAGGCCGCATTGACCACGACATAGAGATGGTCGCCCCGGTTGGCGAACATGAGGTCGTCGCGGATGCCGCCGGTCTCGTTGGTGAGGATCCCGTAGCGCTGGCGGCCCTCGGCCAGCCCCAGCACATCGACCGGCATCAGCCTCTCGAAGGCGGCGCCGAGCGCGGCCATCCCGCCCCGGGGCCGCAGGACAAGCTGTCCCATGTGGCTCACGTCGAAGAGCCCGGCCGCAGTGCGGGTGTGCAGATGTTCCTTCATCACGCCCGCAGGATATTGAACCGGCATTTCCCAGCCGGCAAAGGGCACCAACCGGCCGCCGAGGCGGACATGCAGATCATGCAGCGGCAGTCGCCGCAGCCCTGGGGTTTCGTCGCTCACGCCGCCCTCCTTCGGTCCGATGCCGGCGGAATGCGCGGCACCGCATGGACGGTTCCCCGTCCCGCAGTGCCCCCTCTGTCCCTTGCGCCTGAGATCGTTATCCCTTCGGCGGGCCGTCCGGCCTCTCTCCAGAGTCTTCGAAACAGGACGGTCCTTGCGCCTGAGAGTTTACCGGGGCGGTTGCTCCTTCGGCACCGGGGTCGCCCCCGGATTCTCCCGATCCTGTGGCTTTCACCTAGCCCGGCGGCAAAGCGGCTGTCCAGCGGAAAAGAACACGACGCTTTCGCCGCGAAAGGCGACATGGGGGTGCGGCGGATGGTCCGGGCGGGGCGGCCTCCGTCCCGGTTTCGGCAGGGCCTGCGCGAGGGGAGACCGCGCGCGGGGGCGCTGCCCCCGCACCCCCGGGATATTTGGGCAGAGTGAAAGCGCGGTGAGGGGCGGGACGCGGTGCCGGGGTCGGCCCTCGGCTCGCCGGGTCCGGGAGGGACGCGGGCGGGACCCGCCTGCGCAGGGGCCGCAAGGGACAACCGGCGCCGCCCGGGGGTCGGGCGGCGCCGGTCGGGTCAGCTGCGGGCCTCGCGGATCAGGTCGAGGATGTGCTTGGCCGCCGAGGGGATGTTGGTACCGGGGCCGAAGATGGCCTTCACCCCCGCCTGCTGCAGGAAGTCGTAATCCTGCTGCGGGATCACGCCGCCGCAGATCACGAGGATCTCGCCCGCGCCCTTCTCCTTCAGCGCCTCAATCAGCTTCGGCGCGAGGGTCTTGTGGCCCGCGGCCAGCGAGGAGATGCCCACCACATGGACGTCATTGTCGATGGCGTCCTGCGCCGCCTCCTCGGGCGTCTGGAACAGGGTGCCCACATCGACGTCGAAGCCGATGTCGGCGAAGGCGGTGGCGATCACCTTGGCGCCGCGGTCGTGGCCGTCCTGCCCCATCTTCACCACCAGCATCCGGGGCCGGCGGCCCTCTTCCTCGGCGAAGCTCTCGACGTCGCGCTGGATCTGCGCGAAGCCGTCGTCGCCCTCGTAGGCCGCGCCATAGACACCCGAGAGCGTCTTCACTTCCGCACGGTGGCGGCCGAACACCTTCTCCATGGCCATGCTGATCTCTCCGACAGAGGCGCGGGCGCGCGAGGCATCCACCGCGGCTTCGAGCAGGTTGCCGCCCTCGGCGGCGCGGCGGGTCAGTTCGTCGAGCGCCGCCTGGCAGGCGGCCTCGTCACGGGTGGCGCGCATCTTCTCCAGCCGCGCGATCTGCGCGTCGCGGACGGCCACGTTGTCGATGTCGAGGATCTCGATCGGATCTTCCTTGGCCAGCCGATACTTGTTCACGCCGACGATCACATCCTCGCCGCGGTCGATGGCGGCCTGCCGGCGGGCGGCCGATTCCTCGATCCGGAGCTTCGGCATCCCCGAGGCCACGGCCTTGGTCATGCCGCCCATGGCCTCGACCTCCTCGATGAGCGCCCAGGCCTTTTCCGCAAGCTCGGCGGTCAGGCTTTCGACATAGTAGGAGCCCGCCAGCGGATCGACGACCCTGGTCACGCCCGTCTCTTCCTGCAGGATGATCTGGGTGTTCCGAGCGATCCGGGCCGAGAATTCGGTGGGCAGCGCGATGGCCTCGTCGAGCGCGTTGGTATGCAGCGACTGGGTGCCGCCGAGCGCCGCCGACATCGCCTCGTAAGCGGTGCGGATGACGTTGTTGTAGGGGTCCTGCTCCTGCAGGCTCACGCCCGAGGTCTGGCAGTGGGTGCGCAGCATCAGGCTGCCGGGCTTCTTCGGCGCGAATTCGGACATGATCCGGTGCCACAGAAGCCGCGCCGCGCGGAGCTTCGCGGCTTCCATGAAGAAGTTCATGCCGATGGCGAAGAAGAAGCTGAGGCGCCCGGCGAAATCGTCCACATTCATGCCGCGCGCCAGCGCCGCGCGGACATATTCGCGCCCGTCGGCCAGCGTATAGGCCAGCTCCTGCACGAGGTTCGCCCCCGCCTCCTGCATGTGATAGCCGGAGATCGAGATCGAGTTGAACTTCGGCATCTCCTTCGAGGTATATTCGATGATGTCCGCAATGATCCGCATCGAGGGCTCGGGCGGATAGATGTAGGTGTTGCGGACCATGAACTCCTTGAGGATGTCGTTCTGGATCGTGCCCGACAGCGCGGCCCGCGGCACGCCCTGCTCCTCGCCGGTCACGATGAAATTGGCGAGGATCGGGATCACCGCGCCGTTCATCGTCATCGAGACCGAGATCTTCTCGAGCGGGATGCCGTTGAACAGGATCTTCATGTCCTCGATCGAGTCGATGGCCACGCCCGCCTTGCCCACGTCGCCCACCACGCGCGGATGGTCGCTGTCGTAGCCGCGGTGGGTCGCAAGGTCGAAGGCCACCGAGACGCCCTGCTGCCCCGCGGCCAGCGCCTTGCGGTAGAAGGCGTTCGAGGCCTCGGCGGTCGAGAAGCCCGCATATTGCCGGATCGTCCAGGGGCGGCCCGCATACATCGTGGCGCGCACGCCGCGGGTGAAGGGCGCGACCCCGGGCAGCCCGTCGAGATGCTCCATCCCCGCAAGATCGGCCCTGGTATAGAGCGGCTTGACCGGAATGCCCTCCAGCGTGTTCCAGGTCAGGCTGTCGGGGCTCTTGCCCTTCAGCTCCTTCTCGGCGAGCTTGCGCCACGCATCGAGATCTTCGGTCATCGGCTCTTCCCTCTTACTGACCGCGGGCGCGGGGCCACGCGTGAGACTTGGGTTTCGGCGGGTGCCGGCCTATATGAGGACGGGAGGCCGCATGAAACCCCTTCAAATTCTTGCTCTTGCAGCGTTTCTACCCCTGTCCGCCCTCGCGGAGACCCCAGCCCCCGAAGGGCCGGGGCCGGTCGAGGCCCATGGGTTCACGCTCGCACAGTTCCTGTGGGCGAAACGGCCGGTGGTGGTCTTCGCCGACACCGAGGCCGATCCGAACTTCATCCGGCAGATGGAGATGATCGCGGCCCGCCTGGACTTTCTGGACGAGCGCGACGTGATCGTGATCTTCGACACCAGCCCCGACGATCCGTCCGAGATCCGCAGGACGCTGCATCCCCGCGGCTTCTCGCTCGTGATCCTCGACAAGGACGGGCAGGTGAAGCTGCGCAAGCCCCTGCCCTGGGACGTGCGCGAGATCGGCCGGGCCATCGACAAGTTCCCCCTGCGACGGGACGAACTGCTCGAGAGGAACCCGGCCGGCCGGTAGCTCATTCGAACTCCATGATCACATCGTCGACCCGCAGGCTCGCCCCCGGCGCGGCGGCGATCTTCTTGACCGTGCCGCGGCGTTCGGCGCGCAGGATGTTCTCCATCTTCATCGCCTCGACCGTGGCCAGCGCCTGACCCTCCTGCACCTCGTCGCCCTCGGCCACGTTGATCTTCACCACGAGGCCCGGCATCGGGCAGAGCAGGTATTTCGACGTGTCCGGCGGCAGCTTCTCGGGCATGAGAAGCGCAAGCTCGGCCTGACGCGGGGTGCGGACATTGACCTTCAGATCCGCGCCGCGCAGCCGCAGGCGGAAGCCCATCGGGATCTTGCCCACCTTCATGACCAGCGGCCTGCCGTCGACCATCAGGCTTGCGAGCGGCTGGCCCGGCGTCCAGTCCGAGGTCACGCGCAGCGAGGAGCCGTCCGAGAAGCTGACCGTCGAGCCCTCACGGTCGGCGGCGATGCTGACGTGATAGCTCTCGCCCTGCAGCGCCACCACCCAGTCGACGCCCACATGCCGCTCGTGGTTGTTCATCGTTCCCGAGATGCGGGTGCGCCGGATCTCGGCCACGCGGTTCATCGCGGCGGCGGCGGCGGCCACCCGGCGCAGCGTCGGCTCGTCGAGCACCGCGCCCTGGAAGCCGTCGGGATATTCCTCGGCGATGAAGGCCGTGGTGATGTCGCCCTTCACGAAGCGCGGATGGTCCATCACCGCGCCCACGAAGGGCAGGTTGTGGCCGATCCCCTCCACCTCGAACGTGTCGAGCGCGAGGCGCATCTCCTCGATGGCCGCTTCCCGCGTCGGCGCCCAGGTGCAGAGCTTGGCGATCATCGGGTCATAATACATCGAGATCTCACCGCCCTCGTAGACGCCGGTATCGTTGCGCACGACCGAGGTCGGCGTCACGCTCTCCACCGGCGGGCGGTAGCGGGTGAGGCGGCCGATCGAGGGCAGGAAGTTGCGGTAGGGATCCTCGGCATAGAGACGGCTCTCCATCGCCCAGCCGTTGATCTTCAGGTCCGACTGCTGGAAGGGCAGCTTCTCGCCGGCCGCCACGCGGATCATCTGCTCGACGAGGTCGATGCCGGTGATGAGCTCGGTGACCGGGTGCTCCACCTGCAGGCGGGTGTTCATCTCGAGGAAGTAGAAGTTCTTCTGCCCGTCCACGATGAACTCCACCGTGCCGGCCGAAGCATAGCCCACGGCCTTGGCCAGAGCGCAGGCCTGCTCGCCCATGGCCTTGCGGGTGGCCTCGTCGAGGAAGGGCGAGGGCGCCTCCTCGATGACCTTCTGGTTGCGGCGCTGAATCGAGCATTCCCGCTCGTGCAGATAGACGCAGTTGCCGTGTTTGTCGGCCAGCACCTGGATCTCGATATGGCGCGGCTGGGTCACGAACTTCTCGATGAAGATCCGGTCGTCGCCGAAGCTGTTGGCGGCCTCGTTCTTCGAGGATTCGAAGCCTTCCTTGACCTCGGCCTCGCTCCAGGCGATGCGCATGCCCTTGCCGCCGCCGCCGGCGGAGGCCTTGATCATCACCGGATAGCCGATCTCGTTCGAGATCTTCACCGCCTCGTCGGCGTCGGCGATCAGGCCCATGTAGCCCGGAACCGTCGAGACGCCCGCCTCTTTCGCCAGCTTCTTCGAGGTGATCTTGTCGCCCATCGCCTCGATCGCGCCCGAGGGCGGGCCGATGAAGACCACGCCGGCCGCCTCGAGCGCCGCGGCGAAATCCATCCGTTCCGACAGGAAGCCGTAGCCCGGATGCACCGCCTCGGCGCCCGAGGCCTTGATCGCCTCCATGATCTTGTCGATCACGATATAGGACTGGTTGGCGGGCGGCGGCCCGATGTGGATCGCCTCGTCCGCCATGCTGACGTGGAGCGCATTGCGGTCGGCGTCGGAATAGACGGCCACCGTCTGGATGCCCATCTTGCGGGCGGTCTTGATGACGCGGCAGGCGATCTCGCCCCGGTTCGCGATCAGGATCTTCTTGAACATCATCGTCCCTTTGTCAGCAGCGCGCGGCAAGGCGCGAAAACGAAAAGGACCGCCCGGGCCAAAGCCCGGACGGTCCCTGAGATGCACTGGTCTGCGCGGCCGAAGCGGCGCGGAAATGGGTGCTCGACGCCGCCAGAGCGGTGCCGCAGCCTGCGATCAGCGCCGCGGGAGCGGCGCCGGCCTCAGTAGTAGTTGCCGCCCGAGCGGCAGG
This sequence comes from Cereibacter sphaeroides 2.4.1, assembly GCF_000012905.2. Classification (NCBI taxonomy): domain Bacteria; kingdom Pseudomonadati; phylum Pseudomonadota; class Alphaproteobacteria; order Rhodobacterales; family Paracoccaceae; genus Cereibacter; species Cereibacter sphaeroides. The sequence continues at coordinate 799,375 of NC_007493.2, read as the reverse complement.
GCGGCAGGCCCGCCACGCCGCAGCTGGCAGCGCCCGCGAGGGCGCCGAGAGCGGCACCGGCCACCATGTTCTCGTCGGTCGCATCGGCGAGAGCAGCGCCTGCAAGCGCGCCGCCACCGGCGCGGCCGGTCGCCGTGTCGCAGGCCGAGACGGTCGCGGCGATGGCCCCGAGAAGAAGGAATTTCGTGATGTTGGACATGCTCTGCCTCCGGTTTCTGTTTTGTCGGAGCCGAGGATTACCGCAACCGGCGACGCGGAAAAGCCGAAAATCGGCCGGGGGGCAGGTTCGGCCGATTGCCGCTCACACCGGCAAAAGGCCGGCCCGGTGCGAGACGCGCCGGACCGGAAGGAAAGGGAAGGGTCGCAAGACTGCGGAAGGTGCCCCGCCGAGGCGGGGGCTTCCGCTTCTTCAACATGGGGCGCATCCGGCGGGCAGACAAAGGCCAAGTGGGCGTGCATTTCGCGATGCGCGAAATCCGGCCGCAGGAGCAGATGCTTGCGCGAGTCCATGCCTAGTCCTCGTCCGCGTCGTCCCAATCGTCCTCGAAGGCCGCCGGCGGCGCATCGGGAGCGAAGACTTCGGGAAAGGCGGCCTCGGCCTTGCGGCGGTCGATCCGCAACAGGGCGTCGTAGGATTCAGGATCGAACGGATCCTCGGCCGCCACGACCTCGCGGCCGAAGAGCCACGACAGGCGGCCCGCGTCGAGGTTGCCGCGCTCGAACGGCTCCTCGCCGAAATGCGCCCAGAGGGCCGCGAGGAAGCCCGCATCGGCCGCGCGATCGACGGCCTTGCGGTCACGGTAGCGCTCGCGCCGGATGATGCGCGTGGCGCCCTCCTTGTTGGCGCGGCGGATCGTATATTGGAGGTCGGTGCCCGGAAGCCGGCTCGGGAAGCCGCGGTGCTTCAGCATGGCGCGCCCTCCCGGATCCGGAGGGCGAAGGGGTAGGCGGGCCGGAGAGACTCGACGGCCCGCCCGGGCCGATTACTTGTATTTGCCCGTGTAGACCGGCTCGGTCGTGACGGCCGGCTGTTCAACGTACACGGCTTCTTCTTTCTTCGCGCAGGCAGCCACGAAAGCAACCATGCACAGCGCGAAAACGACAGTGCTCTTCGACATCCTCTACTCCATTTTTTATTGCAAGCCGACGCTGAGGAACCTTCCTCAACGTGGACTTCCTGCGAGGCATAGACCGCTTGGGTTCGGTCGTCCAGCATCGTATCTGATCCCCCAAGCGATTGACACATCATGCGTTTCAAAGCCTTGTCCTGTGACTCTTCTACATCAGCCAACCCCGAAATTTGGGGCCGGGCCACAATAGGTGGTGTTGCCATCAGAAAGCCTCCCAGATGCAGTGGCCATCCCGGATGCTGAAGGCCTCGAAGTATTGCGTGGCGTCGGGGTCGGCCTCGCCGAAGGGAACCGGCCTGTCCGAGAGGGAAACGATGACCTGCACGGGCGGCGGAACCACTTCGGCAACCCGGGGCAGGACGTAGCTCTCGCACAGGGCCACCATGTCGGCAAAGGCCGTATCGTAATCCACTCCCCCTCCGGCCGCGATGCCGGGTGTGAGGAAGCGGAAGCGGAAGGTCAGGCCCGCCGGGCCCGGCTCGTTCCAGATCGTGTCGATCAGCGTCACCGCCTGGCCCGAGGGCACGGCGATCGGGTCGGCCTCGGTCATGCCGCGGCCCCTCCCCGCCGGACACCGACGGTCTGCCTGAGAGACAGCCCACGACCCCGACGATCCGCGCGCCTCCGCGCGGGAGCCACAGGGCTCCGCGCGGTGCCGACGCTTTCCTCAGCGGCGAGCCTCATCCTTCCCCTCCTCCCGATCAGAGGGGGATGTTATCGTGCTTCTTCCACGGATTAGCGAGTTTCTTGTTCCGCAGGCTCGCGAAGGCCTTCGACACCCGGCGACGGGTCGAATGCGGCATGATGACCTCGTCGATGAAGCCGCGCTCGGCCGCCACGAACGGGTTGGCGAAGCGGTCCTCATATTCCTTCGCACGGGCGGCGATCTTCTCCTTGTCGCCCAGTTCCGAGCGGTAGAGGATCTCGGTCGCGCCCTTGGCGCCCATCACCGCGATCTCGGCCGTGGGCCAGGCATAGTTGAAATCGCCGCGCAGATGCTTCGAGGCCATCACGTCATAGGCGCCGCCATAGGCCTTGCGGGTGATGACCGTGACCTTCGGCACGGTCGCCTCGCCATAGGCGAACAGCAGCTTCGCCCCGTGCTTGATGACGCCGCCATATTCCTGACCCGTTCCCGGCAGGAAGCCCGGCACGTCGACGAGCGTCAGGATCGGGATGTTGAAGGCGTCGCAGAAGCGCACGAAGCGCGCGGCCTTGCGCGAGCTGTCGATGTCGAGGCAGCCCGCCAGCACCATCGGCTGGTTCGCCACCACGCCCACCGTCTGGCCCTCGAGCCGGATGAAGCCGGTGATGATGTTGGCCGCGAAGTCCTTCTGGATCTCGTAGAAGTCCGCCTCGTCGGCGATCTTCAGGATGAGCTCCTTCATGTCGTAGGGCTGGTTCGGGTTGTCGGGGATCAGCGTGTCGAGGCTGTCCTCGATCCGGGCCACATCGTCGAAGAAGGGCCGCACCGGGGCGGGCGTGCGGTTCGAGAGCGGCAGGAAGTCGACGAGGCGGCGAATCTCATAAAGTGCCTCGACGTCGTTCTCGAAGGCGCCATCGGCCACGGAAGACTTTTTCGTATGGGTGGAGGCCCCGCCGAGTTCCTCGGCCGTCACCACTTCGTTCGTCACCGTCTTCACCACGTCGGGGCCGGTCACGAACATATAGGAGGTGTCGCGCACCATGAAGATGAAGTCGGTCATGGCGGGCGAATAGACCGCGCCGCCCGCACAGGGGCCCATGATGACCGAGATCTGCGGGATCACGCCCGAGGCCATGATGTTGCGCTGGAACACGTCGGCATAGCCTGCGAGCGAGGCCACGCCCTCCTGGATGCGCGCACCGCCCGAGTCGTTCAGCCCGATGACCGGCGCGCCGTTCTGCATCGCCATGTCCATGATCTTGCAGATCTTCTGCGCATGGGTCTCGGACAGCGAGCCGCCGAACACGGTGAAGTCCTGGCTGAAGACATAGACCATGCGGCCGTTGATCGTGCCCCAGCCGGTCACGACGCCGTCGCCCGCGGGACGGTCGTCCTGCATCCCGAAGTCGGTGCAGCGGTGGCGCACGAACATGTCGAATTCCTCGAACGAGCCCTCGTCGAGCAGAAGCTCGATCCGCTCGCGCGCCGTCAGCTTGCCGCGCTTGTGCTGCGCCTCGACCCGGCGCTGGCCGCCGCCGGCGCGGGCGATCGCGCGGCGGTTCTCGAGTTCCTGGAGAATGTCTTTCATGGCCTTGCCCCTCGAATTTGGCCGCACCATAGTCAGGAGCCCTTCGCTGCGAAAGAAAATTTCGGGATATTTGCAAATGACTTTGCAAATCCCGCCTGCAAATCGCAAACCCTTCTCAGGATCTCGCCATGCCCACGCTTCCGGTGCCCCTTGTCACCATCGGTCTGCTTCTCGCCTCGAACATCTTCATGACCTTCGCCTGGTATGGGCACCTGAAGTACAAGAGCGCGCCGCTTCTCATCGTGATCTTCGCGAGCTGGGGCATCGCCTTCTTCGAATATCTGCTGCAGGTGCCGGCCAACCGGATCGGACATACCCATTTCTCGGCCGCCCAGCTCAAGACCATCCAGGAGGTCATCACCCTTCTCGTCTTCGCCGCCTTCTCGGTGTTCTGGCTGAAGGAGCCGCTGCACTGGAATCACCTGCTGGGTTTCGCCTTCATCGGGCTCGGCGCATTCTTCATCTTCCACAGCTGGAGCTGATGGACAGTCCGCTGCAGCAGGCCTAATTCCTGATCGATGATCGCGCTCCCCCCACCCCGCTTCCTCGACCGTCGCTCGCCGCCCCACATCCTCACGCTGGTGATGCTGACGGGGCTGGCGGCGCTGGCCATGAACATCTTCCTGCCGTCGCTGCCGGGGATGTCCGCCTGGTTCGATGCGCCCTACCAGCTGCTGCAACTGTCGGTCGCGCTCTATCTCGGGCTCAGCGCCCTCCTTCAGGTGGCGGTGGGGCCGATCTCGGACCGGTTCGGCCGGCGGAACGTGATACTGTGGTCGCTGGGCCTGTTCCTCGCGGCGACGGTGGGCACGCTGCTGGCACCCTCGGCCGAAATCTTCCTCGTCTTCCGCATGGCGCAGGCGGTGATTGCGGCCGGCATGGTGCTGAGCCGCGCCGTCGTGCGGGACATGGTGCCCGACGAGCAGGCGGCCTCGATGATCGGTTATGTCACCATGGGCATGTCGCTCGTGCCCATGATCGGGCCGGTGATCGGCGGGATGCTGGACGAGGCCTTCGGCTGGCAGGCGAACTTCACCCTCCTTCTGGTGCTGGGGCTCCTCGTCATGGCGCTGGTCTGGGCCGATCTCGGCGAAACCTCCGAGATCCGCCCGGTGAGCTTCGGCGCGCAGCTGCGCCAGTATCCGGCGCTTCTGGGCTCGCAGCGGTTCTGGGGCTATGTGCTCTGCGCAGCCTTCGCCTCGGGCTGCTTCTTCGCCTATCTCGGCGGCGCGCCCTTCGTGGGCACCGAGATCTTCCACCTGTCTTCCTCGCAGGTGGGGCTCTATTTCTCGGCCCCCGCCATCGGCTATGCGCTGGGGAACTTCCTGTCGGGGCGCTTCTCGATCCGCATGGGCATGAACCGGATGGTGCTCTGGGGCACGGTCGCCACCACGCTGGGCCTTGCGATCCTGATGGCGGGCACGCTCGCGGGGCTGCACCATCCGCTCTTCTTCTTCGGCATGATGACGGCGGTGGGGCTCGGCAATGGCATGGTGCTGCCCAATGCCAATGCGGGGATGCTCTCGATCCATCCGCAGCTCGCGGGCACCGCGTCGGGCCTCGGCGGGGCGATCATGATCGGCGGCGGCGCCGCCCTCGCGGCCCTCGCCGGGGTGGTGCTGACAGTGGAGGGCGGAGAGATGCCGCTCATCCTCATCATGCTGTTCTCGGGCGCGGCCTCGGTCGTCTCGATCCTCTGGGTGATGCGCCGCGCGCGGGCGCTCGGCCTCACCATCTGACGCAGCCGTTGACGCGGCCCCTTTGCAAAGGCAGGAATAACTTTGCAAAAGGAGGCCGGGGATGGCGCAGAAACTCTATGCCGGGGCGAAGCTGCGCGAGCTGCGGGTGAAGCTCGGGCTCACCCAGAAGGTCTTCGCCGAGCGGCTGGGCGCCTCGCTGCCCTATCTCAATCAGATGGAGAACAACCACCGGCCGGTCTCGGCCACCGTGGTCCTGGCGCTCGCGCAGGAGTTCGGGGTGGATGTGACCAAGCTCACCACCTCCGAGGCCGAGCGCATCGTCACCGACATGCGCGAGGCGCTGGCCGATCCGGTCTTCACCGACAGCCCGCCTCTGGCCGACCTCCGGCTCGTGGCCTCGAACGCGCCGGCCTTCGCGCGCGCCTTCCTCGACCTGCACCGCGCCTACCGGCAGACCCACGAGCGGCTCGCCTCGCTCGACGAGGCGCTGGGGCGCGACGAGGCCGACCTGCGCCCCTCGCCCTGGGAGGAGGTGCGGGACTTCTTCCACTATTGCGACAATTACCTCGATGCGGTGGACCGGGCGGCCGAACATTACGCGGCCCCCGGCGGTGTGCGGCGCGACGTCTTTTCCGCCGCGATGGAGACCCTGACACGGGCGGGGCTCGATCTGCAGATTTCGGACATGCCGGCGATCCGCAGCCGCGAGGGGAATGCGCTGCGCCTCTCGGCCCGGGCGGCGGCGCCGACGCAGCGGTTCCAGCTGCTGCATCAGGTGGCGCTCCTGACCCAGAACGACCTGCTCGAGGCCACGCTGGATCTGGCCCGGTTCCAGACGGCCGAGGCGCGCGAGATCGCGAAGATCGGGCTCGCCAACTATTTCGCGGGGGCGGCCCTCCTGCCCTACCGCCCGTTCCTGCAGGCGGCGGCCGAGACGCGGCACGATCTGGAGCGGCTGGCCGACCTGTTCGGCGCCTCGATCGAACAGGTGGCGCACCGGCTCTCGACCCTGCAGCGGCCCGGCGCCAAGGGCGTGCCCTTCTTCTTCGTCCGGGTCGATCAGGCGGGCACGATCACCAAGCGCCACTCGGCCACGCGCTTCCAGTTCGCGCGCTTCGGCGGCGCCTGCCCGCTCTGGAACGTCCACCGCGCTTTCGAGACACCGGGGCGGTTCCTGCGCCAGCTGGCCCAGACGCCGGACGGGGTGCGCTATCTGCTGCTCGCACGGGACGTGTCGAAGCCCGGCGGCTCCTTCACCGCGCCCGTGCGCCGCTATGCCATCGGGCTCGGCTGCGAGGTGCAGCATGCCGATGCGCTGGTCTATGCGGACGGGCTGGATCTGAAGGGGAGCTTCGAGCCGATCGGCATCTCCTGCCGGATCTGTGACCGGCAGGAGTGCCACCAGCGGTCTGTGCCGCCGCTGGAAAAGCGCCTTCGGGTGGACCCCGACCGGCGCGGGTTGCTGCCATACGAGATTGTCGATTAGCAGGCCGCGGTTGCGCGGCCTGCAGGCCCTCTCATATGCACGCGCTCATGGCGCGATCCTCATCCGGTGCGTGCCCGGCTCTGCGGTCCTGCGAGGGACCCTGCGAACCACGAGGTTCAGCCGCGTTCGTTTCAGACAAGACGCGCGAAATGCGGGTCGGTTTTCCTGAGGGTTCCGTTCGGCCCGGTCACGCCCGGAAGATCCGCCATCAGCTCGTGCGGGGTGTGGATCATGCCGTGCTCCCTCTTGGTTTCGTTAAGGAAAAGCTACGTCACAGATTCTTTTGCCGCCTTGATGCGTATCAATGTCAGCGCTTCGCCGGCCGGAAGCCCGCAGACTTGGCCTCGGCCGCGGTGCAGAACCACTGCTCCTCGGGGCCCGAGATCACGGTGCGCGCATAGTCGGCCTGTCCGGGCATGTGATAGATCCGGCCGTTGCGCGAGACATTGCCCTTGATCGCGCACTCTCCCGGCGGAGGCGGTGCGGGCGGCGCATGACGATAGTCCTCCGGGCGCTGCATCGGGCCGGACCAGACGCCGAGGCCCTCCGCTTCGGCCCGCGCCTCCTCGCGCACATAGCGCGCCGAGTAGCGCCGGTAGGCCACCGCCGCGCCGTCGCGCACCATCCGCGCGCCCACATCCTCGCCGCGGGCCTCGCAGGTCGCGAGCAGGCGGCCGTAGCGGTCGCGCTCGTCGCCCTCGCAGCGCACCGCCCCGCCGCCGAGCATCAGCTCGAGCCGTTCGGTGGCCCAGGCCCCGCAGGGCCAGAGCCGGTCGGGGTCGCCGCAGGTCTGGTCGTGCTCGGGCGCGTCGATGCCGAAGAGGCGGACCCGGACCCCCTCGATCTCGAGCGTGTCGCCGTCGATCACCCGCGCCGGCCCCTCCACGGGCGCGGCGAGGACGGGAAGCGGCAGAAGGGCGGCCAGAACGAGAAGTGAACGAAGTCTTAACATGCCGCAGACATGCCCGCCGCGCCGGGCCGGACGCAAGTCGGAAGTCAGGGATGCGTTAAGAAAGTCTTAAGATCCACCCCGGAGCGGCCCCGACCTGCCGGAAGGCCCCAACCCTCAGCGTTGGGCCGTGCGCCAGTTCGGGTTCGTCACCGGCTCGAGGTTCAGCGGCGCGAGCGGGGTCCGGCCGAGGATATGGTCGGACGCCTTCTCGCCCACCATGATCGAGGGCGCGTTGAGGTTGCCGTTCGTCACCCGCGGGAAGATCGAACTGTCGGCCACGCGCAGCCCCTCGACCCCGATCACCCGGCACTCGGGATCGACGACCGCCATCGGATCGTCCGCCCGCCCGATCCGCGCCGTCCCGCAGGGGTGATAGGCGCTCTCGACATGCTCGCGGATGAAGGCGTCGATCTCCGCGTCCGAAGCGCAGGCCGCCCCCGGCTGGATCTCGTGCCGGACGAAGGGCTTGAAAGCCTCCTGCCCGAAGATTTCGCGCGTGAGGCGGACGCAGCGGCGGAAGTCCTGCCAATCCTCTTCGGTCGACATGTAGTTGAAGCGGATCACCGGCGGCGCCTCGGGATCGGCCGAGCGCAGCGTCACCGACCCGCGCGAGGGCGAGCGCATCGGCCCCACATGCACCTGGAAGCCGTGGCCCTCGGCGGCGGCCTTGCCGTCGTAGCGCACGGCAATGGGCAGGAAGTGATACTGGATGTCGGGATACTCCACGCCCGGCTTCGAGCGGATGAAGGCGCAGGCCTCGAACTGGTTCGAGGCCCCGAGCCCGCGCCCGGTAAACAGCCACTGCGCGCCGATGCTGACCTTGCCGCGCAGGTTCCAGTGCTTGAAGAGCGTGACCGGCTGGAGGCTCGCGAACTGCATGTAGACCTCCAGATGATCCTGGAGGTTTTGGCCCACGCCCGGCCGGTCGGCCACGACCGGGATCCCGTGCTCGGCCAGATGCGCGGCGGACCCGATGCCCGACAGCATCAGAAGCTTCGGCGTGTTGAGCGAGGAGGCGGCGAGGATCACCTCGCGGCCGGCCCGGATCACCTCGCGGCCGCCGCGGCGCTGCACCTCGACGCCGACGGCACGGCCTTCCTCGATCACCACCTTCAGCGCGAGGGCGCGGGTGAGCTGGACCCCGAACCGCTTCATCGCGGGCCTGAGATAGGCATTGGCGGCCGACCAGCGCCGGCCCTGCCAGATCGTGGCCTCCATCGGGCCGAAGCCCTCCTGCGCCGCGCCGTTGTAATCGTCGGTCACCGGATAGCCCGCCTGCCGCCCCGCCTCGATGAAGGCGTTGAACAGGGGATTGGAGCGCGGGCCGCGCGTCACATGCAGCGGCCCGTCATGGCCGCGCCACTCGACATCGCCGGGGACGTGCCAGTTCTCCATCCGCTTGAAATAGGGCAGCACATCGGCAAAGCCCCAGCCGGTGGCCCCGCTCTCGGCCCAATGGTCGAAGTCGCGCGCGTGGCCGCGGACATAGACCATGCCGTTGATCGAGGACGAGCCGCCGATCACCTTGCCGCGCGGCGTGGCGAGCACGCGCCCGTCCAGATGCGGCTCGGGCTCGGTCTTCAGGCCCCAGTCGTAGATCCCCATGTTCATCGGATAGGAGAGCGCCGCGGGCATCTGGATGAAGGGCCCGGCATCCGTGCCGCCATGCTCGATGACCAGCACCGAGCGGCCCGCCTCGCCGAGGCGATAGGCCATGGCACAGCCGGCCGAGCCGGCGCCGACGATGATGTAATCGAACATTCCGGCTCCTCAGTAGGGGGCGTCCACCGGCCCCATGCCGACATAGACCGACTTCACCTGCGTATAGTGCTGGACGGCGGCCCGGCCGTTCTCGCGGCCCACGCCCGACAGCTTCACCCCGCCGAAGGGCGCCTCGACCGGCGTAAGGTTGTAGGCGTTGATCCAGCAGGTCCCGGCCTGCAGCTGCGCCACCACCCGGTGCGCCCGCGTGAGATCCGCGGTGAAGACCCCCGCGGCGAGGCCGAAGTCGGTGGCATTCGCCCGCGCGATCGCCTCCTCCTCGGTCTCGAAATCGAGCACCGCCATCACCGGACCGAACACCTCCTCGCGGGCGAGGGTCATGGCGTCCGTCACATCGGCGAAGACCGTGGGCTGGACATAGCAGCCGGGGCTGACCGAGGCCTCGCCGCCGCAGACGAGGCGGCCGCCCTCGGCGCGGGCCTTCTCGATATAGGCCAGCACCTTCTCGAGCTGCGCCTGCGAGACGAGCGGCCCCATCTGGACCTCGGGGTCGAGCGGATCGCCCATGCGGATGGCATCGGCCCGCTCGGCCAGCCGGGCGAGGAACGCTTCCTTGATCCCCTTCTGCACGAAGACCCGCGTCCCGTTCGAGCAGATCTGGCCCGCGGAATAGAAGTTGCCGAGCATCGCCGCGCCGATGGCGCTCTCCAGATCGGCATCGTCGAAGACGATCAGGGGCGACTTGCCGCCGAGCTCCATCGTGACATGGCGCACGCCCTCGGCCGCAGCCGCATAGACGCGCCGCCCCGTCGGCACCGAGCCCGTGAGCGAGACCTTGGCCACCCGGCTGTCGGTGACGAGCGACGCCCCCACCGCGCCGCGGCCCTGCACCACGTTGAAGAGCCCGGGCGGCAGGCCCGCCTCGATCAGGATCTCGGCCAGCTTCAGCGCGCCGAGCGGCGTCACTTCCGAGGGTTTGAACACCATCGCATTGCCGAGCGCGAGCGCGGGCGCGGCCTTCCAGCAGGCGATCTGGCTCGGGTAGTTCCAGGCGCCGATGCCCACGCAGAGGCCCAGCGGCTCGCGGATCGTATAGACGAAATCCTGCCCCAGCGGCACGGTCTCGCCGGTGACGACGGGCGCCAGACCGGCGAAGAATTCCAGCGCATCCGCCCCCGAGGCCCAGTCGGCCACCAGCGTCTCCTGCAGCGGCTTGCCGGTGTCGAGCGTCTCGAGAAGGCTCAGCTCCTCGTTGTGCGCCCGGATCAGGTCCGAGGCCCGGCGCAGGATCCGCGCCCGCTCGACGGGCCGCATCGCGGCCCAGGCCGCCTGCGCGCGGGCGCCCGAGGCCAAAGCCGCCTCGATCACGGCGGGCGTGGCCTCGTGAAGGCGGGCGATCTCCTCGCCGGTGGCGGGATAGATCACGGGGATCGGCGCGCCGGTCTCATCCTCGAGCGGACGACCGTCGACGAAATGGCTGGCGGCGGGCTGGGCTCTCACAGGGGACATTCCTTCAGATGGGCGTTCAGATAGGCGCGGGCACAGGCAACGGCGGCCGCGCTGTCGGGCGGGCCCTCCTTCAGCACCTCGCGCAGATAGAGGCCGTCGATCAGCGCGCCCAGACCGTCGGCGAGGTCTGCCGCCCGCTCTCCGGCCAGGGGCCGCAGCCCGACGAGGAGATTCGACCGCAGACGGCGCTGGTAGATCGCCAGAAGCCGCCTCGCCTGGGGCGCGGTCTGGGCCAGAACGTAGAAATTCAGCCACGCCCCCACCACCTCGCGCCGGAAATTCGTGGCCGAGAACGAGGCCTGCAGGATGGCGGTGATCCGGGCCGCCGGGGTCTCCGCCCCGAGCAGCGCGCCCCGCACCTCGGCCCCGTAGAGCGACAGGACGTGGCGCATCGCCGCAATGAAAAGCGCTTCCTTTCCACCGAAGTAGTGGTGGGCAAGGGCCGAAGACATGCCCGCGCGCTTGGCGATCTGGCTCACGGTCACATCGAGAGAACCCGCCCGCCCGATCTCGACGATCGTGGCTTTGACGAGCGCGGCCTTTCGGATAGGCTCCATACCGAGTTTCGGCATGTGCAGAATACCTGATTTTGTGGTTGCCAAGCCGAGCTATCGTGAAGTTTATTGACTCGTCAATCAACAAAAAACGGGGAGACACCATGACGCCCATACGACAGGCCCTGCTGGCCGCCGCCTCGACCCTGGCCATGGCCGGGACTGCCCTCGCCCAGGACCAGTGCCGCGAGGTGACCTTCTCCGACGTGGGCTGGACCGACATCACCGTCACCACCTCCGCCACCCGTCAGGTGCTCGAGGCGCTCGGCTACGAGGTCGAGGTCGACATCCTCGGCGTGCCCGTGACCTACGCCTCGATGGACAAGGGCGACGTGGACGTGTTCCTCGGCACCTGGCTTCCCGCTCAGGAAAGCGCCATCGGCCCCTATCTCGAGAAGGGCAGCATCGAGGAGATCACGACGAACCTCGAAGGCACGAAATACACGCTCGCGGTGCCGACCTATCTCTACGACAAGGGCCTGAAGAGCTACGGCGACATCGCCAAGTTCAAGGACGAGCTGGAAGGCAAGGTCTACGGCATCGAGCCCGGCAACGAGGGCAACGAATATCTCATCAGCCTGACCGAGGCCGGCAAGCCGCTCGAAGGGTTCGAGGTCGTCCAGAGCTCCGAGCAGGGGATGCTGGCGCAGGTCGCCCGCTTCTATCCGCAGGAGAAGGGCGTGGTCTTCCTCGGCTGGGAGCCCCACCCGATGAACGCCACCTTCTCGCTGAAATACCTGCCGGGCGGCGAGGATTTCTTCGGCGAGGACGGCGTGGTCAAGACCGTGGCGCGCAAGGGCTTCAAGGAAGACTGCCCGAACGTGACCAAGATGCTGTCGCAGCAGAAATTCACCCTGCCCATGGAGAACGAGATCATGGGCAAGATCCTCGACGACGGGATGGAGCCCGATGCGGCGGTGATGGAATGGCTGAAGGCCAACCCGGAAACCGTCGATCCCTGGCTCGCCGGCGTGACGACGGTGGACGGCAAGGACGCGCTGCCGGTGGTCAAGGAAGCCCTCGGCCTCTGATCCGTCCGGCGCGCGTCCCGCCCGGGGCGCGCGCCGTCTGATCCCGGCAGACCTCGGCGGCCCGCCACGGGGCCGCCTTCCATGATCCACCACACGGGGTGCGCATGTTGGATTGGCTCACCGATCTCGGCTGGCTGACCGATCACAAATTGCCTGTCGGCCGCTGGTCGAAGATGGGCTTCGACTGGCTCAATGCGAATGGCGGGCCGTTCTTCAATCTGATCAGCCGCATGATGCAGGCGGTGATCGACGCCATGCTGAACGTGCTGGATGCGGCACCGCCGCTTCTGGTGATCGCGATCCTCGCGGCACTCGCCTGGATCCTCCAGCGCAACTGGCGCGTCACGGCGCTGGTGGTGGCAGGCTTCGCCTTCATCCTGAACCAGGGCTACTGGGACGAGACGATGCAGAGCCTGACGCTGATCGTTCTGGCCTGCGTCACCTGCATGGCGATCGGCGTGCCGCTCGGGATCGCCGCCGCCCACCGGCCGCGGCTCTATCAGGCGATGAGCCCCGTGCTCGACCTGATGCAGACCCTGCCGACCTTCGTCTATTTGATCCCGGCCATCGTCTTCTTCGGTCTCGGCATGGTGCCCGGCCTGATCGCCACGGTGATCTTCGTGCTGCCTGCGCCGATCCGGCTTACGCATCTCGGCATCGCCTCGACGCCGATGGCGCTGAAGGAGGCCGCGACCGCCTTCGGGGCGACGCCCCGCCAGCGGCTCTGGAAGGTCGAGCTGCCGTACGCCTTTCCCCAGATCATGACCGGCCTCAACCAGACCATCATGCTCTCGCTCTCGATGGTCGTCATCGCGGCGCTCGTGGGGGCGAACGGGCTCGGCGTGCCGGTGGTGCGGGCGCTCAACACCGTCAATACCGCCCTCGGCTTCGAGTCGGGCTTCATCATCGTCGTCGTGGCGATTGTCCTGGACCGCATGTTGAGGGTGACGCGCAAATGACCGCCGTGGAATTCGACCGGGTCTCCATCGTCTTCGGCGATCATCCCGAACGGGCCCTGCCCCTGATGGACCGCGGGCAGAGCCGCTCCGAGGTGCAGGCCGAGACGGGACAGGTGCTCGGCGTGCACGACTGCTCGCTCACCGTGGCCGAGGGCGAGATCCTCGTGCTCATGGGCCTGTCGGGCTCGGGCAAGTCGACGCTCCTGCGCGGCGTGAACGGGCTCAACCCCGTCGTGCGGGGCGAGGTGCGCGTCTCGGACGGCGACCGGATGGTGTCGGTGACGCACGCCACGCCGGCCGACCTGCGCCGACTGCGCCTCAGCCGGATCGCCATGGTCTTTCAGCAGTTCGGCCTGCTGCCCTGGCGGACCGTGCGCGACAATGTGGGCCTTGGGCTCGAGATGGCGGGCATGTCGCCGAGGGACCGGCGGGCGCTGGTGGACGAGCAGTTGACACTTGTCAACCTCTCGGCCTGGGCCGACCGGAAGGTGGGCGAGCTCTCGGGCGGGATGCAGCAGCGCGTGGGCCTCGCCCGCGCCTTCGTGACCCAGGCGCCGATCCTGCTGATGGACGAGCCCTTCTCGGCGCTCGATCCGCTGATCCGCTCGCGGCTGCAGGACGAGCTTCTGGACCTCCAGCGCAAGCTGAAGCGCACGATCATCTTCGTGAGCCACGACCTCGACGAGGCATTCAAGATCGGCAATCGCATCGCGCTGATGGAGGGCGGACGCATCGTCCAGTGCGGCACCGCGCGCCAGATCATCGCCAATCCGGTGTCGGACTATGTGGCCGATTTCGTGGCCCACATGAACCCGCTGGGCGTGCTGACCGCGCGCGACGTGATGGAGGCGGGGCCCTCCCCCGCCGGCCAGAGCGTCGGGGCAGACTGCACGGTGCGCACGGTGATGGAGATGCTGCGCGACGGCGCCGGAGAACTGGCGGTGACCGAGAGCGGATCGGTGATCGGCACGATCCGCCCCGAGGCGGTGATGGGCCGCCTCATCGACCCGCGCGGCACGGTCTGAGGCCCGAACCGCCCGCCGGACGGTTCCCCGACCGGCAGGCTTCTTCCGTCAGGCGGCGTCGGTATCCGGCGCCGCCTTCTTCTTGGCCGTGGATTTCGCGGCAGCCGGCTTCTTGGCGGCCGTCTTGGTCGTCTTGGCGGCGGCCTTCTTGGGCGCAGCCTTCTTCGGCGCTCCCTCCTCGGCCTTGGCCTTCCGGGCGGGCGCCTTCTTCTTCGGCGCCTTGCCGGCCTTCTCGGCCACCAGCGCCAGAGCTTCCTCAAGGGTGATCGCCTCGGGCTCGATCCCTTTCGGGATCGTGGCATTGACCTTGCCCCACTTGACGTAGGGCCCGTAGCGGCCCGGCATCACGGCAAGGAGGCCGCCGTCGGGATGCTCGCCCAGCTCCTTGATCGGCTGCGCCGGCGCCGAGGCGCCCCGGCGGCCGGCCGCCTTCTGCGCCAGCACCTCGACCGCGCGGTTCATGCCGATGGTGAAGACCTCCTCCACATCCGGCAGGTTCGCATAGGTCGAGCCATGCTTGACGTAAGGCCCATAGCGGCCGATGGCCGCCTCGACCGGCTGGCCGTCCTCGGGGTGGCTGCCCACGAGGCGCGGCAGGTTCAGCAGCATCAGCGCGCGGTCGAGATCGACCGTGTCGGGCGCCCAGCCCTTGGGCAGGCTCGCCCGCGGCGGTTTCGGCACCTCGGCCGTGACCTCGCCCTTCTGGACGTAGGGCCCGAACCGGCCCGAGCGCAGCGAGATCGGCGCGCCGTCCTCGTCATGGCCCAGAAGCTTGCCGTCGGGCGAGATCGCATTCTCCTCGTCGCCCGTGACCGAGATCGGCCGCGTGTAGCGGCAGTCGGGATAGTTGCCGCAGCCGATGAAGGCCCCGCCGCCCCGCGCCGTCTTCAGATGCAGACGCCCCGAGCCGCAGGTCGGGCAGATCCGCGGATCCGACCCGTCGGGCCGCGGCGGATAGAGATGGGGGGCGAGGAACTCGTCGAGCTTGTCGAGCACCTCGCCGATGCGCAGATCGGCCGTCTCGGCCACGGCGGCCGAGAAGTCGCGCCAGAAGCGCGCGAGCACTTCCTTGTAGTTCCGCTCGCCCGCCGAGACGTCGTCGAGTTCGCCCTCGAGATCGGCGGTGAAATCGTATTCCACATATTTGCGGAAGAAGTTCGCGAGGAAGGCCGTGACCAGCCGCCCCTTGTCCTCGGGGATCAGCCGATTCTTGTCCTTGCGGACATATTCCCGGTCCTGGATCGTCGAGACGATGCTGGCATAGGTCGAGGGCCGGCCGATGCCCAGCTCCTCCATCCGCTTGACCAGCGTCGCCTCGGTATAGCGCGGCGGCGGCTGGGTGTGGTGCTGCTCGGGCGTGATGGATTTCTTTTCCACCGCCTCGTTCGCCATGATCTGCGGCAGGCGGCCCTCATCGTCCTCGTCGCCGTCGCTGCGGTCATCGCGCCCCTCCTCGTAGACCTTGAGGAAGCCGTCGAAGAGCACGACCTGACCCGTGGCGCGCAGGCCCACCTGCCCGTCGGGCGAGGCGATCTCGACCGTGGTCCGCTCGAGCCGCGCCGCGGCCATCTGGCTGGCCAGCGTCCGCTTCCAGATCAGCTCGTAGAGCTTGCGCTGGTCGGTGTCGGTCAGCCCCAGCTTCTCGGGCGAGGCCGACATGTCGGTGGGCCGGATGCACTCGTGGGCTTCCTGCGCGTTCTTGGCCTTGTTCTTGTACATGCGCGGGCTGTCGGGCACGTAGTTCGCCCCGAAGCGCCGCTTGATCTCGTCGCGCGCGGCCATCACGGCCTCGGGCGCCATGTCGATGCCGTCGGTCCGCATGTAGGTGATGTGGCCCGCCTCATAGAGCCTTTGCGCCGCCGACATGCACTGTTTCGCGCCCATGCCGAACTTGCGCGACGCCTCCTGCTGGAGGGTCGAGGTCATGAACGGGGCCGAGGGGTTCCGGCTCGCGGGCTTGGCCTCGACCGAGGCCACCTTCAGCGGCCGCGAGGTCACGGCCTGCACGGCGAGTTCCGCCGCCTCGGAGGTGGCCAGGTCGAACTTCTCGAGCTTCTTTCCGCCGAGCACGGTCAGACGGGCCTCGAATTCCTGCCCGCGCGGGGTGGCGAGAACGGCCGAGACGGTCCAGAATTCGCGGGCGCGGAAGGCCTCGATCTCCATCTCGCGCTCGACGATGAGCCGCAGGCACACGGACTGCACCCGGCCCGCCGATTTCGCCCCCGGCAGCTTCCGCCAGAGCACCGGCGAGAGGGTGAAGCCCACCAGATAGTCGAGCGCCCGGCGGGCCAGATAGGCCTCGACCAGCGCGGTATCGACCTCGCGCGGAGCCTTCATCGCCTCGGTCACCGCCGATTTGGTGATCGCGTTGAAGGTCACGCGGCGGACGGTCTTGCCCTTCTTCAGCGAGGAGGCCAGCGCCTCCTGCAGGTGCCACGAGATCGCCTCGCCCTCGCGGTCTGGGTCGGTTGCGAGAATGAGCGTGTCGTCGGTCTTCAGCGCGTCGGCGATGGCGCGGACATGCTTCTTCGAATCCGCCGCGACCTCCCAGGTCATGGCGAATTCATGCTCGGGATCGACCGATCCGTCCTTGGGAGGCAGGTCGCGGACATGGCCATAGGAGGCCAGAACCGTATAGTCGGAGCCCAGGTATTTGTTGATTGTCTTGGCCTTGGCCGGGCTTTCGACGACGACGACAGCCATGGAACCCTCTTCTTGCCCTGCGACCTGCGGATAAGCGCGGCACCATGTGGGGGATCGCGCGCCAATGTCAATGCGCGGCTCGGCGGCGGATCGCCCGCCGGACGGCGGGCCGCACCGTCCCGGCGGAGCGCAAAGGGCCTCGCGGCCGGCGCTGCCGCGGGTGGGGAAACGCTCCCGGCGGGCGCCCGAGCGCCCCCAGCCGCGCCGCTGCGGGACGCCCGCTCCGGGTCCTTGCGCGGCGCGGACCTCACTCCGGGCGCGAGACGAGGCCGCCCGGATCGCGCTGGATCCGCCCCTCGAGCTCCAGCGCCACCAGCTCCTGCGCCACGCGGCCCGCGGGCAGCGACAGATCGCGGATGAGCTGATCCTCGGGCACGGGCACAGGTCCCAGCCGGTCGAGGATCCGGCTGTGGACGGCCGAGATCTCGTAGAGAGGCCGGCGCGGCGGATCGGGCTGCGGCTCGGGCGACCGCGCCGCGGGATGGGCCGTGCCGATCGCCTCGATCACATCGGCGGCATGGCGCACCAGCGTGGCGCCCTCGCGGATGAGCTGGTTGCCGCCCGCCGCGCGCGGATCGAACGGATGGCCCGGCACCGCCAGCACCTCGCGCCCCTGATCGAGCGCCTCGCGCGCCGTGATGAGGCTGCCCGACCGGGCCGCCGCCTCCACCACCACCACCGCGCGCGCCAGCCCCGAGACGATGCGGTTGCGCAGCGGGAAGTGGCGGGCCTGCGGCACGAGGCCCATGGGCTGCTCCGAGATCCGGCAGCCGCGGGCGGCGATCTCGGCGGCGAGGCCCGCATTCTCGGCCGGGTAGATCACATCCACGCCCCCCGCCTGCACCGCGACCGTCCCCTGCCCCAGCGCCGCCGCATGGGCCTCGGCATCGATGCCGCGGGCGAGGCCCGAGACGACGACATAGCCCGCCTCGCCCAGCGCCGCGGCGAGCTTGCGCGCCATGCGCAGCCCGAGGCTCGAGGCGTTGCGCGCCCCCACCAGCGCGACCATGGGCCGCGCCAGAAGGCCCGGATCGCCCTGCAGCCAGAGAAGGGGAGGCGCATCGCCGATCTGGCCGAGGAGAGGCGGATAGCCCGGCTCGTCGAGCCAGAGCATCGCGGCGCCTGCCGCGCGCGCCGCCGCCATCTCCTTCAGCGCGACGGGCAGCGGGCAGACCTCGTAGCCCTCGATCCCGGCCGCCGCCGCCACGCCGGGCAGCGCCGCCAGCGCCCCGGCCGCCGTTCCGTGCTCGGCCATCAGCCGCCGCCAGGTGGCCGGCCCCACCCGCCGCGAGCGGATCAGCCGCAGCCGGTCGAGCCACTCGGCCTCGGCCGGGGAAGAGATGGGTTTCTGCGCCTTGGCCCGCATGGATGCCTTTCGCCGGTGCGGCGGCCGCGCGCGGGCGGCCGGAGAGGAAGTCGCGACCCGGCCGGGAGCCGCAGGATCGACCGGCCTCCGAGCCTGCGGGCGAATGGTTAACGGCTGGTGAACGGCGGCCCGCCGGTTATCCTCTCCGAGGCCGGAGTCGGACGCTGCCCTGTCGCCCGCTGGACAGAAAGCCGCCGCCCTCCGGTCCAGTCAGGAGAGGATCCGCCCCCGGGGGCCTTGAGGGAGCCAGTGATGCTGAATGCCGACGTAAGCCGCCGCCGCACCGAAGCCGTGTCGCGCGGCGTGGGGATGCAGACCCAGATCTATGCCGACCGCGCGGTCAATGCCGAGATCTGGGACATCGAGGGGCGCCGCTACATCGATTTCGCGGCCGGCATCGCGGTGGTGAACACCGGCCACTGCCACCCGAAGGTCATGGCTGCGGTCGCCGAGCAGATGGGCCGCTTCACCCACACCTGCCATCAGGTGCTGCCCTATGAGAATTACATCCGCCTCGCCGAGCGGCTGAATGCCGCGGCGCCGGGCGACTTCCCCAAGAAGACGGTCTTCGTCACCACCGGCGCCGAATCGGTCGAGAATGCGATCAAGATCGCGCGCATCCACACCGGGCGCTCGGCCGTCGTGGCCTTCGGCGGCGGCTTCCACGGCCGCACCTTCATGACCATGTCGCTCACCGGCAAGGTCGAGCCCTACAAGAAGGGCTTCGGCACGATGATGCCCGAGGTCTACCACGTCCCCTTCCCGCAGGCGCTGCACGGCATCTCGACCGAGGGGCCATGGCGGCCCTCGCCCGGCTCTTCAAGGCCGACCTCGACCCGGGCCGCGTGGCCGCGATCATCTTCGAGCCGGTGCAGGGCGAGGGCGGCTTCTATCCCGCGCCGCCGGATCTGGTGCGGGCGATCCGGCAGCTCTGCGATGCGCACGGGATCGTCATGATCGCCGACGAGGTGCAGACGGGCTTCGCGCGCACCGGCACGCTCTTTGCCATGCACGGCTATGACGTGGCGCCCGACCTCGTCACCATGGCCAAGGGGCTGGGCGGGGGCCTGCCCATCGCCGCGGTGACGGGGCGGGCCGAGATCATGGACGCGGCCCATCCGGGCGGCCTCGGCGGCACCTACGGCGGCAACCCGCTGGGCATCGCCGCGGCCCATGCGGTGCTCGACGTGATCGAGGAGGAGAACCTCTGCGCCCGCGCGACCGAACTCGGCAGCCGGCTGAAGCAGAAGCTGGCCGAGATCCGGGCCACGGCGCCCGAGATCGCCGACATCCGCGGCCCGGGCTTCATGGTGGGCGCGGAATTTGCCGATCCCGGCTCGAAGGCGCCCGACGCGGGCTTCACCAACCGGGTGCGCGAGGAGGCGCTGAAGCGCGGGCTGATCCTGCTCACCTGCGGCGTCCATGGCAACGTGATCCGCTTCCTCGCGCCGATCACCATCCCCGAGCCGCATTTCGCCGAGGCGCTGGAGATCCTCGAAGCCTCGGTCGCAGCGGCCCGGCAGGGCTGACCCTGCGCAGGGGGCCGCCCCGCCCGGAAGGGCCGATCCGGCGCAGGCGGCCCACCCCGTCCCAACAGGGCTGCTCCTGCACGAGGGGCACACGCCGCCCCGTCAGGCGGTTAGGGGGGCCCACCCCGCTTCGGCAGCGTCCCCGCCCCGCCCCGGCAGGACCGTTCCTGCGCAGGGTGCCACCCCCCGTCTCGGCAGGGCTGATCGTGCGCACGGAGCCTCGACCTTGCAACGCTCGCGAGAGCAAGGCGCGGATCCCCTGTCCGCTTGACAGGCGGGGCGGCGGCGGCTAAGAGGCGCGGATGCAGCTCGCTTCGCCCACCGAGACCGGCCTCCGCCTCGACCGCGCCGCCTACGGCGTGGGAGGGCGCGCGATCCTTCAGGACATCTCGCTCCATCTGACCGAGCAGCGGATCGCCATTCTGGGCCCCAACGGGTCGGGCAAGACCACGCTCCTGCGGCTGATGGCGGGGCTGATCGCGCCCACGACGGGACGGGTGACGGTGGACGGGATCGAGCCCGCGACGAACCGGCGCGCCATGCTGGGCGCCATCGGCATCCTGTTCCAGAATCCCGAACATCAGATCATCTTTCCCACGGTGGAGGAGGAGCTGGCCTTCGGGCTGAAGCAGATGGGCCGCGGCGCCGACGAGGCGCGCGCGGCGGCCCGGGCCACGCTCGCGGCGCATGGCCGCGGCCATTGGGCGGCGGCGCCGGTCGCCACCCTCTCGCAGGGTCAGAAGCAGTTCCTGTGCCTTCTTGCTGTCCTCGCGATGGCGCCCGGGACGATCCTGCTCGACGAACCCTTCTCGGGGCTCGACCTGCCCACGCAGATCCGCCTCGCCCGGCGCCTTGCGGCGCTGCCGCAGCGGCTGGTGACGATCACCCACGATCCGGCGGTGGTGACAGGCTACAACCGCGCCATCTGGCTCGAGGGCGGGCGGGTGCGGGCGGACGGGCCGGCTGCGGATGTGGTCGAGGCCTACCGCGCCGAGATGAACCGACTGGGGAGCCTCGATGCTGACGCTGACCTCGCCGGTTGAGACGCCGCTGCACCGCCTGCCCGCGGGCGCCAAGCTCACGGCGCTGGCGGCGGTGGCGCTCGTGCCGCTCGACAGCCTGCCCCTTCTCGCGCCGGCAGCCCTCGCCACCGCGCTCCTTTACGGCGCTCAGGGACGGGCCTTCGCCCGCCACGGGCTCGCCCTTCTGCGGCCGCTCTGGCCGTTCCTTCTGATCCTCGCGCTCTGGCACGGCTGGACGGGCGAGTTCGCCCGCGGCGGCGCGGTCGCGCTCAAGCTTCTGATCGCGGTGGCGCTGGCCAATCTGGTGACCATGACCACCCGGCTCGACGATATGATCGCGGTGCTCGAACGGGTGGCGCGGCCGCTGCAACGGGTGGGCCTTGCGCCGCAGGTGCTGGCCATCTCCATCGCGCTTGTCATCCGCTTCACGCCGGTGCTACTTGCGCGGGCAGAGCGGCTGGCCGAGGCCTGGCGCGCGCGGAGCCCCCGCCGTCCCTCGTGGCGGATCGTGGCGCCGCTGGCGCTGGGAGCCCTCGACGATGCCGAACAGGTGGCCGAGGCCCTCCGCGCCCGGGGCGGCCTCTAGGGGAGAGAGACCGATGGAACGCAACGTGACCCTGATCGCGCTCTTCGCCGCGCTGATCGCCGTACTGGGGCTGGTGCCGCAGATCACCCTGATGTCGGGCGTGCCGGTCACCGCGCAGTCGCTGGGCGTGATGCTCTGCGGCGCGGTGCTGGGCGCCCGGCGCGGTGCGCTGGCGGTGCTGCTGTTCCTCGTCCTCGTTTTCCTCGGCCTGCCGCTTCTGTCGGGCGGGCGCGGCGGCCTCGGCGTGCTCGCGGGCCCCACGGTGGGCTTCGTGGTGGGCTTCCCCGTCGCGGCTTTCGTGACCGGCCTCGTGGTCGAGAAGTGGCGGGCGGTCCCGGTGACGCTCGCGGCCTTCGTCGGCGCGCTTCTGGGCGGGGTGGTGGCGCTCTATGCCTTCGGCCTCGTCGGCATGGCCTTCGTGCTGGGCAAGACGCTGCCCGAGGCGGCGCTTCTCCTCACGCCCTTCATCGCGGGCGACGTGCTGAAGGCCGCAATCGCGGGCCTCGTCACGCGCGGCCTCTCGCGCGTGCGGCCGGGCGTCCTGCTCTCGCGCTCCTGACGACAACGCCCGGAGGCGGGGCCTCCGGGCGGTTCTTGCGGTGTCTCGGGTGTCTCGCCGGGGCATCGAGGCCTGGCCATCCCCTCGGCGCGGATCTTCCCTTTCAGGGGCCGCCTTCCGGGATCGGGCGCGCGGCCTCGGCGCCGCGCTCTCAGGCCACGTTCTGCAGCGCCACCTCGGGCAGGATGCCCAGCGCATGGCAGACTTCGCGCGTCAGCGTCGGGCGGTTCAGCGTGTAGAAATGCAGATCCTCCACCCCTTCCGACAGGAGCCTGTCGCAGAGCTCGGTGCAGAGCGCGACCGAGAACAGCTCCTCGCGACCGTCGCGCCTGGCGTGGTCGAAGGCGTCGTCGAGCCAGCCCGGCACCTGCGCTCCGCAGCGGGCGGCGAACTTCTTCACGCCCGACCAGTTCTCGATCGGCAGGATGCCCGGGATGATTGGCGCGGTGATGCCTTCCTTGGCGCAGAGGTCGCGGAAGCGCAGGAAGGTCTCGGCCTCGAAGAAGAACTGGGTGATGGCCGAGGTGGCGCCCGCCTCGATCTTGCGCTTGAGCCAGCGCACGTCGGCCAGCGTATCGGCCGCATCCGGATGCGGCTCGGGATAGGCGCCGACGCGCAGCTTGAAGCGGCCGGTGGCGGCCAGCGCCTCGACGAGCTCGACAGAGCTCGCGAACCCTTCGGGATGGGGCGTGAAGCGGTCGACGCCCTTCGGCGCATCGCCGCGCAGCGCCACGATCTCGGTCACCCCGGCCTCGGCATAGGAGGCCGCGATCTCCAGCGTCTCGGCCTTCGTGGCATCGACGCAGGTCAGGTGCGCCGCGACATTCAGCTTGTAGTGGGTGTGGATCGTCTCCACCGCGTCGTGGGTCAGCTTGCGCGTGGTGCCGCCCGCGCCGTAGGTCACCGACACGAAATCGGGCTTCAGCGGCGCCAGCATCTGCGCGGTTTCCCACAGCCGGAACGACGCTTCGAGCGTCTGCGGCGGGAAGAACTCGAACGAGATGCGCGGTCTGGCCATGGGACTGTCTCCTGTTCCTTGCGTCTCTTGTGGCAGCTTCTGCCATGTGAGACAAATTCATAATGCTCAAGATCAATATGAGGCGATTTGTAACATGCACCTCGAGCTCCGCCATCTGCGCACCATCCGCGCGATCCATCAGGCGGGGGGTCTGGCGCGCGCGGCCGACGTGCTCCACATGACCCAGTCGGCCCTTTCGCATCAGGTAAAGGGGCTGGAAGATCAGGCCGGGATAGAGCTTTTCGTAAGGCGCTCCAAACCCTTGAAGCTTTCGGCCGCCGGTATCCGCCTGCTGCGGCTGGCCGAGCGCATCCTGCCCGAGATCGACGCGCTCGAAGACGAGTTCCGTGCGCTGCGCTCGGGACGCACCGGGCGGCTGCATATCGCCATTGAATGCCACGCATGTTTCGAATGGCTGTTCCCCGTGCTCGAGCTCTTCCGCCACGCCTGGCCCGAGATCGACGTGGACATCCGCGCGGGCCTCGCCTTCGAGGCGCTGCCCGCCCTGATGCGCGAGGAGGTGGATCTGGTGATCTCCTCCGATCCGGTCACGGTCGAGGGCATGGTCTTCAATCCGCTCTTCGACTACCACCCGACCTTCGTCGCCGCCGCCTCGAACCCATTGGCGGCGCGGGAGTTCATCTCGGCCGAGGACTTCCGCGACCAGATGCTCATCACCTATCCGGTGTCGCGCGACCGGCTCGACGTCTTCACCGAGGTGCTGACCCCGGCCAAGGTCGAGCCGCGCGGCACGCGGCAGGTCGAGCTCACGGCGGTGATCCTGATGCTGGTGGCCTCGAATCGCGGCGTCTCGGTGCTGCCCGACTGGGTACTGCGCGACGTGCGCAGCCATGCCGACTATGTGACCCGGCCGCTCGGGCCGAAGACGGTGACGAAGCGCCTCTATGCCGCGACGCGCACGGAGGATGCGACAAAGCCCTTCATGGCCCATTTCCTGCGCCTCGGACGCAGCGAGCCCGTGAAGCTTCAGCGGGCCTGACGGGAACAATGGGCCGCCTCCCGCGTCGGGACGGCACGGCGGAGCCCCCTCTCCGAACGGAATCGGATTGCCCGAAAGGACGCAAAACGATACCTCCGCCGCGCAAAGCTTAGATGACAGGCCAGGAATGACCCTCCCACCGACCCGACCTGCCGAGACTGCGGGAACGCCCGAGACGGGCGCCCCGATCAACCAGTGGAAGACGCTCGACAAGGATCTCAAGCGGATCGTCCAGCTCGAACAGGCCGGCCAGTTCGTCGGCCGCCCGCTCCTCTCCCTCGGGATCGCGCTGGTCTTCATCGTGCTGGCCGGCGTCGCCGCCTCGGTCATCGTCGGCGGCACGCCCAATGCGCTCGTCATCGTCGCGGCGGCGGCCTTCGGCGCCTACATGGCGCTGAACATCGGCGCCAACGACGTGGCCAACAACATGGGGCCCGCGGTCGGTGCCAATGCGCTGACCATGACCGGGGCCCTCGCCATCGCGGCGGTCTTCGAGACGGCGGGGGCGCTCATCGCGGGCGGCGACGTCGTCAGCACCATCTCGGGCGGGATCGTGGACCCGGCCTCGGTCGCCGAGGCCGGGATTTTCGTCTGGGCCATGATGGCCGCGCTGATCGCCGCCGCCGTCTGGCTGAACGTGGCCACCGCCATCGGCGCGCCGGTCTCGACCACCCATTCCATCGTGGGCGGCGTGATGGGTGCGGGCATGGTGGCCGCGGGCCTCGGCGCGGTGAACTGGCCGGTGATGGGCCAGATCGCCGCCAGCTGGGTGATCTCGCCGGTGCTGGGCGGCGTCTTCGCGGCGCTCTTCCTCGCCTTCATCAAGCACCGGCTGATCGATGCCGAGGACAAGATCGCGGCGGCCCGCTTCTGGGTGCCGCTCCTGATCGGGGTCATGGCCGCGGCCTTCTCGGCCTATCTGGTGCTGAAGGGCCTGCGCAAGCTGATGGAGGTGGATCTTCCGGCGGCGCTGCTGATCGGGCTCGTCTTCGGCGTGCTGACGGTCTTTCTCACCCGCCCGCTGGTGCGCCGCCAGTCCGAGGGCCTCGAGAACCGCAAGAAGTCGCTGAAGAAGCTGTTCGGCCTGCCGCTCGTCGTCTCGGCCGCGCTCCTCTCCTTCGCCCATGGCGCCAACGACGTGGCCAATGCGGTGGGCCCGCTCGCAGCCATCGTCCATGCGGTCTCGGACGGAGACACGGCCGCCAAGGTCTCGATCCCGCTCTGGGTCATGATCATCGGGGCGGGCGGGATCTCGTTCGGGCTCGTGCTGTTCGGGCCGAAGCTGATCCGCATGGTCGGATCCGAGATCACCAAGCTCAATCCGATGCGGGCCTACTGCGTGGCGCTGTCGGCGGCGATCACCGTCATCGTGGCCTCGGGGCTGGGGCTGCCGGTCTCGTCGACCCACATCGCCGTGGGCGGCATCTTCGGCGTGGGCTTCTACCGCGAGTGGCAGGCCGAGCGCCGCAGCCGCGCCCTGGGCCTCATCAAGGGCAAGCCCCTGCCGCCCGAAGAGCGCAAGCGCCGCAAGCTGGTGCGCCGGGCGCATTTCCTGACCATCGGCGCCGCCTGGGTGGTGACGGTGCCCGCCACCGCCGCCCTGTCGGCCGCGATCTTCCTCGGGCTGCGCACCCTCGGCAACTGACCGGGGGCGGCGGCCGCCTGCCGGAGGGCGGCCCCGGCTTGGCCCTCGGGCTCCGGCCTGTCGGTTCCTCCCTTCCCTTCCGGCCCTTCCCGCCTTATAGCAGCGCCCTTGAACGGATGGAGCCCGGACGGATGCAAGGCAGCGCGAACCTCAACCTGATGATCAAGGCGGCCCGCAAGGCGGGGCGCTCGCTCGTGAAGGACTTCCGCGAGGTCGAGAACCTGCAGGTCTCGTCCAAGGGGCCGGGCGACTTCGTGTCCAAGGCCGATCGCGAGGCCGAGCGGATCATCCGCGAGGAGCTGATGGGCGCGCGCCCGACCTACGGCTGGCTCGGCGAGGAGACCGGCGAGGCCGCCGGTCAGGACCCGACCCGGCGATGGATCGTCGATCCGCTCGACGGGACGACGAACTACCTCCACGGCCTGCCGCACTGGGCGGTCTCGATCGCGCTCGAGCACAAGGGCGAGATCGTGGCGGGCGTGATCTTCGACGCAGCCAAGGACGAGCTCTACTGGGCCGAGAAGGGCGCGGGCGCCTGGATGAACGAAAGCCGCCTGCGCGTCTCGGGCCGACGCCACATGATCGAGGCGATCTTCGCCACCGGCGTGCCCTTCGGCGGCCGCTCCACCCTGCCTGCAACGCTGCAGGATCTGGCCCGGCTCATGCCCACCTGCGCCGGCGTGCGGCGCTGGGGCTCGGCGGCGCTCGACCTCGCCTATGTGGCGGCGGGCCGCTACGACGGCTACTGGGAGCGCGGCGTGAGCGCGTGGGACGTGGCGGCGGGCGTGGTGCTCGTGCGCGAGGCCGGCGGTCTGATCTCGGGCATCCGCGAGGATCAGAACCCGATCGACGGCTCGCTCATCTGCGGCAACCAGAACCTGTTCGAGCCCTTCCGCAAGGTCATCCGCGGCGAGTGAGCCGCCCCGCCCGGAAGGGCGGGCGGTGGAGCGCGGCCGGCGGCCGTGCCGGACGTGGCTTGCTCTGGTTGGCTCGCTGAAGCGGTCCTCCTGACGCGCGTCGACGCCCTAGCAGGATACCTGCCCGCACCTGCGCCACCCTCAGGGAACGGCGGAGGGACGCCCTCCCGGCGTGCGTCGGCCGCATCGGTGCCCGGACCTGTCAGGACCGCCAGGGGACGCTGGCCAGCCTCCCTCAGCGGTCGGACGGGTGGTTCACCCCGTCCGTCCACGGCACCTCCCCCAGATCGCGCGGATTGACGCCCTCGAGGATCGCCACATTCACCCCGTATTCCTCGGGGTTCGACCGCCGCTGGTGGTGGGTGTAGATCCCGCAGGTCCGGCAGAACCAGTGTTTCGCCGTCCGGGTGCCGAACTGGTAGAGCGTGAGGTTCTCCGCGCCGCGCACCACCCGCAGATCCGAGAGCCGCGCGGTGGCCGCAATGGCGCCGCGGCGGCGGCAGAAGGAACAGTCGCAGCGCCGCGCATCGGCGAAGCCGTTCAGGAGCTCGACCTCGATCTCGACCGCGCCGCAGTGGCAGGTGCCTTTCATCGCTTTCTCCGCACAAGAGGGACGTTCGAGCGCGGCAGCGCCGCCTCGGGATGGGGAGGCAGCCCGTGGGTGCGCTGCCAGAAGGCCGGCCCGCCGCGGGCGATGAAGGCGGGCAGCGTGAGCAGGATGCCCGCGCCGAAGCCGCCCGCATGGGCCCAGTAGGCCACGCCGCCCTGATCGGTCGGCACCGCCACGCCCGAGACGATCTGGAACAGGAACCAGAGCCCGAGCAGCAGGAAGGCCGGGACGGGAATGATGCGGAAGAAGATGACGATGATGATGAGCACATCGACCTTCGCCCTCGGAAAGAGGAGGAGATAGCCCCCCATCACCCCGGCGATGGCGCCCGAGGCGCCCACCATGGGGATCCACGAGAAGGGATCGGCCAGCACCTGCGCGCCTGCCGCCGCAAGCCCCGCGGCGAGGTAGAAGAGCGAGAAGCCGCCGTGCCCCAGCACATCCTCGAGATTGTCGCCGTAGATGTAGAGAAAGAGCATGTTGCCGAGCAGATGCGCCCAGCCGCCATGGAGGAACATCGAGGTCAGAAGCCCCTCGTAGCCCTGCCCCTGCATCAGTTCCGCGGGCACGAGGCCCCAGTCGAAGAAGGCGGCCTCCAGCGCCAGAGGCGAAGCCGAGCCGTAATGCATCGCGAGAAAGATCAGGACATTCGCCGCGATCAGCGCATAGGTCATATAGGGCGTGCGGCCCGAGGGATTGTGGTCGCGGATCGGAAACATGGCGCAGCGTTTCCGATCCCGTGCGTGCCGTCAAGCGCGGAACGCAGCCCTGCGGATGCCGCCGGACGCGATCGCCCGGACCGCGCCAAGGCAGGGGCAGCCCGGGCGCCGGAGCCCATCCCCCTGCGCCGGACGGGCGGGCGAAGACGCCGCCCGCCGGCCCCGTTCGGGATCCGTCTTTCTCCAGCGCACGGGCCGCTTCCTCCGCAGCCGCGTGCGGCGGCCGGGCCTCCTACCGCCCGCCGGAGGCCGCGGCGAGAAGTTCGGCATTGCCCCCGAGGCGGTGGTGTCGATGCAGAGATGCCGCTCCACCGCGACATGGGCCTCGTCGGGCAGGCCGCCGATCAGCGGCAGGATCGCCCCCTCGCGCGACGCCAGCGCCTGCGCCCGGGGTCGCGCGTCCCCGGCCCCGCCCCAGAAGAGCGCGCCCGCGAAGCCGCGAAGCGTGGCCAGCGCCTCGGGCGCGAGGCCCGGCGCCTCGACCGCGAGCCCGCCGAGCGTGCGCACCGCCTCGGCCTGCGCCCGGGCGGCGGCCGCGCCCGGCCCGAGGCAGAGGAGCGGCGGACGGCGGAGGAGCGAGAGGCGGTTCGACTCGCCCGTGGGCCCCGGCAGTGCGTGGGTGCCGATGAGCTCTCCGGCCTTGGGCGCGAGGCGGTCGAGCGCCGCCTGCACCTCGGCCGCGGGCTGCGCGGGCGCCTCGCTCCCGGCGCAATCCGGCGCGGGCCGGCTCACCAGCCGCGCCAGATAGGCCGGGCCGCCCGCCTTCGGCCCGGTGCCCGAGAGCCCCTCGCCGCCGAAGGGCTGGCTGCCCACCACGGCGCCGATCTGGTTGCGGTTGACGTAGATGTTGCCCACCCGCAGCCGGCCCACCAGCGCCTGCACCCGGTCGTCGATCCGGCTGTGCAGGCCGAAGGTCAGCCCGTAGCCCGTGGCGTCGATCTCGGCGATCACCCGGTCGATCTCGGTGGCGCGGAAGGTCGCGACATGCAGGACCGGCCCGAAGATCTCGCGGTCCATCTCGCGGATCGAGCCCACGCGGATCACCGTCGGGCCGACGAAGGTGCCGCGCGCGGGCACCGCCAGCTGCTTCAGCACCCGCCCCTCGGCGCGGGCGGCGGCGATCCAGTCGCGGATGCCCGCCTGCGCCTCGGCATCGATCACCGGGCTCAGGTCGGTTGCCAGATCCCAGGGCTCGCCCGCCTGCAGCTCGTCCATCGCGCCGAAGAGCATCTCGAGCACGCCCTCGGCCACATCCTCCTGCAGATAGAGGCAACGGAGCGCCGAGCAGCGCTGGCCCGCCGACTGGAAGGCCGAGGCGAGGATGTCGCGCACCGCCTGCTCGGGCAGCGCGGTCGAATCGACGATCATCGCATTGAGGCCGCCGGTCTCGGCGATGAGCGGGGCCGCGGGATCGAGATGGGCCGCCATGCTCTGCCGGATCGCCCGCGCCGTCTCGGTCGAGCCGGTGAAGACCACGCCCCCCACCCGCGGATCGCGCGTGAGGGCCGCACCCACCGTCCCGCCCTCGCCCGGCAGAAGCTGGAGCGCGGTGACGGGCACGCCCGCCCGGTGCAGAAGCTCGACCGCGAGAGCCGCGATCAGCGGCGTCTGTTCGGCGGGCTTGGCCAGCACCGCATTGCCCGCCATCAGCGCGGCCGCGATCTGGCCGGTGAAGATCGCAAGCGGGAAGTTCCAGGGGCTGATGCAGACCACGGTGCCCAGAGGCGGCGCAGTCAGCGCCTCGCCCTCGGCCGCATAGTAGCGCAGGAAATCCACCGCCTCGCGCAGCTCGCCCACCGCATCGGGCAGCGTCTTGCCCGCCTCGCGCGCCAGAAGGGCGAAGATCGGGCCGAAGCTCGCCTCGTAGAGGTCGGCCGCGCGGCGCAGCACCTCTGCCCGGTCCTCGGGGCGCGCCTCCCACGGCACGGCATGATGGAGCGCGGTCTCCACATCGGGCAGGCTCGCGGGCAGCACATTGCCCACCCGCGCCCCGGTGGAAGGATCCGTCACCTCGGCCCGCTGCCCGCCCGCGAGCGATTCCGCGAGGATCGGCCGCGCATCGAACAGCGCCGTCCGGTGGGGGCTGCGCGCGCTCTCGATCAGCGCCAGATCCTCGGCCGAGGCGAGATCGAAGCCGCGCGAGTTCCTGCGCCCGGGAAAGAGGTCGGTGCCGGCGCGCAGCACCGGGTTGCGCACGGGCTCCGTCCGCTCCATCGCGGTGAGCGGGCAGGCCGCCACCGCCTCAGGGCTCACGCTCTCATCGACGATCTGGTTCACGAAGCTCGAATTGGCCCCGTTCTCGAGCAGGCGGCGCACCAGATAGGCCAGAAGATCGCGGTGCGCGCCCACCGGCGCATAGATCCGGCAGCGCGTCTTCTCTTCGGTCAGCACGAGGTCATGCAGCCGCTCGCCCATGCCGTGCAGGCGCTGGAACTCGAACGGGCGCCCCTCGGCCAGCTCGAGGATCGCGGCCACCGTATGGGCATTGTGGGTGGCGAACTGCGGATAGATCCGGTCGGACATGGAGAAGAGCTTGCGGGCCTGCGCGATGTAGCTCACATCCGTCGCCATCTTGCGGGTGAAGACCGGGAAGTCGTCCAGACCCAGCACCTGCGCCCGCTTCACCTCGCCGTCCCAGTAGGCGCCCTTCACGAGCCGCACCATCAGCTTGCGGTCGAGCCGCACGGCCATGCCATAAAGCCGGTCCAGCACCTCGCCCGCGCGGCGACCGTAGGCCTGCACCACCACGCCGAACCCGTCCCAGCCCGCAAGCGACGGCTCGGCCAGTGCGGCCGCGATCACCTCGAGCGAGAGATCGAGCCGGTCGGCCTCCTCGGCGTCGATGTTGAAGCCGAGGCCCGCCGCCCGCGCCAGCCCCGCCAGCGCCGTCACGCGCGGCACGAGCTCGGCCAGCACGCGGGTGCGCTTGGCCACCTCGTAGCGCGGATGCAGCGCCGAGAGCTTGACCGAGATCCCCGGATTGTCGCGGATGTCACGGCTCTTCGCCGCCGCCGCGATGGCGGTGATGGCGCGCGAATAGGCCAGATGATAGCGCCGCGCATCGGCTTCGGTCCGGGCAGCCTCGCCCAGCATGTCGTAGCTGTAGCTGTAGCCCTTGGCCTCCAGCTCGGCCGCGCGCGCCATCGCGCCCTCGATGGTCTCGCCCAGCACGAACTGGCGCCCCATCTCCTTCATGGCGCGGGCCACGGCCTTGCGGATCACCGGCTCGCCCAGCCGCCGCACGAGGCCGCGCAGATGGCCCGCCACGCCCGGCTCGCGGTCGTCGAGCACCTTGCCCGTCAGCATCAGCGCCCAGGTCGAGGCATTGACAAGGCTCGAGGCCGACCGCCCCAGATGCCGGTTCCAGTCCGAGGGCGCGATCTTGTCCTCGATCAGCGCATCCATCGTCTCGGCATCCGGCACCCGCAGCAGCGCCTCGGCCAGGCACATGAGCGCGATCCCCTCGTCGGTCGAGAGGCCGTATTCCGCAAGGAAGCCCTCCATCAGCCCGGGCCGCGATCCCTGACGGATGCGGCGGACGAGATCCGCCCCGCGGTCCACGATGCGCGCACGGGCGGACGGGTCGAGATCGGCCTCGGCGATCAGGCGCGCCACGAGGCCCGCCTCGTCGAGAGTGTCGGAAGAGGTGGGATGGACAGCGGCGGCGAGCATGGACGGACACTCCTGTTTCGCCTAGATTACCGTGCAATCGGAAGCCGTTCGTCCCGATTATCGTCAAGAAGCAGCCGATACGGCTGAAGATGGAGGCTCAGGCAGGCCGAATGCAACTGGAGCTCGACCGGTTCGACCATGCGATCCTGCGCGTGCTGGCCGCCGATGGCCGCGTGAGCGCCACGGAACTCGCGCGGCGCATCGGGCTCACGAAATCGCCGACCCAGGCCCGGATGAAGCGGCTCGAGGCTGCGGGGGTCATCACGGGCTACGGCGCGCGCCTCGATCCGATCCGGATGGGCCTCGCCCATGTGGCCTTCGTCGAGGTGAAGCTGTCGGACACGCGCGAGAGCGCGCTTCAGGCCTTCAACCGCGCCGTGCTCGCCGTGCCCGAGGTCGAGGAGTGCCACATGATCGCCAGCCGCTTCGACTATCTGCTGAAGGTCCGCACCGCCGACATTCAGGATTACCGCCGGGTGCTGGGCGAGAAGCTCTCGACCCTGCCCTTCGTCGCCTCCACCTCGACCCATGTCGCAATGGAATCGGTGAAGGAGGCCCGCGGCTGAGGGGCGCAGACGCACCGCAGCCCCTGCCCCAGCGCGGAGATCGCGCCACACGGGCAAGGCGCCTGCGGGCGGCTGAGCTTCAGGCAGGACAGAGACGCCGTTCGCCGTCAGGGGGCGACGTGTCGCGCGCCGGCACTTGCACGGACGTAGGCGCCCTGATCTTCGGTCGAACAGCTCCCCGATCCCGCTCGGCGCGGGCGCCGGTGCGCAGCACCGGCAGAGGTCATGATCTCAGGAAGAAGTGGCAGCCCGTAGGGGAGTCGAACCCCTCTTCCCAGGTTGAAAACCTGGTGTCCTAACCGATAGACGAACGGGCCATCCGGACGAAGCGGTGTCTAGGCGACTCGTCCGCCGGGCGCAAGAGGCAAAATCACCGGTCGATGCGCTGACCCATGATGGCGATGGCCTGCTGATAGACCGAGGCCGCATTCCACTCGCGGATGACCGCGAAATTGGGCTCGCCCGGCTGGTAGCCGAGGCCCGGCTGCCAGCCCTTCGCGGCGAGGAAGTTCGCGGTCGAGGCCAGCGCATCGGTGAGGTTCGTCAGATCCACCCGCCCGTCGCCGTTGCCGTCCACGCCATAGGTCAGCGCATTGCCGGGCAGGAACTGGGTGTGGCCGATCTCGCCGTGCTTGGCACCCACCGACGCGGTGCTGATCGAGCCACGATCGACGAGCACCAGCGCCGCCAGCAGATGGGGCGTGAAGAAATCGCTGCGGCGGCAGTCATAGGCCAGCGTCGCGATGGCCGAGACCACGTTCGTGTCGCCCATGAAGTTGCCGAAGCCCGTCTCCATGCCGTGAATCGCGAGGAGCACGCCCGCGGGCACGCCGTAGCGACGCTCCAGCGCGGCATAGAGGTCGGGCGACTTGGCCTTGCGCGCGCGGCCCTGCTTCACGATCGTCTCGGAGCCGCGCACCTGCATGAACTTGTCGAGGCTGTATTTGAAGCTCTTCTGGTTGCGGTCCGCCGCGATGGTGCGCGAGGAATAGGACGTGCCCATCAGCGCCGCGATCCCGCGCTGGCCCACGCCCACCGCCGCGGCCTCCTGCGCCATCTGCGGCTTCCAGCTCTCGTAGTTCGCGCCGGTATCGCTGCAGGGCGCAGCCGCCACCGGCCCTGCCAGAAGGCCGGCCACAAGGGCGAGGGAAGCGGGGCGGAGGCTGGAAATCATCGGGCAATCCCTTGTTGAAGAACGGGCTGACTGTAGGCCGGGCGCCGTGCCGCGCAAGAGGGTCCTACGCCTTTCGCACGAGAAGTTGTCGAGCCGCCTCGCCCCTGCGGCGAGAGGCGCGGAAACCCTCTCGTGACGGCTCAGGGACGGCGCAGAGCCGCCCGTCCGAAGCCCCCGCCCGGAGGGAGGTGAGTCCGAGCCGGAAGGTCGAGAATGGGAGGTTTATTCTTGACGTTTTTATGACAAACGGGATCATCTTTCATCATTAAGCAAAATTATACCGAGGAACGTTCTCTTGCTCGCATCCCTTGCCGCGCTCGACCTTCACATTTCCCTGTTCGTGAACAGCGCCATGGGCAGCCTGCCGACCTTCGACCAGCTCCTGCACATCGTCGAGCGCAACAGCCTGTTCAAGGGCGTCTTCTCGATGATGCTCTTCTGGGGCCTCTGGTTCGCGGCAAGCCGCGATGTCGCCCGCACCCACGCCCGCCTGCTGGCCACGCTCGTGGTGGCCGTGCTGGCCGTGGCGGTCGGGCGCACGCTCGCGATGGTCCTGCCCTACCGGCCGCGGCCGATCCACGACCCGGATCTGGGGTTCCTGCTGCACAGCGGCCTCAGCCACGAGACGCTCGACGGCTGGAGCTCGATGCCGAGCGACCATGCCGTGCTCTATTTCGCGCTGGCGACGGGGATCTTCCTGGCCCACCGGGCGGTGGGCGTGGTGGCGCTCCTCCATGCGATCTTCATCATCTGCCTGCCGCGGATCTACTTCGGTCTGCATTATACCGGGGACATCGTGGCGGGGACGATCATCGGCATCGCCATGGCCGTGGTGCTGGTGCCCGTCCTCGCCCGGCAGTTCCAGCGGCTCGACCTGCCCGGCTATGCCGCAAGCCACGGCGCGCTGTTCTATCCGGCGGTCTTCTTCGTCACCTGGCAGGTGGCGCTGATGTTCGGCCCGGTGCGCGACCTGCTGCGCGACCTCGCCGCCGCCCTCGCCTGACGGGACGCGGAAAGGGCCCGGCCCGAGCCACCGTCGGCTCCGGCACGCCTGCCCGATCCGGCCCCTTTCCGCGGCCGCCCCGGGCGCGCTAGTCTCCGGCCCGGATCACGGGGAGAGACGGATGGAGCGGACGGCAGCAGGGCAACCCTTCGCGCAGGGGCGGCACGGGCAGGCGCCCGGCGCGGGGCGGGCGGCATGAGCGACTTCCTTCAGGGCCTCTTCAGCCTCACGGGCCGGCGCGCCATGGTGACGGGCGCGAGCCGCGGGCTCGGGCAGGCCATCGCTCTGGGCCTCGCCGAGGCGGGGGCCGATCTCGTGCTGACCGCCCGCGCGGCAGGCGCGCTCGAGGAGACGGCGGCCCGCATCCGGGCGCTGGGGCGCGAGGCGCTCTGCCTCGCGCTCGACCAGTCCGACCCGGCCTCGGTCGCAGCCCCGATGGAGGCCGCCGGGCGGATCGACATCCTCGTGAACAATGCTGGCACCGAGGAGGTCTGCCCGTCCGAGGCGGTCACGCCCGAGCTCTGGGACCGGATCCTCGACACGAACCTCCGCGGCGCCTTCTTCGTCACGCAAGCGGCGGCGCGTGGGATGCTGGCCCGCGGACAGGGGTCGATCGTCAACCTCTGCTCGCTCACCTCCTTCGTAGGCGTGCCCACGGCCGTGCCCTACGGCTCGTCGAAGAGCGGGCTTCTGGGCATGACGCGGGCGCTGGCGGCCGAATGGGCCCCGCGCGGGGTGCGGGTCAATGCCATCGCGCCCGGCTACTTCCGCACCGCCCTGACCGAGGTTTTCTATCAGAATGAGGATTGGGCGCAGGCGATGCAGGCCAGGATCCCGCAGGGCCGCTTCGGGGAGGGCCGCGATCTGGTGGGCGCTGCCGTCTTTCTGGCCTCGGATGCCTCGGCTTACGTCACCGGCCAGTGTCTCGGCGTCGATGGCGGCTATCTCGGCTCGATCTGAGAGTCTGGCCCTTGCCGCCCGGGGCAAAACGGGTGCAAGTAGCACCTGACCGCCGAAAAGCCGGAGAAATCGCCCCATGACCCCCCTGCCCCGCCCCGACCGAGCGCCCGAACCGGGGCAGCCCGCG
This sequence comes from Cereibacter sphaeroides 2.4.1, assembly GCF_000012905.2. Taxonomy (NCBI): domain Bacteria; kingdom Pseudomonadati; phylum Pseudomonadota; class Alphaproteobacteria; order Rhodobacterales; family Paracoccaceae; genus Cereibacter; species Cereibacter sphaeroides. The sequence goes on along the minus strand of NC_007493.2, from coordinate 763,897 downwards.
GTGCTGGTGCGGGATGTGGACATGGATTTCGGCAGCGGCCCGCTCGCCGTGGCGGGCGCGAGCTTCGCGCTCGCCCGCGGGCGCTTCCTCACCATCCTCGGCCCCTCGGGTTCGGGCAAGACCACGCTCCTGCGGATCATCGCGGGCTTCCAGCAGCCGACCCGCGGCGAGATCCGCCTCGGCGGGCAGGCGGTCACCGCCACCGCCCCGCACCGCCGCTCGATCGGCATGGTGTTCCAGAAGCTCGCGCTCTTTCCCCACATGACGGCGGCCGAGAATGTGGCCTTCCCGCTCAAGATGCGCCGCCACGATCCGGCGACCATTCCGGGCAAGGTCGAGCGTTACCTCGATCTCGTGCGGCTGGGCGGGCTCGGCGGGCGGCGCATCCACGAGCTTTCGGGCGGCCAGCAGCAGCGCGTGGCCATCGCCCGCGCGCTGGTGTTCGAGCCCGAACTTCTGCTGCTCGACGAGCCGCTGGCCGCGCTCGACCGCAAGCTCCGCGAGGAGATGCAGCTCGAATTCCGCCGCATCCAGAAGGAGCTGGGCGTCACCACGATCAACGTGACCCACGACCAGCGCGAGGCGCTGGTCGTGTCCGACGAGATCATCGTGATGGATCACGGCCGCATCCAGCAGCATGCCCGCCCGGTCGAGATGTATCGCCTGCCCGCCAATCCGTTCGTGGCGGGCTTCGTCGGCGTCTCGACCTTCCTCGAGGGTCGGCGGACCGCCACCGGCCTCGACGCGGGTGGGGCGGCCTGCGCCGGCACGCCCGTGGGCGCGATCCCCGAGGGCGCGCCCGTGCAGGGCGCGATCCGGGCCGAGCAGATCCGCATCGAGGCCGACCCGGCGCGGCTTGCCGGCTGCGACACGGTCCTGCGCGGGATCGTGCGCGACACGATCTTCGAGGGCGAACGGCTCCTCTATCTCGTCGAGGTCCCGGCGCTCGGCCTCGCGCTGCAGGTCTATCACCACGACCCCGAGGAATTCGCGCTGTTCGACGCCGGGGCGGAGGTGAGCCTCGGCTGGAATGCGCGCGATCTGCTGATCTTCAACCGGCAGGATGGCCGGGACGGACGATGACCCCAACAAGGAGAGGACCATGATCCACAGACTCACGCGCCGCGGACTGCTCCGCGGCACCGCCGCGGCGGGCTCGGCCGCCCTCCTCGGCTCGGTCACGGGCACCCGGCTCTGGGCGCAGGAGCCCGAGAAGCCTGCCGAGCTCATCGTCCGCGCCTGGGGCGGAAGCTGGGTCGAGGCGCTGAAGGCGGGCGTCTCGGATCCCTTCACCAAGGCCACCGGCATCGCCGTGCGCCACGACCTGACCGAGGACAACGAGATCCAGCCGAAGGTCTGGGCCGCCGTGGCGCAGGGCCGCGTGCCGCCGATCCACATCAACTGGGACACGACGACCAACGCCACCAAGTCGGCGCTGCGCGGCGTGACCGAGGATCTGTCGGGCCTGCCGAACCTCGCCGCCACCACGGATCTCGCCAAGCCCGTGGGTCTCGACGGCTATCCGATCGTGAACACCTACGGCTATGTCTATGTGCTGGCCTATCGTCCCGAGGTCTTCCCGGACGGGCCGCCGAAATCCTGGGAGGTGCTGCTCGAGCCGCGCTTCAAGGGCCGGATCGCGCTCTACAACGACGGGATCGGCTTCCACTTCCCGGCGCAGGTCGCAGGCGGCGGCAGCCTCGAGGACATTCCGGGCAACATGCAGCCCGCCTGGGACTTCATCGCCAAGGTCAAGGCGCAGCAGCCGCTCCTCGGCGAGGATCCGGACTTCACCGCCTGGTTCCAGAACGGCGAGATCGATCTGGCCTGCACCATCTCGACCAACGCGCGCGAGGCCCGGAAGAACGGCGTGGATATCGCCTGGACCGTGCCCGAAGAGGGCTGCAAGTTCGACACCGACGGGCTCTGGATCCCGAAGGGCCTGCCCGAGAACGAGCTCTACTGGGCCAAGCAATACATCAACTTCGCCATCACGCCCGAGGCGCAGCAGGTCTGGCTCGACGGGCTCGGCCTGCCGGGCGTGGTGCCGGGCCTGACGCCGCCCGCCGATCTTGCGGACGACCCCTCCTATCCGACGAAGCCCGAGGATTTCGAGCATCTGATCCGGGTTTCGGCACAGGTGCAGGTCGAGAACGAGAGCGACTGGTTCGCGAAGTTCAAGGAGATCATGCAGGGCTGAGGCGCGCCCCCACGAGTTGCCGGCTGTCAACACGGCCGCCGGTACCTCGGCAGGCGAGGGCGCGCAGAAACGGACGAACCCCGGCCGGACGCAATGCGCGCGCCACGTCGCGTCCAAGCCTCCGGCCGGACCCGTCCCACCGTCCGGCAAACCCGTCCCGGCCTCCAGCAGAGCCCGCACCGGCCCCGGACCTTGCCCGCGCTCCCTCCGTCCCTTCGACCCGCCTCTCCCCGTCCCGGCTCCGCCGTCCGCCCGATCCGCCCGCCCTTTCCCTTCGACCCACCCGCTTCCTCTCCGCCCGGCACCGCCGCCCGTCCGATCCCGCTTCCCGTCTACCCGCCCGCCGCTCCTTCCCGGTTCCGCCGCCCGCCCGATCCGCCAGCCTCTTCCCGTCCACCCGCCCGACGGTTCTCCTCCCGGTTCCGCCACCTGCCCGATCCGCCCGCCGCTTCTCCTCCCGGCTCCGCCGCCCGCCCGATCCGTCCGCTCCTCTCCGCCGCCTGCCTGATCCGCCAGGCTCTTCCCTTCGATCCGTCCGCTGCCGCCAAACGAGACCGCCATGTCCTCCTTCCGCTATCCGCTCCGCTGGCGCCTGATGGATGCGCTCGAACGGGCGGCCGACCTGCTCTGGCCCGAAAGGCTCTCGCGCTTCACCGGCTGGCTGATGATCGCCCCCGCGCTCCTCCTCGTGGGGCTTCTGGTGCTGGGGCTGGTCGAGATGGCCGACGGGTCGCTCCGCACGCTCGACCGGGCGACCTTCCTGCCGTCCGAGGAGCTGAGCCTCGCCAATTACGAGACCGCGCTCGGCTCGGCCACCTACTGGCGCGTCTTCGGCCGCTCGATCCTCGGCGCCACGCTCGCCACCGCGCTCACGCTCGCGCTGGCCTTTCCCTATGCCTATGCGCTGGTGCGGGTGCCGGGGGCGGTCACGCGCAAGGCGCTGCTCGTGGTGCTGTTCCTGCCCTTCTTCATCGGCCAGGTGGTGCGCGCCTACGGCTGGCTCATCATCCTCGGCAACGGCGGCATGGTGAACGAGGCGCTCGGGCTCGTGGGCATCGCGCCGCAGCGGCTTCTCTTCAACTTCTCCGCGGTGGTCTTCGGGCTCGTGCAATATCTGCTGCCCTTCGCGGTCCTGATGCTCGCCCCCGCCCTGACCGCGATCCCCGCCGAGACCGAGACGGCAGCGCGTTCGCTCGGCGCCTCGTGGCTGCGGACGATCTGGCATGTGGTGCTGCCCATGGCCCGCCCGGGGCTGATCGGGGCCGGGCTCGTGACCATGACGCTCGCCCTGACCGACTTCGCCACGCCCGCGATGCTGGGCGGCGGCTCGCAGGATTTCATCGCCAATGCGATCTACGACCAGTTCTTCCGCACGGCCGATCAGGGTCTGGGCTCGGCGCTGGCGCTGATGCTGGTGGCGGCGGGATCGGCCATCGTGGCGCTGGTGCTGGGTCTCTTCGGCGCGGGCACGCTCGCCATGGGGGCACGCAGATGACCACGGCCGGCCAGCGCCTCGCAATCTGGAGCCTCGTCTGGATCTCGATCCTGATCCTCTCCGCCCCGACGGTCGTCGTCCTCGGCGCCTCGGTCACTTCGGGCAACATGATCGCCTTTCCGCCCGAGGGATTCTCGCTCAAATGGTATGAGAAGATCGCGATGGCCCGCGACCTGCGGCAGGCCTTCGGCCGCTCGCTCGTGGTGGCCACGGTCTGCACGCTGGTGGCGCTGCCCGTAGGCACGCTGGCGGGGATCGCCCTCTCGCGCTACCGCCTGCGCTTCGCCAATGCGCTGCAGGTCTATCTGCTTCTGCCCTTCACCGTGCCGCTCATTGGCTCGGGCATCGGCCTCATGCTCGTCTTCGGCGAATGGCGGGTGCTGGGCAGCCTCTGGCCGGTGGGCGTGGCCTGTGCGGTCATCAACCTGCCCTTCCTCGTCTGGTCGGTCTCGTCGAGTGCCACGCTCCTCGACCCCGACCTCGAACATGCCGCGGCCAACTGCGGCGCGGGCCGGGTGCAGACCTTCCTGCATGTCACGCTGCCCGCCGTCATGCCCGGCGTCATCACCGGCTCGCTTCTGATGTTCATCCTCGCGATGAACGAATTCCTCGTGAGCCTGCTTCTGACCGACGCCCGCACCGTCACGCTGCCGGTGCAGATCTACAATTCGATCCGCTCGATCATCACCCCCGATCTCGCCGCCGTCTCGGTCGTCTTCATCGTGATCGCGGGCGCCGCGATCGCAGTGCTCGACCGGCTGGTGGGGCTCGAGATCTTCCTGAAATCCAAGTGAGGTAGCCCCATGGTCCAGGTCAATTTCCAGGTTCTCGCCGAGCTCGACGCCGCCGGGCGCGCGGCGCTGCTGCGCCGGTCCGAGACGGACCTGTCGATGTTCCTCGAGAAGGTGGGCCCGATCCTCGAGGCGGTGCGCACCGAGGGCGACGCGGCGCTCGTCCGCTTCGGGCGCGAACTGGACCGCGCCGAGGGGCTGACGCGCGAGGGTCTGAAGGTGACCGAGGCCGAGTTCGACGAGGCCTTCGGGCTGGTCGAGCCCGAGATCGTCGCGGCGATCCGCTTCGCCATCGGCAACATCCGCACCTTCCACGAGGAGCAGGCGCCCGAGCCCATGTGGCTGAAGGAGCTGCGCCCCGGCGCCTTCGCGGGCGACCGGTTCACGCCGATCCGGTCGGTGGCGCTCTATGTGCCGCGCGGCAAGGGCTCGTTCCCGTCGGTGACCATGATGACCTCGGTGCCGGCGGTGGTGGCGAAGGTGCCGCAGATCGCGATCTTCACGCCGCCTGCGCCGGACGGCAGGGTGGATGCGGCGACGCTGGTCGCGGCGCGCCTCGCGGGCGTCGAGACCGTCTACAAGGTGGGCGGCGCGCAGGCGGTGGCGGCCGCGGCCTACGGCACCGAGACCGTGACGCCCGCGCTGAAGATCGTGGGTCCCGGCAGCCCCTGGGTGGTGGCGGCCAAGCGGCTTCTGGCGGGCGTGATCGATCCGGGCCTTCCGGCGGGCCCGTCGGAATCGATCATCCTCGCCGACGAGACGGTGCATGGCGGGCTCGCCGCGCTCGACCTGCTGATCGAGGCCGAGCATGGCCCCGACAGCTCGGCCTGGCTCGTGACCCACTCGCGGCAGGTGGCCGAGGAGGCGCTGGCGGCGCTGCCGGGCCACTGGTCGGCGATGACGCCGCAGCGGGTGGACTTCTCGCAGGCCGTGCTCTGCGGGCGGGCGGGCGGCATCGTGCTGACCGGCTCGGCCGAAGAAAGCCACGCCTTCGTCAACGATTACGCGCCCGAGCATCTGCAGATCCTGTCCGAGAAACCCTTCGAGCATCTGGGGCGGATCACCGAGGCGGCGGAGGTGCTGATGGGGCCGCACACGCCCATCACCATCGCGAACTTCTGCCTCGGGCCGAATGCGGTGCTGCCCACCTCGCGGGGCGCGCGCACCTGGGGGCCGCTCTCGGTCCATGACTTCCTGCGCCGGAGTTCGGTCGGCTATGTCACCGCCCCCGCCTATCCCGAACTGGCCGAGGTGGCGAAGCGGCTTGCGGAATACGAGGGCTTCTCGTCCCACGCCAACGCCGTGGGCCCGATGCGCGACGCCTATCTGAAGCGCTGAGATGACCTCGCGCACCGCCCAGATCCGCGCCACCGCCCGCAGCGACCGGCGGGCGGCCGAGGACATGCTCGCCCGGCTGATCCACGACCTCTTCGGGATCGCGGTGCGCGACCTCGCGATCAACCTCGACCGCTATTCGCTGAATTCGCTCAACGGCTTCTTCGAGAGCGACGAGGGGCCCTGCTTCTTCAAGTTCCATCAGGAGGAGGGCGAGGAGGCGATGCGCGGCGAATATTACCGCGCGGATCTGCTGGCCGAGGCGGGCCTGCCGGTGGACCGGCCGATCCGGGTCTCGTCGCTGCCGGGCGAGCAGATCCTGATCTATCGCCGCCGGTCGGATCCGCGCTTCTCGGACCTGCTGCGCGGGCTCGATCTGGCGCCCGACGCCGCGGCCATGGCGCGGGCGCTGGAGGCGGAGGGGGTGCTGAACGACCGGCTGCTCGCCGTGGCGCAGGAGAGCCTGCATCCGATCACGCCCACCCAGTCGCAGGCCGAGCCCATCCACCGGCTATTTCACGAGCGGCTGGTCGAGCCCGGCAGCCGGGCCTATCCGGGCGGCCGGCTTTCGGGCTTCTATGTGGGCAAGGACTTCGAGCTGCCGGGCCTGACGCTGCCGTGGGAGGTGCTGGCGCACGCGCCCCTCGTGATCGACGGAATGGCCTACGACCGCACGCTGGCCCAGCTCTTCGATGAGGCCCATGCGCGGCTTGCGCCCGAGCGGCTGGCGGATGCGGGCGGGATCACCGCCCATGGCGACGCGCACAACGCCAATGTCTGGTATGAGCGCGGGGCCGAGGCGGACCGCCTCGTCTTCTTCGATCCGGCCTTCGCGGGCAGCCATGTGCCCTCCTTGCTGGCCGAGGTGAAATCCACCTTCCACAATATCCTCGCCCATCCGCTCTGGCTCTACGATCCCGAGGAGGTGGCGCCGCGCTGGCAGGTCACGGCGCGGCTTCAGGAGGGCGCGCTGCATCTGGACAGCGACTGGCAGCCCGGCGCGCTGCGCGAGGGGCTTCTCGCGGTGAAGGCCCGGCGGTTCTGGCGCCCGTGGCTCGCCCATCTGGCGGCGAAGGGCCTGCTGCCGCCCGACTGGGAAGAGGTGGTGCGGCTCGCGCTCTTCCTCTGCCCGACGCTGGTCATGAGCCTGCGCGCGGGGCCGGGCGCCGGGCCGCACACGCCCGCCTCCTCGGCGCTGGGGCTGATGGCGGCCGTCCGCGCGGGCGCGCGGCCCGTCGCGGGCGAGGATCGGCTGGTGCGCTTCTTCGACGCGGTCCGCCCGAGGGGCCTTCCGGTGCAGGGTTGAGCGGAGGGGCCCGGACGCTGCGTCGCAGAACTGAGAGGCGGCGGTCACAAAACCGTGTCCTCGCCATGTCATAGGGCGGTCAGCCGGTCCCGGTGCCGGCTGCCGCCCGTGCCATCAGTCGAAGGACGCGCCCATGGACATGACCCTCCTGCCGCCGCCGCGCCGTCACCGCAGCCTGTTTCTGTCCGACCTCCACCTCGGCTCGCGCGGCTGCCGCGCCGACCGGATCCTCGCCTTCCTGCGCGACCATACCGCCCCCGACATCTACCTTGTGGGCGATATCCTCGACCTCTGGCACCCGCCCTTCCCGCACTGGACGCCGAGCCACGACGCGATCCTCGCGCTGCTGCTGGGCCGGGTGCAGCAGGGCACGCGGATCCACTATCTGACCGGCAACCACGATGCGGCCATGCGGGTCTATCTCGGCGAGCATTTCCAGCGCATCACCTTGGCCGAGGAGACGGTCCATGCGGCGGCCGACGGGCGGCGCTATCTCGTCACCCATGGGGATGCCTGCGACCCGCGCATCCTGCGCTTCCATGTCATGACGCGGATCGGCAGCCGGCTCGACTGGATGCTGCGCAACCTCGACGGGCGGCTGAAGCGGATGCGCCGCACCGCCGACCCCGAGCGGCGCAGCCTGATCGAGGCGCTGCTGAAGGGCGTCGATGCGGCGCTGGCCTTCGGCACCGCCTACGAGGAACGCCTCGTGGCGCGCGCCCGGCGCGCCGGCTGCGACGGGGTGATCTGCGGCCATTTCCACAAGCCCGCGCTGCACGAGGCCCACGGGCTCGTCTATGCCAACTGCGGCGACTGGGTCGACAGTTTCACCGCGCTGGCCGAGGACGCGGCGGGCCACCTCACGCTCCTGCAAGGCAGCCCTGCGCCCGAGCCCGCCTCCGGCTTCGCCTCCGCCTTCCCCCTTCCTGCCGAGGCATGATGTCCCTTTCCGCCGCAGCCTTCTCGCTTCTTGCCCTCCATCTAGCGGCCGCGGGCCTCGCCGCGGCGCAGGGCCGCCGCCGCCCCGCTCCGCCCTCCGCGCGCCCCTTCGTCTGCCTCCTGCGCCCGGTCTGCGGGCAGGACCGGTTCGACCGCGAGACGCTGGCCTCGAGCTTCGGCCTCGACTGGCCGGACTACGAGATCGTCTTCTGTGCCGCGCGCGAGGAGGATGCCGCCGTGCCGCTGGTGCGCGAGCTGATCCGGCTCCATCCCGGCGCGCGGGCGCGGCTCCTGATCGGCGAAGAGCGGATCACGGCCAATCCGAAGCTCAACAATCTGGCGAAGGGCTGGGCCGCCTCGCCCGCGCGGATGATCGCCATCGCGGATGCCAACCTGCTGCTGCCGCGCGACTATCTGGAGCAGCTCGCCGCCGAATGGCGGCCGGGGGTGGCGCTTGTCTCCTCGCCGCCCGCGGGCGGGCGCGCCGAGGGGCTCTGGGGCGCGCTCGAGGCGGGCTTCCTGAACGGGCTGCAGGGCCGCTGGCAGCTTGCGGCGGCGCGGCTCGGTCTCGGCTTCGCGCAGGGCAAGACCATGTATCTCGACCGGGCGCTTCTCGACCGTCAGGGCGGGCTTGCGGCGCTCGGGGGCGAACTGGCCGAGGATGTGGCGGCGACCCGGCTCGTCCGGGCGGCGGGGGGGACGGTGCGGCTCGTGCCGCGGCCCTTCACCCAGCCCATCGGGCGGCGGCGGCTGCGCGACGTCTGGGCGCGGCAGCTGCGCTGGTCGCGCATCCGGCGGCAGGGCTTCGCCGCCCTCTTCGCGCTCGAGCCCCTGCTCTCGCCGGTGCTGCCGGTTCTCATGCTCTCCGCTACGGCGCCGCTCATGATCCCGCTCTTCCTCGCGCTCTGGTATGGCGGCGAGGCGCTTCTCTGCCGCGCGATGGGCTGGCCCGCGGGGCGGCGCGACCTCGCGGCCTGGGTGCTGCGCGATCTGATGCTGCCGGTGCTCTGGGCCGCGACCTTCGCGCGGCAGGGCTTCGAGTGGCGCGGCACCGCCATGGCGCCCGCACCGGACCGGCCCGCGGCATGATCGAGCCCGGCACGGCGCTCTCGCTCATCGCGGCGCACGGGATCGCGCTGGTGGCTCCGCTGGCGCTGGTGGAGGGGCCCATTGTCACCATCATCGCGGCATGGCTCGCGCAGCGCGACCTTCTGGACCTCCGGGCGGTGGTGGCCGTCGTGGTGCTGGCCGATCTGGTGGGGGATGCGCTCGTCTATGCCGCGGGCCGCACGGGCGGCGACCGGGTGGCGCGGCTCCTGCGCCTCCGCCCCGCGCGGGTCGAGGCGCTGGCGCTGCGTCTGCGGCAGAATGCGGGGCGGCTTCTGATCGGGGCGAAGCTCACCCATGCCGCGGGGGCGGCGGTGCTGTTCGCGGCCGGCGCGGCGCGGGTGCCCTTCGGCTGGTTCATGCTCTGCAATACGGCTGCCACGTTGCCGAAGAGCCTCGCCTTCGTGGCGCTCGGCTGGTGGGCGGGCGAGAGCTACGACCGGATCGGCGCCTGGATCCTGCCGGTCTCGATCGCGCTGATCCTGACGGCGGGGACGGCCCTGCTCCTCGCCCGGAGGCGCTGCCCGTGAGCCCTCCCCGCGTGGCCTGCCTGATCCCCGCCTACAACGAGGCCGCGCGCATAGAGGGGGTGCTCTCGGTCGTGCTCGATCATCCCGCCATCGACCGGGTGCTGGTGGTGGACGACGGCTCGACCGACGGCACGGCTGCCGTGGCACAAGCGGCGGGGGCCGAGGTGCTGGCGCTGCCGCGGAACGGAGGCAAGACCGCCGCCGTCGCGGCCGGGATCGCGGCGCTCGAGGCGCGCTGGATCCTGATGCTCGACAGCGACCTTCAGGGCCTCGACCGTGCGGCGGTGAGCGCGCTGCTGGCGCCGGTTCTGCGCGGCGAGGCCGAGGTGGCGATCAGCCTGCGGAGCAATGCGCCCCTCCTCTGGCGGCTGATCGGGCTCGACTATATCTCGGGCGAGCGGGTGCTGCCGCGGGCACAGATCGCCCGGCAGGGGCCGGCACTGGCGGCCCTCCCCCGCTTCGGGCTCGAGGTCTTCCTCAACCGTCTCTGGATCGCCGAAGGCTGCCGCGTGGCCGTGGTGCGCTGGCCCGGCGTGGCGAGCCCGCCCAAGGCCCGCAAGCGCGGCCTCTGGCGCGGGATCCGGGCCGATCTCGCCATGCTGGCCGACATCTTCCGCACCATTCCCGCGCCCGAGGCGCTGCACCAGATCCGGGCGCTCCGCCGCCTGTCCCGCGGCCCCCTCCCAGAACCCCGCCACCAGCCGGGCTGAGGGCGCGCGCCGCTCCCGGTCGATCGGCGTTTGCCCCGGTGCCGGGGACGAGGGAGAGCACCCGTCACCGCGTGCGGGACCGGCTCGGACGGGATCCGGGGCGCGCGCGCAGGCCGGCGCGCGCCTCAGTCGGCCAGCGCGATGGACACGCGGCGGTTCTGGCGGCCCTTCTTCTCGATCTTGACGAGAAGGACGCGGCCGATCTCGCCGGTGCGCGCCACATGGGTCCCGCCGCAGGGCTGGAGATCCACCTGCTCCGCCCCCTGCCCGATCCGCACGAGCCGCACCCGCCCCTGTCCGGTCGGCGGCATCACCGACATGGTCTTGACGATGGAGGGATCGGCCAGAAGCTCCTCGTCGGTGATCCAGTCCTCGGTCACAGCCAGATCGCGGGCGATCAGGGCGTTCAGCTCCGCCTCGAGCGCCGCGGGATCGGCCGGGGGTTCGGGCATGTCGAAATCGAGCCGCCCGCGCTCGGCGCCGATCTGGCCGCCGGTGACGGGCAGCGGGATCACGACCGACAGAAGATGCAGCGCCGTATGCACCCGCATGTGCCGGTGCCGCCGCTCCCAGTCGAGGGTCTGGCGCACCGAGGCGCCTTCGGGCGGCAGCGGACCGGCCTCGGCCGGCACGAGGGCGATCCGCCCGCCGTCTGCCTTGACCGCGGTGGCCACGTCGATCCGCCCGCCGTCCCAGTCGAGAAAGCCGCTGTCGCCGGGCTGGCCGCCGCCCGTGGCATAGAAGATCGAGCGGTCGACGAGAATGCCGCCCTCGGGCGTGAGGCCCAGAACGCGGGCCTCGGCCTCGCGCAGGTAGGGGTCGGTGCGGAAAAGCGGTTCGGTCATCAGCGCGTGCTCCCGGTTCCTTCGGAGGCTCCTTCGGCGTCGGCCTCTCCGTCGCCGTCCGCGTCCTCCTCTTCCTCGGTCTGGCGGTGCAGGTCCACCACATGCGTGCCCTTCGGCACATTGTCCTTCTGCGGCCTGTGCGGCGGCTCCACCACGAGGAGCGCCGCGATCTCCGCCTCGGTCAGGCCGTTCTCCACCTCCGGCTCCGACGCGGGCCAGATCTCGCGCGGGATGTGGGTGAGGCCGATGCCTTCCTCGGCGAAACGCTTCGCGATCATGTGGTTGATGTCCGAGCGCACCGACAGCGAGAAGTTCACGTCGCGCAGGATCACCCGGATCTCGAAGCTCAGGAATTCCTGCGTGAAGCCCATGAAGACGATGGAGGGCGGCGGGTTGAGGATCGCCAGCGGCTGCGCCTCGGCGATCTCGCGCAGCACGCGCTCGACATGGCGGGTGTCGCTGCCGTAGGCCACGCCCACCGGCACGATCAGCCGGCCGGTCATGTTGTAGCGCGTCCAGTTCGTCACCTGCCCCGCGACCAGATCCTGGTTCGGCACGATCACGTCGGTGCGGTCGAAGGTCTGGATCCGGGTCGAGCGGACCGAGATCGACTTCACCGTGCCCTGCACGCCGCCCACCTCGATCCAGTCGCCCTCGGAGACCGGGCGCTCGATCAGCAGGATGATGCCCGAGACGAAGTTGCCGACGATGTTCTGCAGGCCGAAACCGATGCCGACCGAGAGGGCCCCGGCGACGATGGCGAGGTTCGACAGGTCGAGGCCCGCCGAATTGACCGCGACGAGGGCCGCGAGGATGATCCCGAGATAGCCCACGCCCGACACGACGGCATTGCGCCCGCCCTGATCGAGCCGGGTCTTGGGCAGGATCTGGCTTTTCAGCGCGCCTTGCAGCAGGCGCGTGATGCCGTAGCCGATCGAGAAGACGATGGCGAGCAGAAGGAAGCTCGTGGGCGAGATCCGGGTGGAGCCCACCTGATAGCCCTCGCGGAAGCGGGCCCAGATCTCGGTGAGGTCCGCCACCCGCGCGCCCCAGACGAGCGCCAGCAGCGGCACCAGAGCGAGCGCGAGCAGGAAGCCGATCAGCACCGGCAGAAGCGCGTCGCGCCCGCCGTCCTCGTTCCGCGTGGCGAGGCCGTAGAGATCGACCACCAGCGTCTGCAAGACGAAGAGCACGCCGATCAGCCCGAGGGTCAGGCCCGCCGGATAGACCAGCGCCGTCGCCGCGGCGATGTAGCCCGGCAGCGCCAGCAGCGGCGCGATCACGCCGATCGCGATGGCGCCGCGGCCCAGAAGGTCGATCACGCTGTTGCGGAAGCTCGAAGGTTCGTCGTCGCCCAGATCGTTGCGCACGCTGGCGAGCATCAGCTGACCGATGCGGAACAGCAGGAGCCCCGCCACCACGATGAACGGGAAGGCCATGACCGAGGTTGCGGCCTCGCCCACCCGCGCGGGCGGCAGCGCCACGGTGCGCAGCGCGTCGAGCGCCATCACGACGCCGAACATCGCGGTGTGGAACCGGCCTTCGCGCCGACGGTCCTCGGAGAGGTTCAGCGGCGAGGTCTGCAGGCCGTTCTTGGGGAAGACCCGGCCTGCCAGCCAGCCAGCCGCATAGAGGATGAAGCTGATCGCGGGCAGCACCTCGACGACCAGCGTCGTGCGCGGCCCGGCCATCGCCGAGAGCGTGATCGCGTGGCTCACGGCCACCACGCCCGCGACCGGCGCCACGATCTGGCCCAGCGAGACGAGCAGCGAGCCCACCTTGCGGCCGCGCGCGGATGCCTGATCCTGAAGCGTCTGGGTCAGGCGCTCCATCAGCGCCCGGCCCCGGGCGATCAGCAGCAGGCCCACCACCAGAAGCCCGAGGATCGCGGGAAGGTTGTCGCGCGCGGTGGCGCGAGCCCGCTCCGACCCGAACCGGGTGGCCCCCTCGTTCCACAGATCGACGGCGAGGGTGCTCGTCTCGCTGGCCGCCGCCGGCCAGTTGGCCGGATTGAGCGGCATGGGCCAGAGGCGCAGCAGTTCCTGCGTCTGGCGCTCGCGCACCACGCGGTCGATCTCGCGGATCAGCCCGTCGGCGCGCTGATAGGCCTCCTCGGCCGACACGACCGGGGCGCGCAGCTCGGCCAGCTGCTCGGTCAGTTCCTTGCGCCGCTGGGCGATGTCGTCGGGCTCGGTCGCGCCCTCGGCGGGCGCGGGCCCCAGCGCGTCGACCTGACCCCGCACCGAGGCGATGCGGCTGGCGTTGATGCCCTGCGCGCGCAGGAAGGTGTCGCGCCATTCGACCAGATAGCCGCGCATCGCCTCGTAGGCGACGCTGTCGGTCTCGCGGTCGGCGATCTCGCGTTCGGCGCGGGTCGCCGTCTTCTCCCACTGCTTGTAGTCGGGCGGGGCGAGCTCGTCGGCCGAGGTCGCGGGCCCGAGGATGCCCTGCGCCAGCGTCGGAGCGGGGGCGAAGGCGTGCAGCGCCGCGCAGGCCAGACAGGCCCAGACCAACCAGAGCCGCATCGAACGCAGGGCCTTCATGGGTCAGAGATCCTCGAACACCGCAGGGATCGCCGGGGGCGCCTCGTCGAGCCATTGCGGCACGGGCAGCCCCTTGTCGCGCAGGAACTGCGGATTGAAGAGTTTGGACTGGTAGCGGTTGCCGTAGTCGCAGAGCACGGTCACGATCCGGTGGCCCGGCCCCATCTCGCGCGCCATGCGGATCGCGCCGGCGATGTTCACGCCCGACGAGCCGCCGAGGCAGAGGCCCTCTTCCTGCATCAGGTCGAAGATGATCGGCAGCGCCTCGGCATCGGGGATGCGGTAGCTGAAGTCGGGGGTCAGCCCCTCGAGGTTGGCGGTGATCCGGCCCTGCCCGATGCCTTCGGTGATCGAGCTGCCGGGCGCCTCGAAGGTGCCTTCGGTGTAGAAGCTGTGCAGCGCCGCGCCCTCGGGATCGGCGAGGCCGATCTTCACGCCCCTGGGCTGAAGCGCCATGGCCACGCCCGCGAGCGTGCCGCCCGAGCCCACGGCACAGATGAAGCCGTCGACCTTGCCGTCGGTCTGCTCCCAGATCTCGGGGCCGGTCGTCTCGACATGGGCCTGACGGTTCGCGGTATTGTCGAACTGGTTGGCCCAGATCGCGCCGCGCTCTTCGGTGCGGGCCAGCGCCTCGGCGAGGCGGCCCGAATAGCGGACGTAGTTGTTCGGATTGCGGTAGGGCGCCGCCGGAACCTGAACGAGATGCGCGCCCGCAAGGCGCAGCATGTCCTTCTTCTCCTGGCTCTGGGTCTCGGGGATGACGATGACCGTGCGGAAGCCCATCGAGGCGCCCACCAGCGACAGGCCGATCCCGGTGTTGCCGGCCGTCCCCTCGACGATGGTGCCGCCCGGTTGCAGGAGCCCCTTCGCCACCGCATCGCGGATGATGTAGAGCGCGGCGCGGTCCTTGACCGACTGGCCCGGGTTCAGGAACTCGCATTTCCCGAGGATCTCGCAGCCCGTGAGCTCCGACGCCTTGCGGAGGCGGATGAGGGGGGTGTTGCCGATCGCTTCGGCAAGGTCACGTTGGATGCGCATGGGGGCCGTCCTTTCTGAGGCTCCCTGTGTAGGAGGCAGGTCCGGCGAACTCAAGCGCCGCCGCCATCACGCCTGCCGGCGCTCAGCGGCTTTCAGCCCGGACGGGCGGAAGGCCATGGCGCGCCTGCCGGTCAGACCCGCGCGACGCCCTCTTCCTCGCGGAGCCAAGGCAGAACCCGCGACCGCACCGGGACGCAGGCCTCAGCGAATTGCCGGAGGGCAGTATCCGGCAGAGCTCTTCCCGAGCGGGGCAGCCGACGGCCGGACGCTTGCGGCCGCGGGCGCCGTCAGGCGGCGTGGCGGCGAACCTCGATACCGGCGGGGGCGGTTCGTCACTCCCCGCGCAGGCGCGGGCGTTCGCGGTCGAGCCATAAGGCGGTGAGCAGGAGCGGCCCGTTGCAGATCTCGCCCGAGCGGATCAGCGCCATCATCTCATCGAAGGACATGAGGTGGCCGCGGATGTCCTCGCCCTCGCCCTCCATGCCGAAGATGCCCTCGATCCCGTCGTCCAGCTGGGCCAGCGCGACATAGGAATAGAGATATTCCGCCTTGGCCGCCGGGGTCGGATAGTAGGAGGCCACCGGCAGGAGCGCGCCGAGGTCGAGCCCCGCCTCCTCCACCGCCTCGCGGCGGGCCGCGGCCTCGGGCGTCTCTCCGGGATCGACCCGGCCTGCGATGGGCTCGAGGAGCCAGGGCTGGGCATCGCCGCGGCCGAGGGGACCGGGGCGGAACTGCTCGATCAGCAGCACCCGGTCGCGCACCGGATCGTAGGGCACCACCGTCACCGCATCGCCGGAGATGAAGACGGCGCGGTTCAGCGTGGGGCTCATGCCGCCGCCGAAGCTGCGGAACGACAGGTCATATTCCTCCACCGCGAAGAAATTGGCATAGGGCTGGCTGCGCCGCACGATCCGGACGTCGCCCGGCTGCGCGGCATGGCGCCGCCGGGCCGGCCCCGGATCGGCCGCGGCCCGCACGCGGCTCGCGCCCTGCACCAGCATCAGCCGGTAGCGTCGCGCGATCCGCTCGGCCGGCACCTCCGGCCAGAGGGCCATCACGTCGCCCGCCGTGGCGACGACGATGGGCCCCCAGAGCGCGCCCCACGCCGCCTCGTCCCACGGCTCGAGCCCCTCGGGCGGGGCGAAGAAGACGAGCGCCGGCGCGCCCGCCACCGCGAGCGTGCGGGCCTCGTGGCCGGTCGCGGTCTGGTAGTGCAGGAGCCGCGCCCCCGCCTCGGCACCGAGCTCCATCACGAGGCCCGCCACCGACGCGCCGGGCGCAGGCATGGGCGAGACCGTGGCCCCCGCCGCGCCCAGAGCATGATCGGCGAGCCGCGCGGGCACCCCGTCCGGGGCGGAGCCCAGCACCCGCTGCCGCAGCCCGTCGGAGGCCAGCGGCCCGCAGAGAAAGACACGCATCATTTCCACCGTCGCCCGGCCCATTCCGTCAGACTGCCCGCGATCATCCCGCCCAGGGCGAGCGTGCCGAGAATCTCGGGCCTCGCCAGAAGCTGCGCCTGATCCAGCATGAGATCAAACACCCCGAGCAGCGCCTCGATCGGGCCGTCATAGAGCATCCGCATCGCGCGGAGCACCATGATGTAGAGGGAATAGCCGAGGAGCGCGAGAAAGACCCCCGTCACCACCGTCCGTACGCCCGTCCCGAGCGCGGGCCAGTAGCCCCGCCCGGCCCGCGCGCCCGAGATCGCCCAGCCGCAGAGAAGCCCCGCAAGCGCGCCCCAGGGGCCGAAGAGGGCGGTGGGCGTGCCCTCGGGCACTTCCCCGGCGAAGAGCCGCCCCCCCAGATAGCCCAGCGCCGCGAAGGCCAGGGCGGCGACGAGTTTGGCGGCGGTCGGCATTCCTGTCCTGCCCGAGGGGGCCGTCTTACGCGGCCCGCGTTACGGTGATCTGCGTCACGTCGCAGTTTCCGCCGTCGAATGAGCCTGCGCAAGAGGTGAGATAGAAGTTCCACATGCGGCGGAACCTCTCGTCGAAGCCCAGCGCCGCCACCCGGTCCCAGCGGTCGTTGAAGGTCTCGTGCCAGCGGCGCAGCGTCATGGAATAGCTCTCGCCGAACTCGACCGAGTCCGTTACATGCAGCCCCGCCTTCGCCACCTCGACCCGGAGCGCGGTGGGCGAGGGCAGCATCCCGCCGGGGAAGATGTACTTCTGAATGAAATCCACCCCCCGCCGGTAGACCTCCCACCTCTTGTCCTGCACGGTGATGATCTGCAGCGTGGCATTGCGCCCGGGCTTCAGCCGCTCGCGCAGGGTCTGGAAATAGACCGGCCAGTATTTCTCGCCCACCGCCTCGAACATCTCGATCGAGGCGATGCCGTCGAAGCTGCCCCGCTCGTCGCGGTAGTCCTGAAGCCGGATCTCGACCCGGTCCGACAGGCCCGCCCGCGCGATCCGCTCGACCGCATAATCGTGCTGCGCCTGGCTGATGGTGAGGCCCGTCACCCGCAGCCCCCGCTCGCGCGCCGCATATTCGGCGAAGCCGCCCCAACCGCAGCCGATCTCCAGCACATGCTCGCCGGGCTGCGCGCCGATCCGGTCGACCATGCTGGCATATTTCGCCCGCTGCGCCTCCTCGAGGCTCTCCTGCCCGGTCCGGAAGAGCGCCGAGGAATAGGTCATGCTCTCGTCGAGCCAGAGGGCGTAGAAGTCGTTGCCGAGGTCGTAATGGGCCGCGATGTTGCGGCGGGCCTGCCGCTTCGAGTTGCCGCGCAGCCAGTGGCGCAGGTTCTCGTAGGCGCGCAGCAGCCCCTGACCGGGAAAGCCGTCATAGACATCGTCATTGTCGGCATGGATCAGATCCATGAAGGCCTGCAGGTCCGGCGTCGACCAGCCGCCGTCGAGATAGGCCTCGCAGAAGCCGAGGTCGCCCTCGCGGATCAGACGGGCGAAGAGATCCGCATCATGAATGTCGAGTTCGGCGACCGGCCCCGGCCCCTGCCCCTCGACCCGGAAGCGCCGCCCGTCGTCGAGCACGAAGTCGAGCCGACCGTGGCGCAGTCCCTGCATCACGTCGAACACCTGCGAGAAATAGCGCGGCAGATCCTGCTGGCCGCGCGTGCTGGTCAGAGCCGTCATTCGTGTCCTTCCTCGTCGGCAGAGGGCCGTGTCTCAGTTGTTGCGCCGCCCGTAGGCGGCCAGTGCCCGCTCCCGCCCCTCCGCCAGCCCCACGACGGGCCGAGGGTAGCATCGATCGGGCCGAAGGCCCCAGCTTCGCGGCACCGCCTCGAAGAAGGCAAGCGCCTCGGGGCCGGGCCTGCGCGCGATTTCAGCAAGGAACCTCTGGCGATAGGCACTCTCGGGATCGAACTTCTCGGCCTGGGTCGCGGGGTTGAAGATGCGGAAATAGGGCGAGGCATCGGGCCCCGACCCTGCGACCCACTGCCAGCCGAGCGCGTTCGACGCCGGGTCCCAGTCGATCAGGCAGTCCTCGAACCAGGCCTGACCCACGCGCCAGTCAGTCAGCAGATGCTTCGTAAGGTAACTGCCCGCGATCAGCCGCGCGCGGTTGTGCATGGTGCCGGTCACGAACAGTTCGCGCATGGCCGCATCGACGAAGGGCTCGCCGGTCATGCCACGCCGCCAGCGTTCCGCGTCGGGATTGTCGCCGCGCCAGGGAAAGGCATCCCAGTCGCCGCGCCAGTTGCGGCGCGCGATCTCGGGCGTGTGGTAGAGCAGATGCCAGCCGAACTCGCGCCAGGCGAGCTCCTGGAGGAACTTCTCGGCCCCCGCCCGCCCCTCCGCACGGGCACGCATGCCGGCGTGCCAGAGGCTGCGGGCCGAGATCTCGCCATAGGTGAGGTTTTCCGACAGGCGCGAGGTCACGGGCGCATCCGGCCGGTCGCGCTCCGCGGCATAGCGGTCGAGCGGCCCGCTCAGGAACCGCGTCAGCCGTTCGGCCGCCGCCGCCTCGCCCACCGCCAGATGCGGCGCCACCACGGCCGCGCCTCGGTGCATCGCCCGCCCCAGATCCCAACAGGCCAGCCGCTCGGAGACCGGCCACTCCGCGGGAGACAGCAGCCGCGCGGGCGGCGGGGAGGAAGCCGCGACCGGGCGGTCCTTCACCGCTTTCCAGAACGGCGTATAGACCCGGTAGAAGCCGCCCTGCCCGGTCTCCACCTCGCGGGGCTCGAAGATCGTATGGCCCGCATGGCTCGCGGCCTCGATGCCCGCCTGCCGGAGCCCCGCCTTCACCCCCTCGTCGCGCGCCCGCCAGTCCGGCTCCCAGAGCCGCGACCAGTGCACCCCCGCAGCCCCGGTCTCGGCCACCAGCGCCTCGAGCACGGCAAGCGCCGGCCCCCGCCGCAGCACGAGCCGGCTGCCCAGTCCTTCCAGCGCCCGAGCGAAGGCCTCCACCCCGAGACCCAGCCGCCATTTCGGCGCGGCGCCCAGCGCCTCGGTCTCGGGATCCAGAATGAACAGCGGGATCAGCGGCCGGCCCGTGGCCGCCGCCTCTGCCAGCATCGGATTGTCGGCCAGCCGCAGATCGCGCCGGAACCACAGGATCAGGGGAGCGTCGGCCATCATGCCCTTTCTCGTCTCCTCCCTCTTACGCGCGGGCCCGCTTCCCGGATCATCCTCTCGCCCCAACTCTTTCATTCTGGTTGAAATATCCTCGGGGGGAGATCGGCCTGAGGCCGATCCGGGGGGCAGACGCCCCCCCGCGCCCGCGCGGCCCTCAGCGCCCCAGCACCGCGTCGAGCGCGAGCATCAGCTGCGCCACCTCGGCCTCCGACGTGTAATGGACGAAGCTCAGCCGCAGCACGCCCCGGGCGGGATCGATCCCCAGCGCCTCGAGCGGACGGACGGCGTAGAAATCCCCCGCGCTCGCCATGATCCCGTGCGCGGCCAGCGCGGCCGCGACGGGCGCCACGGGCCGGTCGAGCACCAGCGCCACGGTGGGGGCCCGGGTCTCGGGCGTGCGCGGCCCGATCAGGCGCAGGTCGTTGCGCGCCGCCAGCTGGTCGAGGAGCGGCCGCAGAAGCCGGATCTCATGCTCGCGCATCAGCCGGTGCACCGCGCGCGACCGCTCGAGCGGCGCGGCCCCGCCCGCGCCGTGATGGGCCGCCAGCGCATCCACATAATCGGCAAGCCCCGCGCAGGCCGCGACCTGCGCATGGTCCGGCCCCGCCGGCGTGAAGCGCTTGAACAAGGTGTCCGCGTTGAACCAGTGCCCCTGCGCGGGCAGAAGCTCGGCCAGCGCGCGCCGCATCAGCAGGATCCCCTGATGCGGGCCGTAGGTCTTGTAGGCCGAGAAGAGATAGATATCGGCCCCGAGCGCCTCCATGTCGGGCAGGCCGTGGGGCGCATAGCTCACGCCGTCCACGCAGGTGAAGGCGCCCGCCGCCCGCGCGGTGGCGCAGATCTCGGCCACCGGATTGATCTCGCCCACGACGTTCGAGCAATGCGGGAAACAGACCAGGCGCACCCGCCCGTCGGCCAGAAGCGGCGGCAGGCCCGCGGGATCGAGATGGCCCGTTTCGGGATCGATGCGCCATTCGCGGACCTCGATCCCCTCGTGGGCGAGCCTACGCCAGACGCCGCTGTTGGCCTCGTGGTCCTGGTTCGTCACGACGATGGCCCCGCCCTCGCGCGAAAGCCAGCCGCGCACCGCCTGCGCCAGAACGTAGGTGTTGGCCGAGGTCGAGGGGCCGAAGGACAGCTCGTCCTCCTCCACCCCCATCAGGGCGGCGAGGCGGCTACGCGCCTCGTCCATCTCGGCGCCCGCCGCATGCGAGGCGGCATAGGGCGCATAGGGCTGCACCTTGCGCTGGTGGTAGAAGCGGCTCAGCCGGTCGATCACCGGCCGGCAGGTGTAGGAGCCTCCCGCATTCTCGAAGAAGGCCTGTCCCGCCAGCGCGGGTTCCGAGAAGGCGGGGAAAAAGGAACGGACGTAGCCTATGTCGAGCAAGGTCATGCAAACTCCGGGGCTGACCGGCCGAGGCTAGCCATCCGCCTGCGGCAAGACAAGGCATCCTCCGACCACGGCTGCCACGGCGGGACGGAGCGGCGGCGCGGGCAGCGGCCTCCCCGCGCCGCCGGCGCCGCCTTCCGCCCTCGCAACGGCCCGTCCGCCCGCGATCTGCCCACCCGCCGCACAAGCCTGCGTGAAGAGCGCGCCCGGCGCTTGCCCCGAGGCCGCGCCGCCCCCCAGACTGCAATAAACGCTTGAGCCGCTACCGCCCCTATTCTAGCGTCCGACCATCGGCCGGCCAGCCCGGGACCCGTCGCAGACCAATGTTTCAAGGAGCTTACATGATCCGCCGCACCACCCTCCTGGCCAGCGCCGCCGCCCTCGTCGCGCTGCCCGCGCTCGCCGCCGATCCCGACCTCATCGTCTTCGACTGGGCCGGCTTCGAGAGCGAAGGCCTGCTGAAGAGCTACATCGAGAAGAACGGCCAGATGCCGACCTATGCGCTCTATGGCGACGACGACGAGGCCTTCCAGAAGGTGGCCTCCGGCTTCAAGTCGGACGTGACCCATCCCTGCTCGCAGATGGTCTCGAAATACCGCGACGCGGGCCTGATCGAGCCCTGGGACGTGAGCCGGATCCCAGAATACGACAACATCGCGCCGCGCTTCAAGGATTCCAGGATCTTCAACGACGATCAGGGCGTCTGGTACATCCCCACCGACTATGCCTACACGGCCATCGCCTACAACACCGACAGCGTGCCCGCCGAGGACGTGGCCTCGGTCCAGTCCTTCCTCGACCCGAAATATGCCGGGCGCATCTCGCTGCCCGACAACACCGACGACATCTGGTCGCTGGCGCTTCTGGCCACCGGCGTCTCGGACTGGACGAACCTGACCGAGGAGCAGTTCCAGGCCGGCGCCCAGTGGCTGCGTCAGGCGCACGAGAATGTCCGCGCCTACTGGGCCGACCCGTCCGAGCTGGCGCAGCTGATGGCGACGGGCGAGGTGCAGCTCGCCTGGACCTGGAACGACGCCATCGCGCTGATGCGGCAGGAAGGCTTCCCCGTGGGCTTCCAGCGACAGTCGAAGGAGGGCTCGGCCACCTGGTTCTGCGGCTATGTCAACATGAAGGACGCGCCCGGCAGCGAGGACAAGGCCTACGACTTCATCAACTCGTGGCTCGCCCATTCCTCGGCCGCCTCGCTGCTCGAGACCCACGGCTATGCGCTGACGAACGAGGCCGCCATGGCCGAGATCACCCCGGAGGCGCTGAAGGCGGCCGAGCTCGACCCGGTCGACACGACGCTGCTGGCCCAGACCCCGCTCGATCCGGCGATGCGCGACCGGATGCTCGAGGAATTCGAGAAGATCAAGGCGGGCTTCTGATCCGCCCGGCGGGCGCTCCGGCGCCCGCCTCCGCACGCGCGGACGGCCACGCCTCCTCCGAGAGGATCCGCGTAGCCCTCCCGAGCACTCTCCCCTCGCCGCACGGATCCGGCCCTTGTCCGCCCCCCTCCGGGGCACCCGAGCAGCCCGCATCCCGGATAGCCGCTCCCCATCCCCTGCACCGTCTGCCGGCGGAGGGCCGCCCGCCCCTTCGCGCTCCCGAGCCCTCTCGGGAAAAGCGCTCCCGGTCGGCGCCCCGTCATCCGCGGACAGCCCGGTCTCCGCAGCCCCGCTTCCGACCACCCGGCCTGAGCCGGCTCTTCCCCCGGCCCGTGGCGCATGGGCTGAGAGACCGTCCGGCGGCGCTGCTCCGGACGGCCATGGATCTCGTGACCCTCCTCGCGACCGGCGCCGCAGAGGCCCGGCACGCCACGCGGCCCGCGTGCCCCCCCCGCGAACGCCGGCCCGTGCGGGTGGAGCCCGTCGCGGCGCTGCCCCACGGATCCGCCCCGGCACGCCTGCGGCCGCTTGCGGAGGCCGCCCCTCCCGCCTATATTCCGCCTGTCCGGGGCAACCCGGACTATGGACATAAACGCGCTCGTCATAAGCGGATCGGACCCGGGGGCGGTACCCGGCGGCTCCACCAACAGTCCCTCGTTGGGGGCGGAGGGGGCCGAAACAGGATCGACGAACGTCTAAAGGGGTTGGCTTTGTCCCGGTGAGGTACCACCGTTATCGGTCCGAAAAGTACAGTTGCCAACGACAACCGTGCTCCGGTGGCTCTGGCTGCGTAAGCAGTTCGAGTTATCGAAACTTAAGCCCTTGCGCTTAGCCGCGTAAGGCGGGGTTCGCAGGTACCTGGCAACAGAAACCTGCACTTCCTCCTTGCCCTGCGACCCGGCCCGCGCCACGCTTCGCGCCATGATCCGCGCGCTCGCCCTCGCCCTGTCGCTCGCCTGCCACGGCCCGGCGCGCGCCTGCGAGACCGCCCTCCTCCTCGCCATCGATGTGTCGGGCTCGATCGACCGCGGCGAATATGCGCTGCAGGCGGAGGGGCTGGCCTTGGCCCTCTCCGACCCGGCGGTGGCCGATCTGCTCCTCGCGGGCGAAAGCGCCCTCGCCATCGTCCACTGGTCGGGGGTGGGCCGGCAGGCCCTGGCGCTGCCCTGGCGGCGGATGCTCGCGCCCTCCGACGTGGCGGCCTTCGCCGGGGCCAGCCGCACCCTGCCGCGGGCCTTCGCTGCCTCCGACACGGCGGTGGGCGAGGCCATCTCCTTCTCGCTCGCGCAGTTCGCGGCCGTGGGCGACTGCCGCCGCAGGGTCATCGACATCTCGGGCGACGGGCCGGAGAATGCGGGCTTCACCGTGGCCCGCGCCCGCCGCGCGGCCGAGGCCGCCGCCGTCGAGATCAATGCCATCGCCATCGAGGACATGGGCGCCTCGGCCCCGATCACCGCCTTCTACGACCGCTGGGCCGTCACCCGGACCGGCTTCGTGCTGACCGCCCGCGGGCTGCAGGACTACCGGCGGGCGATCCGCGAGAAACTGCTGCGCGAACTCGGCAAGCCCGCCAGTTGAACCGCCCCGCCGTTCGCCTTCCGGCTGAAAATGCGAGGCGCCGCCCCCTTTTCTTCCGAACCGAATCCCCTATGCTGGCCCCGAAGCGACAGGGGATCTTGCATGGCGCGTTCGATCGATTACGGCAACCTCATGCACCGCGCGATGCGGGGCCTGATCCAGAGCGTGCTCGAGGATGTGGCCGAGCACGGGCTGCCCGGCGCGCACCATTTCTTCATCACCTTCGACACGACCCATCCCGATGTGGCCATGGCCGACTGGCTCCGCGCGCGCTATCCGCAGGAGATGACGGTCGTGATCCAGCACTGGTACGAGAACCTCTCCGCCGACGACCACGGCTTCTCGGTCACGCTGAACTTCGGCAACCAGCCCGAGCCGCTGGTCATCCCCTTCGATGCCGTGCGCACCTTCGTCGACCCGTCCGTGGAATTCGGCCTCCGGTTCGAGACCCACGAGGAGGACGAGGAGGAGGAGACGGGCGGCGACGAGGATCCCGACGGCGACGACGAGCCGCCGCGCCACGACGCGCAGGTCGTGAGCCTCGACAAGTTCCGCAAGTAGCGCAGGCCTGCGCTTTCACTCTGCCCAAATATCCCCGGGGGAGTCTCCGGCTCTGCCGGAGACGGGGGCGGGCAGCCCCCGCGACGGTGCGGTATGCGACGGCATGCCGATTGATTTTCCTGCCCGTCTTGCCTAAGAGCTTGCGGGAAAATCAAGGAGCTTGCGCATGACTGCAACCCGCACCGAGACCGACAGCTTTGGCCCGCTCGAGGTTCCTGCCGACAAATACTGGGGCGCCCAGACGCAGCGGTCGATCCAGAACTTCCCGATCGGCTGGGAGAAGCAGCCGGTGGCCATCGTCCGGGCCCTGGGCGTGATCAAGAAGGCCTGCGCGCTCGTCAATGTGGCCCAGGGCGACATGCCCGAGGAGCTGGGTCAGGCCATCGCCGCTGCCGCGACCGAAGTGATCGAGGGCCGCTTCGACGACAATTTCCCGCTCGTCGTCTGGCAGACCGGCTCGGGCACCCAGTCGAACATGAACGCGAACGAGGTGATCTCGAACCGCGCCATCGAGATGCTGGGCGGCACGATGGGCTCGAAGAAGCCCGTCCATCCGAACGACCATGTGAACATGGGCCAGTCCTCGAACGACACTTTCCCCACCGCCATGCATGTGGCCATCGGCATGATGGCGCGCGACGTGCTGCTGCCGGGGCTCGAGAAGCTCCATGCAGCCCTTGTCGCCAAGTCGGAAGAGTTCAAGGACATCATCAAGATCGGCCGCACCCACACCCAGGATGCGACGCCGCTGACGCTCGGGCAGGAATTCTCGGGCTATGCCAAGCAGGTCGAGAAGGGCATCGCCCGCGTGAAGGCCTGCCTCCCCGACATCTACGAGCTCGCGCAGGGCGGCACGGCGGTTGGCACGGGCCTGAACACCCGGCAGGGCTGGGACAGCCGCGTGGCCGCGAAGATCGCCGAGATCACGGGCCTCCCCTTCGTCACCGCCGAAAACAAGTTCGAGGCGCTGGCCGCGCACGATGCGATGGTCATGTTCTCGGGCGCGCTGAAGACGGTCGCGGCCTCGCTCTTCAAGATCGCCAACGACATGCGGCTTCTGGGCTCGGGTCCGCGCTCGGGTCTGGGCGAGCTGATCCTGCCCGAGAACGAGCCCGGCTCCTCGATCATGCCGGGCAAGGTGAACCCGACGCAGGCCGAGGCGCTGACCATGGTCTGTACCCATGTGATGGGCAATGACGCGGCGATCGGCTTCGCGGGCAGCCAGGGCCACTTCGAGCTGAACGTCTACAATCCGATGATGTCCTACAACGTGCTGCAATCGATGCAGCTTCTGGGCGATGCTGCGGGCAGCTTCACCGACAACATGGTGGTCGGCACGCAGGCCAACGTGGCGCGGATCGACAAGCTGATGAAGGAGAGCCTGATGCTGGTGACGGCGCTGGCCCCCACCATCGGCTATGACAATGCCACCAAGGTCGCCAAGACCGCGCACAAGAACGGCACGACGCTGCGCGAGGAGGCCATCGCCCTCGGCCTCGTCGATGCCGAGACCTTCGACCGCGTCGTCCGCCCCGAGGACATGATCGGGCCGAAGGGCTGATGGCCGAGATCGTCAACCTTCGCGCGAAGCGCAAGGCGGCGGAGCGCGATGCCCGCCGCCGGAAGGGCGACGAGAATGCAGCGAAGCACGGCCGCACCAGGGCCGAGCGCAGGCTGGAGGAGACCCGGGCCGAACAGGCCCGGGCGCATCTCGAGGGCCACCGCCGCGAGACGGACGCGCCCGACGAGCCCACCGATCCATGAACGGCCGCCCGGAGAAACACTCGCTCACTCTGAAGGGCCACCGCACCAGCGTCTCGCTCGAGGCCGACTTCTGGCGCGCCTTCCGCGAGATCGCAGCCGAGCGCGGCCTGCCGCTCAATGCGCTGGCGGCCGAGGTGGACGAGGCCCGCGACCCGGAGGTGGGCCTTGCCTCCGCGCTCCGCGTCTTCGTGCTGCGCCACTACCGCACCGGCCGCTGAGCCTCCGCGCGCGGCGCACCCGTCGTCCCTTGCCCTGAACTCACCCGGTCGATCCGCCCCCGGCCCGGGAACCGCTCGGCCAGCGGCCTCGGCCCGGCCGTCACGCGGAAGACATCGTAATCTCCTGGCCTGTCATAGGCGCAGAGATACTGCAGATGGCGCAGCCCCGGCCGGCCCCGCAGCCTGCGCCTCCGCGCGGGCGAAAGCGTCTCCGCGAGCGCGGCCGAGATCGCCAGCGGCCAGAGCTGGCCCTCCGGGGCCACGCCCGACACCGACACCGGGTCGCAGAGCGCGAAGCAGAGCGGATCCTCGCGCGCGCTCACATCGACCCAGGTCAGTTCCGCCGCGGCCGCCAGCGCGTTCAGATCGCGCCGGACCTGCCGGGCCTCGGGCAGGAAGGACAGGAGCGGCACGCGCTGTCCCAGCGTCAGCAGCGCGAGCGCCGGCCGGCGGCCGGGCAGTCCGCCGCGCAGCAGGTCGGCCATGAGCGACACGGCAAGCGCCGCGCCCGTGGAATGGCCCACCACCAGCAGCTCGTCGCACTCGCTCCGCAGCGCCTCCGACAGGGCGGCGCGAAAGCGGCCCATCCGCTCGGCAAGGGCGGGCGACAGCGCCCCGCGCTGCCGGGCCAGCAATCCCAGATCGGCAAACGGCAGCGGAGGAAAGCGGACCCGCAGGAGGAGGACCCCCGCAAGCAGGAGCCCCGCCAGCCAGCCCGCCGGCGGCCAGATCAGGGCGGCCAGCGCCTGAGCCAGCAGCAGCCCCGCGCCCAGCGCCAGCGCGGCAAGCCCGGAGAGCACCGCTGGCGGCACGAGGATCGCCAGCACCGCCACAGGCCGCAGCCGGAACAGGCGCAGGAGCGTGCCGGTCGCGAGATAGATCCAGAGCGTGCCGAGCCTGCCCGCGAGCGCCGGCAGGATCGCCTGCCCCGCCGCTCCGGGAACGAGATCGGCCCAGGGCAGAAGCTCGACCTCGGTGTCGCAGAAGCCCGCCTCCATCGCGCCCGCGACGCGCCAGGATGCGGGCCCCCGCCCCGGGCGCAGCGCCAGCGCCATCTCCGCGAGGTCGGCCTGCGCCGTCCCCTGCCGCAGATAGAGCTCCCGGTAGAAGGCGGGCGGCACCGGTTCGCCGCCGGGGATCAGGAACACCCGCCGCCGGAAAGGTCGCCTCAGCTTCGGTTCCGCCAGCAGGTCCATCATCCGCTCCCGTCACGACAGGAGCAGATTACCCCAGCCGGGCCAGCGCCGGGAAGGTCTCGAGCAGCCAGTAGGAGAAGCTCGAGAAGCCGCCCGTCAGCATGAGAAGGCCGATGGTCCAGAGCAGCAGCCCCATGATGCGCTCGATCCGCTCCATATGGCGCTTCATCCAGCCCATGACGCCGGTGAGCCGCGGAAAGAAGGCCGCGACGAGCAGGAAGGGGATGCCGAGGCCTGCGGCATAGATGGCGAGCAGCGTGGTGCCGCGCGCGATGCTCGCCTCGGAGGCGGCGAGCGTCAGGATCGCGCCCAGCTGCGGGCCGATGCAGGGCGTCCAGCCGAAGGCGAAGGCGAGGCCCAGCACGTAGGCACCGAAGGCCGAGCCGCCGCGGTCGCCCGCATCCATCCGCATCTCGCGGTCGAGGAAGGGAATCCGGTAGACCCCCACGAAATGCGCCCCGAAGGCCATGACGATGACGCCCGCGAGCGTGGCGAAGGTTTCTGCATTGGACAGGAAGAAGGCGCCGAAGGCCGAAGCGGTGAAGCCGAGGAACAGGAAGACCGTCGAGAGGCCCAGCACGAAGAAGAGCGCGGCCATCAGCGGGCCGCGCCGGGCGCCCTGATTGAGCTCCTTCATCGAGATGCCGCCCATGTAGGCGAGGTAGGGCGGCACGATGGGCAGCACGCAGGGGCTGAGGAAGGAGAGCACCCCCGCCACCAGCGCGATCAGCATCGCCGGCAGCAGCCCTGCGTCGATCAGGTCCAGTCCGAACATCTTGGCTCCCTCTTTGTCCCTCTCCTAGCCGCTCGGCGCCGCCCCGTCACGAGGGCGCGTCTCACATTGACGTGGATCGGCCCCCGGCGTATCGCGCGGAACCGGGCCGCCCGCGTTGATCCGGCGCAACCTCTGGAGACGGCGATGGAGTTCGACGAGGATCTCGACTGCGCGGGGCTGCTCTGCCCCCTGCCCGTCCTGCGCGCCCGCAAGCGGCTGATGGCGATGGCGCCGGGCCGGGTGCTGCGGGTGACGGCGACCGACCCGATGGCGGTGATCGACCTGCCGCATTTCTGCGCCGAGGCCGGGCACGAGGTTCTGTCCTGCGACCGGGAGGGCGCCGAGAGCGTCTGGCTCATCCGCCGCGGCTGAGCCGCCAATCACCGCAGGTCGCGAAGCCCCGGAATCCCGCCTGCTCGGGCGGTCGGCCACCGCGCGAGCCTCCCATCGGCTCCTGCGGGAACGAACAGGGGCGCCCGGAGGCGCCCCTGTGTCAATCTCTGGAGATCAGCGGCCGATCGACCACCAGCCGCGGCGCTTGGGCTTGTTGTCCTCGCCCTCGCCCGCCTCCTCGGCCACCGGCTCGGGCTGCGGCGCAGGCGTTTCGGCCACAGGCGCTTCGGCGGCGGGGGCTTCGGCGGCGGGCGCCTCGGCGTCGTCTCCGGGGCCGCCTCGGTCGTCCGGGCGATTTCAAGCGAGGCTTCCGCCGGCGTCTCGTCGACCGTCACGGCCACCTCGACCGCGGGAACGGCCTCGGCTGCGGCGGCCGTCTTGCGGCTGCGGCTCGTGCGGGTGCGCGGCTTCTTCGCCTCCTTGGCGGGCGCTTCAGCAGCGGGCGCCTCCGCGGGCGCCTCCGCGGCGGCTTCGGCCGGAGCCTCCTCCGTCACCTTCGGCTTCCGCGTCCGGGTGCGCTTGCGCGGGGCCGCGGGCTCCTCGGCGGCCGGTGCGGCCACCGGATCGGCGGGGGTCGGCTCCGGCTCGGCCGCGGCCGGCTCGGGCGCGCTCACGACGGCCTCGGGCGCCAGCTCCGGGACGGCGGCGGCGGCTTCGACGGCCTCCGGCTCGTCGGCGGCATCGCCCTCATCCTCGTCCGACTCGTCGCCCTCGTCGCCGTTCTCCTGCGCGTCGGAGCCGTTGGCGCCGTTCACGCCGTTCCGACGCCGCCGCCGACGACGGCGCTTCTTCTTCGGCTGCCCCTCCGAGGGCGCCGCCTCGGCCGCGTCCGCGACCTCCTCGGCCTCCTCGACGATCTCGGGCTCTTCCTCGACCCAGTCGTCCTCGGGCTCGTCCACCGGCGCACCCATCAGATCGGCGCTGCCCGAGATCACCTTCACGGCTTCCGGCACCACACGGGTCGCGGTCTTGAACTTCTCGATCACATAATCGGGGCTCGAGAGCGAGGGATCGGCCTCGACACGCACGGCCATGCCGTAGCGCGCCTCGATCATGGCGATATGCTCGCGCTTGCTGTTCATCAGGAAGTTGACAACCGCAATCGGTGCGCGAAGAAGCACTTCCTTCGAGCGCTTGCGGGTGCCCTCTTCCTCGAGCTGGCGCAGGACCTGAAGCGCGAGGCTGTCGTCCGACCGGATCAGACCCGTGCCGTGGCAGTGGGCGCAGGGCTGGGTGGTCGATTCGAGCATTCCCGGACGGAGGCGCTGGCGGCTCATCTCCATCAGGCCGAAGCCCGAGATGCGGCCGACTTGGATCCGGGCGCGGTCGGTCTTCAGCTTGTCCTTCAGGCGCTTCTCGACGGCGGCGTTGTTCTTGCGCTCTTCCATGTCGATGAAGTCGATGACGATCAGACCGGCGAGGTCGCGCAGCCGCAGCTGGCGCGCCACCTCTTCGGCGGCCTCGAGGTTCGTCTTGAGCGCGGTCTCCTCGATCGAGCCTTCCTTGGTGGCCCGGCCGGAGTTCACGTCGATGGCGACCAGCGCCTCGGTCACACCGATGACGATGTAGCCGCCGGATTTCAGCTGGACCACCGGGTTGAACATGCCCGAGAGGTAGCTTTCCACCTGATAGCGCGCGAAGAGCGGCATCGGCTCATCGTAGCGGATCACCTGCCGGGCGTGGGCCGGCATGATCATCCGCATGAAGTCCTTGGCGGTGCGGTAGCCCGTCTCGCCCTCGACCAGCACTTCCTCGATCTCGCGGTTGAAGAGGTCGCGGATCGTGCGCTTGATGAGGTCGCCCTCCTCGTAGATCGGCGCGGGCGCGACCGACTTCAGAGTGAGGTCGCGGATCTGCTCCCAGAGGCGGAGGAGATATTCGTAGTCGCGCCGGATCTCCTGCTTGGTGCGCTTGGCGCCGGCGGTGCGGATGATGAGGCCCGCGCCTTCCGGCACTTCGAGCTCGGAGGCGATCTCCTTCAGCTTCTTGCGGTCGGCGGCCTGGGTGATCTTGCGCGAGATCCCGCCGCCGCGCGCGGTGTTGGGCATCAGCACGCAGTAGCGCCCGGCGAGGCTGAGATAGGTGGTCAGCGCCGCGCCCTTGTTGCCGCGCTCTTCCTTGACGACCTGCACCAGCATGATCTGGCGCACCTTGATGACTTCCTGGATCTTGTAGCGGCGCGAGCGGGGCTTCCTGGGCGCAGGGATCTCCTCGGCCACATCCTCGTCGGCCACGGATTCGATCTCGTCGTCGCCATCCGAGGCATGGTCCATCGCCCGGTAGGGCTTTTCGTCCGCATCCGGCGCCTCGGGCTGGCCGCTGTCGGCGGCACCCGCGTCGGAGCCATCGGTCTCGTAGAGCGCGTCGGCACCCGTCTCCTCGCCCAGATCGACGACATCCATGCCCGCCACATCGCCGGACTGGACCGCATCGCCCGAGGCCGCGGCGGCCGGAGCGGGGCGGGACCGGCGGCGCGAGCGGCCGTGGTCCTCGTCATCTTCCGCCCGCGCATAGGCCCGCTCTTCCTCGAGCAGCGCCTTACGGTCGGCGACCGGGATCTGGTAATAGTCGGGGTGGATCTCGGCGAAGGCGAGGAAGCCGTGCCGGTTGCCGCCGTAATCGACGAAGGCCGCCTGCAGCGACGGCTCGACGCGCGTTACCTTGGCGAGATAGATGTTGCCGGCGAGCTGCCGCTTGTTGACGGTCTCGAAGTCGAACTCCTCGACCTTGTTTCCGTCCACCACCACGACCCGGGTCTCCTCCGGGTGGGTGGCATCGATAAGCATTTTCTTGGCCATTTGATTCCATGGCACCCGGACAACGGGCTTTGGCCGGAGCAAGCTCCGGCCGGTATCCGCTGTGCGTGGTGGCTTGTTCGGGCGAAGCTGCGCCGGGGGCCAGAGCGCGCGGAGCCCCATGGGCCCCTCGCGCAATCTGGCAGTCGGTCGGCGCGGCTCATCGCGGTTCTATATCCCGGGACGCCGGGGCGTCCATTGTACTGGCCCGATCCGTCAGGGACTTGGCGGGCGATCGTGGGGACCTTTCGGTCCGACTGTCTGCTGAGGCCGCGCTTCGGACGCCTCGTCCGAATGGCGCGCACGGCAGAGAAACTGGTGCGCAAACTCCTGCCGATAGCCGGGGGCTTGCGTAGGTGCGACATTAGCGGCAGGAACGGGCAAAAGACAATGGCCTATTTTTGCCCGACCGCCTGCAACCGCAGGTCGAGCGCGCCCTGCGACGCGCCGGTCAGGGTCGGCGGGGCCGACCCTGAACCGTTGGCAAGCTGTCTCGGAAGTGCTTCGGATCAGACGTAGTCGGCACGGCTGAGGCCGTATTTCGCCATCTTCTCGTTCAGCGTCCGGCGCGGCAGGCACAGCTCTTCCATCACGGCCACGATGGAGCCCTTGTGGCGGCGCATCGTATTGTCGATCAGCATCCGCTCGAAGGCCTCGACATAGTCCTTGAGCGGCTTGCCCTCGGTGGTGAGCGCGGGCCCCGATGCCTCGTTGTCCGCCATCAGCAGCGAGGCAATCGAGCCCGAGCCGCGGCGATTCTGCAGCACGGCCCGCTCGGCGATGTTGACGAGCTGGCGGACATTGCCGGGCCAGGGCGCCTGAAGCAGCTGGGCCGCCTCCTGCGCCGTCACCTGCGGCGCCTCGCAGCCGTATTCCTCGGCGAACTGCTCGGACATGCGGGTGAAGAGCGTGAGGATATCCTCGCCGCGGGTCCTGAGCGGCGGCAGCACGATGGTCATGGCACCGAGCCGGTAATAGAGATCCGAGCGCAGCACGTTCTCGAGCGTGGTGTCGGGGGCGTGCTCGTTGCAGATGGCGATGATCCGGGTCTCTGGCGGCGTGCCCTGCTCATTGATCACGGTCAGAAGCCGCGACTGGAGCGGGTGAGACAGCGACTCGATATCCTCGAGGCAGAGCGTGCCGCCGCGGGCCTCCTCGACGAGGGGCAGCGAGCCGTCCTCGGCCGGGCCGAACAGTTTCGACGACAGCTGATCCTCGGACCAGGCGGCGCAGGAGATAGTGACGAACTTGCGCCCGGCCCGTGCCCCCACCGCATGAAGCGCATGGGCGACCAGCGTCTTGCCGGTGCCGGTCTCGCCGTCGATCAGCACATGGCTGTCGGCCTGCCCCAGATCGAGGATGTCCTCGCGGAGACGCTCCATCACCGGCGACGAGCCGATCAGCTTCTTCATCAGCACCGTGCCGTCGCTGAGCTCGCGCCGGAGCGCCCGGTTGTCGAGCGTGAGCCGGCGCAGCTGGGTCGCGCGCTTGGCAAGCTCGGTCATCCGGTCGGGGTTGAAGGGCTTCTCGAGAAAGTCGAAGGCCCCCACCCGCATCGCCTCGACCGCCATCGGCACGTCGCCGTGGCCGGTGATGAGGATCACGGGCAGGCCCGAATCCATGCTCATCAGCTTCTTGAGGAACGTCATCCCGTCCATGCCGGGCATCTTGATGTCGCTGACGACAACGCCCGGAAAGTCCGCGTTGAGGCCCTTAAGCGCATCCTCGGCGCTCGCATAGGTTTCGGTGTCAAACCCCGAGAGCGCAAGCCACTGGCTGATCGACTGCCGCATATCGGCCTCGTCGTCGACGATCGCCACCTTCATTGCACGCGCCATGCCTCTTCCTCACTCGGCTGCTTTTATGTCTGCGCCCAATATGGGGAGCTGGACCTCGAATACAGCCCCGCCGCCGTCGGCGTTCCGTGCCGTCAGTCGTCCGCCGAGGTCCGTCACGATGCCGGAGGAGATCGCGAGGCCGAGGCCCACGCCCTCACCGGGCTTCTTGGTGGTGTAGAAAGGCTCGAACAGGTTGTCGAGATCTTCGATCCCGTGGCCGTTGTCGCGCACGGTAAGCGTCGCGGTCTCGCCCGCGGCCAGCACGAGGTCGATCTGCGGCGAGGGCACGATCTTCGTCGCGTCCAGCGCATTGCGCAGGAGGTTGATGATGACCTGCTCGAGCCGGAGCCGGTCGGCCATCACCATCACCGGCTGACGCGGCAGGGTGCGGGTGATGCGGACCACGCGGATCTTCAGCTGCGGCTCCATCATCGTGAGCGCCGAGGAGACGCAGAGGCGCATGTCCACCGGCTCGAAGGCCTCGCCGCCCTTGCGGGCATAGGACTTGAGCTGGCGCGTGATGGCGCCCATGCGCTCGATCAGATCGTCGATGCGCTGGAAGGAGGCCAGCGCCTCCTCGGTCCGCCGCCGCTGGAGAAGCAGCTTGGCCCCCGCCAGATAGGTCTTCATGGCGGCGAGCGGCTGGTTCAGCTCGTGGCTCACCGCGGCCGACATCTCGCCCAGAGCCGCGAGCTTCGAGGACTGCGCGAGGGTCAGTTCCGCCACGGCGAGGTCCTTCTGCACCTTTTCGCGCTCGGCGATTTCGCGCTGCAAACGCGCGTTGAGCAGGCGCAGTTCCGCCGACTCGCGCTGGAAGGACATGCTCTGCGACCAGGCGCGGCGCGACAGGACATAGAAGGTCAGGGCGAGCAGGATCGCAAAGCCCATGATCTCGAGCGCGAGGATGCCGTTCACCCGCTCGCGCACGGAATCGTAGGCGGTGAAGGTCACGATGCGCCAGCCACGGAAGGGCACGCGGGCGTCGGTCTTCATGACCGCCTCGCCCTTCAGATAGGCGTCGGGCGGCTGCTGCGCCCAGTCGGCGGTCGCCTGAAGGGCGCGCCGGATCGCCGAGGGCGCATCGCGGGCGGCGAGCGCCTCCTTGATCGTGAGGCCGCGCCAGCGCGGCTCGGTGGCGAGGATCACGGTGCCGGTGCTGTCGGTCACCATCACGGCATCCTGCAGCCCGGCCCAGGCGCGCTCGTATTTCATCAGATCGACCGCCACCACGATCACCCCCACCAGCCGGTTGTCCGAGAGGATCGCCTTGGAATAGGTGAAGTCGAAGATGCCCGCGTCGCGCTGCGCCGCGGTGAAGACCGTGTCGCGGGCGCGCTGCGCATCGATGAAATAGGGCTGGCTGCGGTGGTTGGTGCCGATCAGGTTGCGGTTGGTGGCGCCCACCGTGCGGCCGTCGCGGTCCAGCAGCATGATCGAGGCGGCGCCGATCTCGGTCTGGAACGAGATCAGCCGCTGCGACGTGGTCGAGAAGTCGCCCGAGCCGAGCGCCCCGATCAGCGAGGGATCGCGGGCGAGAAGGAGCGGCACGACGGAGGTCCGCTGCAGCTCGGTCAGCATGTTGCCCGAATAGAGCGCGAGACGCAGCTCGGCGCGCGAGCGCGTGCTCTCGGTGAAGCGCTCGCTCATCCAGCGGTTGGTGACGAGGACCACCGCCACGGCCACCACGATGATGGCCACGACGGCGATCTTCACCCGCCGGCCGTGACCCGGCGGCGGCACCGGCGCGTCATTCTGAAAGCCCGTGTCCTGCATGGGCGCGACGTTACTGAAGGGCGCTTGTCGCAACAAGCGCGGCCCGATCAAACCAGCGCCATCCCGCCCAGCAGCGCGCGGAAGAGGCCCATCCCGTCGGCCCCGCCCTGCGCCTCCTCGACCGCCCGCTCGGGGTGCGGCATGAGGCCGAGAACGCGGCGGTTCGCGGAGAGGATACCGGCGATGTCCTCCATCGAGCCGTTGGGATTGTCGAGATAGGTGAAGGCGACCCGATCCTCGCCGCGCAGCCGCGCCAGCGTCTCGGGGTCGGCGGTGTAATTGCCGTCATGATGCGCGATGGGGAAGCGGACCGCATCGCCTGCGGCCCAGCCCGAGGTGAAGGCGCTGTCGGCCGTGGCCACACGCAGATCCACGCGGCGGCAGATGAACTTCAGCCCCGCGTTGCGCATCAGCGCGCCCGGCAGGAGGCCGGTCTCGGTCAGCACCTGAAAGCCGTTGCAGATGCCCAGCACATAGCCGCCGCGCTCGGCATGGCGGATCATGGCGGCGGCGATGGGCGAGCGGGCGGCGATGGCCCCGCAGCGCAGGTAGTCGCCGAAGGAGAAGCCCCCGGGCACGCCCACCACGTCGACGCCCTCGGGCAGCGCGGTGTCCTTGTGCCAGACGCGGGTGACATCGGCGCCGGCCTTCTCGAAGGCGGTGGCGAGGTCACGGTCGCAGTTGGACCCGGGGAAGGTGATGACGGCGGCTTTCATCGGCGGCGCTCCGGCTGGCAGAACTGGGGGCGATGGCCACGAGCCTGCGCTCGCGGTCAGGAAGAGGCGGAGGACCCCGGAGGGGTCCGGCAGGCACCCGCGCCTGCGACAGCGCGGATCGGCCCGCCCGAACGGCCCCGGGAGGGGCCTCCGATGCCGGGCCGGACCCGGAAGGCCCCGGAGGGCCCTGCGGCATGGCAGGGCGGAGCGCGGCACGCTCCGCCGGGGCGGTCAGGCGATCTCGACCGTGTATTTCTCGATCACCGTGTTGGCGAGCAGCTTCTCGCACATCCGGCGCACTTCGGCCTCGGCCTCGGCACGGTCGGTGGCAGTCAGATCGAGCTCGATCACCTTGCCCTGACGCACGCCCTCGACACCCGAGAAGCCGAGCGTGCCGAGCGCATGTTTCACCGCCTCGCCCTGCGGATCGAGGACGCCATCCTTCAGCATGACATGGACGCGGGCTTTCATCGCAGCGAGGCCTTTCAGTTGATCAGCGTGGGCTTGGGAGAATGGGTGACGTTCGAGGGCAGCACCCCCAGACGCCGGGCGAGTTCGGTATAGACGTCCTGCAGCGGGCCGGGCTCGCGCGGGGCCCCGCCCTCGCCCTCGGCGCGGACGTCCCAGAGGCGGCAGCTGTCGGGGCTGATCTCGTCGGCCACGATCAGGCGCATGTAGTCGCCCTCCCAGATCCGGCCGACCTCGATGCGGAAGTCCGCCAGCCGGATGCCCACGCCCATCATCACGCCCGACAGGAAGTCGTTCACGCGGAGCGCCAGCGCCACCACATCGTCGAGATCCTGCTGGCTGGCCCAGCCGAAGGCGATGATATGTTCTTCGGACACCAGCGGGCAGCCGAGCTTGTCGTCCTTGAAGTAATATTCCACGATCGGCCGCGGCAGCGGCGTGCCCTCGGGGATGCCCAGCCGTTTCGAGATCCCGCCCGCGGCGAAATTGCGGACCACCACCTCGAGCGGGATGATCTCGGCCATCCTGACCAGCTGCTCGCGCATGTTCAGGCGGCGGATGAAGTGGGTCGGAACGCCGATGGCGTTGAGACCGTTCATGAAGAACTCGGACAGCCGGTTGTTGAGGACGCCCTTGCCCTCGAGCGCGGTCTGCGGCGGGGTCGAGGCGGCGCTTCCGTCGTCCTTGAAGTACTGGATCAGCGTCCCGGGTTCGGGCCCCTCGTAGAGGATCTTGGCCTTGCCCTCGTAGACCTTCTTGCGACGTGCCATGCACACTCCGATCGAACGACGAAGAGGGCGCGCAGGGCGCGCCCCGTTCAGGTTGATCTGGCCTATAAGCCAAGCGGCCCCCGCTCGCAAGGCAATCGCGGATCCGCGGCCCTCGGCGCACTTGCCCGGCCCTGCGCGCGAGGGCATATCAGAAACGGAGCCATGCCACGGGAGGAGCCATCATGACCACCTTCGATGACCGCGAGCGCGCGTTCGAAAGCAAGTTCGCGCATGACGCAGAAATGCAGTTCCGGGCCGAGGTGCGCCGCAACAAGCTGGTGGGCCTCTGGGCGGCCGAGCTTCTGGGCAAGACCGGCGAAGAGGCGCAGGTCTATGCCCGCGCGGTGATCCAGGCCGACCTGCACGAGCCCGGCTTCGAGGATGTGGTGCGCAAGGTCTCGGCCGATCTCGGCGACCGGGCCTCGGCCGACATGGTGCGCGGCAAGATGCTCGAGCTTCTGCCGGTGGCCAAGGCGCAGCTGATGACCGAGACGCAGGCCTGAGCGTCGTCCGCGCAAGGCGCGGCCGCAACGCGACCGAAGCGCTCGGCCCGTGGTCGATGCCCGTGCCGGGCGCGGCAGCGACGGTTCGGCGCGGCAGCAGCGGGAACGGGCTTTTCGGGACAATTGGATTTGCCTCGCGGCTCGCTGCATGGCAGAGCTTCGCGCGCCGGGGCGCCCGCGCCCTTCCGTCCCTGATCCCAGCGAGGACAAGATGACCGACGCCCTTTCCCGACTGCTCCGGACCCGCGACTGGCTCATGGCCGACGGCGCGACGGGGACGAACCTCTTCAACATGGGCCTGTCGTCGGGCGAGCCGCCGGAACTGTGGACCGTCGACCGCCCCGACAATATCCGCAGCCTCTACCGCGCGGCGGTGGAGGCGGGATCGGACATCTTCCTGACCAACAGCTTCGGGGGCAATGCGGCCCGGCTGAAGCTGCACGAGGCGCAGGGCCGGGTGGGCGAGCTGAACCGCATCGCGGCCGAACTCGGGCGCGAGGTGGCCGATGCCGCGGGCCGTCCGGTGGTCGTGGCGGGATCGATGGGCCCCACCGGCGAAATCTTCGAGCCGATGGGCACCCTCACCCACCGGATGGCGGTCGAGATCTTCCACGAGCAGGCCGAGGCGCTGAAGGCCGGGGGCGCGGATGTGCTCTGGGTCGAGACCATCTCGGCGGCCGAGGAATTCAAGGCGGCGGCCGAGGCGGCCCGGCTGGCGGGGATGCCCTGGTGCGGCACGATGAGCTTCGACACCGCGGGCCGGACCATGATGGGGATCACGGCCGCGGCCCTCGTCGATCTGGTCACGAAGCTGCCGAACCCGCCGCTCGCCTTCGGCGCGAACTGCGGCGTGGGCGCCTCGGACCTCTTGCGCACGGTGCTGGGCTTCGCCGCACAGGGCATCGAGGTGCCGATCATCGCCAAGGGCAATGCGGGGATCCCGAAATATCACGACGGCCACATCCATTACGACGGGACGCCCGAGCTGATGGCGGAATATGCGGTGCTGGCCCGCGACGCGGGCGCGCGGATCATCGGCGGCTGCTGCGGGACGATGCCGGAGCATCTGAAGGCGATGCGGGCGGCGCTCGAGGGCCGTCCGCGCGGGCCCCGGCCCTCGCTCGAGACGATTTCGGAGACGCTGGGGGGCTTTTCCTCGGCCTCGGACGGGTCGGACGATGCGGGCCCCACGCGCGAGCGGCGCCGGCGGCGGAGCTGAGGAGCCGCCGGGGGCGGGGCTGTCTGCCCCTCCCCCGGACCCCCGCCCCGAGGATATTTTTCCAGAGTGAAAGCGAAGGGTTCGGGCGTTTCCGAACCTAGAGCAGGCTGAGCTGGTCGCCCGGGCGCGGCGGCGGGCGGAAGAGATCGGAGCGGAGCGGGGGCTGCGCCCGGTCGAGCCCGTGGCGCGCGGCGGCGAGCCGGAAGCGGCGCGCGATGAGGTCGGCCCAGATGCCCTCGCCGCGCATCCGCTTGCCGAAGGCCGGATCGTAGTCGCGTCCGCCGTGGATCTCGCGGATCCGGGCCAGCATCTTGGCCGCGCGGTCGGGGTAATGTTCCTCGGCCCAGGCGCGCAGGAGCGGCGCCACCTCGCGCGGCAGGCGCAGCACGATCCAGCTGGCGGCCACCGCCCCTGCTCCGGCCGTCGCTGCGAGGAGGCGGTCGAGCTCGCTGTCGGTCAAGCCCGGGATGACCGGGGCAATCATGGCCCGCACCGGGACGCCCGCCTCGGCCAGCCGCCGGATGGTCTGGAGTCGCCGCGCGGGAGAGGGCGCGCGGGGTTCGAGCCTGCGCGAGAGGTTCGGATCGAGCGTCGTGACCGAGAGGCCCACGCGCAGAAGGCCTTCGGCGGCCATCGGCGCGAGCAGGTCGAGGTCCCGCTCGATGAGTGTGCCCTTCGTCGTGATCGCGACGGGATGGCGGAAGGCCGCGAGCACCTCCAAGATCTCGCGCATGAGCCGGTGCGTGGCCTCGATCGGCTGGTAGGGATCGGTGTTGGTGCCGAGCGCG
Organism: Cereibacter sphaeroides 2.4.1; assembly: GCF_000012905.2. Taxonomy (NCBI): domain Bacteria; kingdom Pseudomonadati; phylum Pseudomonadota; class Alphaproteobacteria; order Rhodobacterales; family Paracoccaceae; genus Cereibacter; species Cereibacter sphaeroides. Next base: position 724,384 of record NC_007493.2, on the reverse strand, counting down.
ATCGGCGCTGCGCGATAGGATCGCGCGCGGAGCTCGCGCTCGAGCACGGCGGCGATGCCGGGGCGCGCGATCAGCCGGGTCTCGAAATCGAGACCCGGCGAGAGGTTCAGATAGGCATGGCTGGGGCGGGCGAAGCAGTAGATGCAGCCGTGCTCACAGCCGCGGTAGGGATTGACCGAACGGTCGAAGGGCAGGTCCGGCGAGCGGTTGTAGGTGAGCGCGGAGCGCGGCCGCTCGATCCTGACCTCGGTGCGCAGGAGCCGCTCCTCCTCGGGCAGATCCCAGCCGTCGTCGAACGCCTCGCGCCGCTCGGTCTCGAACCGGCCGGTCTCGTTGGCGAGCGCCCCGCGGGCTCGCAGGCGCAGGGTGGGCGAAAGGCTGGGATCGCGCGAAGACATGGACGCATCCTAGAACGCAAAGGGAACGAAAGCCAGACCTTCCGCAGCGGCGAAGCGCGCTGTCGGCTTTCATCCGCCCCATGTCGCAAACCGATGAGTGTCCGCGGACCTTTGGCCGCATTCAGTCGGAAACCCCTACTCCCTCAGGAGCCCGCCATGGCTGACGACGAAGAGATCATCCTGTCCGAACTCGATGACGAGGAGCTAGTGCTGCAGATGCACGACGACCTCTATGACGGGATGAAGGACGAGATCGAGGAGGGGGTGAACATCCTCATCGAGCGCGGCTGGACGCCCTATGACGTGCTGACGAAGGCCCTCGTGTCGGGCATGACCATCGTGGGCAACGACTTCCGCGACGGCATCCTCTTCGTGCCGGAGGTGCTGCTCGCCGCGAACGCCATGAAGGCGGGCATGACGATCCTGAAGCCGCTTCTGGTCGAGACCGGGGCGCCGCGGATGGGCAAGATGGTGATCGGCACCGTCAAGGGCGACATCCACGACATCGGCAAGAACCTCGTGGCCATGATGATGGAGGGCGCGGGCTTCGAGGTGGTGGATCTGGGCATCAACAATCCGGTCGAGAAATATCTCGAGGCGCTGGAGACCGAGAAGCCCGACATCCTCGGCATGTCGGCGCTGCTGACCACCACGATGCCCTACATGAAGGTCGTGATCGACACGATGAAGGAAAAGGGCGTGCGCGACGACTATATCGTGCTCGTGGGCGGCGCGCCGCTGAACGAGGAGTTCGGCCGTGCCATCGGGGCCGATGCCTATTGCCGCGACGCGGCGGTGGCGGTCGAGACGGCCAAGGTGCAGGTCGCGCGGCGTCACAACCGTCTGAACGCCTGAGGCCTTTTCCCGGGCGGCGGGAATGCTCATCTTGAGGGAAAGGAGCCCTGCCATGCCGCCCGCCCTCCTGTTCGCCATGATCGCGACCGTCCTCCTCGCTGCAGGGGTGACGGTCGCGCTGTTTCACGGGGCGGGATGGCCGCTCGGCGCGCTGGGGCTGGTGGCGCTGGTGGCGAGCCTCCTCCTGCGGCTGCGGGGGCCGTGATGGGCCCCGACGACCGCCGCCTGTCCGACGAGGGGCTGGCGCCCGAGGGCACGGGCCGCATCCGCCTCATTGCCTGCGGGGCGCTGGCCCACGAGATCCTGGCGCTGAAGCGGGCGAACGGCTGGGACCATCTCGACCTGCAGTGCCTGCCCGCCAAGCTCCATCTCCGACCCGAGAAGATCGTCGAAGCGGTCGAGGCGGCGGTGCGCGCGGCCGACGGGCCTGTCTTCGTGGTCTATGCCGATTGCGGCACCGGCGGCGCGCTGGAGCGGAAATGCCAGGAACTTGGCGTCGAGATGGTCGAGGGGCCGCACTGCTATTCCTTCTTCGAGGGCAATGCGGCCTTCGCCGCCCGCGCCGACGAGGAATTCACCGCCTTCTACCTGACCGACTTCCTCGTGCGGCAGTTCGATGCCTTCGTCTGGCGCCCGATGGGGCTCGACCGGCATCCCGAGCTTCGCGACATGTATTTCGGCCATTACACGACCCTCGTCTATCAGGCGCAGACCGAGGATCCGGCGCTCGACGCCAAGGCCGAGGACTGCGCCCGCAGGCTGGGGCTCGCCTACCAGCGGCGCTTCACCGGATATGGCGATCTGGCGCCGCGGCTGGCGGGCCTCGGGGGCTGAAGCGCCCGGGCGTCGCCTGAGACGGTCGGACCGTTTCTCCGGCGGCCTCTTGCGCGTGCCCGGGCTGCGCGGCGGACGGGCTCTTTCCGCCGCCTCCCCCTTGGCTTAGGGTCGCGGCACGGCAAGGAGGAGATCATGCGGATCGACGCGGCACTCGGCGACATCGAAGCGGTTCTGGGCGAGCGGCTCTCGCGCTCGCGTCCGGTGCGCGAGCAGCATGCCCAGAGCGAGACGCATCTTCATGCAGGTCCGCCCGATGCGGTGGCCTTTCCGCGCTCGACGGCCGAGGTGGCGCGGATCGCCGAGATCTGCACCGCTCACCGCGTGCCGATGGTGGGCTGGGGCGCGGGCACCTCGCTCGAAGGGCACGCGCTGGCGCTGAAAGGCGGGGTCACCATCGACTTCGCCCAGATGGACCGGATCCTCGAGCTGCGACCCGAGGACATGATCGTGCGCGTCCAGCCCGGCCTCACCCGCGAGGGGCTGAACGCGGCGCTGCGCGACACGGGCCTGTTCTTCCCGGTCGATCCCGGCGCCGATGCCAGCCTCGGCGGCATGGCCGCGACCCGCGCCTCGGGGACGACGGCGGTGCGCTACGGCACGATGCGCGACAATGTGCTGGGGCTCGAGGTGGTGCTGTCCGACGGGCGGGTGATCCGCACCGGCACCGCGGCGCCGAAGAGCTCCTCGGGCTACGATCTGACCGCGCTGATGGTGGGGTCGGAAGGCACGCTCGGCCTCATCACCGAGCTCACGCTGCGGCTTCACGGCCAGCCCGAGGCGGTGTCGGCCGCCGTCTGCGCCTTCCCCGACATGGGCGCGGCGGTGGGCTGCGTGATCGAAACGATCCAGCACGGCATCCCGATGGCGCGGATCGAATTTCTCGATGCGGCTTCGGTCACCGCCTGCAACGCCTATGCGCAGATGGAGATGCCGGCGGTGCCGCATCTGCTGATCGAGTTCCACGGCACCGAGGCGGGCGTGGCCGAGCAGGCGGAGCGCTTCGGCGAGATCGCGGCCGAGCACGGGTCTGCGGACTTCCAGTGGGCCACGCGGACCGAGGACCGGGCGCGGCTCTGGAAGATGCGCCACGCGGCCTACCGCGCCTGCCTCGCGCTGCGCCCCGGCGCCGAGGGCTGGGTCACGGATGTCTGCGTGCCGATCTCGCGGCTGGCCGAGGCGGTCGAGGAGACGCAGGCCGATCTCGCGGCGAGCCCGGTGCCGGGACCGATTCTCGGCCATGTGGGCGACGGCAACTTCCATGCGATCCTGCTGGTCGATCCCCAGAGCGCGGAGGAGCTGGCCGAGGCGAAGCGCCTGTCGGGCCGGATGGCCGAGCGGGCGCTGCGGCTCGGCGGGACGGTCACGGGCGAGCACGGGATCGGCTTCGGCAAACTCGGCTACATGGAGGCCGAACATGGCGCGGGCTGGGCGGTGATGGGCGCGATCAAGCAGGCGCTCGATCCGCTGGGGCTGCTGAATCCCGGCAAGATGGTGGCTTCGGCATGAGCGCGCCCACACCGGAAGATTTCCACCGCCGCTTCGCCGCCCTCTGGGCCGCCCGCGATGCCGAGGCCCTGTCCGAGCTTCTGGCGCAGGATGCGACCATGCTCACCCTCACCGGCCTCTGGTGCGAGGGGCGCAAGGAGATCCTCGCCGCGCTGAAGGCCGAACTGTCGGGCGCCTTCGCCCGCTCGCGGCTGGTGACCGGCAAGACCGACCTGCGGCCGCTCGGGCCCGGGGCGACGCTGGTCCATCAGCGCTTCGTGCTCTCGGGGCTGGTCGATGCCGAAGGGCGCGACGCGGGGCGGATCGGGGCGGTGCTGACGGCCGTGCTGCTCGCGCGCAAGGCGGGAAGCGACGCCGTCACGCTGCATTTCACGGTGGTCGAGGGCTAAGGCGCGCCGGTCAGTCGAGCAGCGCGCGGGCCGCCTCGCGCGCGGCATCGGTGATCGTGTCGCCTGCGAGCATCCGGGCGATCTCCTCGATCCGGTCGCCCGCGCCGAGCGGGCTCACGGTCGAGGTGGTCATGCCATGCGCCACCCGCTTCTCGACTCGCCAGTGATGCGCCCCGAGGGCGGCCACCTGCGGCGAGTGGGTCACGACCAGCACCTGCGCACCCTCGGCCAGCGCCTTCAGGCGCCGCCCCACGGCGTCGGCGGTGGCGCCCCCTACCCCGCGGTCGATCTCGTCGAAGATCAGCGTGAGGCCCGGGCTGTCGCCCGTCAGACAGACCTTGAGCGCCAGCAGGAAGCGCGAGAGCTCGCCGCCCGAGGCGATGCGGTTCAGGGGCCCCGCGGGCGCGCCGGGGTTGGTGGCCACCGTGAAGGCCACAGCGTCGCGCCCCTCGGGGCCGGGATCGGCCTCCGTCACCTGCGTCTCGAACACCGCGCGCTCCATCTTGAGCGGCGCGAGTTCGGCGGCCATGGCGGCATCGAGCCGGCCCGCGGCCCCGCGGCGCGCCTCGGAGAGGATCGCGGCCTCGGCCTCCCACGCGGCTTCCGCCTCGGCCAGCGCCCGGCGCAGCGCGTCGATCTGCTTCGTGCCGCCGTCGAGCGCTGCCAGACGGCCGCGCAGCTCCTCGGCGAAGGTGCCGAGTTCGTCGGGCAGCACTGAATGTTTCCGCGCCAGCGCCCGGATCGCGAAGAGCCGCTCTTCCAGCGCCTCGAGATCGCGCGGGTCGAAGTCGAGATCGGCGAGGCAGGCTTCTACCCCGTCCTGCGCCTCGCCCAGCTCCAGCAGCGCGCGCGACAGCGCGGCGAGCGGCGCCTCCAGCCGGTTGCCGGCCCGGTCGGAGGCGGTCTCGAGCCAGCGCAGCGCATCGACCAGCAGCGTCTCGGCCCCCTCGGCGGAGAGCGCGCGATGGGCGCGGGCGATGTCGTCGCGGATCTTCTCGGCGCCCTGCATCTCGCGGCGGCGGGTGTCGAGCAGCGCCTCTTCGCCCGGCTGCGGATCGAGCTTGTCGAGCTCGGCCACGGCGTGCCGCAGGAAATCCTCTTCGGCGCGCACGGCGGCCAGCGCTTCCTCGGCGGCCAGCAGCGTACGCCGCGCGGTGCCGAGCGCCGTCCAGGCGCGGCGGCAGGCCGAGAGGTCGAGCCCCGCGAATGTGTCGAGCATCTGCCGATGGCCGCGCGGGTTCAGAAGGCCGCGGTCATCGTGCTGACCATGCAGCTCCACCAGCCGGTCCGACAGGCCCCGCAGCACCTCGCCCGACACCCGGCGGTCATTGACCCAGGCGGTCTTGCGGCCGTCGGCGAAATTCACGCGGCGCAGGATCAGCTCGTCCTCGGCCTCGATCCCCGCCTCGTCGAGCACGGCGCGGGCGGCATGGCCGGGCGGCAGGTCGAAGACGGCCGTCACCTCGCCCTTGTCCGCGCCCGCGCGCACGAGTTCGGCCCGGCCGCGCCAGCCCAGCACGAAGCCCAGCGAGTCGAGCAGGATCGACTTGCCCGCCCCCGTCTCGCCGGTGAGCACGTTCAGCCCCGGCTGGAAGGCCAGCGAGAGCCGGTCGATGATGAGCATGTCGCGGATGTCAAGCGAGCGCAGCATTGCCCTGCCTCGTGAGGTTCGCGCGCGTCAGAGCCACTCGCCGCGGATCATCTGGCGATAGACCTTCGAGAGCCAGCTGTCGCCCTTGGCCTCCATCGAGAGGCCGCGCCCGGTGAGGAGCTTGTAGCTGTCCTCGTAGAACGGGCTCGAGCGGTAGTTGTGCCCGAGGATCGCGCCGGCGGTCTGCGCCTCGTTGACGAGCCCGAGGGCGAGGTAGCTTTCCACCAGTCGGTGCAGCGCCTCGGCCGTGTGGGTCGTGGTCTGGAAATCCTCGACCACGGTGCGGAAGCGGTTGATCGCGGCGGTGTAATGGCCGCGCTTGAGGTAGTAGCGGCCGATCTCCATCTCCTTGGCGGCGAGATGGTCGAAGGCCAGATCGAACTTCAGGATCGCGGACTGGGCATATTCGCTCTCGGGATAATCCTCGATCACGACGCGCAGCGCCTGCAGCGCCTGGAAGGTCAGGCCCTGGTCGCGGCCCACCTCGTCGATCTGGTCGTAATAGGACAGCGCCAGCAGATACTGCGCATAGGCCGCATCCTCGTCCCCCGGATAGAAGTCGAGGAATCGCTGCGCGGCACCGCGCGCCTCTTCGTAGTCCTTGGCCTTGTGATAGCTGTAGGCCTGCATGATGAGCGCGCGCTTGGCCCATTCCGTGTAGGGATAAAGGCGCTCCACCTCGGAGAAATAGCGGATCGCGCGGTCGGGCTTGGTGCGGGCCTCGAGCTCGTATTCGCCGCGCTGATAGATCTGCTCGGCGGTGAAATTCTCCAGAGGCGGCTCTTTCTGGCTGCCCCCACCACAGCCGGCCATCAGCGCGACACAGAGGGCCGTGCCGAGCAACCGCGCGCCAGACTTCACCATGTTCCGCTTACCTCTGCCCTCTGCCCCGTCAGACCATAGCCCGACGGCTGTTTGCCCGGTTCCTAGCACAGAAAAATCCGGGGCGCAAAACGCCTTTGCGCCCCGTCGCCAGGATCAGCGCAGTGCAGGGACGTCCGACCGGTGGACGCCCACGCCCGGCAGCTTGCAGCCCGTCATGAGGCCGCAGTCCACGAGACGGAAAGCGTCGCGGCGGGCGAAGAGCGTCCGCAGCAGCCGGTTGGTCAGCGCGTGGCCGGCGCGGATGCCGGTGTAGCGGCCGATGATCGGGCCGCCCGCGAGCGAAAGGTCGCCGAGCGCGTCGAGCATCTTGTGGCGCACCGGCTCGTCGGCATGGCGCAGGCCGCCCGGCGAGAGGATGCGGTCGCCCTCGAACACGACGGCATTCTCGAAGGTGCCGCCGAGGGCGAGACCGTTCGCGCGCATCGCATCCACATCCGCCTGACGGCAGAAGGTGCGGCTGTCGCAGAGCTCGCGCACGAAGGCGCCATTGGCCATGTTGAGCGACTTCTCCTGACGGCCGATGGCCGCCTCGGCGAATTCGATCGAGAAGTCGATCTCGAAATCGTCGGCGGGCTCGAGCCGGGCCACCGCCTCGCCTTCGCGCACTTCGACCGGCTCGAGGATGCGGATCGCCCGCACCGGCTCGGCCTGTTCGCGGATGCCGCGGGCGAGGAAGGCCTCGACGAAGGGCACCGACGAGCCGTCGAGGATCGGAACCTCGGGGCCGTCGATCTCGATCAGCGCATTGTGAATGCCGCAGCCGGCGAGGGCCGCCATCACATGCTCGATGGTCGAGACCGTCACGCCCGAGGGATTCGCGATCAAGGTGCAGAGGCGCGAGGGCACCACCGCGTCCCAGCGCGCCGGGATCAGCGCGTCGCCCGAGGTCACGTCCACGCGGCGGAACCAGATGCCGTAGTCGGCGGAGGCGGGCTTCACGACCATGCGGACAGGCTCGCCGGAATGGAGCCCGACGCCGGTGAATTTCGCTGCGGATTTCAGAGTGCTCTGCACGGCCTTGTCCTTTCCGGCTTGTGGTCCGGTTCACGTCGACGGCTTCAGTCCGTCTTGCCATCGTGAGTTAGGATGTCGCGCATTTCTTCTCAATTCACTCTTTGTGACCGCATGTAACAGAGAGACGTCATCGGCGCACCCTCTCCGCCGACCCGCCGGAACTGCTTGATCCGTAAAAGAAAAAGGCCCGGACGCGCCGGGCCTTTCCAAAAAGAGATGTGAACGGATCAGTTTGCCTGACGCCGCAGGAACGCCGGGATCTCGATGCGCTCCTGGTCGGCGGACATCTCCGGCTCGTCCTCGTAGCTCGTCACCGGCGGCTGCTGGCGCGACTGCTGCGGGCGCGGCTCGGGCTGCTGCTCGCCGTGGCCGGCCATCCGGTTGATGAGCGAGCCGATGCCGAAGCGCGGCTTCTCGGCCGAGGCGGCGGCGGCCGGACGCTGGACCGGAGCGGCGGGGCGTTGCTGGCCTGCGGCCATGCCGGGACGGTTCTGCGCCGGGTTCTTGTTCACCGCGGCCTGCAGGCGGGCGAGCGCTTCGGGCGAGGGCTGGCCGGGCGCGCGCGGACGGGGCGCCACGAAGGCGGCGGCGTCCTGCTCGTGCACGTTCGTCGCACGGGGCTGCGCCTGCGGCTGCGGGCGGTAGGCCGGCGGCGGCATGTCGTCCTCGTCGACGTAGTGGTCCTGCTCGTAATGCTGGCTGGCAGCCGGGTCGAAGTGGTGCGCCGCAGGCTCGGGCGCGGGCTGCGGCTCGGGTTGCGGCGCAGGCTGCGCAGCGGCCGGCTGGGCCGCGCGCGGGGCCGGCATCTCGCGACGCGGAGCGGGCTGCGGCGCCGGGGTGGGCTCGGGCTGCGAGAAGCTCGCGGGCAGCGGCGCGGCCATCGAGCGGCGCGGCACCGGCATGTCCTGCGCGGGCTTCGTGGCGTCGATGCCGGTGGCCACGACCGACACGCGGATCATGCCTTCCATCGAAGTGTCGAGGGTCGAGCCCACGATGATGTTGGCGTCCGAATCCACCTTCTCGCGGATGACGTTCGCCGCTTCGTCCAGCTCGAACAGCGTGAGATCGTAGCCGCCCGTGATGTTGATGAGCACGCCCTTGGCGCCGTTGAGGCTGATCTCGTCGAGCAGCGGGTTCGCGATGGCCTTCTCGGCGGCCTGCAGCGCGCGGTCTTCGCCCATCGCCTCGCCGGTGCCCATCATGGCCTTGCCCATCTCGTCCATCACCGCGCGCACGTCGGCGAAGTCGAGGTTGATGAGGCCCGGCCGCACCATCAGGTCGGTCACGCCCTTCACGCCCTGATAGAGCACGTCGTCGGCCAGCGCGAAGGCCTCGGTGAAGGTCGTGCGCTCGTTGGCGAGGCGGAACAGGTTCTGGTTCGGAATGATGATGAGGGTGTCGACCACCTTCTGCAGCGCGTCGATGCCGTCCTCGGCCTGTCGCATCCGCTTGGCGCCCTCGAACTGGAAGGGCTTGGTCACGACGCCCACGGTCAGCACGCCCAGCTCGCGCGCGGCCTGTGCGATGATCGGCGCCGCGCCGGTGCCGGTCCCGCCGCCCATGCCGGCGGTGATGAAGCACATGTGCGCGCCCGCGAGATGGTCCACGATCTCCTCGATCGTCTCCTCGGCGGCGGCGGCCCCGACCGACGGACGGGCGCCCGCGCCGAGACCCTCGGTCACCTTCACGCCCATCTGGATCTTCGAGGTCGCGCGGCTCTGCTGGAGGGCCTGGGCGTCGGTGTTCGCCACGACGAACTCCACCCCTTCCAGCTGCTGCTCGATCATGTTGTTGACGGCATTGCCGCCGGCACCGCCTACACCGAACACGGTGATGCGCGGCTTCAGCTCTTCACGTGCGTTGTTCATCATGAGGTTGAGTGCCATTGCCAATCCGCCTGCTTGTCGTTGTCCTTCGGCGCGTTTAGCAGCGCCCTTCTCCGCATTGGAACGACCTTATCGGCAGACGCCGGAGTCGTCATCAAAAAAAGGCAAATTACCCACAAAATGTGGGTGATCGCCGGGCCGCGTAAGCGGTATTTCGCTGAGGACGCAGGATCTGGGGCTTACCAGTTGTCCTTGAACCATTTGATGGCCCTCCGCAGGGACCGGGCGGGATAGCGCTCTGCCGGAATGTCGAAATCCCACCATTCGTCCTGCGGATGGGCCGCAAAGAGGCAGAGCCCCACGGCCGAGGAGAAGCCCGGCCCGGAGACCTGCTGCGGCAGGCCCTGAACGCGCAGCGGGCGCCCCAGACGGACCCGCTGGCCGAGGATCCGGGCCGCGAGACCGTCGAGACCCGGGATCTGGCTGCCGCCCCCGGTGATGACGATCTGCTGGCTCGGCAGATGCTCGAAACCGGCCGCATCGAGACGCGCGCGCGCCTCTTCGAGGATCTCCTCGACGCGCGGACGCATGATGCCGATCAGCTCGGCCCGGCTGACGGTGCGGCGGTCCTTGTCCCAGTCGCCGGTGTCCGCGCCGATGTCGATCATCTCGCGGTCGTCCATGCCGGTGGCCACGACGCCGCCGTGCCGCGTCTTGATCTTCTCGGCGGTGGCAAGCGGCACCTGCAGGCCCTTGGAAATGTCCGAGGTCACATGGTCGCCGCCCATCCGCACCGAATCCGCGAAGATCATGTGCTTCTTGATGAAGATCGACAGGCCCGTGGCACCGCCGCCCATGTCGATGCAGGCGGCCCCCAGCTCCTGCTCGTCCTCGACGAGCGACGAGACGCCCGAGACATAGGCCGAGGAGGCGATCCCCGCGAGTTCGAGGTCGCAGCGCTTGATGCAGTAGAGCAGGTTCTGGATCGCGTCCGCCTCGACGGTGAGCAGGTGCATGTCCACCGCCAGCCGGTTGCCGATCTGGCCCCGCGGATCGCCGAGCCCGGTGCGGTGGTCGAGGGCGAAGTTCACCGGCTGGGCGTGCAGCACCTCGCGGCCCTGACCGAAGTCGGGCACGTCGCAGGCGGCCATCACGCGGGCCACATCCTGCTCGGTCACGACCGAATCCTGCAGCTCCCACTCGCCCGCGAGGCCGTAGCTGCGCGGATCGGCGCCGGCGAAACAGGCGATCACATGGTCCACCCGGACGTTGGCCATCTTCTGCGCCGCCTGCACCGCGGTGCGGATCGCGCGCTCGGTCTCGTTCATCACCGAGATCTCGCCGAAATGCACCCCGCGCGACCGGGTGGTGGCGGCCCCGATGACCCGGAACGAGGACTGCCCGGCCATCGGCCCCACCCCGTCATGCTCGCGCAGCCGGTCCGGCCCGTCGAAGCGCAGGATCAGGCAGGTGATCTTGGAAGAGCCCACGTCGAGGATCGCGATCACGCCCCGCTGCATGGCGGCGCGGCGCATGTTCCGCATGGCGCGCTGGGACTGATAGAGGTCGGTCATAGGTCGCTTCCACTTGTATCAATGCCCCGCGCGCGGCGGACGGCGTTCAGGGCGTAGGGCGCGAGCCTCAGCACCGGACGGTCCTTGATGCGCAGGTCGACGGAAATCACGTCGCGGTCCAGAAGGTCCTCGGCCTCGTCGAGCGCGATCATCCGCTCGACGGCAGCCACGGGTTCCTCGACGGGCAGCTGAATGCGCTGCCCGCGGTCGAGCACGATGTCCCAGCGCCGCTCGCCCATCCGCACGAGCCCGCGGATCCGCTCGAGGATGGGGCGGGCGGCGGCGAGAATCTCGAGCGCCTCGGGCACGGCGCGCTCGGCGCCCTCGCCCGCGATCACCGCCAGATCGCCCCGCTCGCTGCGGAAGGCGAGATCGTCCACGCGGCGGCCGGTCCCGTCGAGAAGCACGAGGTTCGCGGCCCGGCGCCAGATGATCGCGGGTTCGCGCTCGGTCACGCGCACCTCGAGCAGTCCGCCCGAGCGCACCCGCACCTCGGCCTGCGCCACCGCGTCGATGCTCTCGATGCGGGCGCGGGCGGCGGTCAGGTCGATGTCGAACGAGCTGAGCGGCAGCTTCAGCGCCAGCGTGGCCCGGATCCGGTCTGAGAGTTCCGGCGAGGCGCCATCGACCGAAAGCAGCGTTACCATGAATTCGGGGCGTTGCTGGAAGCTGTCGACGAGGCCGGTGAAGGCGCCCGCCATGGCGGCGCGCCGGTCGGCGCTGGCGAAGATCAGCGCCACCACCAGCAGCACGCCCACGATCGGCAGCCCCACGCGGAGCGCCGTGCGGAACATGGGCGTGAGCCAGAGCCGCTGCGCGCGATAGGCCCAGCGCGAGGGCGCAGGGTCGCGGCGGCCGGTCTCGCGGCGCGGCGGCGCGAGCCGGGGGGTGCGGCGGTTCGGCGGGAAGCTCAGCGACTGCATGAGGCGTCCTCCACCAACCAGGCGCAGAACTCGGGGAAGGAATAGCCGCAATGCGCCGCCTGCTCGGGCGAGAGCGAGGTGGGGGTCATGCCCGGCTGAGTGTTGGTCTCAAGGAGGATCAGCCCCGCCAACCCGCGCGCTTCGTCCCAGCGCAGGTCCGAGCGCGAGATGCCGCGGCAACCGAGCGCGCGGTGGGCACGGAGTGCGATGTCGTGGCAGGCCTCGGTGATCTCGGCCGGCAGGTCCGCAGGCACGATATGACGCGAGCCGCCGGGACGGTATTTGGCGTCGTAATCGTACCAGCCGTCGGACAGGATATCGGTGACCGCGAGCACCCGGTCGCCCATCACGGTGACGGTGAGTTCGCGGCCGGGGACATAGGTCTCGACCATCAGGTCTTGCGGCATGTCGGCCGCGAGCTGCGGCGGACCGTTGGCATCCTCGTGCACGATATAGACGCCTACCGAAGAGCCCTCGGCATTGGGCTTGACCACATAGGGCGGCGGCAGGATGTGGCGCGCCCGTACCTCCTCGGGCGTGGCGAGCACGCTCTGGGTCACGGGCAGCCCGGCCGCGGCGAAGACCTCCTTCGCGCGGGCCTTGTCCATGGCCAGCGCCGAGGCCAGCACCCCGGAATGGGTGTAGGGAATGCGCAGCCACTCGAGCAGGCCCTGCACGCAGCCATCCTCGCCCCAGCGGCCGTGGAGCGCGTTGAAGACCGCATCGGGAGAAAGCTCCGCCAGCACGCGGGCGAGGTCGGGGCCGGCATCGACCTCCGTCACCTCATAGCCTGCGTCCCGCAGGGCTGCGCTGCACGAATGGCCCGACGACAGCGACACCTCGCGCTCGGTCGAGGCCCCGCCCATCAGCACAGCAACCCTGGGGAACGTCCTGCCGGACTGTCCCGCCATGTATCTTTTCCGCCTCAGCCGCGTCCTGTGGACGCGTTATTATTCTTTGTTAACGGGCAGTTCACCAACCCGCATGATTTCCCACTCTAGCCGGATTCCCGAGCTTTGGAAAACCCTTTTTATCACTTCCTCCCCCAAACCTTCGAGATCGGCCGCCGTGGCGCCGCCCGCGTTGATGAGGAAGTTGGAATGCATCTCGCTCATCTGCGCCCCGCCGCGTCGCGCGCCGCGCAGTCCGGCCTCGTCGATGAGCTTCCAGGCCTTCAACTCGTGCGTGTCGTCGGCTCGCCCGGTCGAGGAAAAACCGGCCGGATTGCGAAAGGTCGAGCCCGCGCTGCGCTCCTTCGTGGGCTGGCTCGAATCCCTGCGCGCGATCTGCTCGTCCATGCGGCGCGCGAGTGCGGCCGGATCGCCCGCCTCGGCGCGGAAGGTGGCCTCGGTCAGCACGCAGCCCTCGGGCAGGGCACTTTGGCGGTAGGCGAGGCCCAGCTCGGCCGCGGGCAGCGTGACCGGCCTGCCCTCGCGCGTGACGGCGCGAACCTCGATCAGATGGTCCGCGACATAAGAGCCGTAGCAGCCCGCGTTCATCCGCACCGCCCCGCCGATCGAGCCGGGGATGGTGCGCAGGAAGGTGAGGTCGCGCCCCGCATCCGCCGCGTGGCGCGCCACATGGGCATCGAGCGCGGCGGCCCCGGCGATCACGCGGTCGCCCTCGATGCGGATCGCGTTGAAGCCGCGGCCGAGCCGGATCACCACGGCGCGCAGCCCGCCGTCGCGGACGATGAGGTTCGAGCCCACGCCCATCGGGAAGACCGGCACCGCCGGATCGAGCGCGCCGAGGAACTGCACGAGGTCGGCCTCGTCGGCGGGCTGGAACAGCCAGTCGGCCGGGCCGCCCACGCGGAGCCAGGTCAGATCGGCGAGGGAGCGGCCTTGGGTCAGGGTGCCGCGGACGGGCGGCATCATTCGATATGCTCCGGCGGCGGGCGGCGCAGGCGGCCGCCGAACCGGCCCACCGGCCAGTAGAGGCTGGCCGCGCCGAGGATCAGGGCGAACATGCCGAGGAAGGGTCCGTGCCGGTAGGTCACCCAGCCGAGAAGCGGGATGCCGGCCAGGATGAGGAGGGCAAGGCCCAGCCAGTGCACGCGGGCCGGCAGGTGATGGACGGCCATCGCAGCCACCACCCAGAGCCCGGCGAGGAGAAGCGGAGCGACCATCCCCCTCGGCGGCTTACGCCGCCTTCCCCATCAGACGCGCGGGCAGGTTGTTCGCCCAGGCCGAGATGGTGCCCGCGCCGAGGCACACGACCATGTCGCCCGGCCGGGCCTGCTCGCGCACCAGCCGCTCGAGATCGTCCTCGCAGAGGATGGCGCGCGCGTGCCGGTGGCCGTGGGCGATGAGCCCCGCCACCAGATCGTCGCGGCCGGCCCCCGGGATCGGATCCTCGCCCGCGGCATAGACCTCGGCGATGGCCACCACATCGGCCTCGTTGAAGCAGGTGCAGAAGTCGTCGAACAGCGAATGGAGCCGGCTGTAGCGGTGCGGCTGGTGGACCGCGATCACCCGCCCCTTCACCGCCTGCCGCGCGGCCTTCAGCACCGCCGCGATCTCGACCGGATGGTGGCCGTAATCGTCGATGATGGTGACGCCGCCCACCTCGCCCACCTTGGTGAAGCGCCGGTTGACGCCGCCGAAGGCCGCCAAGGCCTCGCGGATCTCGTCCTTCTTCATGCCGAGATGGCGGGCCACCGCGACCGCGGCCAGCGCGTTCGACACGTTATGGTCGCCCGGCATCGGCAGGCTCATGCCCTCGATCACATGGCCCGTTCCTTCGGACTGCAGGGCCACGTCGAAATGGGCGATGCCGTTCTCGTAGCGCAGGTTGATCGCGCGCACGTCGGCCTGCGCGTTGAAGCCGAAGGTCACGATCCTGCGGTCGGTCACGCGGCCGACCAGCGCCTGCACCTCGGCATGGTCGGTGCAGCAGACGGCGAGGCCGTAGAAGGGGATGTTGGTGACGAAGTCGTAGAAGCCCTTGCGCAGCGCATCGAACGAGCCCCAGTGCTCCATGTGCTCGGGGTCGATGTTCGTCACGATGGCGATGGTCGCGGGCAGGCGGTTGAACGAGCCGTCCGATTCGTCCGCTTCGACCACCATCCATTCGCCGGCGCCCGCCCGGGCGTTCGAGCCATAGGCATGGATCACGCCGCCGTTGATGACGGTCGGATCGAAGCCGCCCTTGTCCAGAAGGGTGGCCACCATGGTAGTGGTCGTGGTCTTGCCGTGGGTGCCCGCGATGGCGATGTTCGAGCGCATCCGCATCAGCTCGGCCAGCATCTCGGCCCGGCGCACCACCGGCAGGCCGCGCAGCCGCGCCTCCTCGAGCTCGGGATTGCCCTTCTTGATCGCCGAGGAGATCACGACGACCGCCGCCTCGCCGAGGTTGCCCGCGCGCTGCCCCTCGAAGAAGGTGGCGCCCAGCGACACCAGCCGCTCGGTGATCTTCGAGGCCTTCGCATCCGAGCCCTGCACGCGGTAGCCCAGTGTCATCAGCACCTCGGCGATGCCCGACATGCCGATGCCGCCGATGCCGACGAAATGGATGGGGCCGAGTTCCCCCGGCAGCTTCGTTGCGGCGTTCATGTCTCTTTCCTTGCCAGATGCTCCACCACCTCGACGAGACGCTCGGTGGCATCGGGGCGGCCGTGGGCCAGCGCATTGCGCGCCATCTGCCGCGCCGCGTCGGGCTGCGACAGCACCGCGGCGATGTGCTCCGAGAGCGCGCCGGGGTCAAGCGCGGATTCCGGGATGAGGATGGCGGCCTCGGCCTCGACGAGGCCGCGGGCGTTCGCGGTCTGGTGATCGGCAGTGGCCGCCGCGAAGGGCACGAGGATCGCGGGCCGGCCGATGATCGAGATGTCGGCCACCGACGAGGCGCCCGAGCGCGAGATCACGAGCTGCGCCTCCGAGAGCCTGCGCGGAATGTCGGTGAAGAAGGTCTTCACCTCGGCCAGAAGCCCCGCCCGGTCATAGGCTTCGGTGACGCGCGCCACATCCTCCTCGCGCGCCTGATGGGCGATGCGGAGGTTGGCCAAGATCTCCTCGGGCAGCCGCGCGATGGCTTCGGGCACCACGTCCGAGAGGACCCGCGCGCCCTGACTGCCGCCGATGACGACGAGGCTCATCGGATAGTCGCCGGGCACGATATAGGGGGCGGCGGCCCGCTCGAGCACCGCGGCCCGGACGGGATTGCCGGTGTAGTAGCCCTCGACCCCCTCGGGCAGGTCCGTGGGCCAGGTTCCGCAGCAGACCGCCTGCACGCGCGGCGCAAACAGCCGGTTCACCCGGCCGAGCACCCCGTTCTGCTCGTGGATCATCCGCGGCAGACGCAGCGCCACGGCCGCCGACAGCGCGGGAATCGAGGGATAGCCGCCGAAGCCCACCACCACCGAGGGCCGGTCGCGCAGGAAGCCCGCGACGGCCGAGGCCACGCCGCCCGCGATGCGGAGGGGGACCAGCGCCTTGGCCAGCGGGCCGCCGCGCGCGAAGGTGGCCGAGCTCACCTCCTCGATCTCGACGACATGGGGGAAGCCCCCGGCATAGCGGGCGCCGCGCGCATCGGTGGACAGCTTCACGCGCCAGCCGCGGCGGACCATCGCCTCGGCCAGGGCCTGAGCGGGAAACATGTGCCCCCCCGTCCCTCCCGCTGCGATCAGGAGGAGCGGCCGGCCCATGTCACCGCCCCCGCTTGAAGAGGATGTCGCCGATCTCGCCCTGCGGGCGCGAGCGGGTCATGGCCAGCAGCATCCCCACCGTCACCCCCGCCGCGATCACCGACGAGCCGCCATAGCTCACGAAGGGCAGCGTCATGCCCTTGGCCGGCAGCAGCCGCACGGCCACGCCCATGTTGATCATGGCCTGCACGCCGAAGATGCAGGCAAGGCCCGTGCCTGCGAGGCGGATGAAGGGATCGCGCTCGCGCATCAGCCGGAAGAGGCTGCGCACCGTCACCGTGCCGTAGAGCGCGAGGATGATGAGGACGAGGATCAGCCCGTATTCCTCGGCCGCGACCGCGATGATGAAGTCGGTATGCGCGTCGGGCAGCGACCATTTCACCTGCCCCTCGCCCACACCCACGCCGAAGAAGCCGCCCTCCTGGATGGCGTTCGTGGCGTAGCCCAGCTGGGTGCGCGGATCGAGATCGGGGTTCAGGAAGCCGTCGATCCGGCGCGCGAAGTGCTCGGACGAGTTGTAGGCGAAGAAGGCGCCCGCGCCCACGATGCTCATGATGATGGCGATCAGCGTCATGGGCGCACCGGCCACGAAATACATCACGCTCCAGCCGAAGAGCACCAGTGCGGCCTGACCGAAGTCCGGCTGCATCGCGAGGAGGAGCACGATCACGGTGGTGAGGGCGAAGGAGAAGCTCTTGCCGGGCGGGCCGTTCAGCTCCTGGCTCGCGGCCATGAGCCAGGCGCCGAGGATCACGAAGCCGGGCTTGAGGAATTCCGACGGCTGCACCGAGGCGAAGCCGAACGAGAACCAGCGCACCGCGCCCTTGCCGAAGTCGGTTCCGAAGAAGGGCAGCAGCACGAGGGCCACGAAGGCGCCGGCGAATCCCAGCACGCCCAGGCGGCGCACCATGTCGGGCGACATCATCGAGACCGCGAACATCGCCACGATCGCCATGCCGCCGAAGAAGGCCTGCCGCTGGACATAATAGAACGGGTCGAGCCCGTTGCGCGTGGCCAGCGGCACCGAGGCCGCGAGGCCGAGCAGGAGCCCGATCCCGAACAGCACCAGAATCGACGTCAGCGACCATTTGTCGATGGTGCGCCACCAGCGGGGAAGAACCGGCTCGGTTGCCCGCACGGGCATGGAGCCATAGACCATCTCAGTCATGGGAAAAATCCGCCTGCACTGCCTCGTCCGCCCGTTTTCCGGGTCTGGTGAAAAGTCTAGCCAAATGCGGGGCTCATGGCCAGCGGAAAGGCGGACGGAACGGACGCGCCGGACCGACGTTTCTTGGGCAGGGCCGCGCGATGCGCGCGGAGGCGCACGGGAGAGGGAGAGCACCGATGGCGGACGAAATCCAGATCGGCCCCGGGAGCGCCACGCGCCTCGAGTTCCGGCGGCATTTCGCGGCGACCCCCGAACAGCTCTGGGCCGCCCTCACGAGCCCCGCGCTCCTTCCGGCCTGGCTCTTCGCGAGGGGCTGGCCCATGACCGAGTGCGTGTTCGAGCCCCACAAGGGCGGCCTCATCCGACAGGTCTGGACCGGGCCCGAGGGCCGCACGCGGGGTCTCACCGGCCGGGTGATCCTGGCCGAACCGCCGCACCGGCTGATCCACAGCGAGCTCTATGACGAGGACTGGACGGGCGGCGAGACGCTCGTGACCCTGCAGCTTCTGCCCGTAGAGGGCGGCACCGAACTTGCGATGGCGGTGGACTACGCCACGCCCGAGGCGCGCGACGCGGTCGCCGCTTCGGCCATGGCGACCGAGATGGAGGAGGCCTATCGCCACCTCGACGTCATGCTCGCCGCCTGAGCGGACGGGGGGCGGAAGGAGCGCCGGGGGCCGTGTCGGTCATGAGGATCCCGCGTCGTGTCGCCGATCCTTCTGTCGCCCTCTGGCGGGAAGACGCGGAAAAGGCCGCCGGCACACCCGCATCGGGACCGGACCGGGCCGCCTGCGCCGCGGGTCTGCCCGAGCGAGACAGCCGCCGGAGCCCGGGCGCCATGGCTGTCTTTCCCGTCGCATGAGCTTCGGCCCGCCGCCGCCCCTCTCGAGCGCCCCCGGTCGTTCAGGCCTTCAGCCGAACTGCGGAGTCAGCCGGCGGGGACCGCCCGCCCAACCGGTCGATGCCCTCCGACCCTGCCCTGCCCGGCGGCGCCCCCGGATCAACCGGACATGCGTTCGCGCAGGATCTTCCAGCGGGCGAGGCTCGGCTCCGGCCAGTGCTGGCTGCGGGCATAATAGTCCGCCATGGCCGGCACGCCCTCGTCGAGCCGGACCCAGGGCAGCTTCGTCGTGGTGTAGATGTGGATGTCGGGCGGACAGGCCGCGGGCTCTGCCAGCGTGCCCACGCGGACGAAGGCCATCAACGGCCCGGCCCCGGCGTAATGGCTCCAGAGTGCGATCCGGCAGCGCGGGCAGCGCAGCACCTCCTGCCCCTTGCCCGAATGCGAGGGGATCGCCACCCTCTCGGGCTGCCCCGCCAGAAGCTCGATCCGGTCGGTCTCGATCAGGGCGTTGAGCGCGAAGGCGCTGCCGGATTCGCGCTGGCACCAGCTGCAGTGACAGCAATGAACGAAGAGCGGCCGCTCGGTCAGCCGGTAGGCGACCTCCCCGCAGATGCAGCGTCCTTCCATTTCCTCTCCCTCCCTCGCCTGCAGCCGTGCCGACCGTCGCGGCCCGGATTCCGTCGTTACAGCAGGGCCTTCACCTTCTCCATGAAGTCCTCGCCCCGCTTCTCGAAGTTCGGATACTGGTCGAAGCTCGCCGCCGCAGGCGCAAGCAGCACGACCTCGCCCGGCTGCGCCTCCTCGGCCGCGCGGGCCACCGCGCGCTCCATCGTCTCGCAGATCTCGTGGTCGGTCGCCCCGATCTGCAACGCAAAATCGCGCGCCGAATGGCCGATGAGATAGGCCTTCACCACCGAGCCCAGATGCGGCTGGAGCGCCACGATCCCGCCGTCCTTGCCGAGCCCGCCCGCGATCCAGCGGATCTTCGGGAAGGCCTGCAGCGCCTTGGCCGCGCTGTCCACGTTGGTGGCCTTCGAATCGTTCACGAAGCGCACGCCGCCCTTCTCGCCCACCGTCTGGCTCCGGTGCGGCAGGCCCGCGAAGGAGGCGAGCGCCGCCTCGATCTGGCGCGGGGCGAGGCCCATCGTCCGGCAGGCCGCATAGGCGGCGCAGGCGTTCTGGTGGTTGTGCGCCCCGGGCAGGCCCGGCATGGCGCGCAGGTCGATCGAGGCCATCTGCCGGCCCTTGCGCCATTCCGCGAGAAAGCCCTTGCGCGCGAAGACCGACCAGCCGAACCGCTCGAGCTTCTGGCCCGCCGAGATACGGATCACCCGGTCATCCTCGGGCGCAACCGACAGCTGGCCCGCGAGATAGAGCCCCTCGGGCTCGTCCACCCCGATCACGGCGCGGTCCGGGCCGCCTTCGGCGAACAGTCGGCGCTTGGCCGCGAAATAGCCGCCCATCCCGCCGTGCCGGTCGAGATGGTCGGGCGAGAGGTTGGTGAAGACCGCCACGTCGGGCGTCAGCGCGCGGGCGAGATCGGTCTGGTAGGAGGAGAGCTCCAGCACCACCACCTCGCCATCGCGGGCGGGGTCGAGATCGAGCACACCGCGGCCGATGTTGCCCGCCATCTGCGTGGGCCGGCCGGCCTCCGACAGGATGTGATGGATGAGCGCCGTGGTGGTGGACTTGCCGTTCGAGCCGGTGACGCAGACCACGCGCGGCATCTGGTCGAACGCGTCCCAGTCGCGGGTGGCGAAGCTGCGGAAGAAGAGGCCGATGTCATTGTCGACCGGCACGCCCGCCGCCATGGCGCGCGCGATAACCGGGTTCGGCGCGGGATAGAGATGCGGGATGCCGGGGCTCGTCACCAGAAGCGCCACGCCCTCGAAAGCCCGCTCGCGGGTGAGATCCGTCACCGTGAAGCCCTGCCCCTCGGCCTTGGCGCGCGCTTCGGGGCTGTCGTCCCACAGGAGCGGCTCGGCGCCCCCGGCTTCCAGCGCACGGGCGGTGGCAAGACCGGAACGGCCGAGGCCGAGCACGGCCACCTTTCGGCCCTCGAGGCCGCGGACGGGAATCATTCTGACGCATCCTTCTGCAGATCGGGCCGGAGAATGGAGGCGGATGCGGGGAGGTGCAAGGCGGCCCCTCCCCTTCTCCCGCCCCGACCGATCCGCAGATCTCCGGCAAGCGCCTTCCCAGGTCCGAGCAGAGAGGGGGCCGATGAGTCGCCCGGCAGAAGGTTCGATCCGAACCGGGCGCGAAGCCTGACCCGGGGGCCGCGGACGCATGGCATGTTCCCCGCACGAGCGCGGAGCCAAGCCGCAGGGTCTTCCGAAAGAAGGATTTACGCGAAGCGGGCGAAGAGCCCGACCCGGGGGTCGGCGGACGGAAGGCCGTTCCGGAGCCGAGCCGAAGGTCGTCCGGCCGACGGTCCCGACCCGGCGCGGGGCCCGGTCCGAAGGGCCGTCGGACGCAAGGCTCGCGGAAGGCCGCCGGCGACGCCCGGACCGTCAGACGGAGAGCTCGTTCTCGACCGCGCGCACGCCCGGCACGCCTGCCGCGCGTTCGGCGGCGCGCTCGCTGTCCTCGGCGCTGCCCGCGCTGCCGCGCAGGATCACCGTCGCGCCGCGCACCTCGACCGAGAGGTCGGCCACGTCGATCTCGAGATCGTCCTCGAGGAGCGCCGTCACCGCCTCGGCCAGATCGGCCACCGGGGCCTCTTCGCCCGTATCGTCGGCGAGATCCTCGTCGGCCAGCGCCTCTTCTTCGGCCGCTTCCTCCACGTCGGTGGCGGGCTCGGCCGGATAGGGCTCCTCGCCCTCCCATTCGACGGTGCTGTCGAACTCGCGCCAGCCCTGATGCTCGGCATCCTCGTCGGAGAGGCCGATGTCGTGGCTGTGCCGCGTTCGGGCGTCCGGCGGCGGATCGACATCGTAGCCCGACGCATCGGTGCGGCCGGTATCGTCGATATCGCGCGGCTGCTCGGTCTCGCGGTCGGCCATCGTGGCCGAGCCGGGCCGCGCAGCGTCGCCGGTGGCGTAGGGATCCTTCGGGTCGCCTTCCTCGGGACTCTCGTGCGGCGCCTTTGCCATGTCGTTCTCCTCAAGTTGCGGCAGGAGAACGGGCGTCGGGCGGGGCTTGTTCCCGGGGGCTGCAGCGCCCGGCAGGACCGGGCGCGCGCGCTGCGCTCAGCGCAGCTTGAGGGTCGAGAGGCCGATCAGGGCGAGGATCAGCGAGATGATCCAGAAGCGGATCACGATCTGCGGCTCGGCCCAGCCCTTCTTCTCGAAATGGTGGTGGATCGGCGCCATCAGGAACACCCGCCGCCCGGTGCGCTTGAAATAGAGAACCTGGATGATGACCGAGAGCGCCTCGGTGACGAAGAGGCCGCCCACGATCGCGAGCACGATCTCGTGCTTGGTGCAGACCGCGATGGCGCCGAGCGCGCCGCCCAGGGCGAGCGAGCCCGTGTCGCCCATGAAGACCGCGGCCGGGGGCGCGTTGTACCACAGAAAGCCCAGCCCGCCCCCCACGAGCGCGGAGCTGAAGATCAGAAGCTCGCCCGTGCCGGGGACGAAATGGACGCCCAGATAGTCGGTCAGATTGAAGTTGCCGACGACATAGGCGATCACGCCGAGGGTGGTGCCCGCGATCATCACCGGCATGATGGCCAGCCCGTCGAGCCCGTCGGTGAGGTTCACCGCATTGGCCGCGCCCACGATCACCACCATGGCGAAGGGCACGAAGAACCAGCCGAGATTGATGAGCGCATCCTTGAAGAAGGGCATGGCGAGCTGGAGCGTCAGATCCGGCGGATGCGACCAGGCGGCCGCGATGGCCGCGAGCGCGGCGATCAGGAGCCCGATCAGGAAACGCACCCGGCCCGGCACGCCCTTGGTGTTCTGCTTCTTCACCTTGGCATAGTCGTCGGCGAAGCCGATCAGGCCGAAGGCCACGGTCACGAGGAGGACGATCCAGACGTAAGGATTGTCGAGCCGCGCCCAGAGGAGGGTCGAGACCACAAGTGCCGAGAGGATCAGAAGGCCGCCCATGGTGGGGGTGCCCGCCTTGGCGAAGTGGGTGGTCGGCCCGTCGTCCCGGATCGGCTGGCCCTTGCCCTGCTTGCGGCGCAGGAAGTCGATCAGCGGGCGGCCGAAGAGGAAGCCGAAGATCAGCGCGGTGAAGAAGGCGGCTCCGGCCCGGAAGGTCAGGTAGCGGAAGAGGTTGAAAATGTCGCCGCCGTCGGAGAAGGCGGTCAGGAGATACAGCATCTGGTCGGCCCCTCAGGTCCTGGATGGGCTCGACTGGCCCAGTTTGCGGAGCGCGTCAACCACCAGGCTGACCTTGATCCCTTTCGAGCCCTTCACCAGCACGATGTCGCCCGCATCGACGAGCAGACGGGCCCGCGGCACGAGCTCGGCCGCGGTCTCGACCCATTCGCCGCGCTGGCGGCGCGGCAGCGCCTCGTGGAGCGCCCGCATCCGGGGGCCCACGCAGTGAACGAGGGCGATCTCGGCCAGGGCGGGATGGTCGGCCACCGCACGATGCAGCTCTGCCTCGGTGGGCCCGAGTTCGAGCATGTCGCCGAGGATGGCGATCCGGCGGCCGGCGGCGATCCGCCCGACCCCGTCGGTGGGCGCCATCGCGGCCAGAAGCTCGAGGCTCGCCGCCATCGAGGCGGGATTGGCGTTGAAGGCATCGTCGATCAGGTCGAAGCCTGCCTCGTCCACCGGGTCGAGCGCGATGCGCTCGCGCGTGCCGCGGCCCGAGGGCGGCGTCCAGAGACCCAAGTCGCAGGCGGCGATGGTGAGATCGAGCCCGAGCGCCTCGGCCGCGGCCAGAGTGGCGAGCGCGTTCGAGGCGAAATGCCGGCCCGGCGTCAGCACCTTGAAGAGGAAGGTTCCGCCGGCATGGCTCGCCCGCGCGACGGTGGCCTCGGGGGTGATCTGGATGTCGGCGAGGCGCCAGTCGGCGTCGGCCGTCTGGCCGAAGGTCACGGCCGGCACGCCCAGCGCCGCGGCGCGGGCTGCGAGCACCGGCGACACCTCGAGCCCGGCGGGCAAGATCGCGCGCCCGGCCGGCTCGAGCCCCTCGAGGATCGCGGCCTTCTCCTCGGCGATGGCGGAGAGGCTGTCGAAGGCCTCGAGATGGGCCGCGGCCACGGTGGTGATGAGGGCCAGATGCGGCCGGGCGAGGCGCGACAGCGGGGCGATCTCGCCCGGATGGTTCATGCCGATCTCGACGACGGCGAAATCCACGTCGGCGGGCATCCGCGCCAGCGTGAGCGGCACGCCCCAGTGGTTGTTGTAGGAGGCCTCGGCGGCATGGACGGTGCCCTGCCCGCCGAGCGTGGCGCGCAGCATCTCCTTGGTCGAGGTCTTGCCGACCGAGCCCGTCACGCCCACGACGCGGGCGCGGGTCCGGGCGCGGGCCGCGCGGCCGAGCGCGCGGAGCCCTTCCAGCACATCGGGCACGAGAAGGAGCGGCGCATCCTCGGGGAGGCCTTCCGGGCGGCGCGAGACCAGCGCCGCGGCGGCGCCACGGGCCAGCGCCTCGGCCACGAAGGCGTGGCCGTCGCGCTGGTCGGTGAGCGCCACGAAGAGGTCGCCCGGCCCGAGGCTGCGGGTGTCGATCGAGACGCCTGTGGCGGCGAAGGCGCGGGTGGCGCGGCCGCCCGTCGTGGCGGCGGCCTCGTCGGAGGTCCAGAGGGGGGTCATGCGTCAGGCCCGTTGCCGGCGGAGACGGGGGGCCAGCCCCCCGCGCCCCCCGGGATATTTCTGCCAGAATGAAGAAGGGAGGTGGGGGTCATATCAGCCCGTCCAGCGCGGCGGTGGCGATGCTCGCCTGTTCGGCATCGTCGAAGGGGAAGATGTCGGTGCCCACCACCTGGCCCGATTCGTGGCCCTTGCCCGCGATGAGGAGCGCGTCGCCCGGCGTGAGCGCATCGACGCCGCGCAGGATGGCCTCGGCCCGGTCGCCCACCTCATGCGCCTCGGGGCAGGCCTCGAGGATGGCGCGGCGGATGGCGGCGGGATCCTCGGTGCGGGGATTGTCGTCGGTGACATAGAGCACGTCGGCATGGTCTGCCGCGGCGCGGCCCATCAGCGGGCGCTTGCCGCGGTCGCGGTCGCCGCCGGCACCGAAGACGACGACGATGCGCCCCATCACATGCGGGCGCAGCGCCTTGAGGGCGGTGGCGAGGGCGTCGGGCGTATGGGCATAATCGACGAAGACCGAGGCACCGTTCTTGCGGGTGGCGGCGAGCTGCATCCGCCCGCGCACGCCCTGAAGCCGGGAGAAGGTGGCGAAGACCCGCTCGGGGGCGTCGCCCGCGCCGATGGCGAGGCTGGCCGCGACCGCGACGTTCCAGGCCTGGAAGCCGCCGATCAGCGGCAGACGCGCGAGATGCACCTCGCCCTGCCAGGAGAAGCGGAGGTCCTGCCCGGTCGCGTCGAAGCGCTGCGAGAGAAGGCGCAGGTCCGCATCGGCGTGAAAGCCCGTGCCGATCACCCGTTGCGCGCGCGCCCGCGCGAGGGCCGCGATCTCGGGGCCGCGGGGATCGTCGAGATTGACGACCGCCGTGCCCTCGTCGGGCAAGACCCGGGTGAAGAGCCCGGCCTTGGCGGCGAAATAGGCCTCGAAGGTCTCGTGATAGTCGAGATGGTCCTGGGTGAAGTTGGTGAAGCCCGCGGCCGCGAGATGCACGCCGTCGAGGCGGCGCTGCTCGAGCCCGTGGGAGGAGGCCTCCATGGCGGCATGGGTGACGCCCGCCTCGGCCGCCTCGGCGAGGAGCCGGTGGAGGGTGATGGGCTCGGGCGTGGTATGGGCGGAGGGGGCTGCGAAGGCGCCCTCGACGCCGGTCGTGCCGATGTTGATCGCGGCATGGCCGAGGGCCGCCCAGATCTGGCGGGTGAAGGTCGCGACCGAGGTCTTGCCGTTGGTGCCCGTTACGGCGACCACGGTCGCGGGCTGGCGGCCGAACCAGAGGGCGGCCGCGCCGGCGAGGGTCTGGCGGGGATCCTCGGCCAGGACGAGGGCCGCGCCCGAGCCCGCGAGCGCCTCGCGCGCGAGCGCCGCGCCGGCGGCATCGGTGAGGATCGCGGTGGCGCCTGCGGCGAGCGCCGCCGGCACGAAGCTCGCGCCGTGGCTGCGGGAGCCGGGCAGCGCCGCGAAGAGGGTGCCGGGGCGCACTTGCCGGCTGTCAACCGCGAGGCCGGTCACGGCGATGTCGCCTCCGCGGCCGCCTGCGGGCGTGAGCCCGAGCGCCGAGAGTGTTGCTGCGCGATCCGCCATCAGCGGTCTCCCTGTCAGTTGCGCACCGCTGTTATCCGATCCACGGGTGGGGCTTCAACCTTGGGGCGCAGGCCGAGGAGCGGCGCCGTGCGACGGATGATCTCGGCGGCCACGGGGACGGCGGTGTAGCCGGCCGTCCGGCGCGGCTGGGGACCCGAGGTCTCGACCGGCTCGTCGAGCGTGACGATCAGCACATAGCGCGGGTCCGAGGCGGGGAAGATGGAGGCGAAGGTGTTCACCACCTTGTCGTGATAATAGCCGCCGCGCGGGTTGGGCTTGTCGGCGGTGCCGGTCTTGCCCGCCACCTCGTAACCCTCGACGTCGCCGTAGGAGGCCGTGCCGCGCGTCACCACCTGCCGCAGCATCGCGAGCGAATCGTGCGCGACCTCGGCCCGCATGGCGCGCGCGCCCTGCGGACGGTCGTTCCCATGAAGGAGCGTGGGTTTCACGGTGATGCCGCCGTTCGCGATCGTGCCGTAGGCCGCGGCCAGATGCAGCGGGCTCGCGGCGAGCCCGTGGCCGTAGGAGGTGGTGATCGTGGTGATCTCGGCCCATTTCGCGGGGACGAGCGGGCGGGCATAGGGTGCCTCGACCAGCTCGACCGGGGTCGGATCGAAGAAGCCCAGCGATTTCAGGAAGGCCTGCTGGCGCAGCCCCCCGATCTGGAGCGCGAGCCGCGCCACACCCACGTTCGAGCTTTTCACGATGACGTCGGTGACCGAGAGGAGCGGGCCGTAATTGTGGTTCTTGAATTCCTTGATGAGGAACCGGCCCCAGCGCATCGGCGCATTGGCATCGACGATGGTCTGCGCATTCACGAGGCCCAGCTCCATCGCCTGAGCCACGGTGAAGATCTTGAAGGTCGAGCCGAGTTCGTAGACGCCCTGCACCGCGCGGTTGAAGAGCGGGCTGTCGCCGGGATCGGCGTTGCGATCGACGAGGGGCGCCGGACGGTCGTTCGGATCGAAGTCGGGCAGCGAGGCGAGCGCGAGGATCTCGCCGCTGTGCGCCTCCATCAGGATCGCCGTCGCGCCCTTGGCGTTCATCATCTTCATGCCGGCGCCGAGAACCTCGGTGATGGCCGCCTGCACGGTCAGGTCGATGGAGAGCTGCAGCGGCTCTCCGGCCGCCGCCGGATCGCGCAGCCGCGTGTCGAGCGCCTTCTCGATGCCGGCCGTGCCGATCACTTCCGCCGAATGGACGCCCTCGGCGCCGAAGCTGGTGCCGCCGAGCACATGGGCCGCCAGCCGGCCGTTGGGATAGAGGCGCATCTCGCGCGGGCCGAAGAGCAGGCCCGGGTCGCCGATGTCATGCACCTGCTGCATCTGCTCGGGCGAGAGCTTCTTGCGGATCCAGAGGAAGCGGCGGCCGTCGGTGAAGCGCTTGGCGAGATCCTCTTCCTTCAGTTCGGGGAAGATCGCCGCCAGCTCGCGGGCGACCCGGAGGGGATCCACCATGTCCTGCGGATGGGCGTAGAGCGAATGGGTCAGCAGGTTCGTGGCGAGGATCCGGCCCGAGCGGTCGGTAATGTCGGCCCGCTGGTTCAGGATCTCGGCCCCGCTCGCCGCCGCGCGCGGCTCCATGGGCTGGGTCGAGGCCAGAAGCCCCATGCGCGCCCCAATGACGGAGAAGGCGAGGAAGAAGCTGAGGCCGAGCAGCAGGAGCCGGCCCTCGGCGCGGTTGCGCGCCTTGTCGCGCATCGCCTCGTGGCGGATGCGGCGGTTCTCGCGCTCGATGGAATCGGGATTCTCGCCCTTGGCGCGGGCGTCGAGGATCCGGGCGAGGGGACGCAGCGGCGTGCGGATCACAGCGGCTCTCCCACTTCGCCCGAGATGTCGCCCGGCCGCAGATCCTGCGGCGTGACCACCTGAAGCGGATCCGGCGGGTAGGAGACCTGCGCGGCCGAGCCGAATTGCACGGCCTCGAGCGGCAGCAGGCCCAGACGGTCGAAGTTCAGCGCCGCCAGCTCGCGCAGCCGGTCGGGACGGTTCAGATAGGCCCATTCCGCGCGCTGCACCGAGAGCGACTCGCGCAGGGTCGCGATCTCGCGGTTGAGCGCCGAGACATCCTTGAGCGCCTGCTGCGTGGCATAGTTCTCACGGTAGGCCCAGAAGGCCAGCCCCATCACGGCGAGGAAGGTGAGGACATAGAGCACGGGGCGCATTCAGCGGCGTCCTTTCTTCGGGATGAGCGGGGTGCCGAGCGCCTGCGGATCGACCTTTCCCGCGGGGGCGTCCGTCCGGACGCCCACCCGCAGCCGGGCCGACCGGGCGCGCGGATTCTCGGCGAGTTCCGCCTCGTCCGGGCTGATGGCACGACGGAGCGGAAGAGTGAAGCGGGGCGCATCGGCGCGCGTCTCGGGGGCGTAGCGGTTGCCCTGCCCCTCGCCGCCCGAGCGGAGCTGGAGGAACCGTTTCACGATCCGGTCCTCGAGGCTGTGGAAGGTGACGACGGCGAGCCGGCCGCCGGGCCTGAGCGCGCGCTCGGCCGCCTCGAGCCCCTCGACCAGTTCCGAGAATTCGGCATTCACCGCGATACGGATCGCCTGAAAGCTGCGGGTGGCCGGGTGCATCTGGCCGGGCTTCGGCCGCGGCAGGCAGCGCGCCACGATCTCGGCCAGCGCGAGCGTGCGGGTGATGGGCGCCGCGGCGCGGGCCTCGACGATGGCGCGGGCGATGCGGCGCGAGGCGCGCTCCTCGCCATAATGATAGAGAATGTCGGCCAGCGTCTCCTCGGAGGCGGTATTGACCAGATCGGCCGCGCTTTCGCCCTCTTGGCTCATGCGCATGTCGAGCGGGCCGTCCTTCTGGAACGAGAAGCCGCGTTCGGCCAGATCGAGCTGCATGGAGGAGACGCCGAGATCGAGCACCACCCCGTCGAGGGGCGCGCCCGCATGGCTGTCGAGCTGCGAGAAGGTGCCCGCCACGAGGCGCAGGCGGTCGCCGTAGTCACCCGCCCAGCCGGAGGCCATCTTCAGCGCGAGCGGATCGCGGTCGACGCCGATCACCCGGTCCGCGCCCGCCTCGAGCAGACCCCGCGCATAACCGCCCGCCCCGAAGGTGCCGTCGAGCCATGTGCCCTCGACCGGCGCCACCGCGGCCAGAAGAGGACGCAGCAGCACCGGGATGTGGGGCCGGCGCTCGGTGTCGGCCTCGGCCATGGGTCAGAGCCCCGTCTCTTCGAGCAGCGAGAGCATGTCGGCGCCCGGAGGCAGGAGCACCTCCTCTTCGGCGGCGAGCTCGGCTGCGTAGGTGTCGGCCTTCCAGATCTGGAACTTGTTGAGCGTGCCCGCAAAGGTGGCTTCGGTGCCGCCCTTCAGCTCGTCGGGCGAGATGCCCAGCTTCTCGCGGCCCTTGGGCGGCAGCACGATCCGGCCGTCCTCGTCGAGCTCCATGTTAAGCGCGAGGGTGATCATGTTGCGTTCGAGATAGCGCCGCTTGGGCGTGCCCATGGGCAGGCTGCGGATCCGTTCCTCGATCCGCTCCATCTCGGAAATGGTGTAGCATTCGACGTAGGAGCGGTCGCCGCCATAGACGAGCACGAAGCTCGACCGGCCGCCGGAGAATTTGGGATCGCCCGCTTCGATGACACGACGGAAGGGGGCCGGGATCGACACCCGCGCCTTGGCGTCAACCTTCTGGTTGTATTCGCCTCTGAACGCCTCCGCCACTTCCCTGCGGCTCCTTCACTGTCCGGTGCCGTTCCGGGAGGCGCACCACGCACCCCGGAAACGAAAGCGGCGGATCGAGCGGCTGCCACTGCCCGATCCGCCGTGCCTGTCCCATCGCTGGGTGTCCAACTGCGCACACACACCTGGGGGGATGTCTGCTCGCATGCGCGCCGGATCTGTCATTGGATGAAAGCGGGTGCCTGTATGAAGCCTGCTTTTCGCCTGTTCGGGGTCTGTCGCCCCTGTTCACTGTCCCGTTCTCATCTCGTGAGCTAGGGATGCCATGGGATTTCATGGGACGCAATGGGCAGAATGGGCCCAGGCCCCCCAAAACGCGGGAAGCCGCTGACGGTCAACGACGCGGCAAGTTGGATCCGCACAACCTGAAACAGCAGATATTGGGAGTCAGAACTCCCCTGCGCCGAAATATTGTGTGAAATTGGCCAGCTGCGCCATCCCATACTTTCCCACGGAGACTCGCGGCTGCAGCGAATTTGCCACATATTCGGTTAAATTCGTCCGGGCAGGTCGCCGCCTGACGGTGCGAATCGCGGGGATGTGAGCAGCTTTGATTCCTCGGGATCGGCACATGAGAGCCTGTGTTCCATGGAATCCCGGAGAGGTGCCAGCGGCCGGGCGCCTTTCCCACGATTTCCCGGAAGCCCGTGTCTTCCGGGTCGCAGTCCGGCCGCGGGACGGTCCTGCGGACTCAATCCCATGATTTCCCGTGGCCTTGCGGCTATCCCCTTCCCTGGCCAGAACCCGGACGGGAGCACCTCACGGCGCGCGGTCGCGCAGGCTCGGCAGAAGCCGGTCTGTGGGAGCAGCTTCAGACGGCTCGTCGCCATGGGAAGAAGGTGGCTCCCTCCACCGCAGAGGCGGGAGCCGGGTCGCCGGGCCTCAGGCCATGCCGCCTGCCACGAGGCGGCGGGCGAGATCGGCATAGGCCTCGGCGATCGGCCCCTCGCCGGCCGCGACCGGACGGCCCTCGTCGCCCGCGAGGCGGATGGAGAGATCGAGGGGCAGTTCGCCCAGGAACGGCACGTCGAGGCGCCGCGCCTCCTCCGCCACGCCGCCATGGCCGAAGATATGGGCCTCGTGGCCGCAGTTCGGGCAGACGTAGCTCGACATGTTCTCGATCAGTCCGAGAACGGGCGTCTTCAGCTTGCGGAACATGTCGAGCGCCTTGCGCGCGTCGAGGAGTGCCACGTCCTGCGGCGTCGAGACCACGATGGCGCCCGTGACCTGCGTGCGCTGGCAGAGGGTGAGTTGGATGTCACCCGTGCCCGGCGGCAGGTCCACGAGTAGCACGTCGAGCTCGCCCCAGGCCACCTGCCCCAGAAGCTGCTGGAGCGCGCCCATCAGCATCGGGCCGCGCCAGATCACCGCCTCGTCCTCCTTCAGCATGAGGCCGAGCGACATCATGGTGACGCCATGCGCGGAGGGCGGCAGGATCGTCTTGCCGTCCGGCGAGGCGGGCCGGCGGTTCACCCCCATCATGCGCGCCTGCGAGGGGCCGTAGATGTCGGCATCGAGCAGGCCGACCTTCCGGCCCTGCCGCGCGAGCGCTACGGCGAGGTTCGAGGAGACGGTGGATTTACCGACGCCCCCCTTGCCGGATCCGATCGCGATGATCCGGTCGATCCCGGCGATCGGCTGGGGCCCGGCCGCCTGCGGCGTCGGATGCTGGCCGATCTTGAGCGAGGGCGCGGCAGGCCCGTGGGCCGTCATCACCGCCTGCACGCCCGCGACGCCCGGCAGAGCGCGCAGCGCGCGCTCGGCCTCGGCCCGGACAGGCTCCAGCGCACGGGCGGCCTCGGCGCTCGGCGCCTCGATCACGAAGCGCACCGCATCGCCCTCGACGGTCAGCGCACGAATCAAATCTCTCGAAACGAGCGTGCCCCCGTCCGGCAGCGGGATGCGGTCGAGGACCGCGAGGACGGATTCACGAGCGATGGGCATGGCCTTCTCCTTTGACCCGGGCGGGCCTAGCTTGCAGGGCTTGGACTAAAGGACAAGCCTGCGTTTTCAAAGCGCCCCCGAAGCGGGCGAAGCGCTTGCAAGAGCGCACAAATCCGGGCGGGAGAGCCATGCAGACGCCGCATGGCAGCATTGCCCATGCGGCGCATTGTGCAGATGCAGCAAATGGCCCATGTTTGCCCTAACAGCGCGACGGCAAAGTCACGAACGAACCCGGTCCGCGCAGTCTAGACGAACCTGAGGCAGATGAAATGGCTTACGCAAACACCACCCGTATCGGGCACCACGGTCTGGGAGACCGTGTTTCGGCCCTGGTGGCTTCGGTGAAACTCGCTCTCGCGCAGCGCCGGATCTACCGGCAGACCGTGCGCGAACTGAACTCGCTGACGACCCGCGAACTGTCCGACCTCGGCATCCACCGCTCGATGATCACCCGCATCGCGATGGAAGCCGCCTACGGTCTCTGAGTTTCCTGCGAGGTCCCACCTCCTCCCGGGACCTGTAGCAGCAGCGGCGACGCCTCTCCTCCTCCCTGGTGTCGCCGTCCTTTCTTCCGAAGCGCAAGCTTCCCCCTCTTCGAACGGCCTCTCCTCCTCCCTGGCCGATCGGAACCGCAGCGGCCCCCTCCTCCTCCCTGGGGTCGCTGCACCAGATCCGGGCATCGGGCCTCGCACCCCCTGCCCACTGGACTTCGGCACTGCACCTCCTCCCGCGGTGCCGATGACCAAGCGGCGGCTCCCTCCTCCTCCCTGGAGCCGTCGCCCCCCTTTCCGGGATCGGGCCTCGTGCCCCCTCCCACCGGACTTCGGCACTGCACCTCCTCCCGCGGTGCCGATGACCAAGCGGCGGCTCCCTCCTCCTCCCTGGAGCCGCCGCCTCCCCTTTCCGGGATCGGGCCTCGTGCCCCCTCCCACCGGACTTCGGCACTGCACCTCCTCCCGCGGTGCCGATGACCAAGCGGCGGCTCCCTCCTCCTCCCTGGAGCCGCCGCCTCCCCTTCCGGGATCGGGCCGCGTGCCCCCTCCCACCGGACTTCGGCACTGCACCTCCTCCCGCGGTGCCGATGACCAAGCGGCGGCTCCCTCCTCCTCCCTGGAGCCGCCGCCTCCCCTTCCGGGATCGGGCCGCGCGCCCCCTCCCACCGGACTTCGGCACTGCACCTCCTCCCGCGGTGCCGATGACCAAGCGGCGGCTCCCTCCTCCTCCCTGGAGCCGCCGCCCCCCTTTCGGACCGGCGTTCCCTCACCGGCCCAGATCGAACGGCGGCACCTTCTCCAGGGTGCCGCCGTTTTCATTTCCCTGGCCGGATTCATGCGGCCGATGAGGGACTTCCCCTTGCGCCCATCCCGTCCGCGGGCATAGTCGGCCCGGTCTGGCGGAGGGTATCATGCGTCTTTCCCTGCTTTCGGCGGCGCTGGTGGCCGCTCTTGTGGGCTACGGCTCGACCATCGCCCTCGTGCTGGCGGCGGCCGCCGCGCTGGGGGCCACGGAGGCGCAGACGGCAAGCTGGGTGCTGGCGATCTGCCTCGGCAAGGCGGTGGGCAGCGCCTTCCTGAGCTGGCGGAGCCGGGTGCCGGTGATCCTCGCCTGGTCGACGCCGGGGGCCGCGCTGGTGGCGGCCACCGAAGGGATCACGATGCCCGAGGCCGTGGGCGCCTTCCTGCTGGCGGGGCTGCTCATCGCTCTGACCGGCGCGCTGAAGCCGCTCGGCCGGGCCGTGGCCCTGATCCCCGACGGGATCGCGGGCGGGATGCTGGCCGGCGTGCTCCTGCCCTTCTGCCTGAAGCTCGCCGGAGCGGCCGAGGCCCTGCCGCTCCTCGTCCTGCCCGCCATCGCGGTCTTCGCCCTCGTCCGGCTCTGGAACCCTGCGCTGGCCGTGCTGGCGGCACTGGCCGGGGGCAGCGCGCTGGCCTTCGCAGGCGAGGCCGCGATGCCGGAGCTGCCGCTGGCGTTCCCCACCCTGACCTTCATCCCGCCGGCCTTCGATCCGACGGTGCTGATCGGACTGGGCCTGCCGCTCTATCTGGTCACGATGGCCTCGCAGAACCTGCCGGGCTTCGCCGTCCTGCGGGCCGCCGGATACGAGCCCCCGGTGCGCAGCGCGCTGACGGTGACGGGCGGGCTCTCGGCGCTGACGGCGCCCTTCGGCGCGCATACCGTGTCGATGGCGGCCATCACCGCCGCGATCTGTCTGGGCGACGAGGTTCATCCCGACCGGAGCCGCCGCTGGAGCGTGGGGCTCGTCTATGCGGCGGTCTGGGTCGGGCTGGGCCTCTTCGGCCCGGCGATCCTCGCCTGCATCGCGGCCCTTCCGCCCGCCCTCGTCACGGCGCTGGTGGGGCTCGCGCTGCTCGGGCCGCTGACTGGCGCGCTGACGGCGGCCTTCGCCCATCCCGAGCAGAGGTTCGCCGCGGTGGTGACGCTGGCCGTCACCGGCTCGGGCGTGGCCATGGCCGGGATCGGGGCGGCCTTCTGGGGGCTCCTCGCGGGGCTGGCGGTCCATGTGACGGAACGCGCGGCCCGGAGGCGCTGAGCCCGAGGCCGACGCGACCGCTAGAAGGGGATGTCGTCGGCCTGATGCGCCGCCACCACGAAGCGGGCCACGACCTTCTTCGCTCCCGCCTTCTCGAAATCGATGTCGAGCTTGTCGCCCTCGATTCCCATGACATGGCCATAGCCGAACTTCTGGTGGAAGACGCGGTCGCCCTCGGCGAAGGCCGAGACGGCTTCGAGGTCGATGGTGACATGGCGCGATTCGCGCGGCTGGGCCATCGGGCGGCCGCCGGCACGGGTCTGCATCCGCTTCCAGCCGGGCGAATCGTAGACATCGGCCCGCAGGGCCTGCGCTTCCAGCGAGGAGGCCATGCCGGCCGCGCCGTAGCCGCCGCCATAGAGGCCCGGCGGGGTGAGCACTTCGACATGGGCGGACGGCAGCTCGTCGATGAAGCGCGACGGCAGCTGGCTCTGCCACTGGCCATAGACCCGGCGGTTGGCCGCAAAGGAGATGGTGCAGAGCTGCTCGGCACGGGTGATGCCGACATAGGCCAGCCGCCGCTCCTCCTCGAGCCCCTTGAGGCCGGTCTCGTCCATCGCGCGCTGTGACGGGAACAGCCCGTCCTCCCAGCCCGGCAGGAAGACGACGGGAAACTCCAGCCCCTTGGCCGCGTGGAGCGTCATGATCGTGACTTTGTCGACCGATTCCTCGGTCTCGTTCTCCATGATGAGGGCGACGTGCTCGAGGAATCCCTGCAGGTTCTCGAACTGCTCGAGCGCCTTCACCAGCTCCTTGAGGTTCTCGAGCCGGCCCGGCGCCTCGGGCGTCTTGTCGGCCTGCCACATGGCGGTGTAGCCCGACTCGTCGAGGATCTGCTCGGCGAGGCGGATATGGTCATGGTCGCGGTCGAGCGTGGTGCCGTGCCAGCGGTCCATGCCGTCGACGAAGGCGCGGAGCTGCCCCGCCCCCTTCCCGCCGATGCCGCCGCGGGCCAGAAGGCTGCGCGCGCCTTCGAGAAGCGAGGTGCCATGGGCGCGGGCCTCACGCTGGATCTCCTGCTGGGCCTTGTCGCCCAGTCCGCGCTTCGGCTGGTTCACCACCCGCTCGAAGGCCAGATCGTCGTCCGGGCTGACGGCGAGGCGGAAATAGGCCATCGCATCCCGGATCTCGAGCCGCTCGTAGAAGCGCGGGCCGCCGATGACGCGATAGGGCAGCCCGATGGTCAGGAACCGGTCCTCGAAGGCGCGCATCTGGTGGCTGGCGCGCACGAGGATCGCCATGTCATCGAGACGGAAGGGGCCGAGGCCGCCGCGGCCGCGCTGGAAGCTCTCGACCTCGTCGCCGATCCAGCGGGCCTCTTCCTCGCCGTCCCAGTGGCCGATCAGCCGGACCTTCTCGCCCTCCTGCCGCTCGGTCCAGAGCGTCTTGCCGAGCCGGCCCGCATTGGCCGCGATGATGCCCGAGGCGGCGGCGAGGATATGCGGGGTCGAGCGGTAGTTCTGTTCGAGCCGGATCACCTGCGCGCCGGGAAAATCCTTCTCGAACCGCAGGATGTTGCCCACCTCGGCCCCGCGCCAGCCGTAGATCGACTGGTCGTCGTCGCCCACGCAGCAGATGTTGCGGTGCGTCTGCGCCAGAAGCCTGAGCCACATATATTGCGCGACGTTCGTGTCCTGATATTCGTCCACGAGGATGTAGCGCAGCCAGCGGCGATATTGCTCGAGCACGTCGGGGTGCGACTGGAAGATCGTCAGCACATGGAGCAGCAGGTCGCCGAAATCGGTGGCATTCAGCTCGCGCAGGCGCTGCTGATACTGGTCGTAGAGTTCGGTGCCGCGGTTGTTGTAGGCCGACGCCTCCGAGGCGGGCACTTTGGCCGGCGTCCAGGCGCGGTTCTTCCAGTGGTCGATGAGGCCGGCCAGCATCCGGGCGGGCCAGCGCTTCTCGTCGATGTTGGCGGCGACGATCAGCTGCTTCAGCAGCCGGAGCTGGTCGTCGGTGTCGAGGATGGTGAAGTTCGACTTCAGCCCCACCAGTTCGGCGTGCCGGCGCAGGATCTTGACGCTGATGGCGTGGAAGGTGCCCATCCAGGGCATGCCCTCGACCTGCCCCAGAAGGCGGGCCACCCGGTCCTTCATCTCGCGCGCGGCCTTGTTGGTGAAGGTCACGGCGAGGATCTCGTTCGGCCGCGCCTTTCCCGAATCGAGCAGATGCACGATTCGCGCCGTCAGCGCCTTCGTCTTGCCGGTGCCCGCCCCGGCCAGCATCAGCACCGGTCCATCCAGCGCCAGAACCGCCGCACGCTGCGCCGGATTCAGCTCGTCGATATAGGGACGTGGGCGCGCGGCCATGGCGCGCTGGCTGAGCGGCACGGCCGCCTCGAAGGCTTCGCTTTCATCGATCTGGCTCATGCCCGCCAATCTAGCCTGCCTCTGCCCGGAGTTAAAGAAGTGTTCCGCAATCGTTCACAAAACCTGTTCCGGCAGGCGCCGGATCGGTCAGATTTTCTTCCCGGACGTCGCCCTTGAGCTATTGCGCCGCACCGCGGCACCACTAGAGTTCGCGCACCAGCCTGATGCCCGGAGGTGAATGCATGGCCGAGTTCCGAAAGATCCTCATCGCCAACCGTGGTGAGATCGCCATCCGGGTGATGCGGGCGGCAAACGAGATGGGCAAGAAGACGGTCGCCGTCTATGCCGAGGAAGACAAGCTCTCGCTCCACCGCTTCAAGGCGGACGAGGCCTACCGGATCGGCGAGGGCCTCTCGCCCGTGGGCGCCTATCTCTCGATCCCCGAGATCATCCGCGTGGCGCAGATGTCGGGCGCCGATGCGATCCACCCGGGCTACGGGCTTCTGTCGGAGAACCCCGATTTCGTCGAGGCCTGCGACGCAGCGGGCATCGCCTTCATCGGCCCGAAGGCCGAGACGATGCGCGCGCTCGGCGACAAGGCTTCGGCCCGCCGCGTGGCCATGGCCGCGGGCGTGCCGGTGATCCCGGCGACCGAGGTGCTGGGCGACGATATGGAGGAGATCAAGCGGCAGGCGGCCGAGATCGGCTATCCGCTGATGCTCAAGGCCTCGTGGGGCGGCGGTGGGCGCGGCATGCGGCCCATCACTTCCGAGGCCGAGCTGGCCGACAAGGTGCGCGAGGGCCGACGCGAGGCCGAGGCCGCCTTCGGCAACGGCGAGGGCTATCTCGAGAAGATGATCCAGCGCGCGCGCCACGTCGAGGTGCAGATCCTCGGCGACAAATACGGCGCGATCTACCATCTCTACGAGCGCGACTGCACCGTGCAGCGGCGCAACCAGAAGGTCGTCGAGCGCGCGCCCGCGCCTTATCTCACCGAGGAGCAGCGGACAGAGATCTGCGAGCTCGGCCGCCGGATCTGCGCCCATGTGAATTACGAATGCGCGGGCACGGTCGAGTTCCTGATGGATATGGACTCGGAGAAATTCTATTTCATCGAGGTCAATCCGCGGGTTCAGGTCGAACATACCGTCACCGAGGAAGTGACGGGCATCGACATCGTGCAATCCCAGATCCGCATCGCGGAAGGGGCGACGCTGGCCGAGGCAACCGGATGCCCGAGCCAGGACGACATCAAGCTCTCGGGCCATGCGCTGCAGTGCCGCGTCACGACCGAGGATCCGCAGAACAATTTCATTCCCGACTACGGCCGGCTCACCGCCTA
Organism: Cereibacter sphaeroides 2.4.1; assembly: GCF_000012905.2. Taxonomy (NCBI): domain Bacteria; kingdom Pseudomonadati; phylum Pseudomonadota; class Alphaproteobacteria; order Rhodobacterales; family Paracoccaceae; genus Cereibacter; species Cereibacter sphaeroides. The sequence continues at coordinate 686,736 of NC_007493.2, read as the reverse complement.
TCGCTCGGCCACGGGCATGGGCATCCGGCTGGACGGCGGCACGGCCTATGCCGGGGGCGTCATCACCCGCTATTACGATTCACTCCTCGTGAAGGTGACGGCCTGGGCCCCCACGCCCGAAAAGGCCATCGCGCGGATGGACCGGGCGCTGCGCGAGTTCCGCATCCGGGGCGTGGCCACCAACATCGCCTTCGTCGAGAACCTGCTGAAGCACCCGAGTTTCCTCGACTATTCCTACACGACGAAATTCATCGACACGACGCCCGACCTCTTCAACTTCAAGCCGCGTCGTGACCGGGCGACGAAGATCCTGACCTACATCGCCGACATCACCGTGAACGGGCACCCCGAGACGGCCGGCCGGGTCCGCCCCTCGGCCGAGCTGAAGGATCCGAAGGCACCCGAGCCCAAGGGCGCACCGCAGCCCGGCACGCGGACCCTCCTCGAGGAGAAGGGCCCGCAGGCGGTGGCCGACTGGATGGCCGCGCAGACCCGCGTGCTGATGACCGACACGACGATGCGCGACGGCCACCAGAGCCTGCTCGCCACCCGGATGCGCTCGATCGACATGATCAAGGTCACGCCCGCCTATGCGGCGAACCTCGGCGGCCTCTTCTCGGTGGAATGCTGGGGCGGCGCCACCTTCGATGTGGCCTATCGCTTCCTGCAGGAATGTCCCTGGCAGCGGCTGCGCGACATCCGCGCCCGGCTGCCCAACGTCATGACGCAGATGCTGCTGCGCGCCTCGAACGGGGTCGGCTATACGAACTACCCCGACAATGTGGTGCAGGAATTCGTCCGTCAGGCGGCCGAAACCGGCGTCGACGTGTTCCGCGTGTTCGACTCGCTCAACTGGGTCGAGAACATGCGCGTGGCAATGGATGCGGTGATCGAGGCCAACAAGGTCTGCGAGGGCACGATCTGCTACACGGGCGACCTGCTCGATCCCGACCGCTCCAAATACGATCTGAACTACTATGTCGGCATGGGCCGCGCGCTGCGCGACGCGGGCGCGCATGTGCTGGGTCTGAAGGACATGGCCGGGCTTCTGAAGCCTGCCGCCGCCCGCGTGCTGGTGAAGGCGCTGAAGGAGGAGGTGGGCCTGCCGATCCACTTCCACACCCACGACACGAGCGGAATTGCGGGCGCGACCGTGCTCGCCGCCTGCGATGCCGGGGTGGATGCGGTCGATGCGGCGATGGACGCCTTCTCGGGCGGCACCTCGCAGCCCTGCCTCGGCTCGATCGTCGAGGCGCTGAAGCACACCGACCGCGACACGGGCCTCGACATCGCGGCGATCCGCGAGATCTCGGACTACTGGGGCCATGTGCGCCAGCAGTATTCGGCCTTCGAATCGGGCCTGCCCTCGCCCGCCTCCGAGGTCTATCTGCACGAGATGCCCGGCGGCCAGTTCACCAACCTCAAGGCGCAGGCGCGCTCCATGGGGCTCGAGGAACGCTGGTCCGAGGTGGCGCAGGCCTATGCCGACGCGAACCGGATGTTCGGCGACATCGTGAAGGTCACGCCCTCGTCGAAGGTGGTGGGCGACATGGCGCTGATGATGGTGGCGCAGGGGCTGACGCGGGAAGAGGTCGAGGATCCCGAGGTCGAGGTGAGCTTCCCGGACTCGGTCGTGGACATGCTCAAGGGCAATCTCGGCCAGCCCCACGGCGGCTGGCCCGAGCCGATCCTGAAGAAGGTGCTGAAGGGCGAGGCACCCTCGACCGAGCGACCGGGCGCGCATCTGCCGCCCGTCGACATCGCAGCCGCGCGCGAGAAGCTCCTGTCGGAGATCAAGCAGGGCGACGACGATCCGCTCGACACGGCCGTCGATGCCGAGGATCTGAACGGCTACCTCATGTATCCCAAGGTCTTCACCGACTACCGCGCCCGCCACAGGATCTACGGGCCGGTGCGGACGCTGCCGACCCGGACCTTCTTCTACGGGATGGAGCCGGGCGAGGAGATCTCGGCCGAAATCGACCCCGGCAAGACGCTCGAGATCCGGCTGTCCGCCGTGGGCGAGACGTCGGACGACGGCGATGCCAAGGTGTTCTTCGAGCTGAACGGCCAGCCGCGGGTGATCCGCGTGGCCAACCGGGCGGTGAAGGCCAAGACCGCGACCCGGCCCAAGGCGCAGGACGGCAATCCGGCCCATGTCGGCGCCCCGATGCCGGGTTCGGTCGCCTCGGTCGCGGTCTCGGCGGGCCAGAAGGTGAAGCCGGGCGATCTCCTCGTCACCATCGAGGCGATGAAGATGGAGACCGGGCTCCATGCCGACCGTGCGGCCACCGTGAAGGCTGTCCATGTCGGGCCCGGCGCGCAGATCGAGGCGAAGGACCTGCTGGTCGAACTCGAGGACTGAGGCTCCCGGGAACTGCCAGCGCCCCCACGCCCCGCAGGGCGTGGGGCCTCTTCCCGGCCTCCGCCATCAACGCTTGCGCGCGGGCGCGCGCCCTCCCCCGCTCTCTGCGGCCGAGGCCAGAGACTTCGCGGCACGCCCAACCCGGTCGGCGGCCCCTGCCTCCGCACGCCGAAGCGGCCCTTGGGTCATCGCTTCGACTGGGCCCGACGCTGGTAGCGGCCGGCAAGCGGCGAGAGGTTCGACGGCCCGGCAGGAGGCAGGCGCTTCGCGGCCGGGGCGCTCCGGCTTGCCGATCCGACGGGCGCGCGGAGGGGTGGCCGGGGACGGCGGACCGGCCGCAAAGGCGGGCCGCGGCCTCCCGCCCGCCGACGCCGTCGAACTTTTTTCTGCCGGGCCGAAATTTCCCCTTGCGGCCGCCCGCGGCTCTTTATAAATCCCCGCTCACCCAAGGACGCGGGCGTAGCTCAGGGGTAGAGCATTACCTTGCCAAGGTAAGGGTCGTGAGTTCGAATCTCATCGCCCGCTCCAAAAACTCTCGCTGGATCAGCGAGTTGGAAACGGAACCGCTTCGGCGGTTCTTTTTCGTTTGAGCTTGCCGCTCGATGCGCGGCGCCTGCCTCAGGCAATCCCGGGATTGGCCGGCGGCACCTTCACACTCTTCTCCTGCGAGCCGGAGTTCGCCGATCCGCATGGCCCCGATGGCCCGGCTGCGACAGGCAGAGGCCGTCCGCGGCGCGGGCGATAGAATCAATCCCGCCGCCTCTGGCGGATGAGCGGCCTCGCCGGGGGTCGGCCTGCCGGGCCTCGCGCGGAGATTTTCGAGCCATGCCAGCCTCTTGAGCCGGCGCCTGTCCGCGGCACCCGTGCCCATGCAAAGCCGCGGGCCCGCGCGCTCGCCTCTTCCCGGCGAGGCTGGGACAGGCTATATGCCGCGCATGACCCAGCTCGACCTCATCCGCAACTTTTCCATCGTGGCGCACATCGACCACGGCAAATCCACCCTCGCCGACCGGCTGATCCAGTTGACGGGGACGGTGGCCGAACGCGACATGAAGGCCCAGATCCTGGACTCGATGGATATCGAGCGCGAGCGCGGCATCACCATCAAGGCCAACACGGTCCGGATCGACTATCCGGCGAAGGACGGCCGGACCTATGTCCTGAACCTGATCGACACGCCCGGTCACGTCGACTTCGCCTATGAGGTCAGCCGGTCGATGCGTGCGGTCGAGGGATCGCTCTTGGTGGTGGATGCGTCGCAGGGGGTCGAGGCGCAGACGCTGGCCAACGTCTATCAGGCGCTGGATGCCGGGCACGAGATCGTGCCGGTGCTGAACAAGATCGACCTGCCCGCGGCCGAACCCGAGCGGGTGAAGAGCCAGATCGAGGATGTGATCGGTCTCGACGCCTCGGACGCCGTGCTGATCTCGGCCAAGTCGGGCCTCGGCATTCCCGATGTGCTCGAAGCCATCGTCCACCGCCTGCCGCCGCCGAAGGGCGACCGCGAGGCCCCGCTGAAGGCCATGCTGGTGGACAGCTGGTATGATGCCTATCTGGGCGTCGTGGTCATGATCCGGGTGATGGACGGCGTGATCCGCAAGGGCGACCGGGTCAAGATGATGCAGACGGGCGCCGTCTATGGCATCGACCGTCTCGCGGTGCTCAAGCCGCAGATGGTGGACATTGCCGAACTGGGCCCGGGCGAGATCGGCGTGCTGACCGCCTCGATCAAGCAGGTCCGCGACACGCGGGTGGGCGACACGATCACCCACGAGAAGAAGGGCTGCGCGGCGCCCCTGCCCGGCTTCAAGCCGGCGCAGCCGGTGGTGTTCTGCGGCCTCTTCCCGGTCGATGCGAACGATTTCGAGGCCCTGCGCGAGGCGATCGAGAAGCTCGCGCTGAACGACGCCTCCTTCACCTACGAGATGGAGACCTCGGCGGCGCTCGGCTTCGGCTTCCGCTGCGGCTTCCTGGGCCTCCTCCATCTCGAGGTGGTGCGCGACCGGCTGGAGCGCGAATACGATCTGGACCTCATCACCACGGCCCCGTCGGTGGTCTATCAGATCTACATGAAGGACGGCACGCTGCAGGAGCTGCACAATCCGACCGACATGCCGGACCTGACCTATGTCGACCATATCGAAGAGCCGCGGATCCGCGCCACGATCATGGTGCCGGACGAGTACCTGGGCGACGTGCTCAAGCTCTGCCAGGATCGCCGCGGCATCCAGCTCGACCTGAGCTATGCGGGCGCGCGGGCCATGGTGGTCTATGACCTGCCGCTGAACGAGGTGGTGTTCGACTTCTACGACCGTCTGAAGTCAGTGACGAAGGGCTATGCGAGCTTCGATTACCAGATCACCGGCTATCGCGAGGATTTCCTCGTGAAGATGTCGATCCTCGTGAATGACGAGCCGGTGGATGCGCTGTCGATGATGGTGCACCGCGACCGGGCGGACATGCGCGGGCGGGCGATGGTGGAAAAGCTCAAGGAGCTCATCCCGCGGCACATGTTCAAGATCCCGATTCAGGCCGCGATCGGGGGGCGGGTCATCGCGCGCGAGACGATCTCGGCGATGCGCAAGGACGTGACGGCCAAGTGCTACGGCGGCGACGCCACGCGGAAACGCAAGCTCCTGGACAAGCAGAAGGCGGGCAAGAAGAAGATGCGCCAGTTCGGGAAGGTCGAGATCCCGCAGCAGGCCTTCATCAATGCGCTGAAGATGGACAGCTGAGGCGGACGCGGCGCCCCCGGGCGCCGCGTCACGAGCCTTACATCCCCGATTGCGCCTCGCGCGATTCCTGGCTGATTGCGCTACCGGCTGCGGACAGATCCTGGCCCGCGCCCTCGACGGTTTCGCAGGCGGCGAGACCCATCAGGGCGAGCAGGGGCAGCAGGAGGAAAGACTTCTTCATGATGATACTCCGTGGTTGCTGGGCCCCGAACGCACGAAAGGCCACCGGCGTTCCCCAGGAACTCTGCGCTTAATTCCTCCTTAAGGGTCCTGTGGCCAACTGGCCCCATGACCGAGATCGTCTTAGTCCTCTTCCTGACGGTTCTGGCGGCGCTGAGCGCGGCTCCGGTTCTGGTGCGCGACAGATCCCGCGCGGCACGTCGGCGGATCAGGGCGCCCCGGGCACCGCTCTGGCGGGCCGGTCGCCGCGACTGTCAGGCCGCGTCGGGTCCCTTGATGACCAGCACCCAGAAGGCATAGGCCCCCAGAAGCAGGAAGATCACGGCCCAGATCGGGCTGTGAAGCGCGAAGAACTCCACTCCGGACCAGGCGATCGGGAGGATCGCGGTGAGCCAGCGGCGCCAGGCGGCGCGGAAGAACGGGTGGTTGGGGTCGATGAGCTGCATGAGCCGGAGCCTACCCCGCCCCCCGTTGCCCGGGTAGCGCGAAGTTGCCGCAGCCTCTCCGCGGGACATTCGGGGCGCGAGGGACGCCTCTCCGGGCGCGCTGCGGAAGGGGCCACAGGGTGCCGCATTTCGCCGCGCTTGTGGCAGGGGGTGGCGCCGCTTAGGCTTCCCGGCAGAACAGGAGGACAGCCATGACCCAGATCGACCCGGCCTTCACCGGCCAGACCGTCATCACCACCTTCGAGATGACCCCCGGCACCTGCGCCGATCTGCTCGAGGAGCTGCAGGCGACACTCGACAGCTTCATCCGGCATCAGCCGGGCTTCATCTCGGCAAGCCTGCATGTGAACGACGCCCAGACCCGTATCGCCAACTATTCGCAATGGCAGCGCCGCGAGGATTTCCAGGCGATGCTCCGCACCGCCGAGATGCGCGAGCGCACCCGCCGCTTCGCCACCCTCTGCCGCAGTTTCGAGCCGGTCATGTACGAGGTGGTCGCAGGCTACTGACGCGCCGGCCGGGACCTGCGCCGCACGCTTCCCATCTTTGCGGCAGCGCGGACCCGAAGCCCCGCCTGCCGCGTTCGACCCGCAACAAGGGGAGAAGATCATGGAAGAATTCATCCAAGGGGTCGGAATCGTCGGGCTCGTGGTGCTGGCGCTGGTGGGGCTCGCCGCCGGCTGGATCGCAAGCGCTGTCGCAGGCGGACGCCATCGCGGGCGCTACATGATCATAGGCCTTCTGGCGGCCCTCGCGACGCCGCTGCTTCTGCTGGCGCTGGGGGTGACGGTGCTCGCCGCCTCGGGCCTTGTCGCGATGGTCGTTGCGGCGCTGATCGGCGCGGCGGTGGTGCTCTTCCTCGCGAAGCTCATCTTCGACTGAGCGCCTCAGAACTCAAGCCAGAGGCCCAGTTTCAGCGCGGGCTCCGAGGCGCTCTCGATGGGCAGGATCAGGCCCATCTCCAGCTTCGTGGGCCGCGCGAGATCGTAGACCAGCGAGGTCGCGAGCCGGGCCTCGAAGCCGGAGTCGCGGCCATATTCCAGCTGAAGCTGCTCGATCACCTTCAGCCGGTCGCGCGGCGAAAGGCCGAGCGTCAGCTCGGCTTTCGCGCTGGTCTCGGGCACGAGGTAGGCCACGGTGGCGACCGTCTGCGCATCGAGGCGCTGTTCGAAGGTCACGTTGCGCCCGGTGACGATGCCGCGCATCTCGATTGCTAGCCAGCCGGGCCCGAAGCGCGTCTCGATCCCCCTGCCCCAGGCGCCGCCCAGTTGAGCCAGCGGCGCCAGCGCGCCCTCGAGACGGACGGCCCCGAGCCCGGCCGAAGCGGCGATCCGGTGAGGCCCCCTCTCCCACGCCTTCTGCGCCCAGAGGATGAGCTTGCCATCTCCCCGCCCCGACCGGCCGGCATCGAGCCCGAGCGTGATCCGCGGCGTGAGCCCGTATTCCGCCCAGAGCCCGGTCCAGCTCTCGCCTGCGCCGTCCTGCTGCTGCGAGAGCGTGAGGAAGACGCGGCCCTTCTCGCGCGCCCAGGGCCCCGCGAGACCGGACGCGGGCACAGCAACCATGCCGACAAGCGCGAGAGAGGCGAGAGCGGTGTGCATCGAACGAGCCCTCCGAACCCCCGCCAGCCTGATGCGCCCTAGTTAACGACGGGTTAAGGCCCGCAGGCTACCCTGCCGCATCGAGCCGCCCGATCTCCCAACCGCAGGCGACGCCCACTGGCACGAGCGGCTCTGCGGCATCGCGGAAAGGAGCCTGTCGGCCGAGGCAGACCGGCACTGTGACCGGGCCATCCTCCCGCGCGAGACCGCTGATGGCTGCCCGTCTCAGTGCTCCGACCGGCTTGACGCCGCAGCGTAGCGCCGCCGGCGGCAGCACTGCTGAAACGCCCCCGCGGCGCTTGGTGCGACCGCGCCGGGCTTGCCGGCGGCGGCCCCACTCAGTGGCCCCGGCGGCGCTTGTTGCCGCCGCGCTGGCCCGCGCGGCCGGCCGTGCTGCGGCCCGAGCTCTTGACCGCGGCCTCGGCCGCCTCCTCGACCGCAGTCTGGCGCGCCAGAGGATCGTCGGAAATGGCCAGTTCCACCGCCTCGAGCCGCTTGATCTCGTCGCGCAGCCGCGCCGCTTCCTCGAACTCCAGGTTCTCGGCCGCCTTCCGCATCGAGACACGCAGCCCGTCGAGGTGGGCTGCGAGGTTCGCCCCGACCATCGGCTTGTCGACCTTGGCCGTGACGCGGCTCTGGTCGGTATCGCCCTGCCAGAGGCCCGCCAGCACATCCTCGACGTTCTTGCGCACGGTCTGCGGCGTGATGCCATGTTCGATGTTGTAGGCGATCTGCTTCTCGCGCCGCCGTTCTGTCTCGCGCAGCGCGCGCTCCATGCTGCCGGTGATCCGGTCGGCATACATGATGACGCGCCCGTCCGCATTCCGTGCCGCGCGGCCGATGGTCTGGATCAGCGAGGTCTCGGAGCGCAGGAAGCCCTCCTTGTCGGCATCGAGGATCGCCACCAGCCCGCATTCCGGGATGTCGAGCCCCTCGCGCAGGAGGTTGATCCCCACCAGCACGTCGAAGGCCCCGAGCCGCAGGTCGCGCAGGATCTCGATCCGCTCGATCGTATCGATGTCCGAGTGCATGTAGCGGATGCGGATGCCCTGCTCGTGGAAATATTCCGTCAGATCCTCGGCCATGCGCTTGGTCAGCACCGTGACGAGGACGCGCAGGCCCGCGGCCGCGACCCTGCGGATCTCGTCCAGCAGGTCGTCCACCTGCATCTCGACGGGGCGGATCTCGACCACCGGATCGAGAAGCCCCGTGGGCCGGATCACCTGCTCGGCGAAGACGCCGCCCGCCTGCTCCAGTTCCCACGCGGCGGGCGTGGCCGAGACGAAGACCGACTGCGGGCGCATCGCGTCCCACTCCTCGAACTTGAGCGGTCGGTTGTCCATGCAGGAGGGCAGCCGGAAGCCGTGCTCGGCCAGCGTGAACTTGCGCCGATAGTCGCCGCGATACATGCCGCCGATCTGCGGCACGGTGACGTGGCTCTCGTCGGCGAAGACGATGGCATTGTCGGGGATGAATTCGAACAGCGTCGGCGGCGGTTCGCCCGGGGCCCGGCCCGTCAGATAGCGCGAGTAGTTCTCGATGCCGTTGCAGACGCCGGTGGCTTCCAGCATCTCGAGGTCGAAGTTCGTGCGCTGCTCCAGCCGCTGAGCCTCGAGGAGCTTGCCCTCGTTCACGAGCTGGTCGAGCCGCTGGCGCAGCTCGCGCTTGATGCCCTGAATGGCCTGCTGCATCGTCGGGCGCGGCGTCACATAGTGCGAATTCGCATAGATGCGGATCTGCTTGAAGCTGTCGGTCTTGGCGCCGGTCAGCGGATCGAACTCGACGATGCTCTCCAGCTCTTCCCCGAAGAAGGAGAAGCGCCAGGCGCGATCCTCGAGGTGGGCAGGCCAGACCTCGAGCGAATCGCCCCGCACGCGGAAGCTGCCGCGCTGGAAGGCCTGGTCGTTGCGGCGGTACTGCTGCGCCACAAGTTCCGCGATCACCTGCCGCTGGTCGTAGCTCTCGCCCACGATCAGATCCTGCGTCATCGCCGAATAGGTTTCGACCGAGCCGATGCCGTAGATGCAGGAGACCGAGGCCACGATGATGACGTCGTCGCGCTCGAGCAACGCCCGGGTGGCCGAGTGGCGCATCCGGTCGATCTGCTCGTTGATCTGCGATTCCTTCTCGATGTAGGTGTCCGAGCGCGCCACATAGGCCTCGGGCTGGTAGTAGTCGTAGTAGGAGACGAAATATTCCACGGCATTCTCGGGGAAGAAGCCCTTGAACTCGCCGTAGAGCTGTGCCGCCAGCGTCTTGTTCGGGGCAAGGATGATCGCCGGACGCTGGGTCTCCTCGATGATCTTGGCCATCGTGAAGGTCTTGCCGGTGCCGGTCGCCCCGAGCAGCACCTGGTTCTGCTCGCCCCCCTGCACCCCGGCGGCCAGTTCGGCAATGGCCGTGGGCTGGTCGCCCGCGGGCTGGAACGGGGTCTTCATCTCGAAACGCCGACCGCCTTCGAGCTTCGGGCGGGTCAGCACCTCGGGACGATGCATCGGCAGGTTCGTATTGTTGTGCGGCATGATGATTCCCTTCAGCCGCTTAGATTTGATCCGTTTTTGTTCGCGAACAAGGGCGGAGCGGCAGGTTCTTTACCTTCAATTAACCCAAGACCGCTAGAAAGGCAGGGCAAGCAGCAGAACGCTGTCGGTCGGTTGCACCCCACACCCCACCCACCCCTCCCGTGATCGATCGACAGCCGCTTGCCCCGCGGTTGCGGGTCTTGATCTGCGACGGAAAAGCCGCCAATAAACATGGCATCTGTCAGGGAGCATTTCATGCGCGCGCGTATCTATCAGCCAGCCCGAAACGCCATGCAGTCCGGGACCGGGAAGGCCAAGGGCTGGGTGCTCGTCTTCGAGAGCCGCGAGGCGCGCGATATCGACCCGCTGATGGGCTGGACCTCGTCGGCCGACACGCAGAATCAGGTCGTCCTGCAGTTCGACAGCCGCGAGGCCGCGCTCGACTATGCCAAGGCGCACCGGATCGAGGTCGAGGTGACCGAAGCGAAGCCGCGCAAGGCCAACATCCGCCCCCGCGGCTACGGCGAGAATTTCGCGACCGACCGCCGCGGCGCCTGGACGCACTGAGGCCAACCGCTCAGCCTCGGGACCGCCTCCGCGCTGCCGGCGCCTCAGGCCTGTTGAACGGATGTGCAGCCTGCGACCGCCGAGGACAGCCGGCTGCCGACGGCGCTCTCCGTCCGCTGGACCGCATGGCCGGCCCGTGCCGCCCGAAGGACGCGCCAAGAACGACTGCCGTCCCAAGCCCCCTGCCGTCACGGTCGGGCGGCACCACTCCCTGGATGGACTTGCACCGCCGGACAAGGCGCAGGCGCGCCCCCTTCTCCCTTGGTCCCGCGCCGCATCCGTGGCATCGGAGAGCTTCGCAAACCACAGGATCCTCATGCCGCCCGCCGACATCGACATCCGCCGCGCCGATCCCACCGATCCGACCTTCCAGCCGATCTTCATGCGCCACCTGACCCTCATGCGGGAGACCTCGCCGCCCGAGAGCGTTCATGCGCTCGACCCGGCCGACCTCGCAGCGCCCGGCGTCTTCTTCTACGGGATGCGTGTCGGAGGCGCCCTCGTCGGCATGGGCGCCTTCAAGGCCATCGACGCCACGCACTGCGAGATCAAGTCGATGCATGTCCTGTCCGAGGCGCGGGGACAGGGCCTCGCCCGGCGTCTCCTCGAGCATCTGCTGGCCGAAGCCCGCGCGGCAGGCTTCCGCCGCATGAGCCTCGAGACCGGCGTCGAACCGCCCTTCGCCCCCGCGCGTCTGCTCTACGAACGGGCGGGCTTCGAGACCTGCGGCCCGTTCGAAGGCTATTGGGACGATCCGAACAGCGTCTTCATGACCCGCAGCCTCTGACCCCTTGCGCCCCTTCTCCGACTGACGCAAAAGAACGGGGCGCGGGCTCATAGCTCAACTGGATAGAGCAGCCGACTTCTAATCGGCAGGTTGAGGGTTCGAGTCCTTCTGGGCCCGCCATGTGCCACGCAAGTGGCTGACATTCCCCGATGTTTACGCTCCCGCAGGGTCGCGTTTTACAGGGTGCCCTCCGGAGATCACCCGGCGGCGGTCGGCCCGGCGGGTGTATTCCTGCACCTCGAGCAGAGTCGTGTGCCCCACCCATGACTGCATGACGAGCACGGAAGCGCCATGTTCGGCCAAGGCGTTCATGCGGTATTTGCGCAATCCGTGCGCGGTCCGGCTTTCGAGCCCCGCCTCCCGCGCGGCGGCCGAGAACCACTGGCTCACGCCCTTCTGCGTCCGGGGCTTGCCGTATTCCGTCAGCATGTAGACCGGCGATCCGACCGGCAGGCAGCGCATCAGATCAGCGCGCTGCTCCTCGAGTCCGAAGGCGGGACAGGTCCAGGGCACATGGGCCGGATTGCCGGTCTTCTGCTGCACATAGGTCAGGACCCCGTCCCGCCCCACCATCTGCGGCCCGAGGCGGATCACGTCGACGCACCGGGCACCCGTCCACTGATAGAGCTCGAGCGCAAGCCGCTGCGCCGTACCGATGGGCCAGCGCGCGCGGAACGCCTCGAGATCCTCGGCGGTCCACTCCGTGAAGCCGGCCACCTTTCCCATCTTCTTGCGCTTCACGCCCTCGCTCGGATCGGCGTCCAGCATCCCCTTCAGGAGCCAGAACTCCGCGAGCTTCCTCCAGGCTTTCAGCCGCGAGGAGGCCACGGGCGGCGACAGCGGTTCGAGATCGGCGCGGATGTGGCGCGGCAGGAGATCCTTCAGCAGCGCCTTCTCCCCCTGCTCCTTGATGCGCTCGACGTGGCGCCGGATCACCGGCCGGTATCCGTCCGAGAGCTCGCGATAGGAGCGGCTGCCAAGATAGGCCTCGCAGGCGGCGGCAATCGTTCCCGCCTGGCTCCGCGAGCGCACGGTCGGCGCGCGCTGCTCTTCCGCAAGCCATGCCGCCACGAAGCGCGGATCGTCCTCGGGCACGTCCCGCGGCAGCTCCTTCCGGGTGCGGCGGTGGTACTTGTAGACCGTCCCGCCGCGCCTGACCCTGTGAACGCGGGGCAGCATCAGGTGATCCCGAAGGCGCCGTCGCATGAGTTTGCCTTCACCTCGCCCTCGGTGGAGAGGGAATCGGCATAGGCCTCGAGCTCCAGCCGGTCATAGAGCCGCTTCCCGCCCAGCACCTTGCGCGGGATGGGCAGCCCCCGCAACGTGGTCGCACTGACACCGAGATAAGCCGCGGCCTGCGGCGCCGGCAGCAACCGCGGTGCGAAAGTGAGAGACGATTTAGCGCTCATGGCCCCTGCTCCCTCTCAGCGCCCGACACAGCACGCCCACCGGCGGCGCCGCGCGCACCTGTTCCTTCTCCGCGCTCATTTGTCACCCTCCGGCCAGCCGAGCTCCGCCGGCACCCAGGCGTCGATCTTCGCGCAATCCTCGCGGCTGAGGCCAAGGGCCTCGCGCGTGGCGGGATCGGCGAAGAGCGCCTCGAGGCGCTTCGCCTTCTCGCCCTTCTTCAGCTTCTGGAAGCTCTGATCCGCCTCGGCCGCCGGCACGAGTTCGCCCCAGAGCCGGTCGAGATAGCTCGCGCTGCAGCGGCCGAGGAAGCCCTGTGCGGTCGGCGTCCAGATCCGGCGCACCTCCACCCCGAGCTGGCGCGCGAGCGTGGCCGAGAGGCCGGAGCTGCCGGTGCAGAACGTTCGAGCGAGGGCTTCGGTCAGGATCTGGTTGCGGTGCTTCTTGCCCTGCGCCCGGAAGGCCTCGAACTCGGCCGGGGTGCCGTCCGGCCCGAGGCTCGTGTTCGGCTCCATCCGTGCCGCCAGCCGCGGTGGGTAGCTCGTGCCCTCCCCCTTCTCCGGCACAATGGGCTGATCGGTGGGCGAGATCGCGAGCGGGCGCGCCCAGGGGCGGAGGCCGCCGCCGAGCGACCATGCCAGAAGGTCGAGCATGAGCTCGGACTGATCCATCAGCCGCGCCTGCAGCGCCCCGAGCCGGATCCGGTGCAGGTCCTCGATCAGCGATTGCGGCAGGTCGGGCGCCGCCTCGGCCGCGCCACGCGGAACCGCCCGCGGCTGCTGATAGGCGCGCTCGACCGAGAGCCCGTCCCGGCTGCTGCAATAGACGAAGATCCCGGCCGAGGCGCGCTGCGCGTCGGTGAAGCCGCCCTCCCGCCGGGCCTCGAGCTCAGCCAGCCGCGCGCGGCCAGCCTCGTCGAGGGTGTCGTCGGCCTCGCGCTCCTCGAACGCCGCGAGCTCCGCTTCCTCTCCGTCCGAGAGCTTCCCCGGCCGGGCGTAGAGCCGCACCAGCTTCTGCGTGACGGTCCAGGAGACATATTCCTCCGGCACCCACGTCGCCCATTCCCAGCCCTCTTCCGCGCGGATCCGCTCGGCCTCGGCCGCGCCCTTCTCGGCGAAGAGCCGGTCGAGGAGCGCCTCGTCCTCCAGCAGCGTCCGGTCGGCGAAGAGATCGCGCTGAGAGGTTCCGCCGGCAGCAAGGTAAGCCTCCAGCCCCACGAAGAGGACGCGGCGGTCGGTCGAGGGCACGGTGCCGGGCGTGAGCTCGCGCCGGACCTGCTCGGGCCGCATGTCGCGGCCGCGCACCGATCCCAGCACCTCGAGGCAGCGCTCGCCGCTCGGCGCGAGCGTCAGCGCCTTCGCCATCTCGAGCGAGATCTCGTTCGCCCGCAGCGCCGCCAGCGCCTCGGCCGGCAGGTCCGCGAGCTTCAGGCGCCGCTCGACATGGGCCTCGGAGCGCGCAAAGCTGCGCGCGATCCGCGACAGGCTCGCGCCGCGGTCGCGCATCGCGGCATAGGCGCGGACCTCGTCGGCCGGATGCAGCGCCGAGCGCGCGCTGTTCTCGGTCCCCGCCCAGGCCACCGCCTCCTGCAGGTCGGCCGTCACCTTCACCGGTACCGGATCTATCGGAATGAGATCCGGGTGCCGGCTCCAGCCCTCGGCCGCGAGGCGCTGCAGCGCGCGGAGCCGGGTGCCGCCGCCCACGATCTCGACGCCCTGGGGCGTCAGATGGCCGATGAGGTTCTGCAGCAGCCCCGCCACGGCGAGGCTCTCGGCCATGGCCTCGACCTCCTCGGCCGCGATCTCCTGCCGGCTGTTGAGGGGCGAGAGCCGGAGCTCGGCGAGCGGGATGAGGCGCAGATCGCCTCGGAAGATGAAGTCCTTAGCCATGCGGGATGCCCTTCATGCAATTCTTCTCCGGCGCGCCGGAGCGCGGGAATGAACCCGGGCGCCGAGGCGCCGGGCAGGTTGAACGGAAGCTGCGCGGACGGACCCGCCGCGCCGGGGGTGGGTCAGGCCATGCCGAGCGCGGCCTTGTAGAGCTCGAGGAGCGTCTCCTCCTCGGCGATGTCGTCGGGGGTGCGCTTGCGGAGCGCCACGATCATCCTGAGGATCTTCGGCGCGTAGCCCCTGCCCTTCGCTTCGGCCATCAGCTCCTTCTGCTGGCCGCCGATCTCCTTCTTCTCGGCCTCGAGCTGCTCGTAGCGTTCGATGAACTGCCGCAGCTCGTCGGCCGCGACCTGATAGGCGGCCTCGGCCACGGCGCGGTCGGCCGGCGTTTCCTTCATCGGCGGCCTGCGGATCCGGCCGCTGTCGATGGCCGCGGCCATGCGGTCGAGGTCGGCCGCGTTGAGGCTTTCGACCGGAACGGGCCCGGACCGCGGCGCGGGATGCGGGGCGGCCTCCATCACATGCCCCGCATGGCGCTGGCCTGCTGGCGCATGGTCTCGGCCACGTCGGTAGCGTGCGCCCAGAGGACCGTGGCGACAAACAGGAAGCCCAGGAGCGCGAGCGCCCCCACGAGGAAGCCGGTGAGCCTGGACCCGAGCGGGCTGGGCCTGCTCGTCCGGAAGGCGGGCCGCGGCCGGGCGCGGTGCAGCGGGCGGCCCGTGGCGACGGCCAGCTCGTGTTCCGTCAGCAGCCGGCTCGCGGCCTCGCGGACCTCGGGCGTGGGCGCGTGCTCGGCACGATGGCGCGCGGCATTCAGATTGCGGGGCGTGAGGGGCAGGATCCGGCTCATGCCCCGAGCGCCTCCCGCGCCTGGCCGAGGATCGCGGCGAGCTCGGCCTCGGTCTCGTCGTCTATGGGCTCGAGCTGCGGGAGCCCCGCCTCGGCCGCCGCGAGCAGCCGGCGCAGCTGGGGCTCGGTCAGGTCAAGAAGGGCGAAGCGGGCAACCGGCGCGGAGGCCGGGTAACGGATAGCGGTGGCGGGCATGAGGATCTCCATGCAAGTAAGCACGTCTCAACATGCTGGACATTTCTTCCATCGTCAACTTATTGATGGACGAAACGTCCAGTTACTTGAGAAGCGCCGCTTACGTAGGCTCCCGAGAGGTCATTGATGAGCTGAAGTGGCCGCAGCGGCAGGTGGGGAAGCCTTGGCCGTGGAGTGGCAGAACTCAGAGGCGTCAGAAGTGGCCGAGGGTTGCGCTTGCCGTCATCGTATGATGCGAGCAAAAAAGAGAATTTTCACTAGGACGCGGATTTTCGCCGTTGCGACATACGACGATCCCCGACCTGGCACTGACCGAAATGGCCTTGTGATGGCCATAGCTTGCCTAGAACCGCATGTGAACGAGAGGGGTAGGGATGAGACTCGATGCAGGAGACCGGTTGCTGTTCGCGCTTGCCGATGCTTCCGGAATGTCGATTGATCGCCTCTATCGCATGGGTGCGGTGAGGTTCTGCATGACCTTAGTTCGTAAAGTCTCGTCGATCCGGGACATGTCGCCCCGATAGATAAAGTCCATGCTGACGCCCCAGCCTTCGGCTATGGCATGGCCGTACTCGGACTTAAGCGGCTTCTTGCCCTGCAACACCTTGGAGTAGCTCGAAGGATCGAGGCCGAACGATTGTGCGAATTCGCCCTTATCGAGACCAAGTGCGTCTCTTAGGGCCTCCAGCCGACGCGCCACGCCAGCCTGATCAATCTTGGGGAGCCTGCTAGGCATTGATTTCATGGGCACATTTTGACGGCAAATGGAAAGTTTGCCCATTGAAGTTTCTTCCATCTTGTCTTTCTGGATGTTTTGTCCAGAATATGCGGCATGCAGACCGAGAACCTGATCGAAAAGCTGATCGCTTGCTGGCCGACGCGCCGGGCCTTCGCCGCTGAAGTCGGCGCGAATGTGGAGGCAGTCCACAAGTGGGCGAGGGCAGGACGTGTTCCTGCTGACTGGCAAGCCGCAGTCGTGAAAGCTGCCGCCGCTCGAGGCCTGACGTTTGCGACCGCAGAATGGATGCTGGCCGTCCACGACCGGTCCAGCGAAGTTAGAGGGGCGGCGTAATGCTCTACGCCGCCCCCCTCTCCGGTCGTGAAATCGCTTCGTCATCGAAAACCCTCTCCAAGGGAGAAGATGGAGTGAACATGCGGAAAAATCTTGCCCAAAGTGACGTTCATGCCCGAGCGAGCCGAAAAAGGTTCGCGGGGCTTCTGTGGCGGGCCTTCCCGGCCTCCTCGGAGCGGGATCTGGCGGCGAAGGCCGCGCCGGTGCTCGGCGTGAGCGAGCGGCAGGTCCGGAACTGGCTGCAATGCGAGAACGACGCGGCGCTGCGCCATGTCTTCGCGGTCATGACCATCGCCTGCGGCGAGGAAATCTTCAGCATCATCGAGGGACGGGGATGAGGCGGGTCTATTGGTATCTCATGCAGCGGTTCTACGAGGCGCGGTCCTTCCGCGCCTTCTGCAACCATCTGCACTTCAAGAAACAGTCGCGGAAATATTCTTCCCGGCTGGCCGAGACATGGCTGCACCGCGATGACGAAAGCGAGGAGCATTCGCCTTGCCGCCTGCCCTCCTGCTGGTGGCTCGTCCCCTCCGTGCTCGCCGGATCGGCGATCCTCGCCACGGCCGTCGGGAGCCTTCTGTGACCGCCGCCGCGCCCTTGCCTGTACAGGACGCGGCCACTTCGCCGGGGGCTGCGGCCTCCGGCGCTTTTCGATCGAGCGAATGGGCCGCGCTGCGGCGCCATCCTGCAGGGCGCGCGGATCTGTTGCGCTGGGGCGCGACCCCGGCGCTCGTCGCGCGGCATGCGCGCTGGGGGCGGCCCGTCTATCTGGCGAGCCCTTACACGCTCCGCGCGGTCGGCCCGGACGGCCGCTGGTCGCGGGATCTGTCCGAGGCCGCGATGGCCGACGCCGCGCGCGAGGTGGCGCGGCTACTGGAGGTCGGCGTCACGGCGATCTCGCCCGTGGTGCTCTCGGCCGCCGCGCTCCATGCCACCATGTTCCCCCGGCTCCGGATCGACCCGTTCGCTCTGGCCCTCTGGGAGGACTGGTGTCGTCCCCTTCTCACTGTCTGCGCCGCCGTCGTGGTCCCCGAGATCCGCGGTTGGTCAGACTCCACCGGCATCCGGCACGAGGTCGCATCCGCCCTCGCCGCCCAGGTGCCCGTCTTCATCTATGGAGGCCTGCCATGACGAAGCGTGACCGCTTCCGACGCGCCGCGGGAGGTGCCCGTGCCGCATGACCGACTGACCGAGCCCGCGACCGAGATCGTCGGCGAATTCTGGGAATATCCGCTGGCCTTCGGCGACACGCTCTCGAGCCACGAATGGGTGCCGCTCCACATCAACCGCCTCCTCACCTCCCGCTTCGTCGCCCGAGCGCTCGCGGAGAACCGGCGCGCCGACATCGGCACCGCGCTCCTTCTCTGGTGCGAGGCGTTCCGGCAGGACCCGGCTGGGACGCTGCCCGACGACGATCTTGAGCTCGCCCGGCTTGCCGGCTATGGCGCCGATCTCGAGAGCTGGCGCGCGGCGCGCGAGGGCGCGCTCTACGGCTGGCGCGAGACCCATATCTCGAACCAGGAGGATGCGCCCGCCAACCGGCGGCTCGGCCATGTGATGATCGCGGGCATCGCCCGCGACATGCACCGCCGAAAGCGCGGGCGCGATCAGGCGCGGACGGAAGGCTCGAAGGCCGTGGCCCGGACGCGGGTGAAGAAGAAGCTCATCGAGATCAAATGCTCGCGCGCGGCCGAGAGCCCGGACGTGGTGATCGCCATCGCGGACTGGCTCGGCGAGCGCGATCTCTACATCACGACGGACAATGTGCGCGCGGCCTTCGAGGCCACGCGCGGCGGGCCCAAGCTCGTGCAGGTCCAGTGATTTACAGCTGTAATCGACTGTAATCGACTGCAATCCTTACAGTCATTTACAGCAATTTTCAGGGCCGGAACTGTAATTGCCCCACAGGACAGGACAGGACCGGACCCGACAAAACAGAACCTGACAAAACATCCCTTCTGCAGGGGTGAGAAGATCGGGCGGTGGCGAGACGGCAGGCGTGGCTGGCTGAGAAAGGGATGGCCATGACGAAGGCAGAGGAGCGAGCGCGGGTGAAGGCGCTGGTGGTGGACCGGCTGGAGCAGGCCGGGATGGTGAGGCGGCGCGGCACGGCCGCCGCGGCGCACGAGGCGGCGATGGCCAGGCTCTGCGAGCAGCTGGGCTACATGGGCGCGGAGAACCTGATGACCTTGGCCGAGGTGCTGATCGACAGCGCGGCCGATGGGGTCTGGCCGTCCGAGGTGCTGATCCGGCAGTTCGCGCGGGCCATCGAGGAGCCGCCGCCGGCGGAACGCCGGCTGGTCTCGAGCTGGCTCGCCTCGGTCGAGGGGCCGAAGGCCGAGGCCGGCGGGCATCTGGTGGAGCTCTACCGCTGGCTCCTCAAACACCCCCGCCCGCCGCTCGCGATGGACCTGCGCGAGATCCGGGATGAGGCGCAGGACAACGCCCGGCGCTGCGAGCTGATCCGTGACCGGATCGACCGCGAGACGGCCAGCCGCGAGGATCGCGACTGGCTCGAGCTCTATCTCCGCGACCGGGCACAGGCCCGCGCGCTGGTGGATGCCGGCCGCGCCCGCAAGGAAGGGGCGGCGGCATGATCGGGCGCGCGGTGGACCTGCGGCGGGCGGAGCCGGTGGCGCCGGCGCGGCGAGAGATGTCGATCGAACGCGCGCTGGTCTGGGCGTTCCAGACCGAGTGCGCCAGCGTCGACTTCGCGGAAGAAGCCGCACCGGACAGCTATCGCCGGACCGTCTCGTCGGCCTGGCTGGTGGCGCAGCGGGGCGCCATCGGGTGCCGCATCGACGGCGGCGGGCATTCCCTTCCGGCTGACGATGCCGAGATGATCGCCTCGGCCGTGGCGGCGCTTCCACCCGAGCATGGCGGGCGCGGCATGGCGGTGAAGATCGCCACCCTCGCGCGCGCCGGCCTGCGGCCCGACTGGATGCCCGACGCGCGCCCGCGTTGTGTGCCGCGCGACTGGCGCCGATCCAAGCACGGGATGTTCGCGCGGATCGAGGTGGTGGATGAGATCGTGACGGTGCACCGCGGGCGTCGGGTCGTCCGGCCGGTCGAGGCCTGTCCTGTTACCTATGCCCCGAGCCACGCCCAGATTGCCGCCGCGCGGCGCGAGTGGCTCACATGGTGGGGGGCTTTGCTGCATCTCGGCCACGAGCTGCGCACGCTCGACATTCTGTCGACGGTCCAACTGACCGCAGACATGCCGCCCATGTCGCCATGGCGCGAACAAGGCCGTTGACAGAACCTCACTGCATTGACATTTTGCAGGCGGACCGAATGGCGCCCGGAGAGCAGATGCTCCCCGGGCGCTTCTCGTTCCGGCACCCTCATCATGGCAGGCAGACATGGCGCGGCTCAGGAAGATCCCGCAGCGGCTTGCCTCTGCGCCCGCACGCCTGGCATCGCTCTCGGGCGGTGAAGGCCGCAGCAGGACCAAGGCTCGCCTGACGTTCTCGCCGTGGCGCGCGTGGTATAACACCGCCCGCTGGCGCGCGCTTCGGTGGGAGATCCTGACCGAGGCGGCCTTCACCTGCCGCATGTGCGGCCGGGTCGAGGGGAACACATCGCAGCTCGTGGCTGACCACAAGGTACCGCACCGGGGCGACGAGGCGCTGTTCTGGGATCGCGCCAACCTGCAGTGTCTGTGCAAGTCCTGCCATGACAGCGTGAAGCAGAGTGAGGAGCGCGCGCAACCGCAGGCGGCATCGCCTGCTCCGATGGCACGGCCCGATTGGTTCCGGCCCGTGCATGTGCCGCTCACCATCGTCGTGGGCCCGCCGGGCGCGGGCAAGTCGACGTGGGTGAGAGCAGCGGCCGGGCCCGACGATCTGGTCATCTGCTTCGAGCAGATCACGCGCCGGCTGCTCGGGATCGACCGCCTCAATGCGGAGGAGGGCGACCGGCGCATCGGTGATGTGCTGCGGGAGCGGAACGCCATGCTGGGCGACCTGATGCGGACCAGCGCCCGGGGCCGGTGGCCGCGCGCGTGGCTGATCCTGACCGAGCCCCGGGCCGATCACCGGCAATGGTGGGCGGATCGCCTGCGCCCCGAGCGGATCGTGGTGCTGGCCACGCCGGAGGCAGAGTGCGTGCGCCGGTGCCAGGCCGATGCAGCTGCCGGAGACCGGCGGAAGGCAGGCATTGCCGCCGTCGTCGCGAGGTGGTGGGCCGACTATGGCCCCCGGCCCGGCGAGGTTGTCATCGCGCCCCCTCACCCGGGGGTGGGTGCAAAGTCCAGGGGGTGACGGAAGGAAGACCCGCGCTCCCCTCACGCGGAGATTTTTTTCTTGGACAGCGGAAAAACGACAATCGACCTTTTCGGCGACTGCGTCACGCTGCCCTCGGGGCGTCGTGGACGGCCGTCCCACCAGTGGTCCAAATCGAACGCCGACAAGGTGATCATGGGCTTGGCGCTCGGCTACAAGGCCGAGGAGATCGCGCAGGGGCTGCACATCTCCCTGCCCACCTTGCGGAAGTATTATTTTTCCGAGCTGCGTGCCGCGTCGATGCAGCGGACCCGGTTCGAGCTGTGGCGGGCGAAGGTCCTCGCGGATGAGGCCAACAAGGGCAATGTCGGCGCGCTCAAGGAACTCGGGAAGATCATGGAGAAGCGGGACCGCCTGGCGGCCGAGCAGGCCCTGAAGGATCAGCCGGCCGATGCGGCCGCTGAGCCGATCGGCAAGAAGGAGGCCGCGCGCCGCGCCGCGGCAGAGGCGGCGATCTCGGACCCGGACCTGACGCCGGGCGTCTACCGGACGCACTGACATGATCCACGCCAATGACTGGTCGACCGCCTGCCCGGACTGGGCGGAGCGGCTCGCGTCAGGCCGTTCGCTGATCCCCGACCTGCCGCTCTTCCGGCCGGTCGCGGACAAGGCGCTGCGGATCTTCAAGAGCCTGCGCGTCCCGGACATGATCGGGACGCCGACGCTGGGCGAGGTCTGCGAGGAATGGATCTTCGATCTCGTGAGGGCCATCTTCGGCGCCTACGACCCGGAGACCCGCCGCCGGATGATCCGGCAGTTCTTCGTGATGATCCCGAAGAAGAACGGGAAGTCATCGATCTCGGCCGCGATCATCGTGACGGCGGTGATCCTCAACGAGCGCCCGCTGGCGGAGGCGATCCTGATCGCCGAGACGCAGAAGATCTCTGACATCGCCTTCCGCCAGGCGGCCGGGATCATCCGGCTCGACCCGCGGCTCGACAAGGAAAAGGGCGGCATTTTCGACGTCAAGGATCACTCCAAGACGATCGTGCACATGAACACGGGCGCGGTGATCCGCATCCTCTCGGCCGATGGCGATGTCATTACCGGGTCGAAGGCGGCCTACATCCTCGTGGATGAGACCCACGTTCTCGGCCACAAGTCGAAGGCGGATGCGATCTATCTAGAGCTGGAGGGCGGGCTCGCCTCCCGGCCCGAGGGCTTCCTGCTGGAGATCACGACCCAGTCGAAGGTCCAGCCGCATGGCGAGTTCAAGCGGCGGCTGAAGCTGGCCCGCGACGTGCGCGATGGCAAGGTGAGCCTGCCGATCCTGCCGGTGCTCTACGAGCTGCCGGCAAAGATGCAGGCCGCCAAGGCATGGATGGACGACAGCACCTGGGGGCTGGTGAACCCGAACCTCGAGCGGTCGGTCTCGATCGACTTCCTGCGCGAGAAGTTCGTGGAGGCGCAGGAGGGCGGGGACGACAAGCTCGCGCTCTTCGCCTCGCAGCATCTCAACGTGGAGATGGGCATCGGCCTGCATTCCGACCGGTGGGTCGGGGCGGACTACTGGCTGAAGAATGCGGAGCCGGGGCTGACCTATGCGCAGCTGCTCGACCAGTGCGAGGTTGTCATCTTCGGCGGCGATGTCGGCGGCGCGGACGATCTCTTCGGCCTCACGGCCATCGGCCGGCACCGCGAGACCAAGATCTGGCTGACCCGCAGCTGGGCGTGGTGCGTCAGAGACGTGCTGAAGAACCGCAAGGAGATCGCGCCCCGGCTCGAGGAGTTGGAGAGGGCCGGAGATCTTCGGATCACCGACGGCGCGGCCGAGCATGTCGAGGAGGCGGTCGCGATCATCTGCGAGGCGCGGGACGCGGGCAGGCTTCCGGACGGCGTCTGCATCGGCCTCGACCCCTATGGCGTGGCGGCTCTCGTCGATGCGCTGGAGGCCGAGGGCTTCGATCCGTCCACGCGGATCGCACCCATCGGGCAGGGCTACAAGCTGAACGGCGCGGTGAAGGGACTGGAGCGGCGGCTGCTCGACGGCCGCATCCGGCATGCCGGCCAGCCGATGATGACATGGTGCGTCGGCAACGCGAAGGCCGAGCAGCGCGGGAACAATGTCTACATAACGAAGGAGGCTGCAGGTGTGGCTAAGATCGATCCCCTGATCGCCCTCTTCACGGGGGCGGTGCTGATGGACACCAATCCTCAGGCTCCGGCAAGCCTCGACGACTTCCTGTCCGACCCGGTGCTGGTGATCTGATGTCCCTCATCACCCGCCTCGCCGCGCGCCTGCCGGCGCAGGTCCGCAGCGCCGCCTACGACATCGAGAAGGAACGGCGTCTGTCGCTGTCGGACGGCCCGGGATGGTCGCGGCTCTTCGGCAGGACATCCGCGGCCGGCAAGCCGGTCACCCTCGACAAGGCCATGCAGCTCTCGGCCGTCTGGGCCTGCGTCCGTCAGACCGCCATGGCCATCTCGGCCCTGCCGCTCGCCGTCTACCGCAAGGAAGGCGACGGCTCCCGCAGCTCGGTGGATGACCGGCTGGCCGAGGTCCTCTCGGTCTCGCCGAACCTCGATCAGACCGCGCTCGAGCACTGGGAGGGGCAGGTGGCGTGGCTGATGGTCAACGGCAACTGCTATTCCGAGCGGACCGACATCGGCGGGCGGCTGTCGTCGCTGCAGCCGCTGCCGGCCAACATGACCCGCCCGATCCGCAACAGCGACGGCGAGCTCTTCTACCAGATCCTTGATCGGGGGAAGAGCGAGGTGCTGCCCCGCGACAAGGTCTTCCATGTGAAGGGGTTCGGCTTCGGCGGGGACATGGGGCTGTCGGCCATCAACTTCGGCGTCCAGACCATGGGCACGGCGCTGGCGGCCGACGAGAGCGCGGGCAAGCTCTTCTCGAACGGGATGCAGATCTCGGGGGTGCTGAAGGCAGGGCAAACGCTGACCGCCGAGCAGCGTCAGCAGATGCGGACGATGCTGGAGGCCTACCGCAGCTCGGACAACGCCTGGAAGGTGATGGTGCTCGAAGCCGGAATGAGCTTCGAGGCGCTGACGCTGAACCCCGAAGATGCCCAGATGCTGGAGACCCGGCGTTTCCAGGTCGAGGACATCTGCCGCTGGTTCGGGGTGCCGCCGATCGTGATCGGCCACGCGGGCGAGGGCCAGACGATGTGGGGCTCGGGCGTCGAGCAGATCCTGATCGCCTGGATGGAGCTCGGGCTGAACCCGGTGCTGCGGCGCATCGAGAAGCGGATCCAAAAGGATCTGATGCCCCGGGGTGAGCGGCTCTCGCGCTACGCCGAGTTCAACCGCGAGGGCATCCTCCAGATGGACAGCAAGGCCAAGTCCGAGTTTCTGACCAAGCTCGTCTCCAACGGGATCATGTCCCGCAACGAGGCCCGCGAGAAACTGAACCTTTCCCGGCGCGACGGCGGCGACGAGCTGACGGCTCAGACCGCGATGGCGCCGCTATCCGATCTCGGCCAGAAGGAGAATCAGGCATGAGCATGCGCGACCTGCCGAAGGCCGAAGTCTCGGCCAAGCCCGGCATCCGGAGCGATGTGAACGTGAAGGCGCTGCAGCGCTGGAACCCCGATGTTCGATCGGCCGCCGAAGAGGGCGATGCCAGCATCTCGATCCTCGAGGTGATCGGGCAGGACTTCTGGGGCGACGGCGTGACGGCAAAGCGGATCAGCGGGGCGCTCCGCGCAATCGGCGACCGGGATGTGGTGGTCAACATCAACAGCCCGGGCGGGGACTTCTTCGAGGGCCTCGCGATCTACAACGCGCTGCGCGAGCATCCCGCGAAGGTGACGGTCCGGGTGCTCGGTGTCGCCGCCTCGGCCGCCAGCGTCATCGCCATGGCGGGCGACGAGATCCGCATCGCCCGGGCGGGCTTCCTGATGATCCACAACACCTGGGTGCTCGCGGCCGGCGACCGCCACGCGCTGACCGAGGTGGCGCAGTGGCTCGAGCCCTTCGATGCCGTCTCGGCCGACATCTACGCGGCACGCAGCGGGATCGATGCAAAGAAGATCTCGGCCATGCTCGACCGGGAGACGTGGATCTCGGGCGGCCAGGCGGTGGAGCAGGGCTTCGCGGACGGGCTGCTGTCGGCGGACGAGCTGGACCTGTCCGATGCCGACGAGGGGCGGGCCTCCGCCCGCGCCGAAAGGAAATTCGACGTCCTCGCCAGCAAGGCGGGGGTCTCACGCTCTGAGGCGCGCGAGCTGCTCGCCGCCCTGAAGGGGAGCAAGCCGGGCGCTGCTCCTGCCAGCATGCATGACGCTGCGGTCGCTGCGGAGGTGCGGAACCTCCTGAACTTCGCGAAAACCATCTGATCGGAGATCACCATGAAACATCTGAACATGCCGCTGGTGGCGTCCGCGCTCCTCGCGGCGACCCAGCCCCATGCCGTGCTCTGTGCCCCCCGGGCAGAGGGTGGCGCGGGCAACCTCGAAGCCCTGCTGAAGGAGGTCAAGCAGGAGCTCGACCGCATCGGCAATGACGTCCGCAAGACGGCCGACACCGCCTTCCAGGAGGCGAAGAACGCGGGCAAGCTCTCGGACGAGACCAAGGTCAAGGCCGACAGTCTGCTGACCGCGCAGAACGCCCTGCAGGATTCGGTCGCCAAGCTGCAGCAGCGGCTGGAGGACATGGATGCGCGCAACCTCGACATCGAGCAGCGCATGTCCGGTCGCCGGGGCGGGGGCACTGCGCGCCAGACCCTCGGGCAGGCAATCTCGATGGACGCCCAGGTCAAGGCCTTCAACGGCAAGGGCACCATCACTCTCATCGTGCAGAACGCGATTACCTCGGGTTCGGCCTCGGCCGGCCCGCTGATCGCGCCCCAGCGCGAGACCGAGATCGTGGGTCTCCCCCGCCGGCAGGTGTTCGTCCGCGATCTTCTGAGCCGGTCCACCACCAACTCGAACCTCGTCCAGTATGCCCGGATGAAGGCCCGCACCAATGCCGCCGGCGTCGTGGCGGAAGGCGCGCTGAAGCCCGAGAGCGGGCTGGAATACGAGGCCGCTGACGCTCCGGTGCGAACCATCGCGCACTGGATCCCGGTTTCGCGGCAGGCTCTGGAAGATGCCGACCAGCTGCAGGGCGAGATCGACGGCGAGCTTCGCTACGGTCTCGACCTGACCGAGGAGGCGGAGATCCTCTCGGGCGACGGCGAGGGTCAGCACCTGTCGGGCCTGATCACCAACGCCAGCGCCTATTCCGGCGTCTACGAGCCCGCGGGCGCCACGGCGATCGACAAGCTGCGCTTCGCGCTGCTGGAGGCGAGCCTCGCTCTCTATCCGGCGGACGGGATGGTGCTCAACGAGATCGACTGGGCGCTGATCGAGACGGCCAAGGATTCCGAGAACCGCTACATCTTTGCGAACCCGCTGCAGCTGGCCGGTCCCGTGCTCTGGGGCCGCCCCGTGGTGCCGACGACCGAGATCGACGAGGACAAGTTCCTCGTGGGGGCCTTCCGCGCGGCCGCCACGATCTACGACCGCATGGACACCGAGGTGCTGATCTCGTCCGAGGACCGGGACAACTTCGTGAAGAACATGCTGACCGTGCGGGCCGAGAAGCGGCTGGCGCTGGCCATCAAGCGTGCGGCCGCGCTGATCTACGGCGACTTCGGCCGCGTCGCCTGATCGCGGCGCAGGTGACCGGGGCGGGCCTTCGGGCCCGCCTCTCAGTTCCGATCCCCTTTGGAGAGAGACCATGTCGAAGATGACGGTCACGCCGCTGCGCATGCAGGTCGGCGATTACGGGCGTGCGCGTGCGCATGTGCCGATCAAGGTGGATGCCGACCTCGGCGCCCGCCTCGTGAAGGGCGGCAACTTCGTGGAGGGCTTGTCCGATGTCGCG
The DNA here is from genome assembly GCF_000012905.2 of Cereibacter sphaeroides 2.4.1. Lineage (NCBI taxonomy): Bacteria > Pseudomonadati > Pseudomonadota > Alphaproteobacteria > Rhodobacterales > Paracoccaceae > Cereibacter > Cereibacter sphaeroides. Next base: position 660,012 of record NC_007493.2, on the reverse strand, counting down.
AAGAAACGCGCCGCCGGCATCAAGGCCCGGCTCGATGCCGAGACCGCAGCGGCGCGTGAGGCCGAGGCCGCGCGCCAGAAGGCCGAGAAGGAGGCCGAGCGCGAGGCGGAAGCCGCCCGCAAGAAGGCCGAGGTCGCGCGGAAGGAGGCCGAGAAGGAGGCGAAAGCCGCGGCCGAGAAGGACGCGGCAGCTGCTCGTGAGCGGGCGGAGCAGGAGGCGAAGGCCGAGCAGCAGCGCCAAGCCGATGCCGCCAAGGCGGCCGGCGGTGAGGGGGGCGGCTCCGAATGATCACCGATCTGGCCATTCTGAAGGAGCATCTTCGGGCCAGTGCCGAGATCCAGAATGGCCTGATCGTTCTCTATGCCGAGGCGGTGGAGGAGCGGCTGACGGCATTCCTGGATCGCCCCGTCTACGCCGACGCCGCGCTGATCCCGGCGCCGGGTGACCCCGACCATGATCCGCTTGCCATTGTTGCGCCGCGCGCCTTCCACGTCGCGGTGATGCTGCTGGTCGGCATGATCTATGACGGCGAGTGGACGCAAGCCGCCCCCGACCTGCCCGGGCCGGTGCGGAGCCTGATGGAGCCCTATCGCGCGTGGCGGGATCTGCCGGAGGAGCGGCCATGAAGGCCGAGAAGCTCGACCGCAGGATCCAGTTCCGCCGGGCTGCCCTGGTGGACGATGGCTTCGCCGAGGTTGAGACGTGGTCCGATCACGGATCGCCGGTCTGGGCCGCCCGCGCGGATCTCAGCGACGGCGAGCGCTGGCGCGCGGCCGAGGTCGCGGCCGGCGTCACGACCCGCTTCACGGTGCGGTGGTCGGCCTTCGCGGCCGCCATCAATCCGAAGGATCGTCTCGTCTGCGAAGGTCGGGAGTTCGACATCACCGGTATCAAGGAGCCGCCGGAGACCCGGCGGCAGTGGATCGAGATCACGGCGGCGGCGAGGATCGACTGATGCGGGTCAAGGTCGAGGGGCTGAAGGAGCTCGAGGCGCAGCTGGCGCGCCTGAGCAAGGGGGCCGCTCGGGGCGCCCTGCGCCGCGCCGGTGTGAAGTCCCTGCAGCCGATGGCGGAGATCGCCCGCGGTCTCGCCCCGAAAGACACAGAGGAGTTGTCGAAGAGCATCACCGTCGCGGCCAAGGCCGTGGGCGGCGGCGCCGAGATCGGGAAGGCGGAGTTCGGAGCCGTGATGCGCGCTGGCGGCTCTGTGGGAGAGGCCCGAGCCGCCCTGCGCGATGCGCGCCGGGCGGCAACCGACGCGGGCAACCTCAGCGCGATCGAGCTCTACATGGGCCCCATCAAGGCGTCGAAGCGAGCGGCCATCAAGGCGGTGGTGCAGGAGTTCGGCTCCATCAAGCAGGCACCGCAGTCCTACATGCGGCCCGCATGGGATCAGGATCGAGAGGCCCTGCTCGGGCGGCTCAAGGTCGAGATCTGGGCCGAAATCCGGAAGGCCATCGTCCGCGCCGAGAAGCGCGCGGCCCGGGCCGCAGCGAAAGCCGCAGGGGGCTGACCCATGGAAGAAGCTCTCCGCGCGCTCCTGCTGGTCTCCAGCGGGGTGACGGCGCTTGCCGGCAGGCGGGTCAACTTCGGCCGCCACCCCCAGGGCGACCCGCTCCCCGCGCTCGTGCTCAACACCATCAGCGACCGCGAGGGGCTGACTGTCAGCGGGCCTGACGGAGTGCAGCAGGCCCGCGTCCAGATCGACTGCTACGCCGAAAGCTACGGCGCAGCGAAGCAGCTTTCCCGCGCCGTGCGCGCCGTGCTCCACGGCCACAGCGGCGGCGGGTTCCGGGGTGTCTTCCTCGACGGCGCGCGCGACCTGCGCGAGCCCGGCGACGACACCGGGCGGCCCTTCCGGGTCTCGCTCGACTTCCTCACCATCTACTCAGCATAGGAGGGCCACATGGCCTCGAAACAGATCATCGCCTACGGGGCCAAGGTGGAGCGCTCCACCGATGGGACCAGCGGCTGGACCGTGATCCCGGAAGCCAAGGGCATCGCCGTACCTGTCGTCGAGCAGGACTATCAGGATGTGACCTCGCTCGACAGCGAGGGCGGCTACCGCGACTACATCAAGGGGCTGAAGGACATCGGCCAGATCACCATCCCGATGGGCTACACCTCGGCGGGTTACGCCGCCATGATCGCCGATCAGGAGGCCCCGAACCCCATCCACTACCGCGTGACGATGAAGCCCGCCCCGGACCAGAGCACCGGCGACGTGTTCGAGTTCCGCGGCTTCCCGGTGCCGCAGATCGAAGCGGGCGACCTCGGCGCCCCGGTCGGCATCAACCTCAACATCCGCGGGACCGGCGCGCCCACCTGGACGCGGGGGACGGAGGCATGAACATGATCCGTGGCGCGATCCCGTTCGAGGCCGAGGGGCGTGAGCGCTTCATCCGGCTCACCACCAATGCCCAGGTCCGCTATCAGGAGCGCGCGGGGGAGACCCTCGTCGATGCCATCGTGGCCATGCAGGGCGAAGGCTCGCAGGGCGACATGCTGCGGCTCCGGCGGCTGATCTGGGCCGGCATGGGCCACGAGGGGCTGAGCGAGGATGCGGCGGGCGACCTGATAGACGAGATCGGGCTGGCCGAGGCCTCGCGGCTTCTGGGCGATGCGATCCGCGCCGCCTTCCCCGAGTCGGCCAAGGCCGAGGCAGAGGTCGAGAACGCCGGGGGAAACGCCCCGGCGCCGGCGAAGCCCAAGGCCAAGCCGGCCGCGGCCTGATCGAGGACCTCCTCGCCCGGTGGCTCGCTGCCGGGCAGGAATACGAGCTGTTCTGGCGGCTCACTCCGCGCGAGCTGATCTCGATCCTCGAAGGCGACTACAAGCGGCGCCGGCGCGAGATCGAGGACCGGCGCGTGCTGCAGCACGAGCTCGCGACCCTCGTGGCCTTCGCCTTCCACCAGCCGGGCAGGATGCCGGACTACAAGCCGCCGGCAGAGGCAGGCGCGCCGCCCGCGCAGAAGGCGGACGCCGGCTGGGATACCGACCACGAGCGGGTGCGCGGCCTGCTCATCGGCATGGCGCTCAGAGGGCGCGGGTAATCCCCGTGAGGGCGCGGCCCGCCGCCGGACCAAGACCGCCCCTTGCAACATGAACCGGCCGCCGTCCCCGGACCAGCTCCGCACAAACGCAACTGACCAGGCCGCCTCCGGGCGGCCTTCTCCATGAGGAGGCTTCCCATGTCGGCAGTCATCGGCGCACTCCGGGTCAACCTCGGCCTCGACAGCGCAGAGTTCCAGAAGGGCCTGAAGAGGGCGCAGTCCTCGCTCGGGGCGGCGGCGAAGGCCTTCGGCGCGCTCTCGGCCATCGGCGCCACGGTCGGCGCCGCCATGACGGGCATCGTCGTGCCGACCGCCCGCGCGGCGAACGAGATCTCGCGGCTGGCGCAGGTCGCGAACACCACGCCCGGGACGCTGCAGCGCTGGTCCGCCACCTCGAAGAGCGTGGGCATCGAGCAGGAGAAGCTCGCCGACATCCTGAAGGATGTGAACGACAAGGTGGGCGACTTCCTCTCGACCGGCGGCGGCGAGATGAAGGACTTCTTCGAGAAGATCGCCCCGAAGGTCGGGGTCACGGCGAAGGAGTTCCGCAATCTGTCGGGGCCGCAGGCGCTGCAGCTCTATGTCTCGAGCCTCGAGAAGGCCGGCGTCTCGCAGGCCGAGATGACCTTCTACATGGAGGCCATCGCCAATGACGCGACCCTGCTGCTCCCCCTTCTGCGAAGCAACGGCGCCGAGATGGAGCGGCTCGGGGACCAGGCGGCCGACCTCGGCGCGATCCTCGGCGACGATGCGGTGGCGGCCCTCCGCGACGCCCACCTCGCGCTCGGGCAGATGGCCACGGCGGTCTCGGCCGCCCGCGACCGGATCGCGGCCGAGCTCGCCCCCGCCGTCCAGGCCATGGCCGTGGCCTTCACGACCTCGATGCGCGAGGGCGGGCTGCTGCGCGGCGTGATCGACGGGATCGGTTCGGTCGCGGGCGCGGTGGCGGACAACATCGACCGGCTCGCGGTCTACACGGCGACGGCGGCCGCGGCGCTCGCCGTCTCCATGACCCCGGCCCTGATCGTCGCCACCCGCGCGGCGTGGGCCTTCGTGGCCGGATTGGTCGCGACGCGGGCGGCCCTGATCCGCACCGGCCTCGGCATCGCCGTGGTCGCGGTGGGCGAGCTGGCTTATCAAGTGACGCGCACGGTCAAGGCGGTGGGCGGTCTCGGCAATGCCATGGAGATCATGGGCCGGGTCGCGAGGGGCGTCTGGGAGGGGATGAAGACCAGCGCCACCGCTCTCGGCCCGGCGCTGAACGCGGTCTGGAAGACGGTCGAGGCGGGCTTTCTGACCATGATCGCCGCCGTCGCCCGCAAATGGACCGACTTCCTGCGCGACCTGTCGCAGGGCATGGCGGCCGTCCCCGGCATGGGCGAGGCGGCGCTCGAGGTGGGCAACATGGCGATCCTGGCCGGGTCCGGGGTCCATGCCCTGACCTCGGCCGCCCGGGGCGCGCGCGACGAGGCGCAGGCGCTGAAGGAGGAGGCCCGGGCGCTGGCCTCCGAGGGCTTCGACGCCGCCGCTGCCGCCGCGGCCGAGCTGCGCTCCGCGGTGACGGGCACCGGGGAGGCCGCCGACGGGGCGGCGGCGCCCGTCTCCGACCTCGGCGACAACGTGTCGGATCTGGGCGCCGCCGCGGGCGGGGCGAAGCAGAAGCTCTCCGATCTGGTCACGGCCGCGAAGGCGTGGAAGGAGCGGCTGAAGACGCCGGTTCAGAAGTACCGCGAGGAGATCGCGAAGCTCGGCGAGCTCTCGAAGAAGGGCCTGCTCTCGGCCGACGAGCATCGGCGCGCCATCGGAGAGCTGAACCGGGAGCTCGGCGAGGGCATTCCGATCATCGGCGATGTGGCCACGGCCTGGGGCGAGTTCGTCACCGGCGGGTTCAAGGACTTCAAGGGCTTCGTGAGCAACGTCCTCGGGAGCTTCAAGAGCATGCTGGCCGAGATGATCGCCACGGCGGCGCGTAACCGGATCGTCATCGGGATGGGGCTCGGCGGCGGTGGCGTCGCCGGCACCGCGGCCGCGGCGGGCGTGCCGGGCATGGGCGGCGGCGGCCTCGGGATGCTGGGGAGCCTCTTCGGTGGTGGCGGCGGTGGCGGGGTCCTTGGCATCGGCAATGCCTTCAGCGCCTTCGGCAGCGGGGCTCTGGGCTCGCTCGGGAACTTCTTCTCCGGCGGCCTCTCCGGGGGCTTTGCCTATATCGGCCAGTCGCTCAGCATGGCGACGAGCGGTCTTGTCGGCTTCGCGCAGGCGGCGGGCGCCATTCTGGGCCCCATCGCCGCCGTGGCGGCGGCCGTCTCCTTCTTCGGCTCGAAGACGAAGCTCCTCGATGCAGGGCTGCGCGTCACCGTGCGCGAGCTGAATGCCATGGTCGAAACCTACAAGAAGGTGGAGAAGTCCCGGTTCGGCGGGCTCTCGAAGTCGCGGCGCACCAGCTATGGCCTCGCAGACGGGGCGGTGGCGAGCCCCATCGTCAAGGCCGTGAGCCAGATGCAGGCCTCGGTCATGGATGTTGCGGACACGCTCGGCATCGGCGCCGAGGCCTTCAAGGGCTTTGCGGCGTCTGTGAAGTTCTCGACCAAGGGGCTCTCCGACGAGGAGATCGGCGCGAAGCTGCAGGAGAAGCTGACCGAGCTCGGCGACAGCTTCGCCGCGCGCGCCTTCGGCTATGTCGGAAAGAACGACCAGGCGATCAAGGATCTCGAGAAGCGGATCGCCGAGGGGACGTCCGATGCGGTGGTGAGCGGGCTCAAGGGGTCCATCGGCGACCGGCTTCTCTCCGCCTTCTTCGGCCGGAAGCGGCAGGGCGATCTGGCAGACCTGATCGCGGGCAACAGCCTCGTCTCGACCCGCCCCGAGCTCGCCGCTCTGGTGAAGGAGGGCGAGAGCTTCGTCGAGGCCCTGCAGCGGCTGAGCGCGGCGATGACCGGGGTCAACGGCGTCATGGACACGCTGGGCATGAGCTTCCGGGCGGTGGACATGGTGACCGCCGGCATGGCCTCGGATCTGGCCGCGCTCTTCGGCGGGCTTGAAGGAATGGTCTCCGCCACCTCCTCCTATTACCAGGCCTTCTATAGCGAGGCCGAGCGGATGGAGACCGCGACGCGGCAGGCGACCGAGGCGCTGGCCAAGCTGGGCGTGGCGCTGCCCGCGACCCGCGCCGAATATCGCCGGCTGGTCGAGGCGCAGGATCTCACCACCGAGCGGGGGCGCGAGCTTTACGCGGCCCTCGTGGGCATGGCGGGCGTCATGGATCAGATCCTGCCGAGCGTGGCGAGCCTCTCGGCCGAGCTGGCGGGCCTCGTGGGCACGATCAGCACGGATCTCGACGGGATGATCTCCGGCGCGGCCGAGGCGCAGCGGGGGGCGGCCGCGGCGGCGAAGGGCTGGTATCAGGTCACCGTGGCGCTGCGCGACTATATCGGCGATCTGCGCAGCGCGGCCTCCGAGCTGATCTCGCCCGCGGTGGCCGCGGCCCAGTCGCAGGCGCGCTATCAGACGATGCTGGCAAGCGCGATGGCGGGCGATCAGGAGGCGGCCAAAGCCGTCTCCGGCGCGGCCTCGGCCTATATCGAGGCGGTGCGCGGGCAGGCCCGGTCGGCGGTGGATGTGGCCCGCGCGCAGGCGCAGGTGCTCTCCGACCTGCAGCTCCTGCAGGGCGTGACCGGGCTTGAGGGGGCGAAGGAGGATGTGCTGGCCAGCCTCTATCGGGAGCAGGTCGATCTCCTGACCGAGGTGCGCGATTACCTCGCCGGCGGCGAGGCGTTGAAGCCCGAGCAGATCGCGGCGCTGAACGCGCAGCTGGGCTCGCTCGAGGGCGCCATCGCGGCGGCGAAGGAGATCTCCTACGCCGCCCTCCGCGAGCGGATCGACGTGACCGTGGGGCTGATGGCGACGGCGGACATCCCGGCCGACCTGCGCCGCATCCTGAAGAATGCCACGAGCGGCGTCGAGGTCTCGCTCGACATGGTGCTGCGGCGGATGGATCTCACGCCGGATCTGGTCTGGATCGCGGCGAAAGCCTCCTCCGACCACCTCGCGCGCATCAGCTATCTAGCGAAGACCGACGCGCTGCCCGACGATCTGCGCGCGCTCGCCGCCGTTCGCGTGGCGCAGTCGGTGCGCCGGCTCGCGCTGGTGATGGACAAGCCCGCCTCCGATCTCGGCATGGCGGAGCTCCTCAAGGCCCTCGGCGCCCAGGGCGGCCGGATCACCCTCGGCGGCAGCTTCGCCTTCGACCCCTCGACCGGCTTCTCGAGCTGGTTCGAGACCACGACGAGGGGGGCGATCACGGCGCCGATGACGGCGCTGCGCACGGCACTCGACGATCTGAGGGACGCGATCCTCGCGGAAGGGCGCGCGGCCGGGCAGCGCGAGCGCGGAGCGGCGCTGTCGGCCTTCGCCGGGGGCCTCGCGACGAACGCGGCCGGCGACATCCTTGCCACCGACAAGCAGATCCTGGCGATGGCCGCCAAGGCCGGGATCTCGACCGACGGCAAGACCATCGGGCAGGTCATGCGGGCCATCGAGGGCTTCTCCCCGCTCGACGGGATCGAGACGATCCGCCGGCTGCCGGGGAGCCTGAAGGACTACCTCTGGGGCCTCTTCCAGCAGCGGCAGGGCCGGATCCCGCTCGATACAGCCGATTATCTGCGGCTCTACCCGGACGTGGCCGCGGACGAGTACGGCTACGACCCGACCATCCACTACCGCAACCACGGCCGTGAGGCGATCCTCGCGGGGCTGCGGCCGTTCAAGCCGGAGGTGTTCGACTGGTCGGCCATCGGCCTCGACGTCCCGGGCTTCGCCGCGGGCGGCCTGCATGCGGGCGGCCTGCGCCTCGTGGGCGAGCTCGGGCCCGAGCTCGAGGCCACCGGCCCGAGCCGGATCCACAGTGCGGGGCGGACCGCGGACATTCTCGGCGGCGCCGCCATGGGCGCCTCCGAGGTGGCCGGCGCCGTGCGCGATCTGCAGGCCGAGCTCGTGGCTCTGCGGGCCGAGAATGCCCAGATCGCGCGCGAGCTCGCCGAGATGAAGGTCTGGGCCCGCAAGGGGGCCGAGGCCTCCACCGCCACGGCGAAGGACCTGCGCCGGATCGGAACGGTGGGCGTCCGGATCGACCCGACGGAGGCCGTCTGATGCGGATCATCCTGCCGACGCCGGTCACGCCGGCGGCGCTCCTCGCGAGCAACATCCCCGAGGACGACCATCCTGCCTGGGGCCCGGGCGTGACCTACGCCCGCGGCGCCCGCGTCGTGGCCCATCACGGCGTCTGGGAGAGCGTGGCCGACGGCAACACGGGCCACGATCCGGCGGGCGATACGCTCGGCAGCTGGTGGCTCCGGATCGGGGCCACCAACCGCTGGCGCGCCTTCGACGAGCGGATCGGCGGCCAGACGGTCGGCGGCCCCACCATCGCCTATTCCATCCGGCTGCCGCGCACGCTGAACCGCATCGCCTTCTTCAACCTCGATGCGGCCTCCGTCCGGGTGAAGGTCACCACGCCCGCAGGCGTGACGATCCACGACCGGACGGAGGGTCTCGTGGCGCGCGACCCGGTGGGCACCTTCTGGGAATATGTCTTCACCGAGTTCGCCTTCACCCCGAACGTGATCGTGGCCGCGCCGCTGCCGGCAGGCGCCACGCTCGACATCACGGTCACGGGGGGCGCCGTCACCCGCGTGGGCGAGATCGTCATGGGCCGCGACACGCCGGTCGGCACCACGGTCGCCGGCACCGGCCTCGGCCTCGTCGACTATTCCGTGAAGCAGCGCGACGAATGGGGCGGGCTCTATATCGTGCCGCGCCCCGTCACCCGCACCGTCTCGCTGGCCTTCCAGGTCCCGCTCGAGGGCGCCGCGCGCGTCCAGTCGATCATGGAGCGGGTCTCGAGCCGGCTCGCCGTCTTCTACGCGGGCGAAGGGGTCGACCTCTGGGGCACCACCGTCGCCGGCATCCTCCGCGATTACGACCTGACCCTCGGCCATGCCATCTGCGACGGCCGCGCCGAGGTCGAGAGCCTCGCCTGACGCAAGGGACATCCCATGGACTTCTTCTCTCCCCCGCCGACGCCGCCGAACAGCGGCAACCCCGGCACCTTCAACGACGATGCCGACGCCTTCCTCGGCTGGTTCCCGGCCTTCGTGGCCGAGCTGAACGCGCTGCTGCCCTATCTCACCGGCGCGGGCTTCTCCGACGGCACCGCGGCCGCGCCGGGCCTCGTCTGGAAGGGCGATCCCGACACCGGGCTCTTCCGGCCGGGCAGCAACGCGCTGGGGATCGCGGCCGGCGGCGTCCTCCGGCTCACGGTCTCCGCCCTCGCGCTGACCTCGACCGTGCCGCTCCGGGCGCCGCTCGGGACGGCGGCCGCGCCGGGGATCGCGTTCGAGGCCGATCCGAACACCGGGATCCGCAGCGACGGGGCGGACGTGCTGCACTTCGTCACCGGCGGCGCCACGCGCGGCTTCTTCTCCACCACCCACTTCCAGTCCACCCTCCCGGCCGTGGTGCCCGTCGGGGCGGCGGCCGCCCCCGGCCTCACCTTCGCGGGCGACCTCGACACCGGGATCTTCCGGGCGGCGGCGGACCTGCTCGGGATCGCGGCCGGGGGAGAGGAACGGTTCCGCGTCGGCTCCGGCCGCGCGGCGGCGCTGGTTCCCTTCAGCGTTCCGGACGGGACGCCGACCTTCCCCGGCCTCACCTTCAACGGGGAGGTGGGCTCGAACACCGGCTTCTTCCTCGCGGCCGAGAACGAGATCGGCGTCACCTGCCAGGGGACGGAACGGGCGCGGTTCACGCCGTCCGGCATGGAGCTGCAGGGGCTTCTCTCCGGCACCGCCGTGACCCAGAGCGATCTCGACACCACGCCCGGCCGCCTCCTGAAGGTCGGGGACTACGGCCTCGGCGGCACCGCGCGCCCGATCCCGGGCAACGATGCGGACCAGATCGGGACGACGGGCTTCTATCAGGTCACGGGCGCCACGCTGAACCGTCCCGCCGGCATGGGCGTCGGCACCCTGCAGCACATCCAGCACGGGGCGGCGCGCGCCATCCAGATCGCCTATCCGCAGACGGCCACCGATACCGGGCGCTGGTGCCGGCAGAAGGATACGACCTGGGGCGACTGGTTCCTGACCTACGACCAGCGCAACATCGTGGGCGCTGTCAGCTGGTCCTCCGGCTTCCCCCGCGGCGGCATCATCGAAAAGGGCGAGACGGCCGGCGCCGAATATGTGCGCTTTGCGGATGGGACACAGCTTTGCCGCCTGGTCCAGACCGGGGTTCCGGGTCCGACCATCGCGCAGGGCTCGCTCTATCGCACCGAATGGCAGACGGTGACGCTTCCGGTCGAGTTCGTGAGCGCGGCCCTGAACGGCCATTGCGTGACCGGCGGCTGCCGGGGCGGTTCGGTGATCTCGCTCCTCTGCCGGCCGGGGGCCTCGAACGTCGCCGCTTACATGCTGCTGGCTCCGACGTCCTACGGAGGCACGCAGGTCGTCGATCTTCTCGTCACCGGCCGCTGGAGGTAATCCGCCATGATGCGCATTCGCATGGTCCCGCTTCGGCGGATGTATGAGCTGACCGTCTTCCGGGCCGAGGGGGACACCCTGACCTGCAATGACATGGTCTACGACTTCAGCGGCGTCGGGGAGGGCGACGTGCTGCCCTGGGACGCCATGGACAACACCTGGGTCACGAGCAACGTCACCCGGATCGACGGTGTCCTCGAGTTCGAGGTGGTCTTCCCCCACGGCTATTACGGGGACAATCCGCTGCCGAACCCCGGCACTGTCGAGGTCGAGGATCAGGATATCCCGATCCCGCCCTACCTCCCGCCGTCCGCGGAAGGCTGATCCATGACCAGGAAGAAAGCAGCAATGATGACGACCGCGACCATCGATTACAGCAGGCTCGTGAAGGCCGCGGACATCAGGGCGCAGGCCGAGGCTCGCGCGCGGGGGCCGGCCCAGGTCTCTGTCCTGCAGGCCATGATCGTGATCGGCGAGGAGAAGTGGGCCGAGGCCATGGCCATCGCGGAGGACGCCTCCTACCCCTGGGCGATGCGGGCCGCGCTGCGCGGCGCGACGATGCTCGTCCGCGGATCGGAGACGACGGACACGCTGGCCTTCCTCCTCGGCCTCTCGCCGGAGGAGACGGATCGGCTGTTCGTCGAAGCCGCAGAGGTGAGGCTCTGAGCCTGATCGATCAGTCGGGCTTCCCCGAGCCACCGGCAGACTGAGGCGCCCCCGCCTTCCCGATCATCATGACAAGACCCGGCCGCCTCCGGCCGGGCCGACAGACGCGCGGAGCGCACACAACAGGAGCGGCGCGATGCCGGAAAAGGGACTGATCGACACCATCACGGCGCTCTGGGGCGGGGCCATCGCCACGCTGATCGCCGCCGCCATGGGGCGGCTCATGTATCACACCGGCGAGGTGCGCGCCCGCCGCCGCGCCTTCTTCGGCCGCGAGCTCCTCTGGGAGATCCCCGCCCTCGTCGCCATGGCCTTCATCGGCGAGGCCCTGAGCTCGTACCTCGACCTCGACGGCCGGGCGGCGATGGGCCTCGTCGCGATGCTGGCCTATCTCGGGCCGCGCGGCACCACGGCGATGCTGGAGCGGCTCTGGCGGGGAAGGAGCGCGGGGTAGAACGGGAGCAGCGCCACCGGCGGCCATCTGCACCCACACGCATAGTGGAGGAGGCGAGCGAGGCTGCCGCTCACTGGCGGAGGGACAGGATCCCGCCACCCACGATCATGATCATGCCGATGGACGCGATCAGATCGGGAGTTTCGTTAAAGAACACGATGCCCCAGAGGACGGCAAAGCCGACATATGCGAAGTCGAAGGCGCCGATCATGGCTGGCGGGCCATTCTGGTACGCGATGGCCGCCCCGATGCTGCCGATCAGGATGGAGGCCGCCAGAAGCCCCATCGACACCCATTCGCTCCACCCCATGGCCGTCCATTCCGACAGCAGGAAACCCTGCCTCATGTCTGCCGGCAGCTGCCAGATCAGGCAGGCGGCAATGCCGCCGGCGATGATGAAGCCGAGGTTCAGCGCCAGCGACAGGATGACCGGATGCTCGGACTGGCAACGCGTCCGCGTCAAGATCATGGCCCCGGCGTAGAGCATCGCCGCCAGCAACGGCAGGAGCGCATAGAGATTGAAGTCTCCCGCGCTCGGGCGAAGGATGAACAGGACGCCGACGAACCCCAGCACAACGGCGGCCCAGCCCTTCGCCGTGATGCTGTCGCCAACGAACACCGCGGAGAACAGGGTGATGAAGATGGGCAGCGTGTAGTAGGCCGCCGCTGCGGCCGACAGGGACAGGTTCGGCAGCGCCAAGTAGTAGCAGATCCACATCGCGATCAGCATGAGGCTCCGCACCGCGATCCATATCCCTGCCTGCGGCACGCGCAGGCAGCCGAGCGACAGGGCCACACCCATCAGGATCGGGAGCAGGATCAGCGACCGAACCACGAAGATCTGCCAGATGACGAAGCTGCCGCTGGTCATCTTGACCAGCGCATCCCCGAGCGACAGCGCAAGAACCGTCAGAATGATCGACGTGACGGCAAGGGGGATGCGGTCCTCGGAGGAGCTTCTTGCAGATGCCGACATGAAACCTCCCTGCCACGAGAGGGAACTTTAGGGGAACACAACGCGGGGCACAACCTCACCCTGAAGCTCGCGCCGGGAGCGCACCTCGGCCGCCCTGATGCCCATTCCCGATCATGGATCATCCGATCCGGCGCGCCCTTCCTCGGGGCGCCCGTAACGCCCCTCTGGCAGGGGCCGGGCTGCGCAAACAGCCCGAACCACGCGGCCAATGTGTCACCAGCGACCGCGCCAGCCTGTCCGTCGCCTTTCAGACTGCCTGCCACCCCTCGCGAGGGCAGGCGCCTTGTGAGGCCGAATCACCTTATGAAACAAGTACCTCCCGCCGCCCCGGTTGCTCCGTGGCTCGGCGGCAAGAAACGTCTCCACCCGCTCATCCTCGAGCGGATCGAGGCCATCCCCCACCGCGCCTATGTCGAGCCCTTCGTCGGCATGGGCGGGATCTTCCTCCGCCGCCGCTTCCGGCCGCGCCTCGAGGTCATGAACGACCGCAACGGCGAGATCATCAACCTCTTCCGGATCCTGCAGCGGCATTACCCGCAGCTCCTCGAGATCATGCGCTTCCAGATCTGCAGCCGGCGCGAGTTCGACCGGCTGCGCGTGACTGACCCGGCCACGCTCACCGACCTCGAGCGCGCCGCGCGGTTCCTCTACCTCCAGCGGCTCAGCTTCGGCGGCAAGCTCGACGGGGTCTTCGGCGTCTCGGCCGGGCACGGGCCCCGCTTCTCGTTGGCGCGTCTCGAGCCGGTCCTCGATGCCGCCCACGAGCGGCTCGACGGCGTGGTCTTCGAGAGCCTCGACTGGGCCGACCTGATCCCGCGTTACGACACGGCCGAGACGCTGTTCTATCTCGACCCACCCTACTTCGGCGGCGAGAACGACTACGGCCGCGGGATCTTCGACCGGGCGCAGTTCGCGCGGATCGCCGAGATCCTCGGCAGCCTGAAGGGCGCCTTCCTCCTGTCGATCAATGACACGTCGGAGATCCGGGCGCTCTTCGGCCGGTTCCACCTCGAGCCGGTGCGGCTGAATTACTCGGTCTCTGCGGCGGGCGGCACCGAGGCGCAGGAGCTCCTCGTCTCGAACCGCGAGCGGATCGCGACCCTCCTCTGAAAAATCCCACCAGTCCGACCCACCACGCCCCGCCTTTGTGCGGGGCTTTTGCATATGGAGAAAGACGTGACGACATCCGACATCCAGCGGCTGCTCGCGGCCGCGGGGCTCTACCGCGGCGCCATCGACGGCGATGCGGGGCCGCTGACCCAGGCGGCCGCGCTGGCCGCGCTGGAGCGAGAGGCGGTGCCCTGGCGCACCTGGCCCTCCCGCCGGCAGCGGATCGCGGCCGGCCAGGCGGTGCTGGCGCGGCTCGGCCATGCGCCGGGCCGGATCGACGGGCTCCTCGGGCCGAACACCCGCGAGGCGCTGACCGCGTGGGCCTCCGGGCCGGTGCGGGCCGCCGTCGACCGGGTGCCGCTGCCGGGCCATGCCGTGGCCGATGCCCAGGGCGCCTATCCGCGGCAGGAGTCTGTCGCGACCTTCTATGGCGTCGCCGGCGGCCCCGACTGCACCGCCGGGATCGTCGAGCTGCCGATCCCGTTCCGGCTCGCCTGGGATCTCAACACGAGCATCACGAGCTTCCGCTGCCACAAGCTGGTGGCGGCCCCCATGACGCGGATCTTCCGCGAGGCGGTGGCGCACTACGGCGCCGACCAGTTCGAGAGCCTGCGGCTGAACTTCTTCGGGGGCTGCTTCAACCACCGGCCCATGCGCGGCGGCTCGGCCCTCTCGATGCACGCTTGGGGCATCGCCGTCGACCTCGACCCCGAGCGCAACCCGCTCCGCTGGGGCCGCGACCGCGCGAGCTTCGCCGCGCCCGCCTACGAGCCCTTCTGGACCATCGTCGAAACCGCCGGCGCCACGAGCCTCGGCCGCGCCTGCAACCGCGACTGGATGCACTTCCAGTTCGCCCGCCTGTGAAGGAGAGACCCCATGTCCACGATCTTCATCCTCGCGCCCCCGGCGCTCCTCGTGCTCATGCTCGCTCTCTGTGCGTCCGCCTTCATCCAGCTGGTAGGCTTGCCGCTGCTGGCCGCTCTGGCGCGCATCGCGATCTCGGTCCCCATCGTCGCCATGCTCGCCCTACCGGCCGCCGCATCGACCGGCAGCGACCTCCTGACCGCCCTGGCGCCGAGCCTCCTTGATCTCGCGGGCGTGGCACTGACCGCGTTGATCGGCTTCGCAACCGTTCGGTTCCAGCACTGGACCGGGATCCAGATCGAAGCTCGCCATCGCGAGGCCTTGCATTCGGCTGTCATGACGGCCGCACGCCTTGCGGTGGCCCGGAAGCTTGCCCCCGATGCGGCGTCCGAGTTTGTCTCAAGCTATGTTCAGAAATCGGTGCCGGATGCGCTGAAGGAGCTCGGCCCGCCGACGGACACGCTAGATGCGCTGGTCCGGTCCAGGCTGGCCCAAGCCGCCGAACTCTGAACACCTAGTCTGCATGGCGCGCGGCAACCGGCCGCGCTCCTATGACCGCTATGCGCAGGAAGCGGCCCCCCGCTGCTGCTTGGCCGAGCGCAGCAAGATTGCGCGCCCGGCCCTGAGCTACCATTCGATACTCCTCCGTCTGTGTCCTTAAACTTCACCGAAGCAGTCGTTCATGCTCATTGGAGTACAGTTCCGCACGCAGCTGAGTTGTAACGCCTGTTTTGGCAGCCAAAGTGGCGGACAAGAGCGGTTGTTGATGGAAATTGCCACCGATGATAACCAGAATTGGACGGTGGCAAATGAAGGTCGGGTGACGCGCCATCTTTGCAATGGCGGACAAGTCCGGGCCGCTCGGTGCAGGGCTGGCTCCGGGGTGAGAATGCCATTCACCCAAATAGTAGCGCCCCTCACGCCAAGCCCGTTGCAATATCTCGGCGAGCCCTACTTGGCCACGCACGAACCAAGTCCGACCTGCACGCGAGTCTGGCGGCTCGTCACTCGCGGCTTCTATTCTGGCGATCGTCAGATCCTCTGAATAATGACCAATGAGTATACCTCCGGTCTCGCGTTGAGATCGTTTGGCAGCGAACTCGGCCATTTTCGCGAATGCTCTGGCAGTTAAAGTAACCGTCGCCCCAGAATCGGATGTGAAATGCCGGTCAGACCTATCCATGCTCAAGTCCGATGGTCCGATCGTCGTTGAAGAAATAGATGCCGCACCCCTCTGGGCCGCCCTCGATCTGGTCCAGCACATATCTTGCCCCCATTCCGGCCCAGATTCGGATGTCTGCTGCATCAGCTGGGAAGACCGGATGCCAGCAGCCGATCCCCTCAAACCGCTCATCGATTCCCTCGGGCCTGAACTTTCTTGCAAGCGCCTCGAGACGTTCCGTTGCATCAACTGCCGGAAATGATGCGCCCCGAGATGACCAGAACATGAGACCCCGCGCGCCCCAGTTTACAGAGAGGGAGATGAACAGTTTTTCGGACTTCCAGGGTATCATCGAAAGGCTGCGCAACAGCTTGTTCTCGCCGGTGCAATCGAGGATGACATCATAGTCATCGGCATTCTCAGGCCCGTCCGGTCCGACAGTTGGGAAGGCCCGATCATCGCCTCGGGCTCTTCCGTCAGGTTGAAGGCGATTGAGTTGCGCGGCTAGGGCTGCGGCCTTGTTCACAGCGATCATGGTGAGATCGAGAGCGTGTCGGCAGAGGTTTCCCGCCGCGAGTTCATCTCGGTCACGCACATCAATGTCACGCACACCCGTACGCATGAGCGTCTCGGCAACTTGGCTGCCAAGCGCACCAGCACCGATCAGCAGCATCTTCGGCTGCGAGCCCGGCGCGCTACGCAGGCGCGTCCTTATCTGATCAGGTGCCCAGTTTTCACATGTAGCCCAAGAAAGGGCTTTGGCTGACCGTGCGAGGTCACGATCAAACCGTTGTCGGTTCGCCTCGGAGGAGCGGAAACCATTCCTTGCGCTGTTTTTTCGGGTCAAGCGGACGTCACATATTGCGAGCCAGTGAATGCGCGAAGGGGCATCTCCAAAGAACCGTGGAATAGGAAAGCCGAACATGATTACGGCCGGTCGGCTAATGTTCCTTTTCCTCATGCTTTGGCCCAACACCGCTAAAGATTTGGCTAGGTCAATCGTTTCTCCTGCAAGTCTCTCGCTGAGCTCCCGATATGTCCGGGGCAACTGCCAAGCACCGATGATGGGGATCTCTTCGAGCAAGAACCATATCGCTGGTATCTGTCCCGGCGACTGATTCTTTATCAGGAGACCCCAATCTGGCATATGGAGGAGATCATCCTCAGTTGTCCGCCAACTTTGCGCTGCAAGGACTTTACTAGAGGAAGATACACTGACCAAGTGCACAATACCTGCTCTAGCGGCGCCTTGGGTCCATCTGACGAGATCCCCCTCTGTCTCATGGAACCCGATGGTCATCGGATTGGTATGTCCGCTAAGGGGCGGGAGTTCGAAGTGATCACCGGGATTATGGAGACGACCCGCGGCGGCTAGCTCGCACCAGCGAGAAAAGCGTTCGACCTTCCAGATCAGCCGGTCCGCAAGGGCGATGGGTTCCGGTCGGGATCCGTGGCGATCACCGAACGCGGCCGTCGGATCTGTCAGGCAGGGCTCACCGTTCAACCACGGTTCTTTGCCATCGCGAGAATAGACTGCGGCCTGGTGGGGAAAGGTCAAGTTCGGACCTGCCACCTTGTCGGGCAAGATGAAGATATCTGCCGGGTAGGACCCAGAGGACACGACAAGGTGCCATCTGCTTTCGGCAGGAAAGCTCTGGCCGGGCGAAATTGTGACACGAGCAACAAGCGGAAGAGAGAAAAACCCCCTTCGCCACTCTTTCCAACCTTCCAGCGCAGTCACGGGACCAACGCCAATACGCAGCAAGGAGGTAACCGGATGCAGAACATCCGGGATCTCCTCATCGTTTGGCGACTTCAAGCGAAGCGGTCGCTGGTCGGGGGCACAGCGGCAACGGTCGGCTTGACAAAGTGGCTGCCAGTTCGATCTCCGCCGTTGGGGCCGGGTAGTGGAAATTTAGACCCGAAGATTTGTTGCCAAAGCTTGCCGGATTCGACAGGATCAGTCGAGTTGAATGCTTGGCGCGCTAGGGCTGCAAACTTAGATACTACCTCGACAAACCCCACGAAGTCTTCGGCGCTCAGGCGGGCAAGTACATTGTGCTCGGCCACGCCGTGGTCACAAAGCACAGGGACCTGATGGTTCCTTGCTACAAGAAGCCACTTGTCGCGGAAGCTCTCGAATACTTGGACGATGCCCTGAGCGGTGGACAGGTCCGCCCCGTCCTCGAGGAGATGCCCAACCATGTGCTCGAGAGGGTAGCCCTTGGGGTACTTGGGCAGCTTTTCCGCAATCTCCAGACGCCACCATTTGATGGCCCGAACAATGTGGAGATAAGTCTTGTTCGTCCTTCGGTTTTTCTCGGCCGTCCACGAAATCTGAAGAAGGGGATGTGTGCGCCCCCATTTTTTGGTGTCTCGGTCTGGGAGCCACAAGGGTTCCGACTTCCACTCTTCGGTAACCTCGTCCTTGAGGCTTTCATTGACAGCCGAGCCGAGCTCACGGTTCAGCCCGTCAAGATCACTGAAGGATCGGCTGTCTTGCCAGCGCGTGTTGAGGCGCCAGCTGGTGTCCTCCTCCAGTGTCGAGAGGGAGGTTGCCGCATCGGACTTGTAGATACTGGTGAGAGCGTCCTTGTCTGCAAAACGTGCAACCTGACGCTCATCGAGCAGTTGCACGGTTCTGGGCAGTGCGGTGATCACCAAGTCCATATCGACATATGAAAGCTCAATTCCAAAGGATCGGCCCTGCGGACGCCACTTACCGCCGTAGTGCTTGTCCAGAAACGGCTTGAACAGATCCATGGCCTGCTGAGGTGTGGTCTGGGTGTAGTCGATATTCGTCACCACCACAATGTCCACATCCGGTCGCTTGTTGCCGCTGGGACGGATTGCGGTCGATCTGCGAATGCTGCCTTGAAGGAAGGTTTCTTCCAAGATGTCTTTCAGGTCGGGATCCTGAGCCAACCTCGTTCTCAGAGTTTTCGCCCCAGCCTTCCAGTCCTCTTGCTGAGTTTCGGTGGGGCGGATCTCACGAAGAAAATCCCTAAACTGCGACTCGAGCTTCACGAGGAGCTCCTCCGGCCAAAATGGTAACAATAGGATACGTCAGATCCGTCCCTCAAGCACCTTATCCAGCGTGCACGGGGGCGAATCGCCTAAGCATAGGGCGTCGCCTGACGACCTTTCAAGGCCGCTGAAGTCCAATCTCGAAGGAGGGACGATAGGAGGCGTCGACTTCCTTTTTGAAGTCGAACTCGTATGGGATGCAGACGCCCATGGAGTCAGCCTGCTGACCAAGAAAGAACGCTACGGCATTCGGGGCAGCAATAAATATATGCGTACGACCGCCTGGCCGAGAAAGATCCGACACCACTTGACCTGCCTGACCCGCAATGGCAAGAGCATGCTCTCCGCCCGACACAGACCCCTGCGCAGCGCCCCCGGGCGGCGTGACGTGTATTACGGTTCCCACCTCCGGCAATTCTCTCTGGAGATACTCTCGCACTTTGTAAAGTGCGTTGCGGGCAAGGCTTATAACGAGGCCGATGTCTTGCCCGTCTCCAACTCTAAGCGTCTCTATGTCGGGAAGCGGACCACCTCGCCCGTCAGCGGTATCCCAGATCCGGTTCGGGTTGCCGTAACCCATCTGGACTAGCTCGACGGATGCTCCAGATTTCAGACCTAGACAGGAGCCGGACAGGAATGCCAACGAAGACGGTGCATCGAGGAAAAGCCGGAAATCGACGGTCTCACGTAGCTTGGCGTCCAAGAAGCTTCTAACTTCATCTCTGATCTGATCCCAGCTATGCCCCTCCTTCAATTTCCGGTCGTTGAAGTGATCAGCCAGGACCAAGGTATTCTCCGGCGCGGCAAGTAGGAGATCGGCAGGCGTTGCACGGGGCGCGTATGTCTGGATTGCAACCCCGCGTTTGGAGGGCGCGCGCTTCTGAAGATACCAGCCCTCTCGCTCACAAAGGGACCGAAACTTGGCGCGGTCCAGACTTCGGATTTGCTTGACGACGAGCTCCCTTGCGAACCCATCATAGGGGAAAATCGTATCGGTCTCGTGGCCGTTCAGGCCAACCGTCCGGAAACGCATGGCCACTTCGGTTCGCAAAGACTCTAGGCTTCGGGCACGGGTCTCTATGTGGAAGCCGGTCAGAATGTCGAAAAGCTCTTCGTCCGTCACCTTGAGATGTTTGCACCAAGCTTTCCGGACCTTTCCCATCGTGCTTCTAGCGGTTTTACCCTCTTTAAGGATCTTCAGGCGGATTGAATGGTCCACATTGGAGACAAGTTCCCGCAGCGGGTCGCCCTGCGTCAAGTCATGGGTGGTGACAAAATGGAAGGCTGAGTTCGGGGGGGCAGTCAGCTTCGCATTGCGCAACCTTTCGAGCAACGATACGGCAGTTCCCGAAATGAACCTTGGATCCATTAGCTGCTCGTAGCCGAAGTGCCCCGAGTGATCAGTGTGCCACTTGATCTGATAGTGATCCTGATGAACTGGTTCCGGGCTCCTCCGATCGGG